>DAINAS010000001.1:0-103051 GCA_036733365.1 Proteiniphilum sp.
ACCCACCCCAGCTGGGCGTTGAGGATGTCGGCTACCGCCACGGGCCCCGGTGTGGGGGGTATGAAGCTGTGGGTGACCGCCAGCCCTGCCAGCAGAGGGATGGCGTAGTAGAGGAGCGATCGTTTGCTGTCGCGCGACAGGGCATAGACGATCGGCACCAGGATGATGAAGCCCACATCGAAGAAGACCGGGATGGCCACCAGGAACCCGGTGAGGGTCATGGCCCAGGGGGCCCGCCTGATGCCGAAGCTGCGGATGAGGTGGTGGGCCAGCGATTGGGCTCCCCCCGAACTTTCGAGGATCTGTCCGAAGATGGCTCCCAGCCCCACGACTGTGGCTACGAAACCCAGGGTGCCGGCCATCCCCTCTTCAATGGCTTTGAGCACCTCCCTGAGGGGCATGCCCGCCGCGATGCCCACGTAGATGGCGGTCACCAGCAATGAGATGAAGGCGGAGATCTTGAGCCTCAGCACCATGAAGAGCAGCAGCGCCACGGCGGAGAGCAGGATGAGCAGGATGGCAGGGATGGACATCTGGTTCGGGATATCAGGGGTTACACAAAACGTTCTGTTCTCTCAGGGCAAATATAACAGATTCTTTGGGAACTGCTGTGACATCAACAAAAAAACCCGGAACTTTTCGTTCCGGGTTACCTGTTTCGGCGCAATTGGTTTTGTAGGGATAGCTTAATTGACGTAAGTATCTTTTACAAATGCTGCGTTGTTGAGATAGTCGTAGCTCTCCTGAACACCTTCAAGCGGGGTGCCGGTGTAACGCTCTACCTCTACTACCATGTACTTGGCTCCGGACTGCTCTACGTTGTTGAAGATGCCTTCAAAATCTACCTTGCCGCTCTTGCCCAGCTCCAGCTCATCCTTGATGTGGAGCACCTCGAAACGACCAGGGTAGTTGTTGAAATAGTCGACAGGGTTCTTGCCACCCTCACCTACCCAGTAGACGTCCATCTGGAAGAAGACCTTCGCGGGATCGGTGTTGTTGAGCATATAGTCGTACATCATCTCTCCCTCCACTTCGGTGAATTCGAAGTTGTGGTTGTGGTAGCCGAAACGAATTCCGGCAGCGTTGCACTTCTCACCGATCTGGTTGAAGTAGTCGCAGTAGGCCTGCAGGTCGGCCAGTGTCTTGGGGGTCGGGATCCAGGCTACCACCAGATATTTCATTCCGGCATCCTTGTGTGCCTGGATGGCGGTGTCCCACCATGCCCAGGTTTCCTCCCAGTTGGTGTCGGTAGCCGGTTCGGCAAGGGGTCTGCCTGCGTGCGAGGAGAGCACTTCCATGCCGGCATCCTCGATCGATTTCTTGAATTCAGCCGGGGTCAGGTCGTAAAACAAACCGTCGTTGTATCCCGCTGCTTCCACGCCGGTGTAGCCCATCTCGGCGGCCTTGGCGATGGTGCCTGCATAGTCGGCCTTGATGTCGTCGCGCAGGGAGTATAGCTGCAGGTAGATATCCTTCTTGGGCGCTGCTGCTTCCTCTTTTTTCGCTCCTTGCGTGCAGGAGGAGAACAGGAACAATCCACTCATCAGTGCGAGGGTTAAAAATTTGATTTTCTTCATTATATTGACTTTTTGAAGCGAATCATCCGGCACGGATGCTGAATGATTCGCGGTGTGTTATGTGTTAATCGAGGACTTTTAGTTTGATGTTCCGGAACCATACATCATCGCCATGGTCCTGCAGGCCGATGAAACCTTCCTGGTTCTCGCCACCGGCGTTGAGGAAGTTGGGCCAATCCTTGAACTTGCTGTTGCCTACCATCTCTTTCCAGTCGTCGGTCCAGAGGTGATATTCCACCACGTTCTCACCGTTCTGCGAGTGTACCACCGTGCCCTTGTAGACAAGCACTCCTCCGGTGTTCCATTCGCCGGCAGGCTTTGCATTCTGCGGAACGGCAGGAACAAGGTCGTAGAGGGAGGCGGACTGACGGTTGCCATCCTTGCCCAGGCGGGCATCGGGGTGACGCTCGTTGTCGAGTACCTGGTACTCGGGGGAGGATTCATAGATGGGCTTGCCCTCTACCTCCTGTGCGAGATAGAACAGTCCGCTGTTGCCTCCTTCCGATACCTTCCACTCGAAGGTGAGCTCGAAATTCTTGAACTTACGGTCGAAGATGATGTCGCCACCATCGGCTGCACCTGCTTCACCCATGCCCGAGCCATTGATCTTGATGGCGCCATCCTCGATGGTCCAGGCTGCCGGCATGTCGGTGCGGTTGTAACCTCTCCAGCCGGTAAAATCCTCACCATTGAACAGGGAGATCCACTCCTCTTCGGCAGGTGCAACTTCGGTTGCTGCCTCCGACTCACTTGTCTTCTTGTTTGCGTTGGTACATGACATAAAAATCATTCCTGATAAAATGAATAAACCAAACAGATAAAATACTTTTTTCATAAAAACACTCTTTTTTATATGACTAAACTTGAAACGAAATTGTTTATTTGGGCATCGCCGGCAGCTGCCAGCCATTCTTGTAGCTGTGCTTGATCATCTCGTTGGCATACGCCACCGCATTTACCGGATCGGTCATGGTCTTGTTGAAGGTGGGGTGACCGTCGGTGATCTTGAAGCCATCTTCGATGATGGTCTGGATGGTAGCATCTTGCGGGATATTGGTGAACTGCATGTTCGCACCATCCCAATGCAACTCCTGGTTGAGCGACTGCAACCGTACGGCCAGCACACCCATCACCACCATCTCATTGAAGGGCCCTGCTTCCGAGAAGGGAGAGGCTGTCTCCACACGGTTCTCGGGACTCTCCTTGCAGGCACGTACCCAGTCCATCTCGTGCGAGAGGGTCACCTCACGCTGCGTCTTGGGTGAGTTGGGCTTGCGACCGGAGACCAGCCAGGGGTCCTTACCGTAGCATCCGCAGATGAGGGTGTCTTTCGAGCCGTGGAAGATGACGCCACCACCTGCATCGTTGAGGTTCTTGCCGGCAGGAACACCTTCGGGACGCATGGGCTGCAGTCCGCCATCGTACCAGATGACTTCCACCTCGGGCATGGCCACCTTCGGCAGGTTGTCGCGCTGGGGGAAGAGATACTTCACCATCTGCGCGTTGGGGGCGCAGTCGGTCAGCAGCATGGTGGACGATCCCTGTACCTTGGTGGGGTAGCCCAGGTTGAGACCCTTGAACACGGGGTGGAGGATGTGGCAGGCCATGTCGCCCAGGGCGCCGGTACCGAAGTCCCACCATCCGCGCCAGTTCCAGGGGTGATAAATCTCGTTGAAGGGTCGCTTGTTGGCGGGTCCGATGAAGAGATCCCAGTCGAGCGTGCGGGGCACCTTGTGTGCTTCCTTGGGTGTCATCAATCCCTGTGGCCAGATGGGACGGTCGGTGAAAGCCTCTACTTTTGTCACCTCGCCAATCTGTCCATCCTGAATCCACTCAATCACCTGACGTACGCCGGCACCGGAGGAACCCTGGTTGCCCATGCTGGTGGCTATCTTGTGCTTCTTGGCCAGCTTTGTGAGCAGACGTGATTCATAAACGCTGTGTGTCAACGGCTTCTGCACGAACACATGCTTGCCCATTGTCATGGCATCGGCTGCTACTATGGCATGGGTATGGTCGGCGGTGGCCACGACAACAGCATCGATCGACTTGCCCAGCTCCTCATACATCTTGCGGTAGTCGTAAAACTTCTTCGCATTGGGAAAGTAGTCGAACACACGTTTGCTGTACTTCCAGTCCACGTCGCAGAGTCCCACGATGTTCTGGCTCTCCAGGTTTTTCAGGTTGCTAAAGCCCATGCCGCCCACACCGACACCGGCAATGTTCAGCTTATCGCTGGGGGCCGTGTGTCCCAGGTTCTTACCCAGCACCGTGGAGGGTACGATGGTCAATCCGGCAGCGGCAAATGCACCTGCTTCCAGAAACTTTCTTCTTGAGATTTTTGATGACATAATGTTTGCAGATAATATGTAAATACTTTAAGGGTTAATTGTGCAATATGGGTGGCGTTTTGAATCCACGCCGTAAATTTACCAAAAAAAAACAAACTGCGAAATATTATGCGACAAATGAGCAGTCGCCCCGAATATGAATTTCTCCACAAAAAACTCATTCCGCAATGTTATGACAGATATTTCCCCTATTTTTGTGAGAGGCAGATGAGAATGTGCCTGCTCACAGTGGTGGACACTCTCATTTTGGCTCGATGTAACTTGGACTAATTTAAAGGAATGAAATATGAACCAAAACAGCTTTTTAAACCTTATTGATCAGAGCATTCGCACCCACTGGGAGCTGCCTGCAATGACCGATTTCCAGGGCAAGACCTACAAATACAAAGATTTTGCCCGGGAGATCGACCGCCTGCACGACTTTTTCAAGGAGGCCGGCGTGGAGAGGGGAGACAAGATCTCCCTCTGCGGGAAGAACTCTGCCAACTGGGCGATTGCCTTCTTCGCCACCCTCTCCTACGGGGCGGTGGCCGTGAGCATCCTGCATGAGTTCGACAAGGATAGCGTGCAGTTCATCGTGGATCATTCCGATTCGAAGCTCTTCTTTTCGGATGAGAGCATCTGGAAGGAGCTGGAGCACAAAAAGCTTCCCAAGGTGGAGACGGTCTTCTCGCTCGACAACTTTGCACTGCTCACCACCACCTCCGAGACGCTCCAAGCCTTCGCGGCAAATGCGGAGAAGTTTTTTGAGGACAAGTATGCCAGGGGGTTCTTCGTGAACGACATCTCCTTCCGTACAGACAAGCCTGAGGAGCTGGCGGTGATAAACTACACGTCGGGTACCACCAGCAGCCCCAAGGGGGTGATGATACCCTACCGCAGCCTCTGGTCGAACACCAAGTTCGCGAACGATTGCCTGGAGTTTATACACGCCGGCGACAACATCGTCTGCATGCTGCCCATGGCACACACTTACGGACTGGCCTTCGAGATCCTCAACTCCATCTCCATGGGTTGTCATATCCACTTCCTGGGCAAGACTCCTTCACCCAGGGTACTTCTCGACGCCTTTGCCAGGGTGAAGCCCAAGCTGGTGCTGGCCGTGCCGCTCATCATCGAGAAGATCGTGAACAAAAGCGTGCTGCCCAAGCTGCAGAAGGGTGCCGCGAAGGTGATGTCACAGGTACCACTGCTCAACCAGCTGGTCTACACCAAGGTGAGAAAATCGATGATCGAAGCGTTCGGCGGCAACCTGAACGAGGTGGTGATTGGCGGTGCCGCCATCAACCCCGACGTGGAGAAGTTCCTCCGCAAGGTGCGCTTCCCCTACACGGTGGGTTACGGCATGACCGAATGCGGGCCGCTGATCTCTTACTCCTACTGGACAGCGTTCAAGGAGCACTCCTGCGGCAAGGTGGTGGACCGGATGCAGGTGCGCATCGACTCTGATGATCCGCATCAGACGGTGGGCGAGATACAGGTGAAAGGTGTCAACGTGATGCAGGGATACTACAAGAACGAGGAGGCCACGAAGCACTCCTTCACCGACGATGGCTGGCTGAAGACCGGCGACCTGGGGATACTGGACAGCGATGGCTATGTCTACATCCGCGGCAGGGACAAGAACATGATCCTGGGCCCCTCGGGACAGAACATCTACCCCGAGGAGATTGAGGAGAAGATCAACGCCCTGCCCTACGTGAGCGAGTCGCTGGCCATCGAGGAGAACAGGAAGATTGTGGCGCTGATCGTGCCCGACATGGATGTGATGAAGGAGCATGGCATCGACGGCAACCAGATGGAGCATCTTTTCGGGAAGCTGATCGGTGAGATCAATGCCAAGCTGCCCAACTACAGCAAAATTGCTTCGTTCCGCCTGCGTGATGAGGAGTTTGAGAAAACACCCAAGCGGAGCATCAAGCGGTTCAAGTACCAGCAGAAGAGTTGATCGTACAACCCCCTTAAACGAACTGACACTCCATAAAAAGAACTTATACCCCTTATAATGAAGAAGTCCGGGTCTTACGCCCGGACTTCTTATTTTTATGCTGGTCTCAATACTCGTTCCAGCTTTTGATCTCGATATCCTCCTCACCCATCTTGCAGATGGCGGTGATGAAGGCACTGGCGAGTCGCGAGTTGGTGATCAGCGGGATGTTGTAGTCCACCGCACCGCGGCGGATGATGTATCCGTTTGTCAGCTCCCGTCGCGTCACATCCTTCGGGATGTTGATGATCAGGTCGAACCGTTTGTCGGCAATCATCTGGCGGATGTTGTTCTCACCATCTTCATCGGGCCAGTTGACATCGGTGGCGGGGATGCCGTTCTCCTCGAGGAACTTCTGCGTGCCATGGCTGGCGTAGAGCTTGTAACCCTGTTCGCCCAGCAGCTTGCAGGCCTCCAGCAGGTCCACCTTCGACTTCACCTCGCCGGAGGAGATGAGGATACCCTTCTCCTTTTGCGGGAAGCGGTAGCCGACGGAGAGCATCGACTTGAGGATGGCATCGTGGAAATCCTCGCCGATGCATCCTACCTCGCCGGTGGAGGACATGTCCACACCCAGCACCGGGTCGGTGTTCTGGAGGCGGGAGAAGGAGAACTGCGACGCCTTCACGCCGATGTAGTCTAGGTCGAACACCGAGCTGTCGGGTTTGCGGAAGGGGGCATCGAGCATGATGCGGGTGGCAGTGTCAATGAAATTCTGTTTCAGCACCTTCGAGACAAAGGGGAACGAGCGCGATGCACGCAGGTTGCATTCGATCACCTTGATCTCGTTGTTCTTGGCAAGATACTGGATGTTGAACGGTCCGGAGATGTTGAGTGCCCTTGCGATCTGCTTGGAGATCTTCTTCACGCGGCGCATCGTCTCGAAGTAGAGCTTCTGTGCGGGGAAGACAAGTGTGGCGTCGCCCGAGTGGACACCGGCAAACTCTACATGCTCGGAGATGGCATACTCCACCACCTCCCCCTCGCGGGCCACGGCATCGAACTCGATCTCCTTGGCGTTCTGCATGAAGGAGGAGACCACTACAGGAAACTCTTTCGATACGTTGGCGGCCAGCTGCAGGAAGGTGTGCATCTGATCCCTGTCGTAGCAGACGTTCATGGCGGCACCCGACAGCACGTAGGAGGGGCGGATGAGTACGGGGAAGCCTACTTCCTCGACGAAGCTGTCGATCTCGTCGAAGCTGGTGAGCTCCTTCCAGCGGGGCTGGTCGATGCCCAGCTCGTCGAGCATGGCTGAGAACTTGTGGCGGTTTTCAGCCCGGTCGATGGAGAGGGGCGAGGTGCCCAGGATGGGGATCTCCTGACGGTGCAGCTTCATGGCCAGGTTGTTGGGGATCTGTCCCCCCACGGAGACGATGACGCCCTTGGGTGTTTCGATGTCGATGACGTCGAGCACACGTTCGAAGGTAAGCTCATCGAAGTAGAGGCGGTCGCACATGTCGTAGTCGGTGGAGACCGTCTCCGGGTTGTAGTTGATCATCACCGACTGGTAGCCGAGCTCGCTTGCGGTCTGCACGGCATTCACGGAGCACCAGTCGAACTCCACCGAGGAGCCGATGCGGTAGGCACCGGAGCCCAGCACGATCACCGTCTCTCCCTCCTCGCGGTGGGGGGTGTATGCCTTGTCGGAGCCGTAGGTGAAGTAGAGGTAGTTGGTCTTGTCGGGGTGGTCGGAGGCCACGGTGTTGATGCGGCGCACCACCGGCAGCACTGCCTGCTGCTTGCGTCGGCTGCGCACACGAATCAGATCCTCCTCCAGGTTGCTTTCGGGATCTTCCACGAAGCGTGCGATCTGGAAGTCGGAGAAGCCGAGCCGCTTGGCTTTTTGCAGCACCTCTGCCGGCAGCGCCTCGATCTTCTGGTAGGTGGAGAGCACCTTCGAGTAGTTGTGTATGTTCTCCAGCTTCTCCAGGAACCAGCGGTCGATCTTGGTCAGATCTTCGATCTGGGCCACGGTATATCCTTTTTCGAAGGCGTCGGCGATGGCGAAGATGCGCAGGTCGGTAGGCTTGGAGAGCGACTCTTCCACGTTGTCGAAGGTCATCTCGCGGTTGCCCACGAAGCCGTGCATCCCCTGCCCTATCATCCGGAGCCCTTTCTGGATGATCTCCTCGAACGACTGACCAATGGACATGATCTCACCCACCGACTTCATGGAGGAGCCGATCTCGTGGCTCACGCCGTAGAACTTGTTGAGGTCCCACCGCGGGATCTTCACGATCATGTAGTCGACGGAGGGTGCCACATAGGCCGAGTTGGGGGTTCCCATTTCGCCGATCTGGTCGAGGGAATAGCCTAGTGCCAGCTTTGTGGCCACGAAGGCCAGCGGGTAGCCCGACGCCTTGGAGGCGAGCGCCGAGGAGCGGCTCAGGCGGGCATTGATTTCGATAATGCGGTAGTCGTTGGTCTCGGCATTGAAGGCGTACTGGATGTTGCACTCACCCACGATGCCGATGTGGCGGACGGTGCGGCGTGCGATATCTTCCAGCAGTGCGATCTGCTCCTTTGCCAGTGTGATGATGGGTGCCACCACGATGCTCTCACCGGTGTGGATGCCCAGCGGGTCGAAGTTCTCCATAGGTACTACCGTGAAACAGTGGTCGTTCTTGTCGCGGATCACCTCGAACTCGATCTCCTTCCACCCTTTCAGGCTCTCCTCCACCAGGATCTGGTTGGAGAAGGAGAGGGCGCTCTTGCAGAGCTCGAAGAACTCCTCTTCGTTGTTGCAGATGCCCGATCCCTGACCGCCAAGGGCGTAGGCGGAGCGTACCATGATGGGGAATCCTATCTCATGCGCCGCACGGAGTGCATCCTCCAGGCTCTCCACAGCGTGCGACAGGGGTGTCTTGACTTCAATCTCGTCCAGCTTCTTCACGAACAGGTCGCGGTCTTCGGTGATCATGATCGCCTCAACGGTGGTGCCCAGCACCTTCACCCCATGCTTGGCGAGCACGCCGCTCTGGTAGAGCTCGGTACCGCAGTTGAGGGCTGTCTGGCCGCCAAAGGCGAGCAGGATGCCGTCGGGCTGCTCCTTCTCGATCACCTTCTCCACAAAGTAGGGGGTGATGGGCAGGAAGTAGACCTTGTCGGCCACCCCCTCCGAGGTCTGTATGGTAGCGATATTGGGATTGATCAGGATGGTTTCGATGCCCTCCTCGCGCATTGCCTTCAATGCCTGCGAACCGGAGTAGTCAAACTCACCCGCCTGTCCGATCTTCAGGGCTCCCGAGCCCAGTAATACAACTTTCTTGATTGATTGGTCCATTCTTAAACTGTTTCTTTGCTTTATAATTTTTTTCTATCTTCTTTCCCTTGTTCAACTAACAGCTTACAGCCAACAGCTTACAGCTAAAAGCTAAAAGCTTACAGCTAACTAGCTATACTCCCCCCAGTGGCTGATGCCGATCTCATCCACCGTGATGCGGCAGAAGGCCTTGATGAAGGCGCTGGCCAGTCGAGCGTTGGTGATGAGCGGGATGTTGTAGTCGATGGCGCCGCGGCGGATGCGGTAGCCGTTTGTCAGCTCCCGCTCGGTAAGGTTCTTCGGGATGTTGATCACCAGGTCGAACCGCTTCTCCGCGATCATGTCGTTCACCTTCAGCGCTGCTTCCTCATCGTCGGGCCAGGCCACATAGGTGCTCTCCACGCCATTCTCAGCAAGGAACCGCTGTGTGCCGCCCGTGGCGAAGAGGTTGTATCCCTTCTGCTGCAGGAGGCGGCAGGCATCCAGCAGGTCCACCTTCGAACGGCTTCCACCGGAGGAGACCATGATGTTCTTTTTGGGTATGCGGTAGCCGACAGCCAGCATGGCGGTGAGCAGTGCATCGTCGAAATGGGTGCCGATAGCCCCCACCTCTCCGGTTGAGGCCATATCTACTCCCAGCACGGGGTCTGCCTTCTGCAGGCGGGTGAAGGAGAACTGGGAGGCTTTGATTCCCACGTAGTCGAGGTCGAAGGCGGACTTCTCGGGTTGCTCTACGGGGATCTCGAGCATCACTTTCGTAGCAAGCTCTATAAAGTTTATTTTCAATATCTTCGATACGAACGGGAACGATCTTGACGCTCTCAGGTTGCACTCGATCACCTTGATGTCGTTCTCCTTTGCCAGGAACTGGATGTTGAAGGGTCCCGAGATGTTGAGTGCCCTCGCAATCTCACGTGTGATCTGCTTGATGCGCCGGATGGTCTGCACATAGATCTTCTGCGCCGGGAAGAGGATGGTGGCATCGCCGGAGTGGACACCCGCGAACTCCACGTGCTCGGAGATGGCGTAGACCACCAGCTCTCCATTTTGCGCCACGGCATCCATCTCGATCTCCTTGGCCTCCTCCACGAATTCGGAGACCACTACAGGATATTTGGCCGACACCTCGGTGGCCAGCGTCAGGAAGCGCTCCAGCTCATCCCTGTTGGAGCAGACGTTCATCGCCGCCCCGGAGAGCACGTAGGAGGGGCGTACCAGCAGGGGGAAGCCCACCTCATCCACGAAGCGGTGTATCTGGTCGAGCGTGGTGAGCTCCTGCCAGCGGGGCTGGTCGATGCCCAGCCGGTCGAGCATGGAGGAAAACTTGTGGCGGTCTTCGGCGTTGTCGATGCTCCTGGCGGAGGTTCCCAGCAGCCTCACGCCGGCGTTGTCGAGCTTCACCGCCAGGTTGTTGGGGATCTGCCCGCCCACGGAGACGATGACCCCGTGGGGGTTCTCCAGCTCGATGATGTCCATCACCCGCTCATAGGAGAGCTCGTCGAAGTAGAGCCGGTCGCACATGTCGTAATCGGTGGAGACGGTCTCGGGGTTGTAGTTGATCATCACCGAGCGGTAGCCCTCGCTGCGCACGGTGTTGAGGGCGTTAACCGAGCACCAGTCGAACTCCACCGAGGAGCCGATGCGGTAGGCTCCGGAGCCCAGGACAATCACCGAGCGGTGGTCACCAAGGTAGTGCACATCGTTCTCGGTGCCGTTGTAGGTGAGGTAGAGGTAGTTGGTCTGTGCGGGGTACTCGGCCGCGAGGGTATCAATCTGCTTGACCACGGGCAGCAGCCCGCGCTTTTTACGGTAGCTGCGGATTGTGAGGGGTGCCTCGTCGCTGACCTGCTCTTTCCAAAGTGCACGTGCCACCTGGTAGTCGGAGAAGCCCTGTTGCTTGGCAAGTTGCAGCAGCTCGTCGAACCCGTTGTTTTGTGCCGCGCTGAAGTCGATCGCTTCCGGCTGGTATGCTTCCAGCGTTTCCGCCGTTTGTACAATGCGATGGAGCTTGCGCAGGAACCACTTGTCGATCTTTGTCAGTGCATGGATCTCATCCACGGTGTATCCCTTGCGGAAGGCTTTGCTGATGACGAAGATGCGCTGGTCGGTGGGTTCGTGCAACGCCTTGTCGATGTCGTCGATCTTCAGCTCCTTGTTTTCCACGAAGCCGTGCATGCCCAGACCAATCATGCGAAGCCCTTTCTGAATGGCTTCCTCGAAGGTGCGACCGATGGCCATGATCTCGCCCACTGATTTCATGGAGGAGCCAATCTCCTTGGAGACGCCACTGAACTTGCCCAAGTCCCAGCGTGGGATCTTGACCACGATGTAGTCTAGTGCCGGCTCGAAGAAGGCGCTGGTGGAGCGGGTGACCGAGTTCTTCAGGTCGAACAGTCCGTAGCCGAGTCCCAGCTTGGCTGCCACGAACGCCAGCGGGTAGCCTGTAGCCTTGGAGGCGAGTGCCGACGAGCGGCTCAGGCGGGCGTTCACCTCTATCACGCGGTAGTCCTCCGACTCGGGGTCGAAGGCGTACTGTACGTTGCATTCGCCCACGATGCCGATATGGCGGATGATGCGGATGGCGAGCTCCCGCAGCTTGTGGTACTCGCTGTTGGTGAGTGTCTGCGAGGGGGCGACCACGATGCTCTCGCCGGTATGGATGCCCAGCGGGTCGAAGTTCTCCATGTTGCAGACGGTGATGCAGTTGTCGTATCGGTCGCGCACCACTTCATACTCGAGCTCCTTCCATCCTTTGAGCGACTTCTCGATGAGCAGCTGGTCGGAGTAGTTGAATGCCTTGGTGGCGAGGGCACGCAGCTCCTCCTCGTTGTTGCAGAAGCCGGAGCCCAGTCCCCCGAGGGCGTAGGCGGCACGCACGATGACGGGGTAGTTGAGCGTGCGGGCAGCTGTCAGCGCCTCCTCCATGGTGGCGGCGGCGAAGCTCTTGATGCTTTTCACCCCTATCTGGTCGAGCTTTTTCACGAAGAGGTCGCGGTCTTCGGTGTCCATGATGGCCTGTACCGGTGTGCCCAGCACCGCGACGTTGTATTTCTCGAAGACACCCGACTTGTAGAGCTCCACGCCACAGTTGAGGGCTGTCTGGCCACCGAAGGCGAGCAGGATGCCGTCGGGACGCTCGCGGGCGATCACTTTCTCAACGAAGAGGGGTGTCACGGGCAGGAAGTAGATCTTGTCGGCGGATCCTTCGGAGGTCTGCACCGTGGCGATGTTGGGGTTGATGAGGATGGTCTCCACCCCCTCCTCGCGCAGTGCTTTCAAGGCCTGCGAGCCTGAGTAATCGAACTCTCCCGCCTCACCAATCTTGAGGGCTCCGGAGCCGAGGATCAGCGCTTTCTTGACCTGCATGGGCCCGGCCGGGGCCGTCTCGTATGGGGTTGTGATTGTTTTGTCGTTGGGTTGTATGCTGTTGTTCATCTTATTCCTCCTGTTAAAGCATCTGTACAAAATCTTCGAAGAAAAAGCGGGTGTCGGTGGGTCCACCTGTCGCCTCAGGATGGAACTGCACCGAGAAAAAGGGTTTGCTCTTGTGGCGGATCCCTTCGTTGGTGCCGTCGTTCATGTTCACAAAGTAGGGCTCCCACTCGTTGTTCAAGAGCGACTCATCCACGGCGTAGCCATGGTTCTGCGAGGTGATGAAGCATTGGTTGCTGCCCACCTTGCGTACCGGTTGGTTGTGGCTACGGTGTCCATACTTCAGTTTGTAGGTATCGGCGCCGGCCGCCTTCGCCAGCAGCTGGTTGCCCATGCAGATGCCGAAGATGGGTTTCTCCTGCTGCATCGCCTCACGGATGTGTGCCACCGTGGGGCCGCAGTGGTCGGGGTTGCCCGGTCCGTTGGAGATGAAGAGTCCGTCGTAATGGAGGGTGCTGAAGTCGTAATCCCACGGCACGCGGACCAGCCGTACCTGCTGCTTGAGCAGCTCTCGGATGATGTTGAGCTTCACGCCGCAGTCGACCAGTACCACCGTCTTCTCACCCGCTCCATATTCAATCACCTCGCTGCAACTCACCTTCGCCACCAGATTCTCCTGCTCCGGATCGTAGTACTCCACCTCATCGTCGCGGTCGTAGACAATCTTGCCCAGCATGGAGCCTTTCTCACGCAGCACCTTGGTGAGCATGCGGGTGTCGATGCCACTGATGCCGGGGATGCCTTCCGCCCGGAGCCACTGGCCCAGGCTCTCCACGCTGTTCCAGTGTGAGTGTGCCTCGCAGTAATCCTGCACGATGAGACCGCTGACATGGATGCGGTGGGATTCAAAAAAATCGGAAATTCCGTCTGTTGCGCTTTTGGCGGCAACTCCGTAATTTCCGATGATGGGGTATGTGAGTGTTAAAATCTGTCCTTCGTAGGAGGGGTCTGTGAGGCTTTCGGGGTAACCGACCATTGCGGTGTTGAAAACAACTTCTCCCGATGTGGCCTTTTCAGCTCCAAACGATTGTCCGTGAAAAACCATCCCGTTTTCAAGGATCAATCGCACCGGCTTGTATCTGTGCATAGTGCCAAAAATGTTATGTTGAATTGAACCTTACTGATATCGGAAAACAAAGGTAGCAAAAAAAAGCGAAAAGAGAAACAAACAATAAGCAATCACCCGTTATTTTTAACAAATTGACAACGATTGCTCCTGTTGTCCTGTTCCTGATCACTCCTCCGGGTGCTCCCTCTGCTCCTTGCTGAAACCAAGGATCCACAACACCACCCCCACGATGATCACCACGATGGTGATGATGGGGAAGAATCCGAGCAGGTACTCCCACCCCATCAGGTATCCGAAAAGCAGAAAAGCGGCAGCAATGAGTATCGCAGCAAGGGTTGCCAGCAGCTGTGCCGTGCTCTTATTGAGTCGTGCCATAACCTTTAATTGTATCTGTTTTGATTTTTGGAAGCCAAATATAACATATTTTTCTGAAAACTCCACTTTTCCGCAAAGATGATTATCTTTGCATGCAAAGGGATTTAATAAAATTGAAGGTATGAAAAACAGGATCATTGAGGCAGCGATCATTGCGGTGGGTATCACCCTTTTGGGTTACATGATTCGCTCGGGGTTTGACAGTTTCAAGGAGAGAGATCGCGTGGTGAGCGTGAAGGGGCTGGCAGAGATGGAGGTGGTTGCCGACAAGGTGGTATGGCCCCTGATGTACAAGGATATCGGAAACGAGCTGCTCTCGCTCTACAACAACATCCAAACAAAGAACAACACCATTGTCACCTTCCTGAAAGCCAATGGCATCAGTGAGGAAGAGATCAGTGTCTCACCACCTGAAATCATCGACATGGAGGCGGAGCGTTATGCGGCGCAGGCACCGCAATACAGGTACAACGCCACCTCGGTGATCACGGTCACCTCGACCGACGTGGAGAAGGTGCGCAGACTCATCTCCGGACAGACGGAGCTGTTGAAGCAGGGGGTAGCCATCACCGGCGGTGATTACCGTTACAGCATCCTCTACGAGTTTACCGGATTGAATAAGATCAAGCCCGATATGATAGAGACAGCCACAAAGAATGCACGAGAGGCCGCCGAGAAGTTTGCAGTGGACTCGGGCAGCAAGCTGGGTAAGATACGCAATGCTTCGCAGGGTCAGTTCACCATTACCGACCGTGATGCCAACACCCCATACATCAAGAATGTACGGGTGGTGACCACGGTGAACTACTACCTGAAGAATTAAGGATCTCCTCTCTCAGAGGGAGAATCGTTTTCCGTTTTTCAGGAACAACGCATATTTTTCGGGGTTGAAGGTGTAGTAGAAGGCTCCCCGTTTGGAACTCTCCTTGTCTTTGGCCTCCAGCTTGTCCAACAGATCCATCGTGGTCAGCTTCTTCCGGAAGTTGCGTTTGTCGAGCGGCATCTGGAAGATTGCCTCATAGAGCTCCTGCAACACCGGTAGCGTGAACTTCTCCCTGAAGAAGTTGAAGATCACCGGCTCTGTTGAGACTTTGTAACGAAGCAGACGCAGTGCATCGCTTACCATCTTGTTGTGGTCGAACACCATGTGTGGCAACTCGTTGATGTTCACCCACGTGGCATCATACTCCTTCGCAAGAGAAGTGTCGAACTGTTCCATCTTCACCAGCCCGAAGAAGGCAACAGAGACGACCCTGTTGCCTGTATCCCTGTGGAGATCACCGTAAGCTCCTACCTGCTCCATGTATATGTTTTTCTGCCGGGTGAAATTGAAAAGAATCTTCTCGGCGGCTTCATTCAGTGTTTCCTGTTCATCCATAAAACCTCCCATCAGCGACCATTCGTTCTTCATCGGCTCCACAGGACGACGGGTCAATAACAGATGCAGTTCTTTGTTGCGGAAACCGAGGATGATGCAATCGACGGCAATCAGAAAACGACTTTTGTTGGAGTAGTATGCTGGTATCATCTCACATTAGGGAAAAATAAACAAAATAGAAAAGTTGGGAGGAGACCCTCTTTACAATGAATCCCAGCTCCCAACCCTAAATAATTTTAAATGCTCTTATAGCTTACGGGCACCGTCGCTAATCACCACGTCGTATACCTTTGGCTCATGTCCATATTTAGCCTTGAACTGTGCCTTGGCATCGCTGATGAAGGAGTCGTAGAGCGCATCTTTCACCAGGTTGATGGTGCAACCGCCAAAGCCTCCACCCATCACGCGAGAGCCTGTGACACCATGTGCACGGGCCACATCGTTGAGGAAATCGAGTTCTTCGCAACTCACCTCGTAGAGCTTGCTCATGCCGTGATGCGTCTCGTACATCTTCTGACCTACGGTTTCATAGTCGCCCCGTTGCAGTGCATCGCTCACATCTCTCACCCGTTGTGTCTCTTCGATCACATATTCGGCACGCATGAAGTCTTCAGCAGAGATCTCATCCTGCACCTCTTTGAGCATCTCCATCGATGCATCACGGAGAAATTCGACTTCGGGGTGACGCTTGGCGATGGTACGGGCTGCATGCTCGCACGACTCACGTCGTTTGTTATAGGCTGAGGAGGCCAGTTCATGTTTCACCACGGTGTCGAGCAGCACCAGCTTGTATCCTTTAGGGTCAAATGGAAAGTAGGCATGCTCCATCGACTTGGTATCGAGACGGATGAGATGACCCTTCTTGCCAAAGATGGAAGCAAACTGATCCATAATGCCGCACTTCACACCCACATAATTGTGTTCGGTGCTTTGACCGATGCGGGCCAGCTCAAACTTGTCGATGCCCAGGTGCAACAGGTCGTTCAGTGCAAAGGCATAGGTGCTTTCCAGTGCTGCCGATGAGGACATCCCGGCACCCAGGGGCACATCGCCCGAGAAAGCAGTGTCGAACGTTTTCACGCTGCCACCCCGCTTGATGATTTCACGGCAAACGCCAAAGAGAAATTTTGCCCATCCCTCGCTGGGGAGATCCTCCTCGTTGAGTCCGAACTCGGCATACTCATCCAGGTCGACGGCATATGCCCTCACCTTGTCGCTATCGTTGAAACGGATGGCGGCGATCATGCCTTTGTCGATGGCACCGGGAAAGACAAAGCTCCCATTGTAGTCGGTATGTTCACCGATCAGGTTGATGCGTCCCGGAGAGGTGTACACCTCGGGGCTGTCCTGACCGAATTTTTCCTGAAAAATATTGATGATTTCGTTTTTGGTCATAATGAAAATTGAAATTTTGACATTAATTAATTGCTAACTCTGCGTGAGGTTATGCTTCGTCTGCCACAGAGATGTCACGATTGACATTCTTCGAGCCGATCACGGCGTAATAGAAGAGATAGGCAAGACAGATCAGAACCACCCAGTAGCTGGGGAGGTAACCGGCTGCATCGGCTACGCCTCCCTGAATGGCTGGAACGATTCCCCCACCGGAGACAAGCACCATAAAGATTCCGGAAGCAGCAGCTGTGTATTTGCCCAAACCTTCCACGGCGAGGTTAAAGATGCCACCCCACATGATTGAAGTACAGAGGCCAACCAGTACGATGTACATGGCATTGATGGGAACCTCAGCAAATCCGAACGAGAGTGAACCGGCATTGCGTTCCAGTACCGGCAGGGAGACCATGGTAGAGGTAGAAGAGAAGATGGCCAGCAGAATCAATACCATCCCTACAAAAGAGGTGACGGTAAGCATTGCTTTGCTGGAAACCTTGCTGCCAATGGAGGCACCGACGAGTCGGCCTGCAAGCATCAACAGCCAGTAGGTTCCTGCTACAACACCTGCAATGGTTTTACCCACTTCGGGATGATCGGACAACCAGTAGATCATCACACCGGGTGTTCCAACTTCCACACCAACATATACAAAGATTGCAACGGCACCCAGCACAAAATGTCTGAACTTGAGGGCACCAGTCATCAGCTGTTTGAGAGACTCCTTGTTTTTGGTTACGTAGGGTTCGGGAATGTTCACCGAAAGCAGCACAAAAAAGACCACTGCGAAGACACCCATTGCAATATACATTACGGGAAATACATCTTTGATGTTGGCCTTGGCCGCTTCACCAATCAACACCCCTACAAAAGCAGGGGTAAAGGTAGCCATCACAGAATTGAAAGAACCTCCCACCTGTATGAGCTGATTCCCTTTGTTGCCACCACCACCGAGGGTGTTGAGCATCGGGTTGACCACGATGTTGAGCAGACACATGGAGAAACCGGCGATGAATGCACCCAGGAGGTAAACACCAAAAGCGGCGCTTTGAGGAGAGTGACCTGAGAGATATTGAACAAAGATACCAATGAAACCAACAGCAATGGCTATAAGAGCTGTTTTCTTATACCCCACACGCTGCAACAGGATACCGCCCGGTATTCCCATCACGGCATATGCTATGAAGTTGGCTGCATTACCCAGCAACCCCTGAAAATTGGAAACGCCGAACTGTTCTTTCAATACCTGTCCCATTGGTGCGGCCAGATTGGTCACGAATGAGATCATTCCAAATAGTGCAATCATCATGATGATGGGCACAATTCGATTTGTAGACTGATTTGTTTTAGTGTTCATTTCAAAAAAATTAATTTAGCTATTCGCTTGCTTTGTTGATAACTGTTATATGGAGAATTTATAGGTTGTACGTGACTCAAACTCCTCACCGGGACGAAGGATGGTGGTTGGATAGTCCGGTTTGTTGATGCTGTCGGGATAGTGTTGTGTCTCGAAGCATACTGCCGATCGACAGGGATAATGCTTGCCCTGCTTTCCGGCGAAGTTACCGGTCATCCAGTTGCCGGTGTAGAGCTGGAGACCCGGCTCAGTGGTGTAGATCTCCATCTTGATACCTGTTTTGGGTGATTCGCAGATGCCGGCATAAGCATATTCTCCCGGCGCTGGTTTCTTCAACACGAAGGTGTGATCATATCCATTGCCAAAGCGGAGTTGTTCAAAATCATCGTTGATGCGTTCACCAATGCTGAAGGGTTGCGTAAAATCCATAGGGGTACCTTTCACCGGCTGCGGATCACCATAAGGGATGGCGGTCTCATCGGTGGGAAGGTACGTTTCAGCATTGAGCATCAGCAGATGATCTCCGATATAGGGATCACCCTGTCCGGAGAGGTTGAAGTAGGTATGGTTGGTGAGGTTGAGAATAGTGGTCTTGTCTGTTTCAGCCTTGTAGATGATGTCCAGTGCATCGTCCTCGGTGAGGGTGTAGATGATGGTGACCGAGAGATTACCCGGATAACCCTCCTCCCCGTCGGGTGAGCGGTAGAAGAGCTCTATGCTGCTTTCACTCACCCTTTTCACCTCCCACACCAGGGCATTGAATCCTTTCAATCCGCCGTGCAGGTGGTTAGGGCCGTTGTTGACAGCCAGCTGGTAACTGACACCCTCTAGGGTAAACTGACCTTTGGCTATTCGGTTTCCGACCCTGCCGCAAACAGCCCCAAAATAGGGCTCCTCGGAGGTGAGATAATCATCGATAGAGGGATGTCCCGTCACCACGTCGGTCAGTTGACCCGACTTGTCAGGAACCATCAAGGAAACGATCTTTGCACCGTAGTTGGTTACCGTAACCTCACAGCCTTGCTTGTTTGTCAAAGTGTATAACCCGGTTTGCCTGCCATCCACACTTTTTTCAAATGCTTCCGCAAGCAAACCGGATTTGCTATACATTGCTTTCATGTAATTTTCCTGGTTTTAAAGATAAGATTGAGATGAAGATTGATCTTTTGTAAAAGTGATGTAAAATTAACACAGTTTTCATTTATGGCCTAAACAAAAAGTGTGTTGTATAACATATAACCAATAATTAACATTTAATCTTACCGGTTGTACCATTCAAAAAACCTTGCTTTTTCAATCTTATCTGGTTTATATCAATTGTTTAAAAATTCACTATGCAACTTATTCTTTCTGGTGACCAACACCTTGTCGATCCGGTTGCCGTCGAGATCAACGATTTCGAAATGGAGGTTGTCATATTCAAAGGTATCACCCACGACAGGCATCTTGTTGATGCATGCGAACACGAAACCTGCCACGGTGGCGTAATCGATCTTATCGAAATCGACAATGAACTCTTCGTCGAGGCGGGTCAGGGTCTCTATGGGAGCCTCACCGCTCACCAGCGCAGAGTGTTCGTCACGCTGAAAATAGAGTGGATCGGCCGTCGACTCATCACTCTCCTCGGGGATGGTACCCACCAGGTTTTCAAAGATGTCATGTATGGTGATGATGCCATCGAGGCTGCCATACTCGTCAACCACCACCGCCACGAACCTGCGTATGTTCTTGAAGTTCTCCAACACCTTTTGTGCGCGCAGGGTACTGGGCACGATGATTGGCTCCATGATGAGATCTTCAATCTCGAACGCTTCGCGGTTGTAAAGTCGCAGTAGAAGGTCGCGTACGGTGATGGTCCCCACGAACTCATCGATGGAGCCGTGACAGGCAAGTATCTTGCTGTGCCTTGTCTCCAGCAGATCATGTATGATCTCCTCCCTCCCCTTGTCGATGTCTACCCACTCCACATCGGTGCGGTGCGTCATCAGGTGTATCGCCTTCTTGTCGGAGAAATAAAACACCTGCTCGTGGATGATGTTCTCCTCCGCATCGATCACACCCTCACGGGATGCGGTTTTCAGCATTGCCCGCAGCTCCATCTCGGAGACCACCTCACTTCGGGGTCTGATGCCGATCAGCTTGTTGATGAGACTTGTGGAAAAGGAGAGCACCTTCACGAACGGGTAGAAGACAATGCTCACCAAATGGATGGCAGGGGCGACAGCGATTGCCAGCTTCTCCGGGTTGTTCAGTGCCATTGTCTTTGGCACCAGCTCGCCGATCACGATGGAGAGATAGGTGATTAGAACCACCACCACCACCATGGCAATGGCATCGGCAAATGGGGCCAAGGGAGCGAACTGTTGGAAGAAAGGTACCAGGTATTCGGCAAAAGCTTGTCCACCGTAAGCACCGTTGATGATGCCGATCAGGGTAATCCCCACTTGCACCGACGACAGGAAGTTATCCGGTTGGGCGCGAAGTGAGAGGGCACGTCGTGCGCCCTTGCTTCCTTTTTTACGTTCTGACTCGAGCTTGTTTTTTCTGGCCGACACGATGGCGATCTCAGAGAGTGCAAAGAAGCCATTGAGCAGGATCAGCAGGAAAATGATGATGATGTCTAACCACATAATCTGTTGGTTCGGGAAGGGTGTTCCCTATGTTTTACCAGAGGGGAGAGGGATAGCGGCCCTCATCTGCCAGTTCCTTCAGTCGTGCCACCACTGAGGGACGATCTTCGGCATAGGTGACACCGAACCAGCTGGAGGGTGTATCGAGCACCTTCACACTTACGCTGCCCTCAACAATGAGATGATTCACCAGCAGAGGGATGAAATATTCAGCCTTGATGTTCTCTGCATTCTCATTGAGGAACTTAACGAAATAATCGTCTGAATAGCGGAAGTAGTCGGGGGTGAAACCCCACATGTTCATTGATACAGGTGTATGATCGTCAATGGCCACCCATTGATCCTGTTCATCCTTATAGCTGACACGACCCTCAACACGCATCACCTGGGTACGTTCCACCACACCGGTGAGGTTACCCTCTGCATCGGTCTCGCAGACACCGCGTGCCACGGTACCACTTTCGGAGAGGGTGTTGCCCACACGGTAGCCCACCATGCAGTAACGGTTTGCGCTGTCAGCCAATTTTTTCAGGTAATCACCCAGGATGGAGAAGCTCTCGCGACCGTAGAAATCGTCGGCGTTGATGACGGCGAAGGGTTCATGGATCACCTCCTTGCCCATCATCACCGCGTGGTTGGTACCCCACGGCTTCACCCTGTCGGGATGGGGGGTGAATCCTGCCGGCAGCGCATCCAGTTCCTGGAACACCAGCTCTACCGGTATCTTTGTCTCGTACTTTTTAACGATCTTATCCCTGAAATCAGCTTCGAATGATTTACGGATGACGAAAACCAGCTTACCGAAGCCAGCGTTCACCGCATCATAGATGGAATAATCCATGATAGTTTCACCCGACGGACCCACTCCGTCCATCTGTTTCAGGCCACCGTAACGGCTGCCCATTCCTGCTGCCAGTACAAATAATGTAGGTTTCATTCGCTTTATTTAGTTTGTTTGTTGTTTGAAGCACAAATGTACACTATTTTGGTCAAACAGTCGGAACGAAAAACGATAAAAAATCGGGAACAATGGTGCATCAAGACAGGAGATGAATGCAAAAAAGCTATCTTTGCTTGTCAGTTCTTACAAAAACGTGATATGCCGATTGAATTGAACAAACTGGTAGCCGAGTGTGCCTTTCAGACTGCGCGCAGCAGCGGTAGCGGGGGGCAGAACGTGAACAAGGTAGAGACGAAAGTAATCCTGCTGTTTGATGTATCAGGCTCTCAATCGCTCACCGATGAGCAAAAGCAACGGTTGTCGGAGCGAATGAAAAACAGAATTACGAACAGCGGAATCCTGCAGCTCTCATGCGAAAGAGAACGCAGCCAGCTGATGAACAAGAGGAGTGTGGTGCGCCAGTTTGAAAATTTACTGCTGAGCGCCCTCAAACCGGTCAAAAAGAGAAAAAGGACCAAGCCTACAGCAGCCTCGGTGCGAAAACGCCTGGAGCAGAAAAAGCAAATTGGGGAGAAGAAAAGAAGGCGCAGCGGTTATGATTATTGAAGCCGGCAGCTCACGATGGGTTGCTCACTTGCTCAAAAGCCTTCCAGAGATTGTCATCCATCAGGGGTGCCGTAATGTTGATCAGCTCTTTTGATACCGGATGGACAAAAGAGATGCTCCGGGCATGGAGGCTGATGCTGCCATCAGGGTTGGAACGTTCTGCCCCATATTTCAGATCTCCCTTGATGGGGCACCCTATTTTCGCCAGTTGACAACGTATCTGGTGATGCCTCCCGGTTTCCAGTTTTATTTCCAGCAGGTGATACTTCTCTGAGGATGCGATCAGCTTGTAACGCAAAACCGCCTTTTTCGTATTGGGTTTCTCACTAAGGTAGGCAGTCGACTTGTTGTTCTTTTCGTTCTTGATCAGGTAGTGAATCAAGGTATCCTCCTCCAGCGGTGGCCGTTTTTTCACCACTGCCCAGTAGGTCTTATCCACCTCCCCTTTACGGAACATTTCGTTGAGCCGCGACAACGCCTTGCTGGTACGGGCAAACACCACCACCCCACTGGTAGGCCGGTCGAGACGGTGTGTCACCCCGCAAAAGACGTTGCCGGGCTTGTGGTACTTCTCCTTGAGAAATTCCTTTACAATATCAGAGAGAGGCTTGTCACCGGTCTTGTCGCCCTGGACAATCTCACCCGGTGACTTGTTGACAATGATGATGTGATTGTCCTCGTAAAGTACGGTCATACCCTATCAGGTATTCATCCCGCCACAGACGTTGATCACCTGACCACTCACGTACGAAGAAAGGTCGGAGGCGAGGAAAAGTGCCGCATTCGCAACATCCTCAGGCGTACCTCCACGGCGCAGCGGTATCTGCTTGGCCCACTCGTTGCGCACCTCTTCCGAAAGGGCACCGGTCATCTCGGTAATGATGAATCCCGGGGCGATGGCGTTGGCACGGATACCTCTCGAGCCAAGCTCCTTGGCGATTGATTTGGCCAGTCCGATCATCCCTGCCTTGGATGCTGAATAGTTGGATTGTCCGGCATTGCCTGAGACACCTACCACTGAGCTCATATTGACGATGCTGCCTGTTTTCTGGCGCATCATGATGGGGGTGATGGCATGAATGAAGTTGAATGCCGATTTCAGGTTCACGTTGATCACCGCATCCCACTGCTGCTCGCTCATGCGCATCATCAGACCATCCTTGGTGATGCCTGCATTGTTGATCAGGATATCGATGCGTCCAAAATCCTTCATGATCTCCTCCACCACGCGGTGGGTATCATCAAAGTCGGCCGCGTTGGAGGCGTATCCCTTGCATTTCACCCCCATGGAGGAGATTTCATGTTCGGTAGCTTCGCCTGCTTCATCGATCTTCAGATCTGTGAATGCAATATTAGCACCTTCGGATGCGAACCTGAGTGCGATGGCTTTACCGATTCCCCTGGCTGCTCCGGTGATGACAGCTGTTTTTCCTTCCAGTAACTTCATATAAATATTCATTTTTTTGTGTAAATTCCCCTGAAGAGGATACAGGCAATAATATCCCGATCCTCTTTCTTGTTGTAATCGAGTCGCATGGCGCCTCGTATGGTTGGCACCTCCAATCCTTTAAAAGCGTAGTGAAGGATCTCGGCGGTCTGGCGGGCATCCTCCAACTGGAAGATACCCTTGTCGAGGCCATCCTGTATGATCAATTCCAGGAAGTGTATCTCTTTTCGGTCAAACTCTTTCCGCACGTTCTCCACCTGCCAAATATCGCGAAAGAAATCGGCCCGCAGGGTACCGTTGCGGGTGACTACCTCCTTGATGGCACTCAACCGGGTGAAAGCCATCAGGATCAGCTTCTCATCGGCCGGAATGTCACGCAAGAGCACCTCTTCCAGCTTACCGTAGAGGACATTCAGTTCGGACTCAATCACCGCCTTGAAGATGTCATACTTACTGCTAAAATAGGTATAGAGTGTTCTTCTGCCCCGGTGTGAAGCTTCAGCAATGTCATTCATCGTGGTATTCTCGAGTCCTTTTTTTGCGAAAAGTTGTCGAGCCACATCAATAAGATTCTTTTTTGTTTTTGAAATAGCTGATGTCACGTCATCTGCACATTAATAGTATATATGTGCAAAAATAGTACAAAGATTTCAGAAAATGAAAGCAAAGACAAAAAAAAGTTATTTTTTCTCTTTCTCGAGCAACGTGGCGACTTCACACACCTCACGATACCATTCTTCGCCGAACCTCCGTATCAGTGGCTCCCGCAGGAAGCGGTAGAGGGGCACCCCCTCCTTGCGTCCCAACTTCACAGCAGGGCGGCAGACCGACCACTGGTGGTAATTGACGGCAGTATAATCGGCATACTCTGTCAATCGTATCGGATAGAGATGACAGGATATCGGTTTTTGTACCGTTGTTCTACCCTCTCGGTAAGCGGTATCGATGGCACACTTGCAGATACCGTTTTCATCGAAGTAGGTAAAGACACACTCCTCTCCGTTTATGATGGAGGTAACCAGCTCACCATCGGTGTCGGTGTAGGAGATCCCCTGTGTTGATATCAGCTCCTGCGCTTTGGGTGAGAGATCATCCCAGATTTCGGGCAATATTTCCTGTATCTGATCATGCTCCTCTCTGGTGAGCGGTGCGCCCGATTCGCCATCCACACAGCATTGACCTTTGCACTTACAGAGGTCACATATGAACTGTGCTTCAAATATATCGTTCGAGAGAAGTGTATTTGCGATTTGTATCATTGTTGTTGGGTTGTTGTCTGTTGTTGGGTCGTTCTACTCCTTTTCATCAATAGGTGAAACAGCAGCAGCGTGCCCAGTGCACTCATCACTGCTGTGATCAGGAAAGGCAAGGTGAGCGGTAACTCATCCAGCTTCCGGAACCAGGATGCATCACCCCAGAAATAGTGGAGGAGGATCACCGAGGCGTTGTTGACAAAGTGAAAGAGAATGGGAATCCAGAGATTGCGACTGTAAAGGAAGAGGTAGCCCAGTAATGCTCCCAGCAGCATCCTGGGCAGAAAACCGTAGAACTGGAAGTGCACCAGGCTGAAGATGGCCGCCGTGATCCAGACGGCGGCATGACCGCTTTTGAGCCATTCCCCCAGCAGTTGTTGCAGTGCTCCCCGAAAAAAGAGCTCTTCGGAGAGCGCTGCCAGCAGCGCCACCACCAGCAGGTTCAGCAGCAAGCCCCCCACACTGTTAAGCGAGAGGATCTGTTGTGTGGTTTCCATCGCTGCATCTTCCATTGCACGCATGGTTTTTTCCAGATCACTGAACGCTTCCGGCAGCACCATCTGACTGTTCCATTGTGAAAGAAAAGAGGTAAAGGGGTAAGAAATGAGAAAGATGGCCAGCGTGTAGAGGATGTGACCTCCCCAGCTTTTATGGTCTCTCATCCCGAGGTAACCGGCACCATTTTTATCGATGCTGTAGGCGAGCAACAATGCAGGCACCACAAAGACCAATAAAGATTGCACCACGGTACCGATATAAATCATCGCCACCTCATCCACGTCCCCGCTGTTCGTCACCGTTCCCAGGAGTGTGATCAGGCCACCCGAAAAGATTAAGCCCATCAGCATCAGCAAGAAAAGAAGAATGAGCCGGGTGCAAGTGGATATGGAAGGAAGGAGGATGTACATGAATCGTTCTCTTTGGGCAGCAAAGATAGGGATTTTTTGAGAGATGAGGTGCATGAAGCAGGAAGTAGGAAGCGGGAGCGAAACAAAATATTTTTTGCAGATTGGAAGAATAACACTATTTTTGCACTCTTATTAAAAAAACTATATCAAACGGTTGAAATATACCTACTTTCAACTTAAAAAAATCATTCATCCCAATGAAGTCGACACTGAATAAAAAGAGCGATGTAAACGGAACCATCGTCATAGAACTGGAAAAAGAGGATTATCAGGAAAAGGTGGAAAAATCGCTGAACCAGTACCGTCAGCGCGCCAACATCCCCGGCTTTCGCCAGGGCAAGGTGCCCAAGAGCGTGATCCGCAAAATGTATGGCAAAGCGGTGCTGGTAGACGAGATCAACAAGATTGTCTCAGACGAGCTGGGCAATTTCATCCGCGAGCACAAACTGAAGATCCTGGGTGAACCGATGGCTGACGACAGCGAAGAGAAACAGGTGGACCTGGAGAAGGATGAGACAATGAGCTTCTACTTTGATGTAGCCCTCACCCCGGAGTTTGAGCTGACGCTCGACAAAGAGACCGAGCTGACCTGGTACAACGTGAAACTGGAAGCAGACCTTCTCGACAAACAGATGGATGGCTACCGTCAAAACTATGGCACCTACGAAGCCGTTGAGGAAGAGGCGAAGGATACCGACCTGATTAAGGGCACCCTCACCGAGATGGAAGGGGAGCAGGTGAAAGAAGGAGGAGAGGTGATTGAAAATGCCATCCTGATGCCCTCCTACGTGAAAGATGAGGCAACCAGGAATAATTTCATCGGGGCCAAGGTGGGTGACAGCGTTGTTTTCAACCCGTTGAACGCCTACGACAACAACAAGGCCGAGGTAGCATCTCTGTTGCAGACCACCAAGGAGCAAGTTGGTGAAACCACATCCGACTACCGTTTCGACATCAAGGAGGTAACCCGTTATAAGGAAGCCGAACTAAACCAGGAGCTGTTCGACAAGGTGTTGGGAGAAGGAGTATCCACATCGGAAGAAGATTTCCGTGAGAAGGTATCAGCAGAACTGACCCGTCAGTTCAAGCCCAGCGTGGACCACCTCTTCATTCACCAGGCAAAGGATCTGATCGTGGAGAAGATGAAGGATGTCGCTTTCCCCGATGAGTTCCTGAAACGTTGGCTGCTGGAGAGCAGTAGTGAACGCACCGAGGAACAATTGGAAGAGGATTACCCCAGGATCCTGGAAGACCTCAAGTTCCACATCGCCAAGCAGAAGATCGTAGATGAGAACGAACTCAAGGTGGAGTATCAGGATATCGAGGCACTGGCAGCCGAAGTAGCCAAAGCACAATTTGCACAGTATGGCATGAGCAACCTGCCGGCCGATGTACTGCAGAACTACACCAAGAGCCTGCTCGAAAAAGAGGAAACGGTTCAGAACCTGGTGGAAAGAGCCACTGAGGATAAGGTGATCGAATGGCTGAAGGCCAACGTAACCGTAGTGGAGCAAGAGATTGAATCAAAAGCATTCAACGATCTGATGAGCGAGCATTCCCATACACACCATGAAGAGGTGGAGGATGAGACGGCCGCAACAGATGCATCAGAAGAATAAACTGGTATAACAGATCTACATTCAACAAGTTGAATTAAAAAAAGAGCTATATGCAAGACGATTTCAGAAAATATGCGGTGAAGCACCTGGGCATGAACGGCTCCAGGCTTGACAGCTACATCAATATCACCAGCCAGGGTGGCGGTTACATCTCCCCTACCATCATTGAGGAGCGTCAACTAAACGTGGCACAGATGGATGTCTTCTCACGACTGATGATGGACCGCATCATCTTCCTGGGGACAGCCATCGACGACTATACAGCCAACGTGATTCAGGCACAGCTGCTTTACCTCGACTCGGCCGACCCGGGAAAAGACATCTCAATCTACATCAACTCACCCGGTGGATCGGTATATGCCGGTCTGGGGATTTACGACACGATGCAGTTCGTATCGAGCAACATCTCCACCATCTGTACCGGTATTGCTGCCTCCATGGCGGCCGTATTGCTGGTGGCCGGGAGTGAAAAGAAACGGTTTGCCCTCACCCACTCGCGCGTGATGATTCACCAGCCGCTGGGTGGCGTTCAGGGTCAGGCCTCTGACATCGAGATCACGGCACGTGAGATTGCAAAGATCAAGCAGGAGCTCTATCAGATCATCTCCTCCCACTCGGGCAAGTCGGTTGAAGATGTGGCGCGCGACTCCGACCGCGACTTCTGGATGACTGCAACCGAGGCCAAGGCCTACGGTATGGTAGATGATGTGCTGGTAAGAAAATAACAACACCCTGATGGCTAAAAAAGCAAACAGCAGTAACCATTGCAGTTTCTGCGGAAGAAGCGAACAGGAGGTCAACCTGTTGATCTCCGGAGTGACCGGTTACATTTGCGATATGTGTGCCGAGCAGGCTCATGAGATCGTGAACGAAACCTTCAAGGGCAACAAAAAGAACGACCCGGGGATCAACCTTGCGTCGCTACCCAAACCGACACAGATCAAGGAGTTTCTCGATCAGTACGTGATCCGCCAGGAGAATGCAAAACGTTTTCTTTCGGTCGCAGTATACAATCACTACAAACGAATCCTGCAAAAGAATTTGAAGGATGAGGTAGAGATTGAGAAATCGAACATCGTCATGGTAGGTGCCACCGGTACGGGTAAAACATTGCTGGCTCGCACCATAGCCAAGTTATTGCATGTACCCTTCACCATTGTCGACGCCACCGTACTCACCGAGGCGGGTTATGTGGGAGAAGACATCGAAAGCATTCTCACCCGTCTGCTGCAGGTAGCAGACTATGACGTGAATGCAGCTGAAAGGGGAATCGTCTTCATTGATGAAATCGACAAGATCGCACGCAAGAGCGACAACCCCTCCATCACCCGTGACGTGAGCGGTGAAGGGGTACAGCAAGGACTGCTGAAGCTGCTTGAAGGATCGGTGGTCAACGTACCACCCCAGGGAGGACGCAAGCATCCGGAGCAACGGATGATCGCGGTCAACACCAAGAATATCCTCTTCATCTGCGGCGGCGCCTTCGATGGCATCGATAAGAAAATCGCACAGCGTCTCAACACACGCGTGGTGGGTTACGCTGCCAGCAGCCAAAAAGCCAACATCGACCGGGACAACATGCTGCAATACATCACACCGCTCGACCTGAAATCGTTCGGCCTGATTCCCGAGATCATTGGCAGGCTCCCCATCCTCACCTATCTTGAGCCGCTCGACAGGGAGGCGCTGCTGCGCATCCTGGTAGAACCGAAGAACTCAATCATCAAGCAGTATCAGAAGCTGTTTGAGATGGATGGTGTGGCACTCAGCTTTGAGCAGGAGGCATATGAATACATCGTGGACAAGGCGATCGAATTCAAACTGGGGGCACGTGGTTTGCGCTCCATCGTGGAGGCGATCATGATTGATGCCATGTTCAGCACCCCCTCTGAAGAGAAGAAGAAACTGCATGTCACCCGTAAATATGCCGAGCAGCAGCTTGAAAAATCTGACCACCATCATCTGAGGGTGGCCTGAGGCTCTTGATGTTCGACGGATAGAACAAAACCCGCTGATTCACAAACAGCCGGTTCCTGACAGAAAAAAAAAACGCATGGTCTCCCTGCGTTTTTTTCGTGCATTCCCCGTTTTGTTATTGTATATATGAAATACTTTTTTAATTTTGTATCAACCTTTCGGTGACAACCTTCTTATCGCAGGGACACGGGCACAATGGGAAAACAAGATTCAATACACAAGGGTTTAAAGAAATATTTTGGCTTTGATACTTTCAAAGGCAATCAGGAAGCCATTATTGCAAGCATCCTCTCCGGCAAGGACACCTTTGTGCTGATGCCGACGGGAGGGGGCAAGTCGTTGTGTTACCAACTGCCGGCCCTGCTGATGGAGGGTACCGCCATCATCATCTCCCCACTGATCGCGCTGATGAAAAATCAGGTGGATGCCATGCGCAACTACAGTGAAGAAGACGGCATTGCACACTTTCTCAACTCCTCGCTCAACAAGCAGGAGATTGAAGAGGTGAAACGGGATATCCTTTCCGGCAAAACCAAGATGCTTTACGTTGCGCCTGAATCACTCACCAAGTTGGAGAATGTGGAGTTCCTGCGCTCCGTACCCATCTCTTTTTACGCGGTGGATGAAGCCCATTGTATCTCTGAGTGGGGACATGACTTCCGACCCGAATACCGGCGCATCAGACCCATCATTGCTGAGATCTCTCCCCGTCCCATCATCGCACTAACCGCCACGGCGACTCCCAAGGTGCAACATGACATACAAAAAAACCTGGGAATGAGCCATGCAGCCGTCTTCAAATCGTCCTTCAACCGTCCCAACCTGCATTATGAAGTAAGACCCAAGACGGAACAAATAGACAGGGAGATCATCAAATACATCCTCTCACAGGGAAGAAAATCGGGAATCGTCTATTGCCTGAGCCGAAAGAAGGTGGATGACTTTGCCGAGATCCTGCAGGCGAACAATATCAGGGCACTCCCTTATCACGCTGGCATGGATGCAGCAACGCGCAGCGCCAATCAGGATGCCTTCCTGATGGAGAAAACAGATGTGATTGTCGCAACCATCGCCTTTGGCATGGGGATTGACAAACCAGACGTACGATACGTCATTCATTACGACATCCCAAAGAGCCTGGAGGGTTACTACCAGGAGACCGGGCGTGCCGGACGTGACGGAGGTGAAGGTAGATGCATTGCTTTCTACTCCAATAAAGATCTGCAGAAGCTGGAACGCTTCATGCAGGGTAAGCCCGTCTCTGAACAGGAGATAGGCAAACAACTGCTGCTGGAGACAGCAGCATATGCCGAGACATCGGTATGCCGGAGAAAGATGCTGTTGCATTACTTCGGCGAAGAGTATGATGAAACAAACTGCGAACATTGTGACAATTGTTTAAATCCAAAGAAGAAAGTGGAAGCGAAAGAACTATTGATTACGGTATTGGAAGCAATTTCAGTATTGAAAGAGAAACAGAAAGCCGATTACCTGACCGATTTCCTGATCGGAAAAGAGACTTCTGATATTGAAACATACGGACACAACGAACTGGATGAATTTGGTTCCGGTTCAGATGAAGAGTCCGATACCTGGGAGACCGTGATCCGACAGGCCCTTCTGGACAACTACATCAAGAAGGACATCGAAAATTACGGCATCCTCAAGATCACCAAGAAAGGAAAGGAATTCCTGAAGAACCCCGTCTCCTTCAAAATCACCAGAGAAGATGAAGATGAAGATGATATGGCAGATCTGGAAAGTGATGATTCAGATGTGTTGGGATCAGCTGCCGGCAGTGGTGGTGCAGCCGACCCGGTGCTTTTCTCAATGATGAAGGACCTGAGAAAAAAGCTGTCGAAGAAACTGAATGTACCCCCCTACGTCATCTTCCAACCCTCCTCGCTGGAAGCGATGGCTACCTCCTATCCCATCACCCTCGATGAGTTGCAAAACATTCCGGGAGTGGGCGCCGGCAAAGCAAAGCGTTACGGCAAAGAGTTTGTGGACCTGATTCGCAAACATGTGGAGGAAAATGACATCACCCGTCCCGAAGACCTCAGAGTAAAGACGGTCGCCAACAAGTCGAAGCTAAAAGTATCGATCGTGCAGGCCATCGACCGCAAGGTGGCTCTCGACGACCTGGCAGAATCGAAAGGCATTGATTTTAACGAGATGCTCGCTGAAGTGGAAGCGATTGTCTATTCGGGTACCAAGATCAACATCGACTATTTTCTCAATGAGGTGATGGATCAGGATGTGCTGCAAGACATCTATGCCTACTTCAAAGAGGCGGAGACAGATAACTTGGAAAGCGCACAGGAAGAGTTCCCGGATTATACCGATACAGAAATCAGACTGGTACGGATTAAGTTCTTCTCCGACATGGCCAACTGATCAGTTTGCAACATTTTAAACATATTCACACCAGTATCGTTATGATAGAAAGACGAAAGGTGTTTGGATCATGAAATATTTACAAGAGATAAATAGTCCCGACGATCTGAAGAATCTCAAGATAGAACAACTGGAAGAGGTTTGTGCAGACCTGAGGGAATTCATCATCGATCATCTCTCCCACAACCCGGGACATTTTGGTTCCAGCTTGGGCACCGTTGAGCTGACCGTTGCGTTGCACTACCTCTACAACACCCCCTACGATCGACTGGTATGGGATGTGGGACACCAGGCATATAGCCATAAAATCCTTACCGGGAGGCGCGATCGCTTTCATACCAATCGCAAACTGGGAGGCATCTCCGGTTTTATCAACCCTTCCGAAAGCGAGTACGATACCTTCTCCGTGGGACATGCCTCCACCTCCGTTTCAGCCGCACTGGGCATGGCTGTTGCTGCATCGTTGCGCAAGGAAGAAGATCGCCACGTGATGGCTGTGATCGGTGATGGCTCAATGACCGGCGGTCTGGCCTACGAGGGTCTCAACAACGCCTGCTCACAACCCAACAACCTGTTGATCATCCTCAACGACAACAACATGTCGATTGACAATAACGTGGGCGGGTTGCAGGATTACCTGGTGAAGTTGACCACCTCATCGAAGTACAACAAGGTAAGACACGATGTCTACCAGGGGTTCCGTCGTCGCAACCTGATCTCTGAGCGCGACAAGAACAGGGTGCTGCGTTTCAGCAACAGCATCAAGTCGCTGCTCACCAAAGAACAAAACCTCTTCGAGGGATTCAACATCCGCTATTTCGGTCCGGTAGACGGACATGACCTGCCCGGGCTGATTCGCATTCTCTCCAACATCAAGGAGATGAAGGGGCCTAAGATGCTTCACATCAAAACCGTAAAGGGGAAAGGGTATGAGCCGGCCGAGCGCTCTGCCACGGAATGGCATGCTCCAGGCCTCTTCGACAAGGAGACCGGAAAACGCAAAGTGAAGAAGTGTCTGAACCAACCGCAGGCTTATCAGGATGTCTTCGGTCATACCCTTGTGGAGATGGCAAAGAAAAATGATTCAATTGTGGGGGTGACACCTGCCATGCCTACCGGTTGTTCCATGATATACCTGATGAAAGAGATGCCTGAACGGGCTTTCGATGTGGGCATCGCCGAAGCACATGCGGTAACCTTCTCCGCCGGCATGGCCAAAGAGGGGATGATTCCCTTCTGCAACATCTACTCTTCCTTCATGCAGCGTGCCTATGACCAGGTAATCCACGACGTGGCACTGCAAAAGTTGAAGGTGATCATGTGCCTCGACAGGGCCGGGCTGGTGGGTCCCGACGGCCCCACACACCATGGTGTGTTCGACCTGGCTTACCTGCGTCCTATTCCCAACCTGGTCATCTCTGCACCCTACAATGAGCATGAGTTACGGAACCTCATGCACACCGCCGTATATGGCAATGACGGCCCCTTTGTAATCCGTTATCCCCGTGGCCAGGGGCAGCTTGCCGACTGGCAAAACACACCCGAGATTGTTCCCATTGGCAAGGGAAGAAAATTAACAGAGGGGAACGATGGGGCATTGCTCTCCATTGGTGCCATTGGCAACAACGGTGCCAAGGCTATTGAGATGGCGGGAGAAAAAGGCATCAGCCTGGCTCATTACGATATGGTATTCCTCAAACCTATCGACGAGGAGTTGTTGCACGAGGTTGCTTCCCGCTACCCCGTGGTGGTTACATTGGAAAACGGTACGGTAAACGGTGGCCTGGGGAGTGCTGTCTCTGAGTTTCTCTCAGACCACAACTACACAAATGTCAGGCTGCTCAGAATAGGGATCCCCGACACGTTTATAACCCACGGATCAATCAGTGAGCTGCAACAAATTGCTGGCATTGATGTAGAAGGGATCCTGAGACAGATTGAGTCTTTCTGCCTATCCACATCCGACTCACAAAATCCGCCAGAGAGAGGGTACAGACACCTTGTTGATTAACAATATATTGAAACATCTTCAATGAAAATACTTATTGCCGGTGCAGGCGCCGTTGGTACACACCTTGCAAAGTTGCTCGGACAGGAAAATCATGACATCACCCTAATGGACGAAGACAAAGATCGTCTTGCCATCATTCGGGACAACTCCGACGTGCTCACCTATGTAGGGAAATGCACTTCACTCAAAGATCTCACCGATGCAGGCACAGGAGGTGCCGACCTTTATATCGGTGTCACACCCGAAGAGTCGAAAAACATCACCTCCTGTATGCTGGCCTCCAACCTGGGAGCGAAGAAAACGCTGGCCCGGATCGACAACTACGAATACCTACTTCCCAAGAACAGCGATTTCTTCGAGAAGCTTGGCATCCACTCCATGATCTATCCGGAGCTGATTGCAGCCCGTGAGATCGCCATGTCGCTCAAGAAGCCCTGGACACGTTTCTGGTGGGAGCTTTGCAACGGTACCGTGATTCTGGCTGCTGCCAAGGTTCGTGAGAATGCCCCGATCGTCAGCAAATACCTCTATGAGCTGATGGAGGAAAACAAGCGCTTTCACCTGGTTGCCATCAAACGCAACAACACTACGCTGATCCCCAGGGGCAATGATCAGGTGTTACCCAACGACATCATCTACTTCACCTCACTGCGCAAGCATATCGATACCCTTTCGGAACTGCTCGGCAAGAAATCGTTCGAGACGAAGAAGGTCATGTTCATGGGAGGGAGCCGCATCACCATGCGCACCATCCAGCAACTGCCGCAGAACATCAGTGTCAAGATCATCGAGAAAGACCGCGAGCGGGCGGAGATGCTGGTGGAGATGGCTCCTCCCAACGTCACCGTCTTCGTGGAGGATGGCCGTAACAGCGAGTTCCTGCTGCGGGAGGGGATCACCGAGACCGATGCCTTCCTTGCCCTTACCGCCAACTCGGAAGCCAATATCCTGGGCTGCATGATGGCCAAGCAGTATGGTGTGAAGAAAACTGTGGCGGAGGTGGAGAACCTCGATTACATCTCCATGGCGGAACGGTTTGACATCGGCACGGTGATCAACAAGAAGCTGATCGCCGCCAGCAAGATTTACGAGTTGCTGTTGAAGGCGGATGCCTCCAACATCAAAAGCCTTACCATCGCCGATGCCAACGTGGGAGAGGTGACCGCGAAGCCCAACTCAAAGGTGACCAAGAAACTGATCAAAAACCTGAACCTACCTTCCGACATCACCTTCGGAGCCCTGATCCGCAACGGTGAGCCAATGCTTGTGGATGGTGACACCCTGATAGAACCCTACGATCAGGTGGTGGTATTCTTCCTCAACAAATCACTCAAAAGCATCGAAAGCCTCTTCAACTGATCCTGACCAGAGGCTGCAACAGTGGAACAAACAAGATTATAGATCGGCAGGATCACAGGAATCTGAACAAAGAAATATGCGGAGATTCAACTATCGGTTTGTACTGAACAGCATCGGACTGCTGCTGATGATTGAAGCAATCTTCATGCTCTTCTCCGCCTTTGTGGGTGAGTATTTCAATGAAACAGCGGTTACCAGCATCTACTACTCCACGTTGATCACCTTCCTCTCCGGTACACTTTTCACCTTTCTGGGTAGAAAGAGAAACCGCAAGCGGGGAAGCATCAGTAAACGGGAGGTATACCTCACTGTGACTCTCTCCTGGCTTATCCTGGCTCTCTTTGGCACGCTTCCCTTTCAAATGAGCGGTGCCATTCCCTCCTTCACCAACGCCTTTTTTGAGAGCATGTGTGGTTTCACCACCACCGGGAGCTCCACACTGCTCAACATCGAAGCCTTTCCCAAGTCGCTTCACTTCTGGCGCAGCTTTACCCAGTGGATCGGCGGCTTCGGCATCATCATCTTCGTGATGTCGTTTATGCCGGTGTTTGGAGGCAGCTCGGGGCAGTTCTTCGATGCTGAGGCTACAGGGATCGCCGAGGATATGTTCCGTCCCCGCATTACCGAGGTGGCACGACGAATGACGCTCACCTACCTTACCCTCACAATCATCGGTTTCCTCTTTCTCTGGGCGGGACCGATGGATGCGTTCGATGCTGCCTGCCACACCCTCTCGGCGGTCTCCACCGGCGGCTTCTCCACGCGGCAGGCCAGTATTGCCTTTTTCAACTCTCCCTACACCGAGTATGTGATCACCCTGCTGATGTTCTTCGGCGGCACCAACTTCATGCTGCTCTATACCTTCTTCACCCGGTTCAAACTATCTACCTTCCGTGAGGAGGAGTTTCGCTGGTACCTGGCCATCATCCTGCTTTTCACCCTGCTCATCACCTTCCTGCTCCTCACCACGGGTGAGATGAGCGGGCTGGAGTCCACCTTCCGCACGGCACTCTTTCAGGTGGTGGCGGCAGTCACCACCACCGGTTTTGCCACGATCGATTTTCAGATGTGGGGTCATGTCTACTGGCTCCTGCTGCTTGCCATGATTCTCTTCTGCGGCAGCGAGGGATCCACCTCCGGCGGCATGAAGATCTCACGGCTGGTTGTGCTCTTCAAGAGCACCATGCTGGTGTTCAAGAAGCAGGTACACCCCGATGCGCTGTACCGGGTGAAGCTTAACGGCAACGTGATCACCGGCAGTGTCTCCTCCAAGGTGCTGGCCTTTGTCTTCCTCTACCTCTCACTGGCAGCCTTCAGCGCGCTGGTGCTGAGCTTCACAGGCATGACCTTTGACGAGTCGATCGGTGTCTCCATCTCCACCATCAGCAGCTACGGCTTTGGCCTGGGCTCCTACGGTCCCAGCGGCAATTTCGAATCGGCAACTCCCTTTGCCAAGTACTTCCTCACCTTCCTGATGCTGGTTGGGCGTCTCGAGGTCTTCACCGTGCTCTCCCTCTTCATCCCCGGTTTCTGGAAGCGATAACTGATAACTGACTCCTGATTCCTCTTAATTTTTGAAGAACACCGTGTCGTCGATTGCATCTATGATGATCGGTTTTGATTTATCAACAGTGCCGGCAAGAAGCTCCTTCGAGAGCTGGTTCAGCACCTTGCGCTGGATCACCCGCTTCACCGGGCGAGCACCAAACTCGGGATCGAAGCCGGCATGCGAGATGCTTTTTACCGCCTCCTCACTGTAACGCAGTTCGATGCCATTCTCAGCCAGCATCCGGTGAACACCCTCCAGCTGCAGGCGGACAATCTGGGTGATCTCCTCCTCCTTCAGTGGGGCAAACATGATAATGTCGTCGATACGGTTCAGGAATTCGGGTCGGATGGTCTGTTTGAGCATCCCAAGCACCATGTTCTTCGTATTCTCCACGATCTCCTCACGGTTGACGGATGTGATCCGCTCAAAGTTTTCCCTGATGAGGTTCGATCCCATATTGGAGGTCATGATGATGATGGTGTTCTTGAAATTGACCACCCGCCCCTTATTGTCGGTCAGCCGCCCGTCATCGAGCACCTGCAACAGGATGTTGAACACGTCGGGGTGCGCTTTCTCGATCTCGTCGAACAGCACCACCGAGTATGGCTTGCGGCGGATCGCCTCGGTGAGTTGTCCCCCCTCATCATAGCCCACATATCCCGGAGGGGCACCAATCAGTCGCGTGGCACTGAACTTCTCCTGGTACTCGCTCATGTCGATGCGGGTCATCATGTTCTCATCGTCGAAGAGGTATTCGGCCAGCGCCTTGGCCAGCTCGGTCTTCCCTACACCGGTAGTGCCGAGGAAGATGAAGGAGCCGATGGGTCGCTTGGGGTCGCTCAGCCCGGCACGGTTGCGCCGTACGGCATCGGAGACAGCCGTGATGGCTTCCTCCTGGCCAATCACACGCCTGTGTAGCTCCTCCTCGAGGTGCAGCAGTTTCTCACGCTCACTCTGCAACATCTTGCTGACGGGGATGCCGGTCCAGCGTGACACCACGTCGGCAATATCCTCGGCATCCACCTCCTCCTTGATCATCGCGCTGGCACCTTGCCGCTCGTGGAGCTGAAGCTGCAACGCTGCAATCTCGTTCTCCTTCTCCTTGATCCTGCCGTAGCGCAGCTCTGCAACCTTGCCGTAGTCGCCTTCACGTTCCGCTTTATCCGCTTCAAACCGGGCATCTTCAATCTCAATCTTGGCCTGCTGGATGCGGTTGATCAGCTCCTTCTCCGACTGCCACTTGGCCTTGTAGTCTGCCTCCTCGGCCTTCAGCTCCTCTATTTGGCGGGTGAGTAGTTCCTCCTTTGGTGCATCATTCTCACGCCGGATTGCTTCCCGTTCTATCTCAAGCTGCTTCACACGGCGCATGATCTCATCCAGCTCCTCCGGCACAGAATCCACCTCCATGCGGAGCTTGGCTGCCGCTTCATCCATCAGGTCTATCGCCTTGTCGGGCAGGAAGCGGTCGGTGATGTAACGGTGCGACAGCTGTACGGCGGCAATGATTGCCTCATCCTTGATCCGCACCTTGTGATGGTTCTCGTACCGCTCTTTCAATCCCCGGAGAATGGAGATGCTGTCCGACTCGGTCGGCTCATCCACCATCACCGTCTGGAAGCGGCGCTCCAGCGCCTTGTCCTTCTCGAAGTACTTCTGATACTCATCGAGTGTGGTAGCTCCTATGGCACGCAGCTCACCCCGTGCCAGAGCAGGCTTCAGGATGTTGGCCGCGTCCATCGCTCCATCGCTCTTGCCGGCACCCACCAGGGTGTGGATCTCGTCGATGAAGAGGATGATCTCCCCCTCTGCCTTCACCACCTCGTTCACAACCGCCTTGAGACGTTCCTCGAACTCACCCTTGTACTTTGCTCCGGCGATCAGCGCCCCCATGTCGAGCGAGTAGATCTGCTTGCTGCGCAGGTTCTCGGGTACATCGCCCCGCACGATGCGGTAGGCCAGCCCTTCGGCGATGGCGGTCTTACCGGTACCCGGTTCTCCAATCAGGATGGGGTTGTTCTTGGTACGGCGGCTCAATATCTGCAACACACGGCGGATCTCCTCATCGCGACCGATCACCGGGTCCAGCTTGCCGTTGCGAGCTCGCTCTGTGAGGTTGACAGCATACTTGGCTAGCGACTGATAGCTCTCCTCGGCACTCTGACTGGTCACCTTCTCCCCTTTGCGCAGCTCTTCCACCGCCTTGCGCAGCTCACCGGGCGTGATACCGGCATCCTGCATCATCCGTGAAACGTTGCTCTTCACCTCAGTGAGTGCCAGCAGCAGGTGCTCCACCGATACGAACTGATCGCCCATCTTCGATGCGAGGTCGGTCGCCTTCTGGAAGACCGCGTTGGTCTCCCGTCCCAGCATTGGTTCACCCCCCGACACACGGGGATAGGATTCAATCTCCCGGTCGAGCACCTTCTCCAGCTGCGCACCGTTTACTCCCAGCTTCTGAAAGAGGAATCCTGTTACATTGTCAGCTGTCATCATCACCCCCTTGAGCAGGTGCGACGGTTCAATCATCTGCTGGTTGTTGGCCTTGGCCAGGTCGATCGCCTTCTGCACCGACTCTTGCGCCTTTATAGTGAAATTGTTGAAATTCATATGCTTTTTCTTTTAAATGATGATAGTCAAAATCTTTGCCAATTGCAAATATATGACTTTTTGTCAGATTTATGTGCTACCTTTACGCTTCAATCAACTAGATTATATGTCAATAGAGAAATTTTACACCGCCAGGGAAGAGAAGGCCAATTGGCTGACCCACGGGCTGGGAGTGCTGATGGGCCTCGCCGGTTCCATCCTGCTGATCGGAAGAGCCGTCGCGGCGGGTGACCAAAGGGCGGTGGTGGCCTTTGCCCTCTTCGGTGTGGGGATGATCGGGTGCATGGGATCCTCCACCCTCTACCATTACGTGCAGGAGCCGTTGCGCAAAGCCAGACTGCGACATTTCGACCATGCAAGCATCTACCTGCTGATCGCGGCCAGCTATTCACCTTTCACGCTGATCCTCCTGCGGGATGAACCGTTCTGGAGTTGGTTCATTTTCGGGGTTGTATGGCTGATCGCACTCACCGGCATCCTTATCAGCTTCCGCCCGCTGAAACGCAACAGTCACCTGAAGACCGCCTCCTACGTGCTGATGGGACTGATCGTACTGATCGCCTTCAAGCCGCTGCTGGAAGTAGCACGTGCTGCAGATGCCATGGATACGGTGCTCTGGCTGTTCGTGGGTGGAATATTTTACATTGTGGGGGCGGTAATCTATGCCACCGCCAAGCGGGAGTTCGTTCACACCATTTTTCACCTCTTCGTGCTGCTGGGACTGGCCAGCCATATCTATGCCGCCTGGCTGATACCAATGTAAACAATTGCGGGAGGAGATACCCCTAAATTCCCGGGGATTTTGCCCTCTTTCCTCCGTTACTCGTTCTAATCTCGTTCTAATCTCGTTCTAATATGGTTCTAATATGGTTCTAACAGATTAGAACCAGTAAAGAGTCAGTTACGAGTGAGATTATACGCTGTAAAAAGCCAAATAAGGCGATTCCCTGTGGATGGGATAATAAAAAAGCCATCTCATTTTGTTGATGAGATGGCCTCTTTTTTGCCTCTGGCTTGAACAGTTACATTTATTAAACATTCACCGCCCTAGGAGAAAGCTGAATATTTTTAGTTTACATCCATTCTACGATTGAATGTTCGGCAACTCCAGCCCGTATCCCTTCTTCTTGTCCTCCGCTTTCAGCAGGAAGGCGAAGATGAGTGCCAGCACACCGAAGCTGGTGAAGATGAGCATGGGAAGGGTGTAATCGTAGGTATTGACGGTAAGTCCGTCGCGCACGGTCTGCCCGGTGATGCAATATTTCTCGAGCACCCAGCCAATCAGGAGGGGTACCCCCATCAGGCCCCAGTTCTGCACCCAGAAGATCAGCGAGTAGGCGGTACCCAGTCGCTTTTCCGGGATGATCTTGGGCACGGAGGGCCACATGGCCGACGGCACCAGGGAGAAGGCGATGCCGAGCACTACCACCAGCACCATGGCGAAGATCCAGCTGTTGAGGCCCGGCACCGAGAAGAGTGCATGCACGAAGATCAGCAGCACGGCACCGATGATCATGATGGAAGCTCCTTTCCCCTTGCGGTCGTAGATGCCGCCGAAGAGGGGAGTCAGCAGGATGTTGCCGAAGGGGAGCAGCATCGGGATCAGCCCCGCGAGGTCCTCCTTCACGCCGAACTTATTCACCATCAGGTCGGTGGCATACTTCAGGAAGGGGAACACCGCCGAGTAGAACAGCACGCAGAGGATGGCGATGTACCACCACCCCTTGTTGGTCAGGATCTTGCCGATGTCGGCGATCTTGAACTCCTCTTCCGGTACGCTTACTTCCCCCTCTTCCAGTGCTTCTGAGGCATCCAGCTTCTTGTCCATCATCACGTAGACGATAAAGGAGATCAGTCCGATACAGAGACCGATCAGCGCCACCAGCACGGGACGCGATACATCCACCACGCCGGTAGCCTTGGCGATGGGCACCGAGAAGCCGAGTGCCATGGCGGTACCGATACGGGCCATTGCCATCTCCATCCCCATGGCCATTGCCATCTCCTTCCCCTTGAACCATTTCACGATGATCTTGGAGACGGTGATGCCGGCCACCTCAACGCCTACGGCGAAAGTGGCGAAGCCGATGCTTGCCCAGAACACCTGTGCATCGAGTCCGAAGAGGGTTGTACCACTCAGTGAAGGGGTCGATACCGCCCAGTACTTGATGGCCGTGCCGGCCACCATCACCCCGGCGGCTCCCAGCCCGGTGAGGCGCACCCCCAGCTTGTCGAGGATGATCCCGCCGAAGATCAGCATCAGCAGGAAGACGTTGAACCAGCCATAGGAGCTGGTGAAGGTGCCGTAGTCGGCACGGGACCAGCCCAGCTGCCCCTCCAGCAGGCCCGCCAGCGGGGCCATGATATCGGTTAAAAAGTATCCGCACATCATCGTGAAGGAGACAATGACCAGTGCTGTCCATCGTGCCGCTGCAGAATCCCTGAGCGATTTCCTCAAATTCTCTACCATTTTGTCTGTTTTTATAGGTTTGATTTATCTTTAATTTGACTGTGAGAAGCTGCAAAGATACACAAAGTGATCTTTTTCCTCTTTTTTTTAACATTTAAATTGGCTCTCAGAGTCCATCCACGTCCAGCCGGTTGAGGAAAGAGACCGTCTTGCGGATCTCCTTGTACATCACGATATCCTCTTCGATGAATGGCACCTCCTTGCGGTAGGCCTTCACCACCTTCTCGATGAGGGGTGAGGAGTGTAGGGGTCGGCGGAAGTCGAGCGCCTGCACAGCGTTCATCATTTCAATGGAGAGGATGGTGTCGAGGTTGTCCATCAATGGCAAGAGTTTGATGGCCGATGTGGCTCCCATGCTCACATGATCCTCCTGTCCGTTGGAGGAGACGATGGAGTCGGTGCTGGCAGCGTAGCTGTACATCTTGTTCTGACTCACCACCGATGCCGCCACATACTGCGGGATCATGAATCCGGAGTTGAGGCCGGGGTTGGCCACCAGGAACTCGGGCAAACCCCGCTTGCCGAGGATCAGCTGTGCCGTGCGCCGTTCGGAGATGTTGCCCAGCTCCGCCAGGGCGATAGCGAGGAAGTCGAAGGCGATGGCCAGAGGCTGACCGTGGAAGTTGCCCCCTGAGATGATCTCATCATCGTCGGGGAAGATGGTGGGGTTGTCGGTCACCGAGTTGATCTCGGTCACTACCACCTGCTCCACATAGTCGATTGCATCCTTGGTGGCACCATGCACCTGCGGTACACAGCGGAAGGAATAGGGATCCTGGAGGTGTTCCTTCCTGCGGGAGATGAGCTCACTACCCTCCAGGAAGCGGCGGAAGTTGCGGCTTGTTTCCTGCTGACCGCGATGGAGCCGGATCAGGTGGAGCCGTTCGTCGAACGGTTCGATGTGACCGTCATAGGCGTCGAGCGAGAGGGCGGCAATCAGGTCGGCCCGCTTGGAGAGTCTCTTCGCTTTCATGATGGCGTAGACACCATGTGCCGACATGAACTGGGTACCGTTGAGCAGTGCCAGCCCCTCCTTACTCTTGAGATGTATGGGGCTCCAGCCGAACTCATCGAGCACCGCACCGATGTCCCGTTTCTGTCCCTTGTAGAAGACATCCCCCACCCCGATCAGCGGCAGGAAGAGGTTGGCAAGCGGCGCCAGGTCGCCCGACGCTCCCAGCGATCCCTTGTCGTAGACCACCGGCAGGATGTCATTGTTGAACAGGTCAACCATCCGCTGCACGGTGGCCACCTGCACACCGCTGTAACCCAGCGAGAGGGCATGTGCCTTGAGCAGGAACATCAGCTTGACGATCAGTGGTGCCACCTCGTTGCCCACGCTGCAGGCGTGCGATTTCACCAGGTTCTCCTGCAGTGTGTTGAGGTCCTCCCCCGAGATGGTGCGGTCGCATAGAGATCCAAAGCCGGTGGTGATGCCGTAGATCGGTTCCTTTTGTGTTTCCATTTTGCGATCCAGGTGATCGCGGCATCGTTGTATCCGCTCTATCGCCTCAGGAGCCAGTTCCACCTTGATGTTTTCAGTGATGATCTTCTCCAGGTCACTGATGGTGAGCTCTCCCCGGCCGATCAGAAAAATATTTTTCATTTAGATTCTTGATTTAATCAGTTCGATCGCTTTGGCTTCTGTTTCCATGGCTTGTTTCTCCAGTCGGTCGCACTTCGTGTTCATCTCATCGACAAACGACTGATCAGCGATCCCTCCCAGGTTGACACGCACGTTGAGCAGTGCGCTCAGGATGGCGGTGCGGCAGTTCATCAGCCCCACCAACCCGTCGGTAGCCGCGTTGGGGTTTCCTGTCTGCAACGTCTCCCACATGATTTCCAGCAGGGAGAAGGCTCTCTCTGCCACCTCCATCGGCACCAGCGACGCCGTTCGGGTTGCCTCCTGTACCGTTGCATCTCGCTGCTGCTGTTCCTTCTCGGTCTCTTTGGGCAGCCGGTAGGCCTCCATCACCAGGCGGTAGGCCTCCGCATCACGGTCGATATCTTCCAGGAAGCGGCTCCGTTGTACCGACATCTCAGCTGCAATCTCCCGCATCCGTTCATCCACATCGGCATACTTCTTCCTGCCGAAGGTGAGGTTGGCCACCATCTCGGTGAGCGCCGTCGCCATGGCGGCATTCAGTGCAGCACTGCTGCCGCCGCCCGGTACCGGCTCCTTTGCTGCGGTTTTCTCGAGAAATTCTTTCAGTAATAGATCTTGTAGTTTCATTCTATATAAATTTGCGGTTAGCTTTGTGCGGTGAACATTGAACAATTTTATACCACGATCTCCCCTCTTTTGATCACCCGCTCCACGATGTTCATCCCCACATGGTAGGGCAGGAACTTGTAGGAGGGGAACTGCAACAGCAGCAGGTCGCCCTGCTTCCCCGGATCGATGCTGCCGATGCGGTCGGCTCGCCCCAGTGCTGCCGCGCTGTTGAGGGTGAAGGCGGTAACAGCCTCCTCGGGCGTGAGCTGCATGTAGATACAGGCCAGGGCGAAGAGCAGCGGCACCGAGGCAGTGAAGGAGCTGCCCGGGTTGAGGTCGGTGGCCATTGCCACGATGCAGCCGGCATCGATCATAGTGCGGGCACGGGCGTAGGGCTCACGCAGCGAAAAGGCAGTCAGCGGCAGCAGCGTGGCCACCGTTCCCGATGCCGCCAGGGCAGCGATCCCCTTGTCTGAGGCCTGCAGCAGGTGATCTGCCGAGAGGCAGTGCAGTTCCGCCGCCAGCTCGGCTCCCCCCAGGGGTACAATCTCATCGGCATGCATCTTGGGTTTCAAACCCTGCTTCGCTGCTGCCTTCAGGTAGCGACGGGACTGCTCGATCGAGAAGACCCCCTGCTCACAGAAGATGTCAGCCGCTTCGGCCAACCCCTCTCCCGCCACCAGCGGAAGCATCTCCTCCACCTGGAAGTCGATAAAAGCATCCTCCCTGCCCTTCCATTCCTCCGGAACGGCATGTGCCCCCATATAGGTGGAGACAATATCTGCAGGATGGAGATCATTTAATTGATGCATCACCCGCAGCTGCTTCAGCTCTGTCTCCCGGTCCAGCCCATAGCCGCTTTTCCCCTCCACGGTTGTGATGCCCAGCCGCAGCATCGCATCCAGCCGTTGTCGTCCTGAGTCGATCAGCTCCTCCTCCGTGGCTTTGCGGGTGGCACGCGTGGTGTTGACGATGCCGCCGCCCCGCTCCATGATCGCCATGTAACTGTCACCCCTCATCCGCCAGGAGAACTCCTCCTCGCGATAGCCGCCGAAGACGAAATGGGTGTGGGGATCTACAAAGCCCGGGAGCAACGCCTTTCCGGTGGCATCAATCACCTTGTAGTCAGCCTCGTTTACCGGCAGCGGTTCACCCTGTTGCAAGACATGTGAGATGATACCCCCGGTGACGATCACGGTACCGTTTTCGATCACACCCAGGTGGTTCATCTCCCTTCCCCTTTTTCCTTCGAAGCCGCTGCAGGTTACCACCTGTGCGGCATTTTTGATGATCAGGTTATGCATGATTTCTTTTGACTTTTGCGTTCCACTCGCGCAGTCCCATGATTGCCAGCACCAGGAAAACGGTGTACTGACCGGAGGTGAAGTATAGACCCTGCGAGGCATAAATTGGTATGGATACAATGTTGCCAATGATCCAGAAATGCCAGTTTTCAAGCCTCTTCACTGCCATTAGCACGGTGGCGACCAGGAAGAATGAGGTGTTGAAGGCATCGATCCGGGGGAGCCATGATGCCAGGTAGGCAGCGTCCTCCCTGTTCACCCAGCGCAGCAGGAAATATACAGCCAGGTAAATCAGGAGCACGCTGCTCCAGGTGATAACCTGCTGCCGGGGGGTATTGCGCCGGATCTGCAGCCTCTGGTTGTCGTCGCCGGTGCGGGACCACATGTACCAGCCGAAGATATTGGATGCCAGGTAGACCATGTTGATGCCGGCATTGGCATAGAGGCGTGCCTCAAAGCAGATGTAGATGTAGATCGCCACGTTGATGATGCCGAAGGGAAAGACCAGGATCTTCTCCTTGCGGGCATACCAAACGCTGATCACTCCGAAAATGGCGGCGGTTAGTTCAATCCAGTTCATCTATTCCATCAGTTTTGCCTCGAGCACCTGGCTCATTGAGAAGTTTTCCAATCCCAGGTAGTAGGCAGCCGCATCGACCAGCGCCTCCATCGGCACCAGTCCGATCACCTCGGCACCCACCACCGGTACCCCATAGCGCTGCGCCTCTATCCGCACCAGCTCATGGGCACGATAGATGGCTGTTTTGGTAAAATCGGTCAGGTTCATCGAGACCTGGGTGATGCCCCGCTCGCCGAGGGTCACGCCCATCGCTTTGCAGTAGCGAAGTCCGCCCCCCACGAAGCGCACCTTTTTGGCGATGGCGCTGGCGATCTCCAGGTTGTCTGTGCCCAGGTTGACATTGTAGGCTACCAGCGGCATGCGTGCCCCAACGGCCACCGCGCCGGCGGTGGGATGCGGTGCAGCGGGACCGTAATCGGGCTGCCACTCCGGCAACAGCATCTTCTCCCGCAACCCTTCGAACTCCCCTTTGCGTACCGTGGCCAGGTTCTCACGATGGGTTGCCGTGGCCGACTTCTCATAGAGGAAGACCGGCAGTTGAAATTTTTTGCCTACCGCCTCAGCCACCTCCTTTGAGAGGGCAATCGCCTCTTCCATGGTAACGTTTCGGATAGGAATAAAGGGCACCACATCGACCGCACCCATGCGGGGATGTTGTCCGCTTTGCCGTGTCAGGTCGATCAGCTCCACTGCCCTGCCGATGGCATCAATCACGGCTGCCTTCAACGCCTCCGGTTCACCTACCACGGTGATCACCGACCGGTTGTGGTCGGCATCACTGCTGTAATCCAGCAGTTTTACACCCTCTCTGCCGCGGAAGGTATCCGCGATCTGCTCCACTCTTGCTTTGTCGCGTCCCTCACTGAAATTGGGCACGCACTCCATGATTCTGTTCATTGATATCAATCGGTTTTCTGCTTTATGAATTGCTTTGATGCAAATGTATCGTTATATTTCTGGAATTGACTCTTTTTGAGTGATGTTTTTCAGTGCTCTCAGTGCGGGAAGTCGTTCCCGCTTAGAGAGCTGTCAGCAGATTCTCCAGCATCTCTCTGTCTGCCACATATGGTTCAGTGATGTTGTAATCCTCTGCATGTGAGCTGTTGAAATCGTGCACTGTCTCGATGGCATGGGGGTTGCGAGCCCAGGCACGGCGTGCCACGCCCCCCATCACATCCCACAACATGGCACTGCGGAGGATCTCATCCACCCGCTCGCTGCCATCGAGCACCATCCCGAAGCCACCATTCACCGCCTTACCGATCCCCACGCCGCCGCCGTTGTGCAGCGCCACCAGGCTCATACCCCGGGCGGCGTTGCCGGCGAAGCACTGCACCGCCATGTCGGCCATCACGTTGCTGCCGTCACGAATGTTGGCCGTCTCCCGGAAGGGGGAGTCGGTGCCGCTCACGTCATGGTGGTCGCGGCCCAGCATCACGGGACCAATTTCACCGTTGCGTACCATCGCGTTGAAGCGCAGTGCGATCTTCATCCGTCCCCCGGCATCCTGGTAGAGGATGCGCGCTTGGCTGCCCACCACCAGCCTATGTTTCTCCGCATCGCGGATCCAAACCCAGTTGTCGCGATCCTGTGCTCGCCGGTGTGGGTCGATACAGTCCATCGCCGCCCGGTCGGTTTTCCTGAGATCCTCCGGATTCCCGCTCAGGCATACCCAGCGGAAAGGACCGTAGCCATAGTCAAACAGCTCTGGCCCCATGATATCCTCCACGTAGGAGGGCCAGATGAACCCGTCCTTCTCATCGATGCCGTTGCGGGATATCTCTTTCACACCGGCATCGTAAACAGCCTTCATGAAGGAGTTGCCGTAGTCGAAGAAGTAGGTGCCCCGCTCCGTCAGCCGGGCAATCACCCGATAATGGCGTTGCAGCGACAGGTCGACAAGCTCCCTGAACTTTTCCCGCTCATCGTGCAGCAGCCGTGTGCGCTCCTCAAAGCTGATCCCCGCGGGGCAGTAACCACCGCTGTAGGGTTCATGGCAGGAGGTCTGATCGCTAAGCAGGTCAATCGCTATCTTCTGATCAGCCGCATACTCCAGCAGATCTACGATGTTGCCATGATAGGCAATCGAGAGGGGTTCTTTTCGTTCCATCGCCTCCCCTGCCCAGTGGAACGCCTGCCGGAGATCACCGGTGACGCGCTGCACCCATCCCTGCCTGCTGCGGGTCTCAATACGGGAGCCATCCACCTCGGCGATGAGCGACACCGCCCCTGCGATATCAGCCGCCTTGGGTTGTGCACCGCTCATGCCACCGAGGCCGGAGGAGACGAAAAGGCGCCCCCGCAGGTCGCCATCCTGCGGAATTCCCAGACGAAGGCGTCCCGCGTTGAGCAAGGTGTTGAAGGTGCCGTGGACGATGCCTTGGGGACCGATGTACATCCACCCGCCGGCGGTCATTTGCCCATAGTTGGCCACCCCCAGCTGTGCCGCCACCTCCCAGTCGGCCTGGTTGTCGAACATGCCCACCATCATCGAGTTGGTGATGATCACCCGCGGTGCATCGGGACGGGAGCGGAAGAGTCCCACCGGATGGCCGCTCTCCACTACCAGCGTCTGCTCACGCGTCATCACCTCCAGGTATTGTTTGATGAGGCGGTACTGCATCCAGTTCTGACACACCTGACCCGTCTCGCCGTAGGTGACCAGCTCGTATGGGTAAAGCGCGATGTCGAAGCTGAGGTTGTTGTCGATCATCAGCTGAAAAGCCTTCCCTTCTAGGCAGTTTCCCTTGTATTGCTCCACCGGTCTGGCTTTCAGATCTCCTTCGGGACGGTAGCGATAGCCGTAGATGCGTCCGCGGCAGCGTAACTCTTCCAGGAACTCGGGAGCCAGCGTTTCGTGCAGGGCAGGAGGGATATAGCGCAGTGCATTTTGCAGCGCAGTAAGGGTCTGCGCTTTGGTAAGCCTGTATCCCCGGTCGGGGGCACGACGGATCGAATCATCGAAGACCGGAGAGGGTGGCAGCTGATCGGAGAGTGATAATTTCATAAGCAGCTAATTCATCTCAAGGTTATAAAAGCAAAAATAGCAAATTTTTATCCAAAAGCAGTCAATAATATTGATTATTCAATCATTGAAATGAAGGATGTTTTCAGACGAATGAAAGACTCCATGGTATCTGAAAAAGGGATATACATCATTTATGACCTTTTTAATGATTTGAGGCACGATATCTTTCTGTTTTTTCTTGTAATTTATTACTTTTGTTAATTAATTTATTAAACTTTTTGATTAACTACCTGCGTATCGTTGACATCGATTGCAGGTAGAGCGTTATCACGATGAAAAAGGATTACAAACTGGAGATCTGTGCCAACTCGGTGGCCAGCTGCCTGGAAGCAGAGAAGGGAGGTGCTTACCGGGTAGAGCTCTGTGCAGGTATTCCGGAGGGGGGCACCACCCCATCCTACGGCGAGATGGCTTTGGCCCGTAAGCTACTGCAGCTCAAGCTCAACGTAATCATCCGCCCCCGGGGAGGTGATTTTCTCTACTCCGACCTGGAGCACCAAATCATGCTCGAAGATATCCGCATGGCCCGCGACTTGGAGGTAGATGGCGTTGTAATCGGTTCCCTCATGCGTGAGGGAGAGGTGGACATGGTCCGCAACCGGGAGTTGATGGAAGCGGCCAACGGGATGAGTGTCACCTTCCACAGAGCCTTCGACATGTGTCGTGACCCCTTTGATAGCATGGAGCGCATCATTGAACTGGGATGCGACAGGATTCTCACCTCGGGCGGTCAACCCAGGGCTGAACAGGGAATCCCCCTACTACGGGAGCTGGTGGAGCGTGCCGGCAACCGGATCATCATCATGCCGGGTAGCGGCGTGAACGCATCGAACATAGCCCGGCTGGCTGCGGAAACAGGGGCAGAGGAGTTTCACCTCTCGGCACGGGAGCAGCAGGAAAGTGGTATGATCTACCGCAATCCGAATGTGAAGATGGGGGGAGAGAGCATTGTGATCGATGAGTATGCCATTCCGGTCACACAGGCCCACAAGGTGGCGCAGACCCTTCAAGCACTAGTCAACAACCCTAAACAAAATATTCAATAAACTAACAGAAAACGAAAATGATCAAAAGATTACAACTACTGATGACTGCGGCTATCCTTCTTATTTCCTGTGGAAGGGGAGGTAACGGCAGCACCGAAGCAGACTACCGGGTGGTACCTTTACCCGATCAGATTGAAATGACAGAGGGAGAGCCGTTCCGTCTCACCGGCACTACAAAAATTATATATCCCGAAGGGAATGAAAAGATGGAACGCAATGCAGCCTTTCTGGCTGATTACCTGGAGCTCTCCGCCGGCATCAAACCAAAGGTAACGGTTGATGCAGCTGAGCAGGATGCAGTAATTCTTTCATTGGGTCTGCAACATGAGAATTCTGAAGCCTATCGCATCCGGATCGACGGTCAGACCATTCAGATTGAGGGAGCCAGCGAAGCGGCCGTCTTCTATGGCATCCAAACCCTGCGTAAGTCGGTACCGGTAGGGAATTACAAGGCTATCAACTTCACTCCTGCCACCATCAGTGATGCCCCCCGCTTTGCCTACCGCGGCATGATGCTCGATGTGGCCCGTCATTTCCAGTCGGTCGATTTCGTGAAGAAGTACATCGATCTGTTGGCACTGCACAACATCAACCGTTTTCACTGGCATCTCACGGAAGACCAGGGATGGCGCATCGAGATTGAATCCTATCCCAAATTGACGGAGGTAGGCTCCATACGCAGCGAAACGGTGATTGGCCGCAACACGGGTGAGTATGACGGCACGCCTCACGGTGGTTTCTATACCAAGGATGAACTCAAAGAGGTGGTTGCTTACGCTGCTGAGCGTTACATCACGATCATCCCCGAAGTAGACCTGCCGGGACACATGCTGGCTGCGCTGACCGCATACCCGGAGCTGGGTTGCACGGGAGGCCCCTATGAAGTAGCACGTGAATGGGGCGTTTTTGACGATGTGCTCTGCCCTGGCAAGGAGGAGACCTTCACCTTCTTGGAAGCGGTGCTCACCGAGGTGATGGAGATTTTCCCGTCGGATTATATTCACATTGGTGGTGACGAATCTCCCAAAACACGCTGGGAGGAGTGTCCCGATTGTCAGGCACGCATCAAAGAGCTGGGGTTGACCGATCACAATGGTCATATGGCAGAACACTACCTGCAGAGTTATGTAACGGCACGCATCGAGAAATTTCTGAACGATCACGGCAGAAGAATCATCGGCTGGGATGAGATCCTGGAAGGTGAACTGGCGCCCAACGCCACGGTAATGTCATGGCGCGGCATGGGAGGCGGCATACAGGCTGCACAGATGGGGCACGATGTGATCATGACCCCCACCACCTACTGTTACTTCGACTACTACCAAACAGACAAGATAGACGATGAGCCGCTGGCTATCGGTGGTTTTCTCCCGCTGGAACAGGTTTACAGCTTTGAACCGGCACCCGATCAGCTGACCGCAGACCAGAAAGGCCATATACTGGGTGCACAGGCCAACCTCTGGACCGAGTACATCCGCGAGGAGGAGCATGTGGAGTACATGACGCTGCCACGTCTGGCAGCCATGAGTGAAGTGCAGTGGATGCAACCGGCGAAGAAGGAGTATGAAGCGTTCCTGGAACGTTTGCCCCGTCTCCTGTCTCTTTACGATAAGCTGGGCTACAATTATGCCACCCATGTGTTTGATGTCAAGGCTGAACTGACACCCAACTTCGACACCAACGCACTCGATGTCACCTTCAGTACGATCGACGATGCACCGGTCTACTACACCTTGGACGGAAGTGAGCCCACCGAAACGTCACTCCGCTACGAGGGCAAGATCTCAATCAACGAGGAGTGCCAACTGAAAGCGGTAGCCATCCGCCAGGGAAAGAAGAGCAAGCTCTTCAGCGAGCAGATTCACCTCAGTAAATCCAGTTTCAGGCCGACAGAGCTGCTCACCACACCAGCTCCGAACTATGGCTTTGAGGGTGCTTCAATGCTGGTGGACGGACTACAGGGCAACAACACCAACTACCGTTCCGGTCGATGGATCGGGTTCCAAGGTGAGGAGCTGGTGGCGGTGATCGATATGCTGGAAGCTACCGAGATCAGCAGTGCCTCCATTCGCAATGCCGTGGTGACTGGGGACTGGATCTTCGATGCCTCTGAAATCCTCATCGAAAGTTCTGACAACAACCAGCAGTTCACACAGGTAACCTCCCAAACCATCACCGACGAGAAGCAGGAGCACTGGTCCGACATCTCTGAACACAAGCTCACCTTCGAACCGGTCACGGCCCGCTACTACAAGGTCACCGTGAAACCTACGGTGATGCCTGAGTGGCACCCGGGCAAGGGCAACAAGGCCTTCTTCTTCCTGGATGAAATCCACCTCGACTGATTGTTGATGAGGGTGATAAAAAGAGATTGAGTGATTGAAAGAGCGCCGTAACTTTTAGAAGGTACGGCGCTTTTACTATTAATCTATTCCATGTTGATTTCACTGAATCAACAAAAATGTCAAAATACCTGCAACATAACCCAACAGAGCGAGGGGTGTGAACCGCTTCAGGTAATAACTAAAACTTATTTTTTCAAGTCCCATTACTGCTACACCAGTAGCAGAGCCGATAATCAGTATACTGCCACCGGTTACGGCACAATAGGCCAGGAGGGTCCAGAACCCACCGTCTGCAATAAAGTATTGCATATAAGAAGTCAGGTCTGCTGAGCTATCGGGCATTGGGAACATACCCATGGTTGCCGATACTAACGCCACATTATCGACCAGCGATGAGGCGGCACCAATCAACACACCAAGCAGATAGGGTTCCGTGATCAATGAAGTAAGATAGCCGGCAATCTGCAATAGCTGACCGCTTACATTCAATGCGGCTACCGACATCAAGATACCAAAGAAGAAGAAGATGGTCGGCAAGTCTACCGAGCGTGACAATGCCGGAATACGCATTTTATCGGAGTCTTTTATTTCGCTTATCCGGCCATATATGAGATCGGTATAAATCCAAAGGAGAGACAACCCAAACAATACACACATAAAAGCCGGGAGATGAGTCACCGTTTGAAAAAGAGGCACCAACGCAAGAGAAAGGGTGCCGATCCAGAAAATCAGAATACGGGACCGTAACGGAATCTTATCGATAAAAACATTATCAGCAGAGATATCCCGGTTTTGCCGCAACACAGCTCCTTTTTTGAACAGCCAAAAGTTGGCAATCACCAATATGACCATGAGATTGATAAATGCCGGCAGAAAAAGATGCGTGATCTGGTGCATCGCCGTGATGTTTCCACCGTTCCAAAGCAACAGAGTAGTCACATCACCAATTGGAGACCAGGAACCGCCTGCATTTGCTGAGAGAATGATCATGCTGGCATATTTCAGCCGGTCTGTTTTGTCGGGAACGAGTTTACGCAAGACAGCTATCAACACAAATGCGGCAGCCAGGTTATCGAGCAATGCCGAGAACAGAAAGGAGGAGATACTGATCAACCACAACAACCTTCGTTTATTGTTGGTCCGCAACGAATGCGTAATGGCGAGAAATCCACCATACTTATCCACGATATTTACGATGAGCAGGGAACACATCACGAAAAAGAGCGTTTCCGACACATCACCCAGATGAGTCAGAAACATTCTCTCGGTGAGGTAGGAAATGCTTTGCTGTTGTGGACTGAGAGGAGCAATCTCCAAACGCTGAATATATCGCTGAAAATCATCATGCAATACACTGTCCAATATCTGATTGGCATTGAGCATGACCATCAACCAAAGCAGTACAGACATAAAAAGGGCTGTTGCCGATTTGTTGATGTGAATTTTATCTTCCAGTGTAATGAGTACAATACCCATCAAAAATATAATCGGCATCAAAATATCCATTGGAGTATAGAGACTTTAAGTATTTTTTTGCAGTGAGTAAAGTACCTGAATCTCTTCCGCCCATAACGCTTCATCGGGTGTCTCGAGGATCAGTGGCATGTTGTCGAAGCGAGGATCATTCATGATGAAGCCGAAAAGATCCATGTTCATCACCCCCTTACCGAGACTGTCGTGGCGGTCCACACGTGTGGCCAGCTCTTTTTTGGAATCGTTGATGTGCATCCCCTTGAGGTAGTGGAAACCCACGATCTCTTCAAATTTGCGGAAGGTTTCTTCAAAACCCTCACGGGTTCTGATCTCGTAGCCTGCAGCGAGCGTATGTGCCGTGTCGAGGCAGACCCCCACCCTGCTCTTATCCTCAACTTTATCAATGATATGGGCTATCTGCTCGAAGGTATGTCCCAGATTGGTTCCCTGTCCCGCGGTGTTTTCAATCACAGCTGTGACGCCGTTGGTCTTCTCCAGGGAGAGGTTGATCGACTCGGCGATGCGGTCGAGACAACCATCTACTGATATCTTGTTCAGGTGGCTCCCGGGATGGAAGTTAAGCCGGTTGATGCCCAGTTGTTCACACCGTTTCATCTCATCGTTGAAGGCGGCACGCGATTTCTGCACCTCTTCGTCACCCGGGTTCCCGAGATTGATGAGGTAGCTGCTGTGCGGCAGAATCTGATCCGGGGTAAAGCCATACTCCTTGCAGCGTGAACGGAACAGTTCAATGTTCTGTTCACTATAAGCTGCGGCAAACCATTGCCGCTGGTTCTTGGTGAAAAAAGCAAACGCCTTGGCCCCAATGGTGTGCGCGTTCACCGGTGCATTCTCCACACCGCCTGATGCGCTGATATGCGCTCCTACATATTTCATATGATTAAAACTATTTATTTTCAAAGGTATCATATGGAACTCGCTTTTAATCATGTTCTTGTGTAAGAACAGTTATCATGCTCGTTTCATATGATATAGATCTTATAATTCAGCATGAATCCAAACGAAACATCAGTCGTTCATCCACTTTCGAACGAATGAAAAAACCGGTACGTTCAGAATATCACACACAAACTTACGTAGTTCTGAAAACAAAGATACAATGATTTTCCAAAAAAGTGTGTCCGGAAACAATTGTATCGCAAGAAAAGGCTAGCTCCTTTTTTTGGGAAAAGTGATCAGGAATGAGAGCCCTCCTTCAGTTCGGTTGCGGGCAAGAATACTGCCTTTGTGAAAGAGCACAGCATTCTTCACGATGGAGAGACCCAGTCCCGAGCCTCCCGTCTTGCGGGTACGTCCTTCATTCACCCGGTAGAACCGTTCAAAGATGCGTACCAGATGCTTCTCTTCCAAACCGGGACCGTTGTCATGAAACTCGAAGAAGTAAGCATCATCATTCTCATTGTGGCAGCGTATCACGATCTCTATTCCCTCTCCTGCATAAGCGATCGCATTCTCTGTCAGGTTGCGGAAGATGGAGTAGAGCAACGTGCGGCTTCCGTAGAGCACAACATCCTCACCCACATCTACCATGAATCGGTCACTTTTCTCCATGAGTTTTTCAGACAGGTCCCCCTTCATCTCCTGAAGCAACTCCCCGATGTTCACCGGTTCCATCTCAAAGCGGTCGGAGGCCTCCTCAATCTTGGTAAGCATGCTGATGTCCTGAATCAGTTCCGATAGCCGGATGGTCTGCAGGTAGGCCCTGTCGAGAAAACTACGAAGGCGCACATCCACACCCTCGCCGGCAAATCCCAATATGGTCTCCAGGTATCCGCGGATGCTGGTGACAGGAGTCCGCAACTCATGCGCGATGTTGTTGGTCATCTCCTGCTTTAGCAGCCGTCGCTTCTCCACGCGGGTGATGTCACTGATGTAAAGTTCGAAGCTGCGGTCTTCAAAGATGATTACTCGTACGTTGAACATCTTGCCACTCTTCTCCATGCGCTTCGAGAAAACGTTTTCCTCCTCATCCTTCCGGTCGAGGAATCCTACCACCTCCTTGAATGCGGAATCAGCAAACAGGTTTTCCGTAACCAGCGTGGGTGACTCGAGGATCAGGTTGAGATATTGCAGAAAATGAGAGTTGGCATACACCTCTTTTCGTTCTTCCGAGAAGATGGCGATACCTTCCTCGGAGAACTGAAAGTGCTGCAGCAACTTCTCCCGTTCAGTTGCCAAGCGACGTCGGTTCTCCTGAAGCAGGTTGTAGTTCTCAACAATGGCGGCACTCACCTCTCCCACCTCATCATCGGCAAAGACAAAGGAGGGTGGAATTGCGGCACCGCTCTTCACGTTCTGAGAGAAGGCTCTCAGCTCCCTTATGGAACGGGAAAAACGATCGGAGAAGTAAATCATCATCAGCACCGAGACGATAAAGAATAGCAGGATGTAGTAGGCAAACGAGTTTCCGGAGTGAATGAATGAGCGTAGTTCCACATCGTAGGGCAGCGCTACACGGACAAAAAGGTTGTCACTGTATCGCACATGGTATAGATACTCCAGCTGGTTGCTCGTGGAACGGCGGATATCCGATCCGCTGCCTTCGGCAATGCTCTCCTGTACCTCCGGTCGCAACAGGTGGTTCTCCATTTTGGCGGCTTCCAACCGGTTGTCATACAACACCTTCCCTTTGAGATCGATCAGGGTGAGCCTCAGTTCCGGCTGCATGTATTGCAGCAGTTCCTTCAACCTTGTGGTATCCATCCCGTGAAGGATCTGATTCTGCTCCAAGTAGCGGGCAATGAGGAGTGCATCATTGTCCAGCATCCGCTGCAAGCTCTCGGTACGTTCTTTTCTCAGCTGCTGTTGTTCAAAGTAGATGATGCCTGCGGTGAAAAGTGCGATGATCAGTGAAAAGGTGAGCAGGATACGACTCTTAAAGGAGAACTTTATGCCCATAACTACTTCCCGTTGTCCAGGTTCAACCAATAACCGAAGCCGGAACGATTGACGATGATGCCGGCATATTCACCCAGTTTCTTTCGCAAACGGGTGATATGCACGTCGACGGTACGGTCAAGAACATATTCATTCTCACCCCAGACACTTCCAAGGATTTCCGCACGAGTGAGCAGGTTGGGTGATACCTGTGCCAGCAGTGAGAGGATCTCGAATTCTTTCTTGGTAAGAGACACCTCAGACCCGTCGATGGTCACCCTGTTGGAAGGAATGTCAATGGTGAGCCCCCGGTAATTCCAGTGTGTCGCCGGCGGCATCCGCACCAACGTGGTACGTTTCAACAGTGCCAGCACGCGAGCCAGCAATTCCTTCACCGAAAAAGGTTTGGCAACATAGTCATCGCCACCCAGAGAGAAGCCGGTGAGCTTGTCGTTCTCACTGTTCTTGGCCGTGAGAAAGATGATTGGGATTGTATTCCCCTCTTTCCGGAGTGTCTCTGCCATCTTAAAGCCTGACATGCCTCCCATCATCACATCCAAAATCAATAATTGATGCACATCGGTCATCACTGCCAGCGCCTCTTCGGCAGAGGTAGCCACATCCACAATGTAACCTTCCTGTTCAAGGTTGAACTGAAGGATATCGCAGATATCTTTTTCATCGTCCACCACCAGTATCCTCTCTTCCATTGTACGGTTGTAATTGGTTTCCAGCCCCACTGTGTGAGGGCCAATCTCTTTGCAAATGTACGACATGCATGTTACATTCCTGTTACAAATAGATTACTTTTTTGTTAAGATGGTTTTGAATACCCTATCAGACAATGAGACAAATAAAGGGAAATATGTTATCTTTGCAACCGGAAGCCAACAGCTTCCTGTGTAGCTTAGGAAACCACATAAAAAACAAAGTAAGATGAAAGATTATCATCAGGAGGATGCACTAGTCCTCTTCTCCGGTGGTCAGGACTCTACCACCTGCCTCTACTGGGCTAAGCAACAGTTCCGTCAAGTGCACGCGCTCTGTTTCACCTACGGTCAGCGTCACTCGCAGGAGGTGGAGAACGCTCGCCGCATTGCAGCGATGGCGGGCACACCTTTCCGTGTGCTTGATGCCTCCATCATTTCGCGGCTGGCACCCAACTCGCTGACCGACCTCTCTATGACGATGGATGAGACACAACCCAAAGACTCCTATCCCAACACCTTTGTTCCCGGCAGGAACCTGTTGTTCCTCACCTTCGCCGCCACACTGGCCTATGCACAGGGAATCCGCCACCTGGTCACCGGTGTCTCGGAAGCGGACTATAGCGGCTACCCCGACTGCAGGGACACCTTTATCCGCTCGGCCAACACCACACTTAACCTGGCAATGGACAAGCAGTTTGTGATCCACACACCACTAATGTGGCGCAACAAGAAGGAGGTATGGCAACTGGCCGACGAACTGGGTGTGTTTGATATCATCCGCAACGAGACGCTCACCTGCTACAATGGCATTCTAGCCGGGGGGTGCGGGCATTGTCCTGCCTGCCTGCTGCGCAACAAAGGGCTGGAGGCCTACCTCGCCGAAAAAGGAGGATAACAGTTATTATTCGTTCATCAACAACAATAGAGATATCCCATATGGAAAAAGATCAACTCACCCTGCTGGGTGGTCAAACCGTCTACCGGCAGGATTATGCACCAGAGGTGCTGGAGGCATTCAACAACAAACATCCTGAGAACGACTATTGGGTCACCTTCGACTGTCCCGAGTTCACCAGCCTCTGCCCCATTACCGGACAACCCGACTTCGCCACCATCCGTGTCGATTACATTCCGGATGTGAAGATGGTGGAGAGCAAGAGCCTGAAGCTATACCTCTTCAGCTTCCGCAACCATGGGGCTTTTCATGAAGACTGCGTGAACATCATCATGAAAGATTTGATCCAACTGATGGATCCCAGGTACATCGAGGTGACAGGCATCTTCACCCCCCGTGGCGGCATCAGCATCTACCCTTACACCAACCATGGCCGTAAGGGTACAAAGTATGAAAAGCTGGCCGAAGAGCGCCTCTTCGCCCATACTTTCCCCCTGAAATAAACTGACAGGGTAGAAACATAAACATCCGGCAGGGAAATTCCCGGCCGGATGTCTTTTTTTGTGAAAAATAAAAAGTTACAGCTTGTAGCCTATCACTTATTCCTCTTCTCCCACTTTCGGCTCATAGACCCTCACCCAATCAATCAACATATCGGCAGGCAATTGCTCAGGATCGGTATCCTTGTTGAGACGGATGCCGAGGAAGAGATTAAAATCCCGTTCGTCGTATGGATATTGTCCAGCCATGTCGGTAAGCACACGGGGGTACTTCCGGGTGCGGATGTCATCCACGAAAAAGACCAGGCTGTCGGGATACTTCTCAACACCATAGATGCGGTACTCCACCGGATTGACTCCCACCAGCGAACTGGAGGGTGGATTTTCTGCCATCCCCTGCGATGTAGTATATTCAGAAGTTACCGATTGGTAGACAAACTCATCCATGCCATAATGTTCCATGAAGTCGATCGAGATATGATTTTCCGATTGATCAACCGGCAGCAATGAGAGATAATGGGTGGCACCCTCAGCAGGGTTCACCCGTACCTTCACCTCGATACGGGATACCTTCCCACTCTTCATGCCTTCACGGGTGATACCACCGGTGAGAAATGGCATCGTATCGTTCGGCACCGAATTGGGCACTGCACGCAGCACCAGGTTGCCCTCCTGTGAGAGATACAACGCATCATGCTTACTGGCATAACGGTTCATATGCTGTTTTCCCTTGGGGATTTTTGACCATTCATCCCCGTTCAGACCTTCGTCAAAATCATCTTCCCATACCAGTTCCCAGCCCTTGCGGAACTTCTCGTCAGTCTCCTCCTTCTGGCCCGTACAGGAAATTATTCCACTGAAGAGTGCAAATGTTAGCAGTAGTAAAGTAGTTTTTTTCATGCAATAATGTTCGTTGTTTCATTTATATTGTTCTACAAAAGTAACAATAAGAGGTGGTAGAGAAGTTCAAATGGAACACAATAAGTGTTAAACAAGGGGGCTGGCTTATCATTTTTATCAGAAACAGGGGAATCAAATATCGATTTTATACCAACGATAGACTAAAAAAAACAATTGAAAGGAAACTTTTATTACCTTTGCCCCCTGCATCTACATAGAAAAAGATCAACAGAGGTTACAATCAACGCAATCAATATGCCGGAAATTTCTCAGCGGGGATTTGAGATGCCCGCTTCACCCATACGCAAATTAGCCCCCCTCTCCGATGCTGCCAAAGCACGTGGCACCAAGGTGTACCACCTCAACATCGGGCAGCCCGACCTGCCCTCACCACAAGCTGCCCTGGAGGCAATCCGCAACATCGACCGCACTACGCTTGAGTACAGTCCCAGCGACGGTTACCGCTTTTACAGGGAGAACCTGACGGAGTACTACAGAGAGTACAACATTGAACTGACACCCGAAGAGATCATCGTCACCGCGGGGGGATCGGAAGCGGTGCTCTATGCCTTTATGGCCTGCCTGAACCCGGGTGACGAGATCATCGTACCGGAGCCGGCCTATGCCAACTACATGGCCTTTGCCATCTCCGCCGGAGCAGTGATTCGCTCCCTGCCCTCAACCATTGAATCGGGTTTCGCCCTGCCCCATATCGATGACTTTGAACAACTGATCAACGAGCGCACCAAGGGAATCCTGATCTGTAACCCGAACAACCCCACCGGTTATGTCTACACGCCACAGGAGATGGAGCAGATACGGCAGCTGGTAATGAAGCATAACCTTTATCTCTTCTCCGACGAGGTATACCGGGAGTTCATCTACAATGACACGCCATACGTCTCCGCCTGCCACCTGGAAGGTGTGGAAGAGAATGTGGTGCTGATCGACTCGGTTTCGAAACGGTACAGTGAGTGCGGCATCCGCATCGGGGCATTGATCACCAGAAACCGGAAGGTGCACGATACCGTGATGAAATTCTGTCAGGCGCGACTCAGTCCCCCGCTCATCGGCCAGATTGCAGCCAACGCATCGTTACAGGAGAACGGCAGCTACATGCAGCATAACTTTGAAGAGTACAAGAGCCGCCGTGACTACCTGATGGAACGACTCAACAACATTCCGGGGGTCTTCTCCCCCATGCCGCAGGGTGCCTTCTACACGTTGGCACGACTGCCCATCGACGACGCCGACAGATTCTGTGCCTGGTGTCTTTCTGACTTCTCCTACGAAGGTCAGACCATCTTCATGGCACCTGCAACCGGTTTTTACGTAACTCCGGGCTTGGGGAAGAACGAAGTACGCATCGCTTATGTACTGAACAAAGCTGATCTGGGAAAAGCACTGACGGTGTTGGAAAAAGCACTGGAGGCATATCCGGGAAGAAGATAAAGAGATGAGATGAGCACGGAACTTTTCATAGCCAGACGTATCTACAGGGGAGAGAAGCAAAACGACAAGCGTGTCTCCTCTCCCGCCATACGCATCGCTATCACCGGTATCGCACTGGGACTGGCAGTGATGCTTGTCTCGGTCTGTATCATTGTCGGCTTTAAAAAGGAAGTACGTGCCAAGGTGGTGGGCTTCGGCTCCCATATCCAGGTCACAGCCTTCAACAGCAACAACTCATACGAACAGGCTCCCATCGCCTTCTCCGACACACTGAGGGAGCTACTCACCTCCAACCCTGACATCTCTCATCTTCAGGAGTACATCTCCAAGCCGGGCATCATCAAGACCGAGGATGACTTCATGGGTGTCATCCTCAAAGGAGTCTCAGAACGATACGACTGGGAGTTTTTCCGGAAGAACATGCTGGAGGGTGAGGTGATTCATCCGGATGACACCACCGCCGGCAACAAGGCCATCCTATCCCGTGAGATCGCCGGGAAGCTGCAACTGAAGCTGGGTGACAGCTTCACCTGCTATTTCGTGCAGGAGCCGGTACGTGCCCGTCGTTTTACCATCGCCGGCATCTACGAGACCAATTTCGAGGATTACGACAAGCTTTATGTCATCACCGGTAAAGATGTGCTTGCCTCCCTCAATGGGTGGGATGACGATATGGTGAGCGGCATCGAACTGCTGGTAAAGGATTACGACAACCTCGACCGCACCACGCAGGATCTCTTCTTCACCATGGCATCCTACAAAGACCGCCTCGGCAACAACCTCTACACACGCTCCATCAAGGACATCAACCCCATGATCTTCAACTGGCTCAACCTGCTTGACATGAATGTCTGGGTGATCATCATCCTGATGTTGGTGGTATCAGGCTTCACCATGATCTCGGGACTGCTGATCATCATCCTTGAACGCACCAACATGATTGGCATGCTCAAGTCGATGGGTGCCCGCGACTTCAGCATCCGCAAGGTGTTTCTCTACCTTTCCGCCTTCCTGATCGGCCAGGGGATGCTTTGGGGCAATGTGATCGCACTGCTCTTCTGCATCCTGCAGGATCGCTTTCACCTGCTGAAACTGGATCCTGCCACCTACTACCTCTCTTCGGTGCCGGTAGACTTGAACCTGCTCTTCATCCTGTTGCTCAATGCAGGCACGCTGCTGGTCACCCTGCTGATGATGCTGGGGCCCTCCTATCTCGTGGCCCGCATCACCCCTGCCCGCTCAATCCGTTTTGAATAGCGTTTCCAAAAAGTAACTCCCGCAGTCAGCCCGTCGACTGAAAAATATTGGTTATATTTGACAGCAAAAAGAGGGTATGCGCATATTACACACTGCCGACTGGCATCTGGGGAAACGGCTCGATGATTTCCCGCGGCTGGAAGAGCAACGGGAAGTGATGGAGGAGATCTGCGAAATTGCAGACAGGGAAGCAGCCGATGTGGTGGTGGTTGCAGGCGATCTCTTCGACACCTTCAACCCTCCCACCGAGGCGGTCGACCTACTCTACCGGACACTCAAACGACTCACAGCAGGGGGTCGTCGTCCCGTAATCGCCATCGCCGGGAACCATGACTCACCCGACCGGATAGAGTCTCCCGACCCACTGGCGCGGGAGTGTGGCATCATCTTCGCCGGTTATCCCCATACGGTGGTACCTCCCTATCTGCTCGAGTCGGGATTAAAAGTACTACAGAGCGACAAGGGTTTTCTGGAGCTATCGTTGCCCGGTTCATCCGTTCCGTTACGCATCCTTTTCACACCCTATGCCAACGAGTACCGTCTCAAAACCTTTCTCGGTCCGGAGGATAGCGAGGAGGAGCTACGGTCACTCCTGCAGGAGCGATGGCAGCAACTGGCCGACCGTTACTGCGACCATACGGGTGTCAACATCCTCCTCACACATCTCTTCGTGGCAAGAAGAGGTGCCTCGTTCCCCGAAGAGCCGGAGGAGGAGAAGCCGATCCTGCAGGTGGGCGGTGCACAGGCGATATACACAGACAATATCCCCGCACAGATACAATACACCGCACTGGGACATCTCCACCGGATGCAGTTCGTGGAGAAAGAGCCGTCGCCGGTCTGCTACAGTGGGAGCCCCCTCTCATACAGCTTTGCCGAAGCTGGTCAGCAGAAACAGCTGCTGCTGATCGACATTGAGCCCGGTGAAACAGCCGTAGTACGTGAGGCATCCCTTACACGTTCGAAACTTCTTCTGCGGAAAAAGGCCAAGGGTGTGGATGAGGCACTGCAGTGGCTCAGCGAGCACAGGGATGCACTGGTAGAACTGACCATCGTCACCGACTGCTTTCTCACCGCCATGGAACGGAAAGCACTTTTAGCTGCTCACCCCGCCATCGTGAGCATCATTCCCGAGGTTACAGATGCTGAGACACTGAGGGAAGGAGGAAAACAGCAGATAGACCTCTCCAAGGGTATGGAAGCGCTCTTCCGCGACTATTTCCTGCATGAGAAGGGGCAGGAACCCAACGAAGAGATCATGCAATTGTTTCACGAAATAGTGGCAGAAGAGGAATGATACCAATAAAACTTACCCTGCAGGGACTCTACTCCTACCAGGCAAAACAGACTATCGACTTCACCCGGCTCACCTCCTCCGGCCTGTTCGGCATCTTCGGCATGGTGGGTAGCGGCAAGTCGTCGATCCTGGAGGCGATCACCTTCGCCCTTTACGGACGTACCGACCGCCTCAACCTCTCGGGCGACAACCGCAACTACAACATGATGAACCTGAAATCGAAGGAGCTGCTGATCGATTTCATCTTCGAGGCCGGCGGCGAGCGTACGCTCTACCGCTCAACCGTGAAGGGGAGGCGCAACAGTAAACGGTTTGAGGAGGTGAAAACGCTCGATCGCGCAGCCTACAGGAAGGTCGACAGCGAGTGGATTCCGATCGAACAGGAGGCACTGCAGGAAGCCATCGGGCTGAGCTACGAGAACTTCAAACGCACCATCATCATCCCGCAGGGTCAGTTTCAGGAGTTCCTGCAACTGGGCAACAAAGATCGCACCCAGATGCTGAAAGAGCTGTTCAACCTGGGGAAGTATGAGTTTTATTACAAGGTGGCGGCACTCGAGACAAGGAACAACGAACAAAAACACATCCTGGAAGGTGAACTGAAAGGACTGGGCGACATCGATGAAAGTCAGCTCGACCAGTACGAGTCCTGGCTGGATCAGTTGAAGGAAAAGATAGTTGAACTTAAAAGCAGGCACAACGAACTTCAGCTAAAGGAGGAACAACAGCGGAAATTAAGGGAGTTGCTGCAAAAGAGCAGTGAAGCTGAGCAGGAGCTGCGGAAGCTTGAAAATGAAGAGCCGGTTTTTCGTGCCCTCGAAAAGAGCATCAATCGTTACGAGCAGTGTCACTACCGGTTCAAACATCGGCTTGAACTTTTGGAGGAGTGGAGCGGCAAGAAGGAGAAGAGAGAAGAGCTGATGGCTCTTGACAGAAAGCGCCTGGAAGAGGTGGAGCAGACGATCGAAGAGATCGGGAAGCTGCTCACTGAGATCAGGCCGGCATACGAGAAACGGGAAGAGTTGCAGAAACGGGCGACAGAGCTGTCGCTGCTGCTGCAGATGAAAGGTGCCGAAGAGATCATCACGAAGGAAAAGAGACGTTCAGAAACAGGAAAAGGTTTTCTTGATGAAGCCACAAAACAGGTGGAGAGACTGAAATCGGAGAAGCAGCAGCTCGGAGAACTGATCAATAAGTTGCGGGGGAAGATGCCTGATCTCATGTTGCTCTCTGCCATCAGAAGCTGGCATGCCGAGAAAAGAACCCTTGAGAAACAACTGGGCGACATCGATGAGGAAACTGAGCGATATGCCCGTGAGGAGAAGGAGATCAAACAGGAGAGAGCACTCCTTCGGCACAATAGGCTGTTTGAAGGGATATCGCCCGATGAAGACCCTGAAGTACTGGAAGATCGCCTGAGACAGGAGGTCGACACGTTGAAAAATCGGCAGCGAAAGATAGGTGAAGAGGAGCACCATCTCTTGGTGAAAGAGCAGCTGAAAAGCTACGCCAGCGAGCTGGAGGAGGGGCACCCCTGCCCGCTCTGCGGATCCAGGCAGCATCCTGAAATATTCAGGAGTGATGACCAGGAAAAGCAACTGCTGCAGCTTGCGGAAGAAAAAAGAGCGCTCGAGGAGCAGCTCAACCAGCTCGCGTCGCTCAGCGAACAGCTTCTGCTGCTCAGGAGCCGCGAACGACAGGCATCCAAGCAGAAAGAAGAGTGGATTGGCAAAGGCAGCCTGGTAAAGCAACAGCTTGAGATGCACGAAGGGCAGTTTCAGTGGGAGATGTACCACGATGAAGCGGCGCTGAACAACGCATTCCTGGAAGGGAAGAAACTCCAGGATGAAATCAGGATACAGGAGGACTCACTTACCGAAAAAGTGACCCAGCTGGAGCAGGAGGAGAAGAACAGGGAGCGCTATCGTGCGGCACTGGATCAGATACGTACCACGCTCACCGTCCAGGAGACCACTTTGGCCACCCTTCGGGAGCAACTTGAAATCATCGACCCCAGTCACTACCGGGAGTCCGGCAGCGAGGAGATTGAAAGGGAAAGGCAGCAGCTGCTCGAGAAGCATCAGCATGTGGTGAAGCAGTTCGAAGAAAAGAGCGGACTCCTGCAGGAACAGACCCGGGAGAAGGATGCCCTCATGGGTGCATTGGTGATCAACAACCGGGAGCTGGAACAGCAGCAGGCGGCCATCGACAGTTTGCAGGAACAGCTCAAGGAGGAGCTGGCAAAATCTACCTTCAGCAACATCGGCGAGGTGAAGGAGATCCTCTCCACAGCGATGGATCCTGAATCAGAAAAGAAAAAGCTAGAGTCTTTTCGTGACTCAATGATGCACTACAGATCTGCTTTCGACCAGTTCCAAAAGGAGATGGAGGGGAGGGTGTACGATGCACGGGCGCATGAGATGCTGATCGACGAAATGAACAGGATCAGTGAGGAGGTGACAGCCAAAAACCAGGAACATGGAAGTATCACCGGATTGCTCACGAAGCTAAAGAGTGATCTGCATAAAATGTCAGAACTGAAGGAGACAATGGAGAAGCTACTGGCAAGGGGTGAAAATATCCGAACAATGAAATCGCTCTTCACCGCGAGTGGCTTCGTGAACTACATCTCCACCGTCTATCTCCAGAATCTCTGCAATGCCGCCAACGACCGGTTCTTCCGGCTCACGCGACAGAAGCTGAGCCTCGAGATCACCCCCGACAACAGTTTTCAGGTGCGTGACTTCATGCACGAGGGGAAGGTAAGGAGCGTCAAAACCCTCTCCGGCGGTCAGACCTTTCAGGCATCCCTATCACTGGCACTGGCACTGGCCGACAACATCCAGCAGATCACCCGCTCCAGTCAAAACTTCTTCTTCCTCGACGAAGGGTTCGGCTCACTCGACAAAGAGTCACTCGGAATTGTATTTGACACGTTGAAGACACTGCGCCGGGAGAACCGCATCGTGGGAGTGATCTCACACGTGGAGGAGATGCAGCAGGAGATTGAGGCACACCTCCGCATTGAGAACGACCCGGAACGGGGCAGCCTGATCCGTCGCAGCTGGGAAGAGTAACTCTTGAAAATGATTATTCCCTGATCATTTATGCGAGATTAGATTTAACCCCACGATTGACATGATTAAGGTACACAGGAAGACAATCTTTAACACCGATACCGGTTCTTTTAAAATAAATATTCCAGCTAGTACTGTGAATGTCGCACCCAATCCCGACCAGACAGCATATCCAACACTCACGTTGATGCCGTTGTCTATGGCCTTGTAGAGCATCAACATGCTAAATGAAACCGATCCTATAAAAACCATTACCCATAAAATCATCTCCCTGCCGTTGGATTCAGAGATTTTGGAGAGGCTGAACGCAAACAGAGCTTCAAACAACCCGCCTATCAGTAACAAGATCCAGTTCATCATTTCAATCTTTACCTGCAAAGATAACAGATTATTTGTTGAGTATCCCCCTGATTATAATTTACGTTTAGTGTAATCCTATTTAAGAATTGAACACCATTACCGCTCTGAGCGCCATTTCGGAGTACTGTTCACAACTTGTTGATAACCTGTTCGTATGTTGTTCACAACAACAGCCAAAAATATTTGCTTATTCTGTGTCACTATTGTTATATTTGCAAACAACGATAACGAAACAATTCCGCATAAGGCGGTAAAAAAGTTATAGGAGTTCATTGACATTTTGTACACAACCGAAAAGAATTGCATTCAGGAGAAGAACGGACTTGTCCGATGATGCTCCGTGTGTTTGTTGATGATGGCTTCCCGCTTTTCATCACTGCACAGGATGACAATTTTGCCACATGCACGTATCCGCTGCCTCTGCACATTGTATGCTCTCGGGCAACAGTGTTTTCAGCGAAAAAGCGTAACTGAACATTGAAATGGAAGGTAAAACGAAAATTTCAGATGCTGTTATGTCCCGTTTAGACGGAGATCATCTTTCGGGTTCTCGGAATTTTTCAAGGTAATGATGAAGCCTGGTAAATGATTGACAGATACAAACAGGTCGTTGAAGAGTGATAGGCCGGTTTCGGGAAAAAGGATGTTCTACTACATCAACTCACCTCGTTCGCGGGGGAGAGGGAGATGGTAAGAATGTTCGGGGCTGAATACCCTTACACGAAAAACGCTTCTTGCATGCATTACCCAAAAGCAGGTTCGCCTGTTTGAAGTGAAGGCATTGCAGAAAAACGTTTGTGTATCTATTCTGCTTCACAGTTCGGAAAAAACGTATCAAACGATTGAATGTTATCGAAACGAATGATATTGTGACTTCCCTGGACAGCTTTAACAGCTTCAAACACTGTTCCAGATGTTTATCGAAGTATCTGTACTCTGAAGTATTTTGCCTGCGGGGCGGATAAAACAAACCTCCACGTTTGTTGGTTCCCAGCTGCGTTTCTCAGAAACATGGCACACACGGCACTGCAACAGCAGTTTAACGATGTGACCGTTTGGTACAAGACGATTTGAACTCCTACCCACAAGAAGCCCCGGACATCCGGGGCTTTTTTTTGCTTTTAACTGAGGGTCAGTATCATTTGGTGATCAGCAGCCAGCCTGCGCATGTTGAGGATGGCATAACGCATGCGGCCCAGTGCTGTATTGATACTTACACCTGTGATGTCGGCGATCTCCTTGAAGCTCAACTCCCCATAGTATCGCATCTCCACCACCTCGCGTTGTGTGTGGGGCAGGTGTTGCACCAGTTTCTTCACATCGCTCCGGACCTGTCTTCTTACCCACTCACCCTCAACGTTCTCTTCGCATAACGATGGGTTGTTCAGCAGATCGATCCCCCATTCATCGTTTGAGAGGGTCTTCTCATTTTTCTTCTGCCGGAAATAGTCGATCATCAGGTTGTGTGCAATGCGCATCAGCCAGGACCGGAAACGACCGCTCTCGGTATAACGCCCTTGCCGAATGGTGACAATGGCCTTGCAGAAAGTTTCCTGAAAGAAATCGTCCGCGAGATTCTTGTTTCGTACCGTGTAGAGGATATAACTGAATACCACCTGCTGGTGTCTCTCCAGTAACAGGTCAAACGCGTCATCGTTGCCACCGGCATACAAAACGACCAACTCCTCATCGGTCATCGTGCTGAGAATATCCATAGCTTTACTGCTTCAATTGTTATGTGCAATGTTCGGAGTAAAGTGGACTTATAGGCAATTTATTTTAGCGTTTGTTGATATTCAGTAACAAAGTAAAAGAAAAAAGTGAGAACGAGCAACTCTAAATAGTTAAATGCGTAGCGGCATTGGCGAAACCATCAGACGTTGATCGATTATTTTAAAATTTAAGATGTTCTTTGCAAAGTTTGTTACCTTTGCAAACATAGTATTCATCTCAAAGCGTCAATTCTTATGAGACAGTTTTATTTCCCTTTGTTAATGCTGTTCATCTGCTCAACCCTGAATGCGCAGGATATCCCGGTGAAGCAGGACAGCCTCAAACTGGAGGGAGGAAGATCTACAGAACTGACGATCGATTCATTGGCAATTGAACGCAACAAAACGGCGCCACTGCGGCTGCCCCGTCTCAATCCGGCAGAGAACCTGGCACCGCAGTTCACCCCATACGAGCGCCACAGGATAAGCCTGAAGAGGGAAAGAGGCTCCTCCCAGCTTCCCCCCATTCATTGGTCCGGTGCCGCTTCCGATTTCATCAACACAAAAAGCCGTACTGCCATTGCCAGCATGATGCCCACACGCAATACGCTTATATATGGTGCTGCCACGCTGGGTTTGGTGGAGACCCCTTACTTTGGCAAGGCTAATTACTACAACCTGAACGCAGGTGCACGTTATCTCTTTTCTCCTCAACTCTCTCTGGGTGTGAGTGGCAGTTACCAATCCGACTTTGGCTACCTGCCCTACTGGAGCACGGGGCTGGATGCGAGCTACCAGATCAACAGGAATTTGATGTTCGAAGGTGGTCTCACCTACATGCAAACGGCAGGCAACATGTTAGGCCTTTCTCAGAACGCCGTGACGATGGATCTGCACGGTCGCTACCGGTTGAACGACGACTGGTTTCTGAACGCCTACGGCGGGATGCCGGTGATGCAGCAGAACAACCGACCCGCAGCACCCATGATGCCGGTGATGAACACCCCCTACTACGGAGGGTCGGTGGAGCACTGGTTCAACTCAACCACCGGTGTGGAGGCGGGCGTCATCTGGATGCGTGACATGTTCAGCGGGAAGATGCGTCCCCAGCCCAAGCTGGAGCTTCTCTTCCGGCCCGGCAGATAGGATGATCCGGAACGGCACACACAAAAGAGAGACTGCCTCTGTTTTGAGACAGTCTCTCTTTTGTGTAGAATATGCCTCATCCTGAAAATGTGTCTGTGTCTCGTCCTGTTTTTGGAAGCTTATCCTATATTCTAAGTTAATACCACCCTTATACCCACTCCAATAATTATTGGAGTGGGTATAAGGGTGCAATAAGGGTGCAATAAGGCTAGAGGCTCCGAGAACCCTTCAAGGAGGATTGGGTTGCGGTCTCAAATGGCCCGGTGGCTTCTATGTTTCTTTGTTTTGTACTAGTTAAAAAGAACGGTAAGTTCTCATTCCTACCAGTGATAATCTGCTACTTCCACCCAGTTTTTGGGGAAATGATTCCGCAAAACGATCCTGGAGGAAGAAGGTTTCGTTAGCCTGGAAAAAGTAAGAAAGAAAAAAAGGCCATCTCACTACAATTATGAGACGGCCTCTTTTTGTGTCATTAATGTGATTTATTACTCAGCAATTGTCGGCTTGTAGTAGGCCATATCCTCAATGCCCAGGCGGGTGATGAAGTTGTAATTCTTCACAACCTCAACCTCTCCATAATGGATATATACTTCGGCGCTGCGACGGAAGAGGGCAGCATCCTTGTTGGCATCCTGCAGCAGCAGGTGGCCCATCACGAGGTGACCGGCGCACTCCACCAGACGGCGGGCGTGGAAATCGAGATAATCTTCCTCCTTCTGGTTGGTGACCAGCTCCACAAGCTTCTCGTACATCTCAGCCATCTGTTTCAGTACCCGTTTCAGTTGTTCCAGTTCGGGTGTCACCGGAATCGCTTCATACTCTTTGATGCGTTGCAGGTAGGTACCGGTAGTGACGTGGCGGATGGCAGCCACCACCTGGAGTTGCGTGGTCCCTTCGTAGATGTTGGTGATGCGGGCATCGCGGTAAAGCCGCTCGCACTTGTAATCCTTCATGTAGCCTGAGCCTCCGTGCACCTGGATGGCATCATAGGCGTTCTGATTGGCATACTCGCTGCTCATAGCCTTGCCCAGCGGTGTGAAGGCATCGGCCAGGCGGGAGTAACGTTTCATCTCATCCCGTTCTTCGGGGGTCAGCTTCCTTTCGCGACCGATATCCTCGAGCGTTTTGTACATATCGACAAATCGACAAGTTTCATACAGCATGGTACGGGATGCGTCGGTCTTGGCACGCATGGTGGCCAGCATCTCATAGACCGGCGGGAACTCGATGATCGCCTTGCCGAACTGGCGGCGCTCCAACGCATAGCTGTTGGCTTCCCTTACAGCCGCTTCACAGAGACCTACCGACTGGGCGATGATGCCAAGGCGGGCACCATTCATCAGCGACATCACATACTTGATCAGACCCATGCGGCGTGTGCCCACCAGCTCTGCCTTCGCGTTCTTAAAGACCAGTTCGCAGGTGGGGGCTCCCTTGATTCCCATCTTGTTCTCGATGCGGCGTACGTTTACTCCGCCGTTTTTCTTGTCATAGACAAACATGGAGAGACCCCGGGCATCCTTGGTCCCCTCCTCCGAGCGTGCCAGCACCAGGTGGATGTCGGCATCGCCATTGGTGATGAACCGCTTCACCCCGTTCAGGTACCACTGCTTCTCCTCCTCGTTGTAGGATGCCTTGAGCATCACTGCCTGCAGGTCGGAGCCGGCATCCGGCTCGGTGAGATCCATCGACATGGTCTCCCCCTGTACGATGCGCGGCAGAAAACGCTCTTTCTGCTCATCCTCAGCAAACTCATAGATGGTCTCGCCGCAATCCTGCAGCATCCAGATGTTCTGGAAGCTGGCATCGGCACGGCTCACAATGTCGGCACTCATCATGTAGGGGACCATGGGGAAGTTGAGACCACCGAACCTGCGGCTCAGCCCCATCCCCATCAGCTCAGCCTTGTTGAGCGCATCGAGGTTCTGCTGCGTGGGGGCGGCATAGGTCACCCGCCCGTTCTCCACGGTAGGTCCGCTGTGGTCCACCTCCTCGGCATTGGGTTCGATGATGTCGGCACAAATCTCGCCCACCACCTCCAGCACCTTGTCGTAGCTGTCCATGGCATCCTCGAAGTCCATCGGAGCGTAATCATACTTTTCCTTGTCTGCGTAGTTTCTCTCTTTCAGTTCCACGATCCTCTTCATCAGCGGATGTTGCAGGTGGTGACGGAACTGTGGTGTATCGGTATAAAAATTGGCCATAATTGTTCTCTACTTGGTATTTTTCCTGTAATATTTGATCATCTTCGGGATCACGGTTTCAATGTCACCCGTGATGACATAATCGGCGATGGTGTTGATGGGTGCGTTGGGGTCGTTGTTGATCGAGATGATCAGCGAACTCTCCTGCATGCCGGCGATGTGCTGTATCTGACCGGAGATACCGCAAGCGATGTAGAGCTTGGGACGTACGGTGACACCTGTCTGCCCGATCTGTCGTTCATGTCCGGCATAACCGGCATCAACGGCGGCACGGGAGGCTCCCACCTCGGCACCCAGCACGTCGGCGAGCTGATAGAGCAGGTCAAAGTTCTCTTTCGAACCTACGCCATAGCCACCGGAGACGATGATGGGCGCATTCTTGATGTTCACCTTCGATTTTTCGATGTGACGGTCGATGATGGCAACCACATAGTCCTCCTCACTGACAAAGTCGGCCACCTGGTGTTCTACCACTTCTCCCTTGTAATAGGGATCGAGAATCTCCTTCTTCATCACCCCCTCGCGCACTGTGGCCATCTGTGGCCGGTGGTCGGGGTTGATGATCCAGGCTACGATGTTGCCGCCAAAGGCGGGACGGATCTGATAGAGCAGGTTTTCGTACACCTTACCCGCCTTCTTCTCTTCATGATCGCCGATCTCGAGCGAGGTACAGTCTGCCGTCAGTCCGCTGCCCAATGCTGATGAGACACGGGGACCCAGGTCGCGGCCGATGATGGTGGCACCCATCAGGCAGATCTGCGGTTGCTCCTGTTTGAACAGCTCGACCAGGATGGAGGTATGGGGTAATGTGGTGTAGGGGGAGAGGCGATCATCCCGGAAGATGTGCAGCCTGTCTACACCATAGGGAAAGACCTGTTCCGCTACACCCTCCGTTTGAGCAGCTGCAGCGATGGCTTCCAGGCGACAATTCAACTGTGTGGCCAGTGACCGTCCCTTGGTAAGGAGCTCCTGGCTCACCTCGGCCACCCTACCCTCTTCTATTTCCAGATATACAAATATATTGTTCATGCTCAATGTGTAATTGTGTTAACCAATAGTGTGATTTTCAATTAGTTCACGCATCATATCGTCGATCTCGGCATCACTGCCCGAGAGCTGCTTGCTCTCTTTGGCCTGGAACACCACGTTCTCGATCTTCTTCACCTTGGTGGGAGAACCGGAGAGCCCGCATTGTTGGGGGTCTGCATCCACGTCAGCCACACTCCACTCGGTGAGGTTCAGATAGGGACGGCTGCTGTAGATATCGATGTAATCGATGTGTTCCACCTGTCGCTCGGTGATGGTTTTCGCATGCTTGTACTGCTGCAGCAGTTTGGCGTTACGCGGCCTGCAGGTTGCCGCAGAGCTGTTCACGGTAATCACAGCGGGCAGCGGACATTCCACCACTTCAACACCATGCTCAAGACGACGCTTCACCCTTATATGTCCAGGAGCCACCTCTTCAATGGCTTCGGCATAGGTAATCTGGGGGATGCCCAGTTTCTCAGCAATCTGAGGTCCCACCTGGGCGGTATCGCCGTCAATGGCCTGTCGTCCGGATATGATGAGATCGTAGTCCGCCAACTTGCGCACAGCCATGGAGAGGGCGTAGGAGGTTGCGAGTGTATCGGCACCGGCAAATGCTCTGTCAGTGAGCAGTACCCCGTCATCGGCACCCCGAAAGAGGCCTTCGCGCAGGATCTCTGCAGCCCGGCCGGGGCCCATGGTGAGCAATGTTATCTTACTGCCCGGATGGCGGTCTTTGATCTGCAGTGCCTGCTCAAGTGCGTTCAGGTCCTCGGGGTTAAAGATGGCGGGCAACGCCGCCCTGTTGACTGTTCCGTCGGCTTTCATCGCGTCCTTCCCCACATTGCGGGTGTCGGGAACCTGCTTCGCCAACACAATAATGTTAAATGCCATGTTCTTCAATTGTTACGAAGTGTTTGTTTCAAAGAGAGCAGCAAATATACACAAAAATGAATAATATGTGCTGTTTTCAGGCCATTTTTCAGAAATAAAAAAATGTTACCATTCATTAAACCAAAGGGCGGATCGTTAGTCAGAAACTTGCGAAAGATGCTATTCCATCAAACATATCTGAATGATAAATGTTAATTAAGCAGATGCTCAACACAAAGAACATGATTCTATCATCAGCAAAAGAAGGGGAATAACCGTATAGTCATTTGTATAAATTGAAAAACAGATATGAAACATCTCACACTGATTCTTAGCCTCCTCACCCTCATGCTGCTTGGCAGCTGTTCAGGGATAAAGTACCTTACAGTGGAAACCAGGGAGCCGGCACAGGTATCATTGCCATCTGAAGTGCTTTCTATAGCCATTGTAAACAATGTGGTCAAACAACCCGATGAGGTTGGCCACACCATTCAGAAGATCGGACATTCCACAAGTGACAAGACAAAAGCGTCAGCCGACAGTATGGCACTCTTTTATACAGAGGCACTGGCTCAGTTTTTAGAGGAAGAAGATTATTTTCACCGCATACATTTTGTAGCCGAGGGGCTGCGGAAAGACAACAATTTTTTCAGCGAAGAACCATTGACTCCTGAGAAAATGAACGAGATTAGAAAAAGTACAGCTGCCCAAGCCGTGGTTTCGCTCGACAAACTGATTCTTGAGACTCACACAAAGGAACATTACCGTCAGCAGGGTTATAGCTATGGACAATTGACCGGCAGAATCATATCGCTTATCAGGGTTTATCTGCCTACAATGGAGGGTAAGATACCGGCGGTGCACTTTAGCGACAGCCTTGTATGGGAAGGGTTTGACATACGTGACGACAGGGCATATGCTGAGTTGATGCTTCCATCGCGTGAAGAAGCGATGAAGCAGTTGGTTGTACGGGCTGCTGAGAAGATGACCTATGTCTTTGCACCACACTGGGAGATGCAGGACAGGTGGTACTACACACTTCCCTCCTCCTTGATGAGAGAAGGAGAGACTTATGCCAAAGCAGCCGACTGGCTTCGTGCAATTGAGAAATGGGAAGCTTTTTACAACAGGAGTGCCAAAAAAATTGACAGGGCAAAGGCCGCCGGTAACATCGCGTTGGCTTATGAGATGCTGGATGAGATGCAGCAATCGTATGAGTGGGCAACGATCGCCAACGATTTATTCGTTGAATCCACTTCGCCCAATTCACTCGAACGGAGGAGATCCCTGTTGTACAAAAATGAGATTGCCAGAAGGATGAACACCCTCAACCAGATCAACATGAACGAAATGTAAACAAACAATGATTGAAAGAGTTCTTTGAATGATAAAAGAGAGGTTTTCAGCCTCTCTTTTTCGATTATTTGTTTCCCGGCAGAAAAAAATAGGAACAAACCTCATTGGTTCTCAAAAAAAAGATTACCTTTGCAACAGAATCTTCAACAGTACATTGACTCACTACTGTTATTCATTAGCTTTTATTTCATATTAAATATATCCGGTCGTTTTGCCAAAGAATGAAATGGATCATCCGCATCCGTTGCGCAATTCTGACACAATTCTAACAACATTTCATACAGAAACCATAACGTATTTTTTTAATCCAAATGGCTTATAATATCATTGAGCTCAATGAAAAGCTCACAACCGAATTGCGGGTACTTGCAAAAGAGATGGGCATCAGACGCCCCGACGCATACAAAAAAGAGGAACTCATATACAAGATCCTGGATGAACAGGCAATAGCCGAAACCAAAAAATTGGGTCCCGAACCGGGTCCTAAACATGGCAACAACGGAAGAAAACGTTCAGAGAACAGTCGTAATCAAAAGAGTAGAACTGCCGATAGAAAGACAGCTCCTGCAGCCAAGGGCTCCTCTACAAGGCAGAAGTCTCAACCCTCTAAAGCTTCAACAGGAGCACAACCAATCCAGACAGAGCAGAATGTGTCGACACAGCAGGCTGCACAAAATGCTCCTAAGAAGCAGGCTGCACAAATTGCACAGCCCAAAGCACCGGAGAAGGCTCTTTCTGCTGAAAAACAACCTCAAACTGAGAGGCCGAAGTTGATCAAAAAAGAGGAGGTCATTGTTAAAAAGACAGAAGAGCCAAAACAGGAAGAACAAACTGTAACAACTCCACAACAAAAAGTCTCCGTCGACACGGAAACCAAGAACACGGAGAAAGTTGCGACAAAGAGTTTAAGCACAGATAAGAAAGATGAAACCACTCCTCCCTCACAGGCAAAAGCTCCTGAAAAACCAACCCAACTGGTCTTTCGCTCTTCCAAACATCGCAACGACGAGAAAAAGAGCACTCCCGCACCTGTGACACTCCCACCGGTAGTAGCAGAAGACCCATCGGTAGAGGTAGCGGCACCGGTCGACAAGGAAACTCCTGTTTCAGGAGGAAAGATGTCACTACAGGACCTGATTGCTCCTTCTCCACTGCAGGCAAAACAACAGGTACCTCAAGGAAAAGGGCACAATCAGGGACAACCTCAGCAACAACGCGAACAGCAGAAAGAAAAAGAAAAGGAACCTGTCTACGATTTCGATGGCATCCTCACTGCCACTGGCGTACTGGAGATCATGGCCGACGGTTATGGCTTCCTCCGTTCCTCCGACTACAACTACATGTCGTCTCCCGATGATATTTACGTATCGCAATCTCAGATCCGTCTCTTTGGGCTGAAAACAGGCGATGTGGTTGAAGGTCCTATTCGCCCCCCAAAGGAGGGTGAAAAGTTCTTCCCGCTGGTGAAGGTGGACAACATCAACGGCCGCAAGCCGGACGATGTTAGAGACCGGGTACCGTTTGATCACCTGAAACCGCTTTTCCCCGACGAGAAGTTCAACCTCACAAAGGGACACAACGACAACCTCTCCTGCCGCGTGGTGGATATGTTCTCCCCCATCGGCAAGGGACAGCGTGGGTTGATCGTGGCGCAACCCAAGACCGGTAAGACAATGCTGCTCAAAGATATTGCCAATGCCATTGCCGACAATCACCCTGAGGTATACATGATCATACTGCTCATCGACGAGCGTCCCGAGGAGGTGACCGACATGGAACGAAGCGTGAATGCCGAGGTGATTGCCTCTACCTTCGATGAGCCTGCCGACCGCCACGTGAAGATTGCCGAGATCGTGCTCAACAAAGCACGCCGTCTGGTGGAATGCGGTCACGACGTGGTGATCCTGCTCGACTCCATCACCCGCCTGGCACGTGCCTACAACACCGTTCAACCCGCATCCGGAAAGGTGCTCTCGGGAGGTGTTGATGCCAATGCGCTGCACAAGCCCAAGCGCTTCTTCGGTGCAGCCCGTAACATCGAGCATGGCGGCTCACTCACCATCATCGCCACTGCACTTACCGAAACGGGATCAAAGATGGATGATGTGATCTTTGAAGAGTTCAAGGGTACCGGTAACATGGAGCTGCAGCTGGACCGCAGGCTCTCCAACAAGCGAATCTTCCCCTCGGTCGACATCATTGCATCCAGCACGCGTCGTGACGACCTGCTCCTATCGGAAGAGACACTCAATCGGATGTGGGTACTACGCAACTTCCTCTCCGACATGAACTCGGTAGAGGCGATGGAGTTCCTGCTGAACCGTTTGAGACGCACCTCAAGCAACGAGGAGTTCCTGATCTCAATGAACGACTGACATCAAGCAACCAAAATCCCGTATTCGCGGAGATGATGATAGAGAAACAGAACGCAGCGGTCACTTTTCAGTGCCGCTGCGTTTTTTTACCCAAATAACTGTCACAAATATATCTTATCAATCAATTGAGGTCATAACCATATCTCATCAGGATACAACACATCTTCCAGGAAAAGTGCATGACCCGGTACTGAATCACCGGCCACATTGCGGTCCCGGGCCTCAATGATCCGGCGGAAACCCCGTTCATCCAATCTCCCCCTACCCGCTTCCAGCAGGGTGCCGGTAATGGCACGCACCATGTTGCGCAGAAACCTGTCGGCGGTGATGGTAAAGATGTAGTGATCGTCCTTCCTAATCCATCGTGCATCCATTATCCGGCAATTGTTGGTCTTCACATCCGTATGCAGTTTGCTGAAGCTGGTGAAGTCTTCATACTCCTTCAACACTTCACACAATGCATTCATCTTCTCCAGCTCCGGGTTGAAATGAACCCTGTAGGTCAATTGATGCTGAAAGGGATCCTTCCGGGTGGTGAGGTGGTAGCTGTAGGTGCGTGAGAGCGCACTGAACCGGGCATGTGCATCAGCAATCACCGGACGTATTTCCTGCACAGCAATATCTTTCGGGAGGAAGTTGTTGAGCTTGTGCACCAGATCATCTTCATTAAATGAATCACCAACCCAGTCGAAATGAGCAATCATCTTGCGTGCATGCACACCCGCGTCGGTCCTTCCGGCTCCAGTAATCACCGTCTCGCGGCGCAGGATGAGAGAGAGGGACTCCTGGAGTACCTGCTGAACACTTGTACCGTTGGGCTGGACCTGCCAGCCCACGTAATTACTTCCATTGTATGAGAGGGTGATAAAAAAGCGAGGCATCGTTCGTGTTACAAGAAAGGATGTTTACTTCAATATGTAAAAGATATTTTTCTGATTCCTTGACGTAGAAACAAGTCCTAAAGTACGCTCTTTGCTCTTGGTTACATGTGAGATATAAAACGCATCTCTGATGACTCTTTCAGAATGATCCTTTTCGTTAACGATGGTCAGATAACTCCGAAACACCAGAGGTGAGTCCTCTTTCGTAAACTGAGCTCTCTTCACAATAGAAACACCAATGTATCCTTTTTCGAAAGAGGATTTGGGTATAGAATTAAGATTAAAAATCTGAGACAGAGCAATGGGAGTATAAGTTGTTTTTTCACCTGGTGGGATAAACAATCTCTCATTTGGGAGCTCGACCTTTCCGCTGAAGGATCCGGTAGAAACGTAGGCATTGTTTTGACTACTCATGCTTCCGCTAATTCTACCACGGTTGACATCCTGATACACTTTATCATCCACACTAACCACCGATTTGTTCCAATCCACACTGATCGGATCATCCGAACGGTTTTCAATCTGATAGACAAACTCTCCGTTACGATCACTGAATGAATAGGTAACCACAACAGTTGTATCATTGTGAATAAAGCTACCATCCTCAGCCTGAACCAAGGTATCATTGTATGCGTTCACATTGGAGTAATAATAAGTGGAACAACCTGATAGGGCAAAAACCATCAGTAACAAAGAGAATGAATGTTTCATATCTTTATCTTATCCGTTTAACCCCTTGAGACGAATTTTTGTTAATACCTGCTTGGTGTTGAGCGGGAAATCGCCCTCCATCATCCAGGAATAGTAGCTAGGCTCTTTGGCCAACACTTCCATAACCGGCTTTCCCCTGTGTTTGCCAAAGTTGAACACCTCTACACCCTTGTCGTTGTAAATGATTCTGCCGGCAAAATCGACATTGTTGTTAAAGCTGGAATACTCTTTCGAAAGTGCTTCTACGTCGTTTATAAGATCAGGATAACGGTCCAGTTGTGATTTGAGCACCTCATAGGTGGCAATGGTGTCTGCTTCTGCAGAGTGGGCATCATCAAGTTTCTTGTTGCAGTAAAAGGTGTAGGCCGCCTCCAGGGTGCGTTGTTCCTTTTTGTGAAAAATGATCTGCACATCCACAAACTTTCGTTTGCTCATATCAAAGTCAACTCCTGCACGCAAGAACTCCTCTGCCAGCAATGGCACATCGAAGCGGCTCGAGTTAAACCCGGCAAGATCACATCCCTCCAGCTGTTCGGCCAGTGAGCGAGCCACCTGTTTGAAAGTGGGGCAATCCTTCACATCCTCATCGGTGATACCATGAATGGCTGTTGCCTGTGGCGGGATGGGCATCTCAGGGTTAATGCGGCGCGATTTGATCTCTTCTTTGCCGTTGGGATGAACTTTCAGAAAAGAGATCTCAACAATACGGTCGTGTGTGATGTTGATCCCTGTTGTTTCGAGGTCGAAGAAAACAATTGGATTTTTGAGGTTTAACTGCATCATCAGCGATTTAATCGTTCAACATCATCGGCATCAGCAGCGTCAGCATGTCTTCATTCTCTTCTTTCTCCACTGGAAGAATCAACCCTGCCCGCGAAGGATCAGAGAGCTCAATCCGCACATCGGAAGAGGGGATGTTGTTTAAGATGTCAATCAGGAATGCAGCCTTGAACCCAATGTTCATCACATTCCCTTCGTAAGCGCAGGGAATCATCTCCTCCGCAGCGGTGAGGAAATCAATGTCCTGTGCAGAAACAACAATCTTCTCTTCCGAAAGCTGGAATTTCACCAGACTGCTGGCAGGATTGGAGAAGACTGCGACACGCTTGAGCGCATTGAGCAAAGCCAACCGGTCGAGGATAAATTGATTGGGGTTGTTTTGCGGGATTACGGAGTTGTAGTTGGGATAACGCCCCTCAACAAAGCGACATACCATCTTGTATTCGCTCATGGTGATATAGGCATTGTTCTCGTCGAAGCGTATTTCAACCTTGCCGCTCTCCTTGGGGAGGAGGGCTTTGAGCAGGTTCGCAGGTTTCTTGGGCAGGATAAAGGAGGAACGTCCCTCACCTTTCGCCTCAGTTGTGGTAACCCGAACAAGCTTGTGTCCGTCAGATGCCACAAATGTGAGGTCATCGGCTGTGATATCGAAATAGATGCCGTTCATGACCGGACGCAACTCATCATCGGCAGTTGCGAAGACGGTACGGTTGATACCGGAAAAGAGGGTATCTGCCTCCAGTGTGATTGTCATGAAATCTTCCTTCAACGGTTTCGGCTCGGGATACTCATCTCCCTTCAAACCCACAAAATTGTATTTACCGTTGTGATAGTAGATAAATACCTCCAGTGTTTCATCGTTGATATCAATGGTCAACGGCTGATCAGGCAGCTCACGCAAGGGGTCGAGCAGGTTGCGGGCATTGATAGCCAGGCTACCCTCACCTTCGGCACTGTTCACTTCAACGGTTGTTTCCAGCCTTGTTTCATTGTCGGCAGCCGTGAGTGAAAGCATGTTGCCCTTCAGGTCCAGGAGAAAACAATCCAGTATGGGCAGGGTATTCTTGGAGTTGATCACCCTGCTGATGGCTTGCAGGTGATTCAGCAATGTTGCGCTAGATACTACAAATTTCATGATGCTATTTTTTTTGAACAAATATAGGAAATAATCTTGGAGCGGAACTCATTTTTCCATATTAAATTTAACGTTCATAGATCAGAAGCCAGCTACAGGTAATAAGCCCTAAGCTTTGTTTCGCGGATGGTGCTCAATAATCTCTTGCCGAAGAAAGTTGCGGTCAAGATGGGTATAGATCTCGGTAGTGGTGATCTTCTCGTGTCCCAGCATCTCCTGAATCACCCTTATGTTGGCACCCCTCTCCAGCAAATGGGTGGCAAAGGAGTGACGCAACACGTGCGGACTGATTTCTTTCTTCAGTTCTGCCATCTCAGCATATAGTTTCAGATAATAAAATATGGTGATACGCGAGATGGCTTTGCCGCGGGAACTGATAAAGACAACATCCTCATGTCCCTTTTTGATGTCGATCTGGGAACGGTATGGCAGCCAGTTGCGAATAGCTTGTAGCGCCGTTTCAGAGATGGGAACAAGCCGTTGTTTGCTCCCTTTACCCTCCACACGGATGAACTGCTCATCGGAGTATAAATCTGAAAAACGGAGATTTGTCAATTCAGAGATCCGCAAGCCGCAACTGTAAAGTGTTTCGATGATGGCATAATTGCGTGTACCTTCGGCAGTTGACAGATCAATCACGCCAAGGAGTTTGTCTATTTCTTCCACGGTGAGCACCACAGGCAGCTTCAGTCCAATCTTGGGTGTCTCCAACAACTCCGCGGGATTGTCTTCACGGAACTGATCCATCAACAAAAAACGAAAGAAGGATTTCATTCCCGAAATGGTACGGGCAATTGAGCGTGGTGCGATGCCACTCTTGTAGAGTTGGGCCAGGAATAGTTCCAAATGATGCTGTTCAATGTTGATGAAACTAAGATCCTGTTCATCAACAAATGCAATAAGCTTTTGAAGGTCGCTCATGTAGGCCTCGATGGTGTGAGGTGAAAGACCTTTCTCCAGCAGGAGGTGTCGTCGGTAAGATGCAATGATTGATGGTTGTGTCATTGTTTAATCGACAGATAACTTATCCATCATCACAGAGGCTTCTACCACGCTCTCTTTCAACATATCCAGCAACTCATCTTTCTCCTGTTTGGAAAGATTCTTTTTCTTTTCAAGCTGTTGCAACCAGAAGACAACCATCTTTTTACGCATCATGCGATATAGCGGTAACATTTTATGTGACAGTTTCGAGGCCGCATTGGTGTCGTTGTCCTCCAGATAGCCTTTCAGCTCTTCAATGTTGTCGCTTGTCTCATCGATAAATGAGTGAAGAATAGCTTTAGAGACAACAGGATCATCCTTCACAAAATCAATCAATGAGGAAACACCAGTAAGATAGTTCGAAGTATGTATCTCTGGGATTGTCAGATTTTCTTCAATGTCCGGCAGATAGGCATAAATGGTTTCACGCAGCTCATTCAAGGTAAATGGCTTTCCCATAAAACCGTTGAAGCCGGCATCGCGAAAATCAGCATCTGTTATTTCCGTCTGTGCAGTGAGGGCAATTAGCGGTATCTCCTTATCCTGCAAAGCCGCCTTCACCTTATCCAGCATTGTAAATCCATTGGTGTGCGGCATTTGTATATCGATGAAAATGATGTTGAATGTATGATCTTTCAGATGAGAAATAACCTTCTCCGGATCCCGCTCAGTGATACAATCCATACCCAACTTCTGCAACATCTCAGAGATCATCGTCAGTTGAACGACGTCATCATCGACAACCAGGACAGATCGTTTCAGCTGAAGGTCCGTGGACGATACCTCTGTCAAGTTCTCCTGAGAGGCAATATTGTTTTTAAGCGGCAGACCAATGATAAATGTGGATCCTTTTCCTATTTCAGAGATTAGTTCAATCTCTCCCCCCAGTACATCCACAAATCCTTTTGTGATGGCAAGCCCTAGGCCGCTCCCCTCTATCGGCTCACTTTTTTCGCCATGTGAGTCAAGTTGTTGAAACTCCCTGAAAATAAGTTGCTGATCTGTTTCTTTGATTCCCTCTCCGGTGTCCGATACAGTAAAAATGAACCAATCGGATTGCTCCCTGATCTCTTCCTGCATCACTACCGATATTTCACCATGCATCGTATACTTGATGGCATTTGAGAGTAAATTTCCCATGATTTGTCTGATCACGTAAAGATCACCAAATCGATAACTCTTCTCGGGAATCCGGTTTTCTACGGTATACATCAATTCTTTCTGCAGTGCCAATGGGCGGAAGCTCTCCACAGTCTCTTCAGTCAGCGTGTGCAGGTCAAAACGGCTTTCTTTCAGTTGCCACCTCCCCGACTCAATGCGATGGTAGTCCAACAAAGTAGATACGAGGCGCAGTACATGCTCACCCGAATGTTTCATGTGATATAGAAAACGCCCCCTCTTTACCGGGTCCTCTTCCTCCTCAATTAGCTCCACGTAGCCCATGATGGAGCTCATTGGTGCCTTGATGTCGTGCGAGATGGTAAGCATCAGCTTCTCACGCGCTGCAAGCAGATCTGAAATTCGTTTATGGGATTGCTCCAGCTCCCTGCGGTATCGACGACTTTTGTTCAGATCAATCAGAAACAGGAGTCCAAAGAGCAGGGCTATCAATACAGCCAAAGTGGAAGCAATTAAAAGCGTCTGCTGTGAACTGCTGATCGCCTTTTGTCGGTCCATCACCAATCGGATCGACTTCGCTCTCTCCTCCTGTTCCACACTCCTCAACAGTCCGTCGATCCGCGCGGTCAGCATGCGGTTGGTCACGCTTGCCACTTCCAGTTGTTGCAGAAACTCCAACTCCAGCTGTTTGTAACGTTTCAGATCCAGCTTCTCAGAGGTACGGATCTTGTTGATCAGCGTGTCTACCATCACCTTGAATTGATTGGCGGTGACCACCGATTGCTTTTCTATCACCAGGGTGGAGTCTTCTGAGGCAACAAAAACGTTGCGAACTCTTTCAATGAAACCTTTGCGCTCACCCTTGACCACACTGGTATCGCTTTTCTGGTCGAGTGAGGGATTCATATTTCTGTTGGTCAGATACCTGGTTATTTCCCTGTTGAGTGCAGGTGGCACATAACTGCTCTCAATTATTGTTCTGACTTCCGGAGCAGTACGCATTGAATCGAGCAGTGTGGCAGCTTTTTCAAGGATTTCCCGCTTCTGACCGACCAGCATGATGATGCTATCTAACTTGTTGATTCGCAAGGAATCTTCACTCATCATCTTCAGTGAATCGAGTCCCTTTGCAATCTGCGGAACAATTGAATCATATTTCCGGAAATAAGCCGTGGCATTTTCAGCGGTGAACAGGTTCTGTTCACTTTCAATTTCATACAACCTGGAAAGTGTGTTGCCGACAATAAGCAACTCACGATGCTCTTCATTTCTAATCCTGCTGTCGGAGAAAGCTACCAGGTTTCGGTACAAGATAAAGAGTCCGGCAAGCATGACCATCACAATCAGCAGGTAGCCTGCGATTACCTTGAAACCAGTTTTTGGTGCTACATCATTTTTCATGGCGAGAATCCTTATCTATGCATTGGTCTAGTTTGATATTTCGTAAAGTTTCATTTTGTTGTAAAGTGTCTTCCTGTCAATGTTTAAGATGGAGGCAGCCATGGTCTTGTTCCCTTTGGCAAGTTGAAGTGCTTCCATTATTTTCTCCTTCTCGTAATTCTCTTTCCGCAGTTTGTACATTGAACTGATTGGTTGAGAGACCTGTTCTTTTTTGGTTTCGGTTTTCCCAAATAATTCCGGTACAAGTGCTGTCGTAATCCGGTTCCCTTCAGTCAGCAAAGCAGCTTTCAATATCGTGTTCTTCAACTCCTGGATGTTCCCTTTCCAGGAATAGCCATAGAAATGTTGCATCAACCCCGGTTCGATTCCTTCTATCTCCTTGTTCAGAATATAATTTGAAAATGTGAGAAAATGGTTTGTAAATGCATCAATCACCTCTCTCTCACCTCTGAGATTGGGGAGTACAACACTACTCTTCTCGAGAAGTGTATACAGCTTGGGGATCAACAATCTTTGCAGTTCTTCTTTCTTCTTCTCCGAACTGATTGCTAATTGTACAAAATCATCATCCCGGCATTGACGGGTAAGAATGCTCAACAGTTCGTTTTGTTGATTCAGATCGAGCAACTCTGCATTGCGGATGTGCAGAATGCCTCCACGTGCCTCACCAAATCGTTCCATCAACAATGATGCATCGTCGGAAGATCCGGTGAAATGACGTCTCAGTTCACTGTCACTTTCAATCTGCTCCATATCAATGACCACCAGCGGCCTGCTTAGATCGTATCCCTTGTCGTGTAAATATCTCACGACGGATGATTTACCGGTGCCACTGTTCCCTGAGATCAGCAGATGACTCTTCATTTCCACTACGTTGTCCAGATATTGCAACAACTCGGCATATTTCTTACCCGGCGGCTTGATCATCTCATTGCATCGTATCTCTTTCCGCTGCCTGTTCAACTGCGTTTGGAAGGCCTCATCGATTTTCTGAAAGAGTTGTTCAGGTTCAATGGGTTTTGATATATAGTCTGATGCTCCTGATTTCATCGATGCAATGGCCGATTCAATATCTGCATAACCGGTCATCATGATTACCAGTATCTCGGAATTGAATTTTTTCACCCACGATAAAAAAGTGAAGCCGTCAACATCAGGCATTTTAATGTCAACTAGGATCAAATCGAAGGGCTGATCACGCACCAATTGCTTGGCAGTATCAACATCTGAAGCTGTTTCAGCATGGTATCCTTTCTTCACCAACCATGACTTCAGCATCAGACAAACAGTCAGATTGTCATCTACAACTAGAAAATTTCTCTTCATCTCATACATAAAAAATGAACGAATCAGCACACAGGTACAGTCTGTGTTCACGCTTTGTCGTTCTTTTCATCTGTTTCACTTTCCAATTCACGGGGTATCATCACGCCTGCGTACAACATGAAAACAGCACCGCACAACATGACAAGTGCCCATTCGTTCCGTTGTCTGAACATCAGATAGGTTGCCACGATCATTAACACAGTGGAGAAAACCTGAAAATGAAAAAGTCTTTTTCCTCGAATGCTTTTCCCGGGATAGGGAGAAGCAACCGTGCGTACTGCGAAAAGAGCTACCGAAACAGCCATGATCCAGGGGGCCACCGTGGGTATCACCAGGTAAAGGGCAGCAGATAGCAAGATAAACAGTGCAGAGATTCGCAGCAACATATCATTTGGGTATTGCGTCATATTTTTATATGGTGTGGCTCAAATTCGTCCTTTGTCAACAGTTGAAGGACCCTGTTACAGGTATGAAAGTGCCGTTGTTGTTGGACATGAAATGATTTTCCGGTATAAACTCAATTGTTCGCTTGCAAAAAATCTATGATTCAATCTATGATAAAAACATCTTCGTTCTCTTTTTTCATGAGATAATTCTCACGTGCAAATTTCTCTAAATCTTCATCATTGGAACGAAGCTCGTGCAACTTATCCATGTCTGATGCTGTTTGCTGTTGATAGTATTCAATCTGAGCTTCCAGTTCTCTAATCTGTGTTTCGTAGCGAATCCTTTTTGTCATACTACTATCGCTCAGAAAAAACAACATCACTATCAACACTACAACAATCGCTACCTGATAGGCCGTAAGTCCGAAAAAGCGTTTAAAGCCGAGGATGTTTGCGATTTGTCTCATTGCATTCGTTGTCACAAAAGAGTTTTATAAACACACAAATGTAAAACTTATTTTCCATTTATGCGAACCATTTCATGGAAATAAATGAAAATATAGCTGTCTGCAGCAGGTAGATTGAACAAAAAAAAGTACCTTTACGCTGTATAGTTTTGTTTTAATAATTGTTCACGCTAAATTGTAATGAGAAAACTTTTTTTAACCACAACCCTGCTGGTCGCTTATGTGATTGCCTCATTGGCCTGTACCAATTTACTGGTCGGCAAAAAAGCATCAACCGACGGCTCCACCCTTATTTCTTATGCTGCTGATTCCTACGGTCTTTATGGAGAATTATACCACTGGCCTGCACGACAATACCGACCCGGAGAGATGTTAAAGGTCTATGAGTGGGATACCGGCAAATACCTGGGTGAGATACCCCAGGCACTCCGAACATACAATGTGGTGGGCAACATGAACGAGCATCAGCTTGCCATCGGCGAGACCACCTTCGGCGGCCGCAGTGAACTGGTTGACAGCACCGGAATCATGGACTACGGAAGTCTCATTTACATCACCCTCCAGAGGGCCAGAAATGCCCGTGAAGCCATCAGTGTGATGACTGAACTGGTCAGGGAGCATGGCTACTATAGTTCCGGTGAGTCGTTCTCCATTGCCGACCCCAATGAGGTATGGATGATGGAGATGATTGGAAAGGGAGCTGGTAATAAGGGAGCTGTATGGGTTACCGTACGCATTCCCGACGACTGCGTATCGGCACATGCCAACCAGGCTCGCATCCAACAGTTCCCGCTTAACGATCCTGAAAACTGCATCTACTCACCCGATGTGATCTCTTTTGCCCGTGAAAAAGGCTACTTCACAGGTGATGATGTCGACTTCAGCTTCGCACAGGCCTACGCACCCATCGATTTTGGGGCACTCCGCTTCTGTGAAGCCCGTGTTTGGTCCTTCTTTAACAAGGTCAACAGTGATATGGCACAGTATGTTACCTACGCACAGGGCAAGAGCACCGATCCCATGCCACTATACATCAAACCAGACAGGAAACTCAGCGCACAGGATATACAGGAGATGATGCGTGACCATTACGAAGGTACCGAACTGGACTGGCGATTCGACGTGGGTGCCGGTCCCTTCAACTCACCCTATCGCTGGTCCCCCCTCACCTTCGAGGTCGATTCCGTGGAATACTGCAACGAAAGGCCTATCGCTACCCAGCAAACCGGCTTCTCCTTTGTGGCACAGATGCGTTCATGGATGCCCGACGCGATAGGTGGCATCCTCTGGTTCGGCATCGATGATGCAGCACAAACGGTCTACTATCCCATTTACAGCGGTCATACCGAGGTGCCTCATGAGATGGCTCCAGGCAACGGTGACCTGCTCAATTTCTCCTGGACATCAGCCTTCTGGATTCACAACTGGGTATCAAACATGGTTTACAACCGTTACAGCGACATGAGTGTGGATATGAAAAAAGTGCAATCCACCCTGGAGACACAATTCAGGAACTCCCAACCGGACGTGGAAAAACAGGCTCTGGCTCTTTATGAAAAGTCTCAACCGGAGGCGATTCACTACCTTACCCAATACTCCAACAACCTGGTGAAAGAGGGTGTGGCAGAATGGAAGAAGCTGGGAGAGTACTTGATGGTGAAATACATCGACGGGGTGGTCAAGAAAGAGGAAAACGGACAGTTCAAGCGAAACGAACACGGTCTGCCCGCTTTCCCCACCCGACCCGGATACTCAAACGAATATTACAGGAAAATTGTCGACCAGACCGGCGACAAATACAAGGTACAACCGATTGAAAATTGAAAAAGCTGATAGCTTTTCACTAAACATTGACTCATAACTTACACAACGAATATGGAAGAAGCAACTTTACTTGCACAGGTGACCGACAAAGCAATGTCGTGGTTGAATGGAAACTATGATGTGGAAACGAAGGCGGAGGTACAACATCTCCTCGACAACGAAGACAAGAGACCGTTGATCGACGCCTTCTACAAAGATCTGGAGTTTGGTACCGGAGGGCTGCGCGGCATCATGGGTGCAGGCAGCAACCGCATGAACAAGTACACTGTAGGATCGGCTACACAGGGCCTTTCCAATTATCTTCGTAAAGAGTTTGACAACCTTGAAGAGATCAAGGTGGTGATTGGGCACGACTGCCGCAACAACAGCCGCCGTTTCGCAGAGATCGCCGCCGGCATCTTCAGTGCCAACGGCATCAGGGTCTATCTCTTCGAGGATCTGCGTCCCACTCCGGAGGTATCCTATGCCATCCGTAAGCTGGGGTGCCAGAGCGGAATCATGATCACCGCATCGCACAATCCGAAGGAATATAACGGTTACAAGGCTTACTGGAACGATGGGGCCCAGGTTCTGGGACCGCACGACAAGAACATCATCGCTGAGGTGAACAGAATCTCTTCCGTTGATGAGATCCATTTCGAAGGAAAGAGCGACCTGATTGAAATCATAGGCAAGGATATGGACAAGGCATTCATTGAAGAGGTGAAGAAGTTGGTGCTCTCACCCGAAGCCATTGCCCGCCACCACGACATCAAGATGGTATACACCCCCATCCACGGTGCCAGCAGCACCCTGGTACCCGACGCGATGAAAGCGGTTGGGTTCACCAACGTCATCCGTGTCCCTGAGCAAGATGTGATCAGCGGCGACTTCCCCACGGTAGTCTCCCCCAACCCGGAGGAACCGGCAGCCCTCGACCTGGCCATCAAGAAAGCAATTGAAACGGGTGCAGAGCTGGTGATGGCGACCGACCCTGACGGCGACCGGATTGGTACTGCCATCCGTGACAACGACGGCAACTTCATCCTGGTGAACGGCAACCAGACCATGCTGATCTACCTCTATTACATCATGACCCGCCGGGAAGAGCTGGGACTCCTCACAGGTAAAGAGTTCGTGGTGAAGACCATCGTCACAACTGAGCTTGTGAAGGATATCGCTGAAAAGAAGGGTATTGAAATCTTCGATTGTTATACCGGTTTCAAGTGGATCGCAGACATCATCCGCAAGAATGAGGGTATGAAGAAGTACATCGGCGGTGGTGAAGAGAGCTATGGTTTCCTAGCGGGTGACTTTGTCCGCGACAAGGACTCGGTATCGGCATGCACCCTCTTCGCTGAGATTGCCGCATGGGCAAAGGACAAAGGCAAAAGCATGTACCAGTTGCTGGAAGATATCTACCTCGAGTATGGTTACTCTAAAGAGGTGGGTATCTCCCTTGTGCGCAAGGGAAAAGAGGGAGCCGATGAGATTGAAGCGATGATGAAGAATTTCCGCAGCAACCCCATGGAAACTCTGGGTGGTTCACCGGTCACACTGATCAAGGATTTTGCCCGACTGGAAGCAATTGATTTCATTCGCAACGAACAGGTAGCCCTGGAGATGCCCACCACCTCCAACGTGTTGCAGTACTTCACCGAAGAGGGCACCAAGCTGTCCATTCGTCCCTCCGGCACGGAACCCAAGATCAAGTTCTACATCGAAGTGAAGGGATCTGCAAAAACAGGTGAAGAACTGACACATGCAGAAGCAGAAGCTGACGCCAAGATCAATGCCATCCGTCAGGAATTGGGTATTTAAGTTACCTGGTTTGCAAGTTCATGGTTCATGGTTAACTACTCACTAACTGACAACTGATAATTAAAAAAATGAGACGAAAACTGACTATAGCGCTTGTGGCGCATGATCACCGTAAAGCCGACATGGTGGAATGGGTGATCTTCAACTCCGATTTTCTGGCAGAGCATCATCTGGTCTGTACCGGCACCACCGGCAGCCTGGTAAGGGATGCCCTTAAAAACGAAGGAGTCCATCCTGACTTTACAATCATGAACTCCGGCCCCATGGGGGGAGATGCCGAGATTGCCGCCATGGTGGTACGCAAGGAGATCGACCTGGCAGTGTTCCTGATCGACGACCTCAATGCGCAGCCGCACGAGGCTGACATCATGATGTTGCTCCGGCAGTGCCGTGTGCACAACGTGCCCATCGCCTGTAACCGATACAGTGCTGACCTGATGATCACCAGCAACCTCTGGGATGATGAGGAGTACAAACCCTCCCCACCCCGCTACGAAAAATTTGACAGGGAGCAAATGGGTTTCTGAACCATACACTCCACAATAGTTAAGGCTGTCTCATCATTTTACATGAGACGGCCTTTTTCTCTTTATACGTTTCAGTTTGAGTAGCCATGTTACAGGAAGAAACAACCTACTTTCTTCGTTACTGGTTCTAATCTCGTTCTAATATAGTTCTAATATAGTTCTAATATGGTTCTAATAGATTAGAGCCAGATTAGAGTCAGTTACGACTGAATTGATACGCAGTAAAAAGCCAACTAAGGCGAATCTTAGTGGGTGGGATGAGAAAAGGCCATCTCATTTGTATATTGAGACAGCCTCTTCTTCTTGTCAGGGGCATATCCCCTTTAGTCTTTCACATTATTCGGCCACAACCAGCTCTTCCACAATATGGGGCGCACCCATCACCTTGTCAATGACAAAAAGTACGTAGCGGATGTCCACACTGATGGTGCGCTGCATTTCCGGCTCAAAGAGGATGTCACCACTCAGCGACTCCCAGTTGCCATCAAAGGCAAGCCCTATCAGCTCGGCGTTGCCGTTCAACACGGGGCTACCGGAGTTGCCTCCGGTGATATCGTTTGTGGAGAGAAAGTTCACACGCAATCCACCCTCGTTATCCACGTAGGGACCGAAGTCACCGGAGCGGATCACATCAAGGATATTCTCCTGCACGTTGAATTCGGGATCACCCGGCTTCTGTTTGTCGAGGATACCCTGAGAGGTGGTGTAATAGTCATACCACACCGCATCACGCGGCCAGTAACCCTTCACCGTGCCATAGCTCATACGCTGTGTGAAGTTGGCATCGGGATAGAAGGTGCGATCGTTGTCCATCTCCATCAGGGCAGCCATGAACTCGCGTTCACCACGCAACATCTGCTCATAGAAGGGCATCATCTTCCCTGACAGCTCGTACCCCATGTCGGTAGTAGACAGTGCAAGCTCCATGGCAGGATCCTTGGTCAGCACCTCCGTATCGGCGCTTTTCAGCAACTCCAGCAATTTCTCCATTGAGGTGAACTGAGAATTGGCAAATAGCCAGTCGGCATATTTTGTGTAGTCACCCTCGAAGAGAGAGTCAATCTTCTGGTAGATATCGGGATGATACTCCGCGGGGACCCTCTCGGCATATAGTTTCATCACTACCGGCAGCACCTTTTTGTCGAGTGCCGGCTCATAGTTCTTGTACGATTCAACCAGGCGGTCGTTGATGAAAGCCTGTTTATCCTCTTCCGTACCATCGCTGTCGAAACGGAGGATGGTGTTGGCAAAACGAATCAGCTCGATGCCATTGTTAAATGTCTCCAGGAAATAGGTGGTGTTGCGCGCCAACTCATCGGAAGCGGTGTAGGCTTCCTTGAGGGTAGCCAGTGTACCTTCATACTTGTTTCCCTGTGCCGGGTTGTTTTTGATCCACTCAGCAAGCCTCGACTCCAGTGCTTCCTTCTCAGGCAACACACCCAGACGGGTCAGTGCCTCGTTCATTCCCATCGAATTCTTCCAGTAATTGGAGCTGCCGGCATGCTTGCTGGCATACTTGATACGGATGGTATCATTCGCTGTCATGGCATCCCACCATATCTCCTGCTTGGCACCACGCACCTCAATGCGTGGTTTGTTCTCCGACTCCATGCGCTGGCGAATGCCCCATGAGGAGAGATAGCGTTGAGTGCTTCCAGGGTATCCCACAGTCATCGCGTAATCTCCTTCCGTCACCCCTGCCAGCGATACCGGTACCACATATTTGGGCTGATAGGGTACATTTTCGGTACTGTAATTGGCTGGTTGATTATCCTTGTCGGCATAAACACGGAACACCGAAAAATCACCGGTGTGGCGTGGCCACATCCAGTTGTCGGTATCTCCGCCGAACTTACCCACCGAGGAGGGAGGAGCTACCACCATGCGCACATCACGGAACAAATCGTAGAGCACCACATAATATTTATTGCGAGAAAAGAAGGGTATCACCCGTGCACGGGTAAAAGGATCACTCTCATACTCGCTGATCAGCTCGTTGGAGATGGAGTCAATGGCCAGCTCACGCTGAATCTCACTCATCACCAGCGGGACATGGGGAGCGATGCGGTCCGTCACATCCTCCATCGAACGGAGAAAGGAGACTGTAAGACCGTCGGCGTGGAGTTCATCGTTCTTGCTGGCAGCGGCAAAGCCGTCACGCAGGTAGTCATGCTCCACCGCACTCAGCTGCTGAATGGCCCCATAGCCGCAGTGGTGGTTGGTGAAGATCAGTCCTTCGTCTGATACTGCCACACCCGTACATCCACCGCCGAAGATCACCACGGCATCTTTCAGCGATGGATTCTGTTCACTATAGAGCTGATCAGCGGGAAAGGTGAATCCCAGCTCCTGCATGCGTGCGATATTCTCGCGGTTAAGCTCTTTCAGGAGCCACATTCCTTCATCTGCTCTCGCAGTGAATGCCACAAATAGGATTGTGAGCGATAAGAAAAGTTTTTTCATAGGTTTTTTTTAGTTAGCGGTCAGCTTTCAGCAATCAGCTTACAGCCTTGCTTGTTGTAAATTGATATTGAATTGTTTAATACTCATTTTACATATTACTTGATATATTTCCCGATAAATGGCCATTGCCGAAGCGGCAGCTCCCGCTTTATCATCACACCGAGATAGATTGCAACCAACAGGGTGCTGACAGCCAGCCGCAGCGGGAGACTCTCAATGTGCAGATAGCTCATCCTGATGCCTGCATAAAGGATCAGCGTGAGCAGGAAGAAGGTGGCTGCTGATCGGAGGTTGTAAGGGATGGGGTAATGTTTCTGTCCCAGTCCGTAGGAGATCACCATCATCGCCAGGTTGGCGATAAACGATGCCCAGGCGCAGGCCATGTATCCAAAGCGGGGAATAAACAGAATGTTGATCAGCAAGGTGATGATGAAACCGAAGACAGACATATAAGCTCCCCAGCGGGTCTGGTCGGTAAGCTTGTACCAGAGCGACAGGTTGAAGTAGACACCGAAGAAAAGCTCACCCAGCAGCACAATCGGCACCACCTTGAGTCCTTCGTGATAGGCTGTCGGGATCAGGAACTTGATGAGATCGATGTAACCGGTGGTCACCAGGAAGATCAGCAGCCCGAAGAGGATGAAATAGCGGGTGGCATCGCTGAACGACTGCCGGTCGTCGGCAGCCTCCCTGTTGCGTGCAAAGATAAAGGGTTCGAATGCGTAGCGAAACGCCTGGGTGAACATCACCATGATGATGGCGATCTTGAAGTTTTGCCCATAGATGCCCAGTTCCCGGAAAGCGTTCGCCTTGTCGGGATAGAACCAGGGGAAGAGAATCTTGTCCACCGTCTGGTTGAGAATGCCTGCAATACCCAGGATCAATATAGGGAAGGAGTAGCGCAGCATCCTCTTCAGCAGCGCCTTGTCGAACGTGAAGCGAACCCTCAGTTCCGGTGAGACCATCAGCAGCTGCACCACCGAGGCGGTGAGATTGGCGATCAGGATGTAATCGACGCCCCGACTCAGATCGAACCATACAAAAGCATCAGGGAACCGCTCCTGAAGAAGGGGACAGACCAGGAAGAAGAAGAGGTTGATCAGGATGGTGAGCCCCACGTTGACCATCTTGATTGCTGCAAAGCGGATGGGTCTCTTTTTGAAGCGCAGGTTGGCAAAGGGGATGGCTCCCACCACGTCGAAACAGAGAATCAGTACCATCAATAGCAGGTAGTGCGGCTTCATCTCACTGCCTCCCAGCGCAAATGCCACCGGGTTGAGGAAGAGAAGGGCCACCGTAAAGAAGAGAATCGTACTGGAGAGGATGCTGATAAAGGCGGTGGAAAAGACTTTTGTAGGATCTGACTCCTTGTTGGCAAAACGGAAGAAGCCTGTTTCCATCCCATAGGTGAGGATCACCTGCAGCAGTGCCACCCAGGCATAAAAGTTGGTCAGTACGCCTATGTCGTCCACCCGCGGCAGGGCAAAGGCCCAGTAGAGGGAGAGGAACCAGCTCAGGAGTCTGGGCAGCACGCTGCCCATTCCGTAAAAGAAGGTCTCCTTTGCCAACGATCTCATTCCCCCTGCCATCTAACTCCTGTTCTTTGTTTGTAGAATTGTCAGTGTAAGATGCAAAAATACAATTTTTCCCTGATGTCGGCTTCAAATTGGCACCATTATTTATCTTTAAGCATTTTGGTGGCCCAAATCTCAAAAAAAACCGTTTACTTTGCAGGTTGAAAATAGTGAACAGATAGCAATCAGAAACAATTACAAGCAGGCGCATGATGAACAGCGCCGAAGGTATGATTCCCAAAATTGAATATGGCACAACAGGAAGAGGTATTTAAGAAACTGGTATCACACTGCAAGGAATATGGATACGTGTTTCAGTCGAGCGAGATCTATGACGGGCTGGGCGCTGTGTATGACTACGGTCAGATGGGTGTGGAGCTCAAAAACAACATCAAGAAATATTGGTGGGACAGCATGGTGCTGCTGCACGAGAACGTGGTGGGCATCGACTCTGCCATCTTTATGCACCCCACCATCTGGAAGGCATCGGGACACGTGGATGCATTCAACGACCCGCTGATTGACAACAAGGAGAGCAAGAAACGGTACCGCGCCGATGTGCTGATAGAGGATCACCTGGCGAAGTATGACGACAAGATAGAAAAAGAGGTGCAGAAGGCGGCAAAGCGCTTCGGTGAGAGTTTCGACGAGCAGATGTTCCGCGACACCAATCCCCGTGTGCTGGAAAACAGGCAGAAGAGGGATGAGATTCATGCCCGCTTCGCTAAGGCACTCAACGACAACAACCTGGAGGAGCTCCGCCAGATCATCATCGACAGTGAGATCGTCTGTCCCATCAGCGGTACCCGTAACTGGACGGAGGTGCGTCAGTTTAACCTGATGTTCTCCACTGAGATGGGATCCACCGCCGACGGTGCCATGAAGGTGTTCCTCCGCCCTGAGACGGCACAGGGCATCTTCGTCAACTTCCTCAACGTACAGAAGACAGGCCGCATGAAGATACCCTTCGGCATTGCCCAGATCGGCAAGGCGTTCCGCAACGAGATCGTCGCCCGCCAGTTCATCTTCCGCATGCGGGAGTTCGAACAGATGGAGATGCAGTTCTTTGTGGCACCGGGTGAGGAGCTGAAGTGGTTCGAGCACTGGAAGGCATTCCGCATGAAGTGGCACCAGACGCTAGGCTTCGGTGCTCAAAAGTACCGTTTCCACGACCACGACAAGCTGGCGCACTACGCCAATGCGGCTACCGACATCGAGTTCGAGATGCCCTTCGGCTTCAAGGAGGTGGAAGGAATCCACTCCCGCACCGACTTCGACCTGAGCCAGCATGAGAAGTACTCCGGCAAGAAGCTGCAATACTTCGATCCGGAGCTGAACAAATCTTACGTTCCCTACGTGGTGGAGACCTCCATCGGCGTGGACCGCATGTTCCTCTCGGTGCTGGCTGCCTCCTACTGCGAAGAGACCCTCGAGGGGGGTGAGACCCGCGTGCTGCTCAACCTGCCTCCCGCCCTGGCACCGGTGAAGCTGGCCATCCTCCCGTTGGTAAAGAAAGACGGCCTGCCGGAGAAAGCGCGTGAGATCATGGATGAACTCAAGTTCAGCTTCACCTGCCAGTATGACGAGAAAGACAGCATCGGCAAGCGCTACCGCCGCCAGGATGCCATCGGCACCCCTTTCTGTGCCACCATCGACCACCAGACGCTGGAGGACAACACCGTTACCATTCGCTATCGCGACACGATGGCGCAGGAGAGGGTGACCATCGACTCGCTGCAACGGGTGATCGCTGAAAAGACCGATTTGAAAAATCTCCTGAAAAAAATCTCCTGATCATGAAGAGAAACTATTTAAAATCAATCATATTGCTTACCGGGCTGCTTTTCTTTGCCGTCGCGTGTGACAAGACCGAGACCTTCGACGACAAGTGGCAGCTCGACAACGAGGCACAGTTCGCCAGGATGGCCGCCAACACGGGATATACAAAATTGAACTCTCAATCGGGTAATGGGTTCATCATGTACAAAGAGCTGGAACAGGGTGATGGTGCAACCCCTTACTTCACCGATCAGGTGAAGGTGCTCTATACCGGCTGGTACAAGAACAACTGGTCGCAGTCCGACAGCTATACTGATGACAAGGGAAACCTTATTCTGAACAAGATCATTTTTGATTCTACCGGCAACCGGAATGACATTCCAAGCACCTTCTCAGTGAACGGCGTAGTAGATGGCTTCTCCACAGCGTTGCAACACATGCAGGTAGGCGACAAGTGGGAGATCTGGATCCCCTGGAAGCTGGGATATGGAGAGGCGGGGAACAACTCTATTCCGGGTTACACCACGCTGGTCTTTGAAATCGAACTGGTCGATATCGTAGAGTAAGAAACCTACAATCCCAACAACAAATGTTCAATGGCACTCCTCACTTGTGGGCGGGTGCCATTGAATTTATTCACCATCACGGTGAAGGCATATTTTTTGTTGCCGTCAATCAAATAACCCGCATAACACTGTACGCCGCCAATGCTGCCGCTTTTGGCGGCAATCCTGCCACTCAGCCTTGTGTTCCTCAGAAAGGATGTAAGCGTTCCCTCCTGCCCCGCTTTCGGCAATGAATTGAAGAAGAGGGAGGAGTAATCGCTCCGTGTGTACATGTAACCCAGCAGATCGGTCAGCAGCTGCGGACTCACCGCGTTCTGCGGTGCAAGGCCACTGCCGTCATGCATCTGTAGGGAAGATACCACAACACCCCTGCTTTTCCAGAAATCCGATATTGCTGCACTTCCAGCTTCCAGGGCATTCCCCTCCAGCTTCATGTTGCTTTTTATGCCGAGGGTACGAATCAAATGCTCCGCGAAGTGGTTGTTGCTCTCCACGTTCACCTCGCGGATGATATCCTTCAGTGGCGGTGACACCTGTGTGAAAAGCACTTTTCCCACCCGGTAGTTGGCCCCTTGACCGGATCCGCACACGCCTGAGAGATGATCCTTTCGTGCTGTCTCCACATCCCCGATCTTCAACCCGGCATCTCTCAGATAACTGGCCAACGTCTCACCCAGCAACAAGCCCGGGTCGGGAATATCCCCCTTGATGCTGAACTCTCTTCTTCCTGCAGGGATGTTGCCCCGCAAGAATCTCTCGTTAGAGAAGGGAGCACCATAGATATATCCGTTGTCACGGCCGGTGTTGTTCAGCGTCAGTTCGTTTTGGAAAGTGAGCCGTTTCATCTCCGGTTCGGTGCGCAGTATTTTGGGACAACTGTTCCGGTCGGTGGTATCAAAGAAGAGCTTGTAGCTGTTGTCGAAAATGCTGATGCCATAAGCACCCGCGGCGTAGTAGTTCCCCATATCGATCCAGGTCCACTCGGGCGAGATGCCGTTGTAGCCAAAAAGATCATCCACCACATAGATACTATATTTCCTGTCGGAAGGGAGTGCTCTGCTGAGGGCATCTGCAGCCACGGTGAAGAATCTCTCAGGATGATCGCCGAAAGCCTCGCTGCCCAGCGTGGGATCACCTGCCCCAATCACCAGGATGCGGGTGGGATCATTGGCATCGAGTGCCACCTCCGTCTTGTAGCGGTAATGCTCTCCCAACATCTCCAGTGCCGTGGCAGTAGTGATCACCTTCAGTACCGATGCCGGTGTGAGCGATCGTTCGCTGTTGTGCGACAGAATTGACCTACCTGTCTCCATGTCGGTCACCGAGACCCCCACGGAGGCATGTTTCAGCGCAGGGTGATTGACAAACTGTTCGAGTGCAGGTTGTGCAAAGCTGTAGCTGGCCGCAAAGAGTAAAACAAAAAAATTGAGATACCTTTTCATTTGTTCGGGAGATGATGGTTTCTACAAATATAACAAAATTAAATATTATCCATTAAAAAACCCTGCAAGAAATGTTGCAGGGTTCTCTATCAGAAGGGTTGGCTGTTAAAACTTGTAGCCTACCGAAAGATATGCGTTCTGGTTTTTGGTGTTGCCGTTGTCACGGTTGGAGATGTTCACCATACCCATGTCCCATCCAAGGTCGATCAGGAAAGCACCCATTTCGGCACCTACACCGAGACCGAGACCGGCATCGAATGGTTTGTACTGTCCGTTGGCATCACCAAAGATCTTGTCCACATCCCATTCTCCGCTCAGGCTACCCACTTTGGCTTCCCTGCTTCCGCCTACACCATAGGCTGCATAGGGACCGGCGTGAAATACGATGCGAGAGCCGGGAGTAACATCCACCTTGTAGGCAAGATGCAGCGGCAGTTGCAAGTACATGAGGTTTTCGGTGTACTCAGCATCCATGGCGTCGTTTACAGACTTGAATCCCTTTGTGCTTAAGAACAACCCTGTCTGGAGGGCCATATTGGGTGCAAAGTCTACATCTGCGGCCAGTCCGATATTGAAACCGATCTTCGGGTTCTTGTCATCCACCTCATCGTCATATACCAGGTTTGACATGTTCACACCTCCCTTGATCCCCAGGCTCACCTGTGCGCTGACGGCGGTGACGATGGCAAGCATGGCAATCACTGCTGTTAATCTCATTTTTTTCATAATTTCATTCATTAAGTTGATAATCCTAATCTTATTCTTTGGGTTTCAAAGATTACTTCTCTAAAACCAGAAGTAAAACAGTTCGCAGCAGTGATTTGTTCGCAAACGTGTTTCTTTGAACTGTAACAGGTAGGATTATCGGTTATAGGTAAGTGAGCTCAACAGGCTCGTCAACAAACAGTTCCCGTGCTGTGACATGCAACTCCTCTGCCGTGATGGCATCGATACGGTCAAACATATCCTTTAGGGAGATATAGCGGCCGGTGTGCAGGTAACGTTTCGCCATGGCCAGGGTATAGTTCTCATTCTGTTCTGCGGCAATGCCGAGCTGTCCTTTCCACTGTCGTTTGGCAAGATTGAGCTGAAAGGGCGTCAATTCTTTCTCCAGCAGACGATTGATCTCCTTCCTGACCAGGCGGATGCAGCGTTCACGCTGTTGCGGGTCTCCTGCAAAATAGACGACAAACAGACCGGTGTCGCTGTATAGGGTCACGTTCGATTCCACATGGTATACCAGTCCGTGTTTCTCCCGGAGCGAGGCATTGAGGCGGCTGTTGAGGCTGCCGCCACCCAGCATGTTGTTCAGCAGTAGCAGGGCATGTCGTTGGGGGTGATGCATCGAGAAAACCGGCAACCCTATCATCACATGGCTCTGTGCAGTATTCTTCTCCATTTGCTGTTTCACCGCCCGGGCGAACTCTACGGGTGCTCTCCGCACCTTCGCATCATCCCGCGAGGAGGCTACAGAAAAATGTCGCTCCAGCTGGCGCATCACCTTGTGAAAGGGTGTTCTTCCGCTGGAAAAGAAGACCATCTGAGATGGCTGATACTGCCGATCCATAAAACCCAGTACCTGATCACGCGTAAAATGGTTGAGGGTCTCCGGCTCCCCCAGGATGTAATGTCCCAGGTCATGACCTGCAAACAGCATGTTTTCAAAATCATCCCAGATCAATTCCGCAGGGTCATCCCGGTAGGAGTTGATCTCGTCGAGGATCACCTCCCGCTCCCGCTCTATCATTGCGGGGGAACATTCGGAATGAAACAACATGTCGGCCAGTAACTCCACGGCCCTGGGAAAATAGGCACCCAGGAAAGTGGCATAATAGAAGGTCTCCTCCTTCGAGGTGTAGGCATTCAGCTCTCCCCCCACGCTCTCCATGCGGGCGGCTATCTGATGAGCCCGCCTCCTGTGGGTCCCCTTGAAGAGCATGTGCTCCACGAAGTGGGCCATGCCGGCTTCCCCGGGGTATTCATCGCGTGAGCCTGTATTTACAACAATCCCACAATGGGATATTTCGGATGGCGCCTCGCGATGGATGATACGCAATCCGTTTGATAAGGTATCTGTATGAATCATCTTCTACGTTTATTTGGGACGCTGCATGTAACAAACTTTCTGCTCCGATGTCAACCGCTCAATGGCATAGCGCAGCATGGTGCGGGGCATCACCCGGTGAAAGCGATCCAGAAAACCGGTCAGCGCCTGTTCATCACGCTTACCCACCTCCCGCAGCATCCAGCCTGTGGCCTTGTGCATCAGGTCATGACTATGTGTCAGAAACATCTCCGAAAGACGAAGGGTGTCGTTAAAGTCGTTGATCCGGATGAAAGCCAGCGTGGAGACCATGGCGATACGCTGATCCCAGAGTAGCTCACTCTCTGCCAACCGGTAAAGTAGTGAACGATCTTCTTTATCCTTCAACCACTCCCCCACGATATGGTAACAAGAGAGATCCACCAGATCCCAATTGTTTATCCTATCTGTATGCGAGAGGTAAAAGTCCACTATCTCCCTGCGGGTCGCGTCATCCGCCTTACGGAACTGACTAACAAGGATCACCAACGCACAAAGGCGGCATTCGTGAAGCGGATCAGCCAGCAGCTTCTCCAATTCGCGCTGGGGAGTAGCCCGATAAAGCGAAGCCACCTTCCTGGTTTCGGGCACCTTACATCCTATGAAGCGGTCTCCCTCGCCATACTGCCCCTTACCGGTCTTGAAAAAATAGGATGAATGAGTTGCTCTTTCGGGACTGCCCAAGGCGAGCAATGCGTTTTTAATCTCTGTTGCCTGCATTTGAATGATTAGTTAACTCTTGATATGGGATATCGCCCTTCATAGAATCCGATGATGTTCTGCACCATCTCCTCCGACATGCGAATACGATCTTCCATTGTCTTGGTTGCTGCATGAGGTGCCAGCACCACGTTGTCGAGTGTCAGCAGTTCAGGCAGGATGTGCGGTTCCTCTTCAAAGACATCGAGTCCGGCAGCCCAGATGCGTTTATCTCTGAGTGCTGCCGCCAATGCCTGTTCATCCACCATGTTGCCCCGTGCGGTGTTGATGAAAACGGCAGTAGACTTCATCATGCACAACTCCCTTTCACCGATCATATGATAAGTCTCAGGGGTGGAGGGCGCATTCAATGAGATATAGTCGGAGCTGCCAAGTAGCTCCTCAAGTGTGAGCCATCGCGCCTGGTAAAATTTCTCTATCGTCTCATCCAGACGGTTGCGGTTGTGATAGACAATCTCCATGCCCGATGCCAGGGCGCGTCGCGCAAGCGACTGGCCGATACGCCCCATTCCAATGATGCCCAACCGCTTGCCATATACCGGTAAGCCCGCTTCGGCATAAACACCCCAGCTGACACCCTCGGGGCTGCGCAGCTTGCGATCGTAATACCCGATGCGACGACCTGCGGCCAACAACAGGCCGAAGGCAAATTCGGCTGTCGGTTCGCGTGTCGTGTTGGGGATATTTGTTACAACGATACCTTTCTCGTTGGCACAAGCTACATCAATGTTGTTATACCCTACCCCATAATTGGAGATCAGCTCCAGCTTCACACCTCTCTCCATGATCTCACGGTCGGTATAGAAACTGAAATTGGGAACCAGCACCTCATAAGCGGGAATCATTTCAAGCACCTCTTCCCTGCTGAAATGAGCCTTATCTGTGGGTAGGGTCACCTCATAGCGCCCCTCCAGCTCTTTCAATCCCTCCGGCTTCAAACGATAGGCAATCAATATTTTCTTCATCGGTTCTCCTGTTGATAGATTCCTTCACGGGATGTTCCCGCAGACATCTTGTCTCTTCTAACGGAGTGGTGCGGGGAAATGTTCTGACTCAATCCGAATGAAGAGATCAAAAACAAAAAAACGAGCCTATTGACTCGTTTCTTTGCTCTTCAGGTTGGACTTGAACCAACGA
>DAINAS010000001.1:103151-219412 GCA_036733365.1 Proteiniphilum sp.
CCCTCTGATTAACAGTCAGATGCTCTAACCGACTGAGCTACTGAAGAATTTATTCACCCATTATCTTATTTACCTTTCCGCTCTTCAGGTTGGACTTGAACCAACGACCCTCTGATTAACAGTCAGATGCTCTAACCGACTGAGCTACTGAAGAATTTATTCTCTTACTTTCAGAAAAGTGATGCAAAAGTAGTACAATTATCCCAATTATCCAACAACAGTCCGGAAAAAGTTACGGATAAAATGGAATCAAGTTGCAGATGCTTCAGGCTGCTCACTGCTCCCTTTCCAACAGTGACGAAGCCAATGCCATCACATCCTGCTCCTTATCAGTGAGGTTCACCCAGTGAACCGCTTTGTCGCGCCTGAACCAGGTGAGTTGCTTGCGGGCGTAGTTGCGTGAATGTTGCTTGATCTTGTCGATCGCCTGTTCCAGGCTCCAGTCGCCATCGAAATAACGAAACAGCTCTTTATATCCTACCGTGTTGAGTGCATTGAGATGACGCATCGGGTAAAAACCACGCGCCTCCTCTACCAGCCCCTCCAATACCATCGCATCCACACGCCTGTTGATGCGGTCGTACAGATCCTCCCGGTCGCGGGTGAATCCGATCTTCACAATCCTGAACGCTCTCTTTTTATCGGGATTTGTTCGCAGCGATGAATAGGGCTTGCCCGACATCAGACAGATCTCAAGGGCATGAATCACCCGCTGCGGGTTTTTCAGATCTACCTGGTTGTAGAACAGCGGGTCTAACATCTTCAACTGCTGGCGAATGGGATCCAGACCCTCCCGCTTGTATTGTTCCTGCAGTTCCTGTCGCAAGGTCTCATCCACCGTAGGCAACTCATCCATCCCTTTGCATACCGCATCGATATACATCATCGAACCACCCGAGAGAATCACCACCGGGTGTTGCACGAAGAGCTCCTCAAGGAGCGTGAGCACCTCCTGCTCATAGGCGCTTGCACTGTAATAGCTTTCGGGTGATAAGGTCCCCACAAAGTAATGAGGGATCTGTTGCTGCTCTGCAGCTGTAGGTGCTGCCGTGGCAATCTGCATGCCTCTGTAAATCTGCCGTGAGTCGGCCGACACTACTGATGTCCGGAGGGTTGTGGCAAGGCGGATGCTCCATTCGGTCTTTCCCACACCCGTGGGGCCAAGCAGCACGAGCAGGGTGTTCATGATGTGTGAATGCTAATAAAGATCCCCCTCACCCACATCGCTGCTGATTTCATCCAGGCCTTCGAAACCTTCCTTGTCAAGCTCCTCCATGTCGAAGCTCTCATCGCCGAAAAAGGATTCGCCAATGTCGATCGAGGTGGTCTCCGCCTTTATCTCTTCGGCAGTCAGCACCTGTTTTGGGGCTTCCCCCACAGCGAGCGTACAAAGCGGAGTCTTCTGGTGTTTCCCGGTGATGATCTCCGACAGTTCAATGTAAAGAGCCCTCTCGGTCAGGTAATCGAACACATACATCATCTTCTGTTTCTCATCTTCCAGAAAATCACTCAGAACACACTCCTCCATGACGAACGAATCCTCATCGGAATAGGTGTCCATCTCCACAAGTGTGATCTCCTTCTCTTTACGCCATTTGTTGTCGCACAGAAAAAAAGAGGACATCTCCTTGTCGCTGAACCCCGTAGATGCTACAATCACCTTGTACAAATCAAGGAATGTGGCGTCTGCATCGATGGTTATTTCTCTTCTGAAGTCCTCCACTTCATCCGAAAGGATAAGAAATTTGAATATCATTGCTCTCTTCGTTTAGTGATTCAAAGGTAAGAAAAAGTTTTAAATTTGTAAAAGCGACCCAATATAAATTGATCCTATTTATAAACCCTAATTCATCCCCTGAAACGAGGATTCGATTTTTTAAATAGAAATCTATATCTTTGCTTTTAAATTATTCCATCTATTATGGCGCTGAAACAGCAACAGGAACTAAAACAAACGCAGCGGCTTTCTCCCCTCCAGATGCAGGTGATCAAGCTGGTGGAGCTCAACACCGTGGAGGTGGAAGATCGAATCAAACAGGAGGTGGAGGATAATCCCGCTCTGGATACAGGAAATGATGACTCGTTGAATGATAAGGAGCAGGATGAGCAGGAGTCGGGCGATGAGATCACGCAGGATGAAATCATGCTGGGCGATTATCTCTCGGATGAGGAGATTCCCGATTTTCACATCAATCAGCGGGATCGTAAGAACGAATCCAATTTCGTTGAGATAAGCTTCTATGACGACGTGTCGCTGATCGACTCGCTCCTGGAACAGCTTAGCCTTCTCGATCTGGACGAGAGACGTCACACCATCGCCACCTACATCATCGGCAATCTCGATGAAAACGGTTACCTGCAACGCGATCTACAGGCTATTGCAGACGACTTGCTGTTTCAGCAACAACTGGAGGTGACACCACTGCAACTGGAGGACCTGCTCTACGAAATACAGGAGCTTGATCCCGCCGGCGTGGGGGCACGCAACCTGCAGGAATGCCTACTGCTGCAGCTGGCAAGAAAAGAGCCTACCGGTGGCGTGAAACTGGCAGAAACCATCCTGTCCGATTACTTTGAAGAGTTTTCCCGGAAGCATTACGACAAGATCATCCAGCAGCTGAGCATCTCACAGGATGACCTCAGGGATGCCATTGAGGAGATCACCTCTCTCAATCCCAAACCGGGCAACTCCATGGGAGGTGCCTTGCAGACTGCCATGAACAACATCACACCCGATTTCCTGGTCGACACCTTCAACGGTCAGGTCACCATTCACCTCAATAACAGCAACATCCCCAGCCTGAAAGTGAACAACAGCTTCTCCGAGATGCTCAAAGGGTATCAGGAGAACAGGCAGAGCATGTCGGCCGACGACAAACAGGCGATGCTCTTCATGAAGCAGAAGGTCGATTCGGCAAAATGGTTTATCGATGCAGTGAAGCAGCGCCAGAATACCCTGGAGCGAACAATGGAGGCAATCGTGAAACTGCAGTATGATTTCTTCCTCAACGAAGATGAATCGCAGCTCAAACCGATGGTGCTGAAAGATGTGGCGGAACGAACAGGTTTTGATATCTCCACCGTCTCACGGGTGAGCAACAGCAAGTATGTGCAGACCAACAATGGCATTTACCCCCTGAAGTATTTTTTCTCAGAAGCAATGCAAACATCTGATGGTGAGGATATATCATCAAGAGAAGTAAAGAAGATACTCAAAGAGAGCATCGAGGCGGAGAACCCCGGACGACCGTTGACCGACGACCAACTCACGCAGATCCTGAACGAAAAAGGGTACCTGATTGCCCGTCGCACCGTGGCAAAATACCGTGAACAATTGAATATTCCTGTCTCACGTTTGCGAAAAAAAATATAACTTTGTCAGTTTATCACCAGCAAACCCATTGAAAGGATACCCATCAGGATGAAAACAATCGCACATCTCATATCTACAATATTCCAACCCTTGCTGATGCCCACTTATGGGGTGATGCTTATCTTTGTATACACCTACTTCGGCATGATCTATCTGCCGCAGTTCTGGAGGATCCTGCTGCCGGTGGTGCTCTTCTCCTTTGCAATCCCGGGAGTTCTCATCTACATGCTCTTTCGCATGAAAATCATATCCGACCTCTCACTGAAACATCGGCGCGAACGCTTTTTGCCATACCTGATCACGCTCATCTCCTACTCCGCCATGATCGTCTACTATATCAGGATGGGCATGCCCATCTGGTTCCTGATGATCATGGCCGCCTCGGTCGCCATCATGGTGATTGCCATCCTCATCACGCTCACCTGGAAGATCAGTGCCCACATGTTCGGTGTGGGGGGACTCATTGGTGGTGCCATGGCGGTGACCTATTTCGTGGAGCGCTCAAACCCCTATTTCATGTTCATGGGTCTGTTTATCATTGCCGGACTGGTGGGCACCTCACGACTCATCCTGCGACGTCATACACTCTACCAGGTGATCGCCGGCTTCCTACTCGGGTTCCTGGTCTCCTTCCTCTTCGTGTGGGGTGGAACAATGGCATAGGAGAAATCGCCAAAAGGCTCTTTGACAATCAAAATTATTGTCGTACTTTTATCCCGTCAAACTACTAATTTAAAATATTACTGCTATGAATTTTCCCGACAACCTGAAGTATTCCTCCGACCATGAATGGGTGCGCGTGGAAGGAAATGAAGCCTTTGTAGGCATCACCGATTTTGCACAAGATGAACTGGGCGAGATCGTCTATGTAGATGTACCTTCCGAAGGTGAAAACCTGTCGCAAGGCGAGGTGTTTGGCAGCATTGAAGCTGTGAAAACCGTTTCTGACCTGATGATGCCTCTTTCAGGGGAAGTGCTGGAGGTGAATGACAAGCTCGACGATGCACCGGAACTGGTCAACAGCGATCCCTTTGGTGAGGGATGGATTATCCGGGTGGCAGTGAAAGATGCTGCAGAGCTCGATCAGCTGATGAGCGCCGCCGCCTACAAGGAGTTCACAGGCAAGTAACCAACGTATAAACAACAGGAATCACTTTTACCGAAGTGGTTCCTTTTTATTCATACCTACATTTTAAAAATATATGAAACCATTGGTAAGCATCATCATGGGCAGCACCTCCGACCTGCCCGTCATGGATAAAGCAGCACAGTTCCTCAACGAGATGGAGATTCCTTTCGAGATCAACGCCCTCTCTGCACACCGCACACCAGAAGAGGTGGAGAAGTTTGCCAAGGGAGCACGGGAAAGAGGCATCAAAGTGATCATTGCCGCTGCCGGCATGGCAGCACACCTGCCCGGTGTGATTGCCTCGATGACCACACTCCCGGTGATAGGAGTGCCCATCAAAGCCTCACTGGAGGGCCTCGATGCCCTGCTGGCCATCGTGCAGATGCCTCCCGGCATCCCCGTGGCCACCGTAGGCATCAACGGCTCACTCAACGCAGCCATCCTGGCACTGCAGATCATCGCCACCGGCGAGGAGACGGCACAACAGAAGCTGGCGTTCTACAAGGAGAACCTGAAGAAGAAGATCACACAAGCCAACGAGGAGCTGGCAAATGTCTCTTACAAGTACAAAACAAACTGAATATGAAGAAAATAATCTACATGCTCACATCACTCTTCCTGCTGGGGGCCTGCAACCAGGGCAACCAGTCCGGCAGCACTCCTGCCAACGACGGCATCGATTCCACCTTCGAGTACAAGGTGGACCGCTTTGCCGATATCGAGATCCTTCGTTATCCCGTACCGGGATTCAACAGTCTCTCCCTTCAGCAGAAGGAGCTGATCTATTATCTCTCACAGGCTGCCCTCGAGGGACGCGACATCCTCTGGGACCAGCACAACCGTTACAACCTCACCATCCGCCGCGTTTGCGAGGGGGTGTATGAAAACTACATGGGCAACAAGTCGTCCGATGAGTGGAAACAGTTCGAGACCTACCTGAAACAGATCTGGATGGCCAACGGCATTCACCACCACTACTCGGAGGACAAGATCATGCCGCAGTTCACACAGGACTACTTTGTAACACTTGTGAAGAGCGTCGACCCGGGGAGGATGCCCTTCCGCGACGGGATGGCTGCCGATGAGACCCTCAACGAGATCCTGCCGGTGATGTTCGATCCGGCAGTGATGCCCAAACGAATGAGCCAGACTCCCGGCAGCGATATCGTCGCCTCCTCGGCGGTCAACTTCTACGAGGGGGTGACCCAGCAGGAGGTGGAAGCATTCTACAATGCGATGAAGGATCCGGCGGACGAGACCCCGATCTCCTACGGACTCAACAGCAAAGTGACCAAGGTCGATGGTCAGGTGACCGAACAGGTCTGGAAGCTGGGCGGCATGTACGACAAGGCAATTGAACGGATCATCGGATGGCTGGAGAAAGCGGCTGCCGTGGCCGAGAACGACCACCAGAAGGAGGTGATCACCCTGCTGATCGACTACTACCGCAGCGGTGACCTGCAAAAGTTCGACGACTACTCGGTGAAATGGGTGACCGACACCCAGTCGCGCGTTGATTTCATCAACGGCTTCATCGAGACCTATACCGACCCGCTCGGCCTGAAAGCCACCTGGGAGGCGATGGTCAACTTCAAGAGCGAGGAGGCTTCCAAACGAACCCAAACAATCAGCGACAATGCCCAGTGGTTCGAAGACCACTCTCCCATCGACGACCGCTTTAAGAAGGAAGAAGTGAAAGGGGTCTCCGCAAAGGTGATCACTGCCGCCATCCTCGGTGGCGACACCTACCCTGCCACCCCCATCGGCATCAACCTGCCCAATGCTGACTGGATCAGACGTGACCATGGCTCCAAGTCGGTCACCATCGACAACATCACCTACGCCTACACCAAGGCTGCCGAAGGCAACGGCTTCAACGAGGAGTTCATGTGGAGCGACAGCGAGCGGGAGCTGGCAAAGCAATATGGCTCACTGACCGACAACCTCCACACCGACCTGCACGAATGTCTGGGCCACGGCTCCGGCAAGCTGCTACCAGGTGTCAGCAGCGACGTGCTGCAAGCCTATGGCTCTCCGCTCGAGGAGACGCGTGCCGACCTGTTCGCACTCTACTACCTGGCCGACCCGAAACTGGTAAAGCTGGGGCTGCTGCCCGACGGTGAAGCTTACAAGGCGGAGTACTACTCCTACATCATGAACGGGGCGATGACACAGCTCACGCGCATACAGCCCGGAAAGGACATTGAACAGGCCCACATGCGCAACAGGGCGCTGATCTCCCGCTGGGTGATCGAGAAGGGCAGTGAGGAAAAGGTGGTGGAGCTGACCCAAAAGGAGGGCAAAACCTACGTGGTGGTGAACGATTACGAGAAGCTGCGCGCACTCTTTGGCGAACTGTTGGCAGAGGTGCAGAGGATCAAGTCGGAAGGCGACTTTGAAGCCGGCAAGCAGCTGGTGGAAAGCTATGGCGTGAAGGTAGACCCCACACTGCACGAAGAGGTGCTGGCACGCTATGAGGCACTCAACCTGGCCCCCTACAAAGGGTTTGTAAACCCGGTATACAAACTGGTGACCGACGATGAGGGGAAGGTGACCGATGTCACCATCTCCTACGACGAGAACTACGTGCAGCAGCAGCTGCGCTACTCACGCCAGTACTCGGTGCTGCCGCTGAAAAACTAGCGCTCCGGCAAATCTTTTTCAAATAAGCGTTTCGGTAACCCCGAAACGCTTATTTTTGTATCGCCTCAACAACAGTGATGACATATGACCTACGAAGAGACACTCGATTACCTGTACAACCAGATGCCCGAATACCAGCGCATCGGAGAACGGGCCTACAAGGTGGGACTGGACAACAGCCTCGCCCTCGACCGCATTTTCGGACACCCCCACCGGCAGTACAAAACCATCCACGTGGCCGGCACCAACGGCAAGGGTTCCACCTCTCACCTGCTGGCCGCGATCCTCAGCGAGTCGGGTTACAGGGTGGGCCTCTATACCTCACCCCATCTGACCGACTTCCGCGAACGGATCCGCGTCAATGGAGAGATGATCGACAAAAACTTTGTAGTTGATTTCACGAAGAAGTATAGGGTACAGTTTGAACCGGTGATGCCCTCCTTCTTCGAGCTGACAATGGAGATGGCGTTCCTCTGGTTTGCACACCAGAAGGTGGATATCGCGGTGATCGAAACGGGACTGGGGGGACGGCTCGACAGCACCAACATCATCACACCAATGTTGAGTATCATCACCAACATCGGCCTCGACCATATGAAATTCCTGGGTGACACACTCCCCCTGATAGCAACCGAAAAGGCGGGAATCATCAAGCAGGGGGTGCCGGTGGTGATCGGTGAGAAAGGAAATCAGGAGGTGGAGAGGGTGTTTCGCGACAAGGCGGCATCTCTCCAGGCACCCATTCGATTTGCAGAGGAGGAAATCAATGATATTTCCGCTGTGAGAGCAGGTTTCCGTTGGATCTTCCACACCCGCGAATACCATTCAATAATATGCGAGTTGGGTGGATTCGCACAACAGAAAAATGCTCGCACCCTGCTTACGGCAGTGGCATTGCTACGGGAAGTCGGACTGGTCATTCCCCGTGATGCAGTATACCGGGGATTCTCGCAGGTGATCACCCTTACCGGCTTGCAAGGTCGTTGGCAGCTACTACATAAGAAGCCGAAGATCATCTGTGACATCGCCCACAATGAACATGGACTGCGTGATGTGATGGAACAACTGAAATCGGAACAATACAACCAACTGCACATGGTGTTCGGCATGGCGAGCGATAAGGACAGGGAGAGCGTGTTGCCCCTGCTGCCCAAAGAGGCGCGATACTACTTCACCCGTGCATCGGTGGAGCGGGCACTCGACGAACAGCTGCTGCAGGAGGAGGCCCGAGCTTATGGATTAACGGGTGAACGCTACGGGAGCGTGACGCAAGCGGTGGCGGCGGCCATAAAAAACGCCGATGAAAATGATCTCATCTTCATCGGCGGCAGTTCCTTTGTGGTGGCAGATGCGCTGCCACTGTTCAGCTGATTACCATATCAGCACAAGACGGAAGTTGTAGGTCTGGGGCGCATTTGTATCCTCATAAACATCCGATGCCTGGATGAAGAATGCCACATCACTGTTGCCACCCGATTGATACATCACATCGTAGCTGATTGTCTCGGTAAATGTCTCGGTAATGTTCCCACCCGTATCGGTACTGTAATAGGTATGCACGTAGGGCAGCATCTTCTGCACCTCGTTCACACCCTGTTCACCAAGGAAGAGATAACCCAACACGGCACCGCTCTCATAGATGAACTCGGTCAACTCCGGCAACGAGAAGATGGCCTCATAACGTCTTTCCTGATCATTCCACTCCCAGTCGTTCTGATTGACCTGTATGTTCACAATCTCCCACTGCGTAAACTCCAGGTTGGCATTGTTCTCCTGAAGGGCTTGCTCGATCATTCTCCTTACCTCCAGTTCACTCAATGTGTCATCTGTGGCACAGGAATAGCCGCCCAGGAGGATGGATGCAAAAAGTGCGGATGCCAGCAGGATCTTTGTGATGTTTCTCTTCATATCTGTTTCTGTTAATTGGTTTCTTAATTCGGCCTTGCGCATTAAAACAATAATTATCTCTATGACCGGAAAAGAGATGATTCGTTTAAATGAAACAAAAAATAAATTGAAAAGTTTGAAACCGGCAGATGAAAAAAAGTCCGCCGAAGCGGACTTTTGTCGTTAATAGCTGTGAATGAAAAAAACAATTCTGTTACCTTCTACCTCCCAGGAAGCCACCCAGCAGATCATCCAGTGGATTGCCGTCGCCATCCTTGTCCAGGATGCCACCCAGCATATCCATCAAGCCACCACCGGTCCCACTGCGCTGTTGCGTGGCTCCGCCCAGCAATCCGCCCAGCAGGTCACCCAGGCCACCGGCATCGGTGTTGGTCTGTCGTTTCTCTTTCCCCAGGTAGGCCATCACGATGGGGGCCACCATCGCCAGCAGCGGCCCGATCTTGCTCAGGCTGATGCCCGATTTCTGCGCGATACCCTGCTCCACGGCGGTACGGTTGTTACCGAATACATGTCCCAATATGCCGTCACCGTCCGATTGCAATTCTGATGTGTGGCCCTGCAGCATCCCCGAGAGGTTCTCCAGCAGAGAACCGTCATGCTTCTTTTCCAGCGCGTTGTTGAGGCTTACGGCACCCTCCTGCGACCGTGCATTGCGTGTCATCCCGGCCAGGATTGCCGGTATGGCCATGCTGACGGCACTGGATGCCTGGTTTTCATTTACGCCGAGCTGACCGGCTACACTGCCCACGATCGACTGACCGATGGCACTGTTCAGCAATTCTGATAGATCCATAAAGCTAATTGTTGATGATATTTACCCAAATGTATGCATTAAAGTGTATGGTTGTGCGGTTACCCCCCAAAAAATGAAGCGTGAGGAATTACACCCCAACGGGATTTCAGGGAACAGCTGCCCGAATTACGGCTTCTTTTAAATTGGACCCACCGGATGGTTGATTCCAGTAAAAAAATGGCTATTTTTGCCTGATCACAACAACGACCAGACAAAACGAAAAATGAAACAATATCACGATTTATTGCGACGGGTGCTCGATGAGGGAGTGGAAAAGGAGGATCGCACCGGCACGGGCACCATCAGCATATTCGGTCACCAGAGCCGCTTCCCGATGAGCGACGGCTTTCCGGTGCTGACCACCAAGAAGCTGCACCTCAAGTCGATCATCCACGAACTGCTCTGGTTCCTGAATGGTGACACCAACATCAAGTACCTGAACGACCATGGCGTGCGCATCTGGAACGAATGGGCCGGCGAGGATGGTGACCTGGGACATATCTACGGTTACCAGTGGCGCTCCTGGCCGGATTACAATGGTGGTCACATCGACCAGATCAGCGAAGTGGTGGAGACGCTGAAAAAGAACCCCGACTCGCGGCGCATCATCGTCAGCTCCTGGAACGTTGCCGATATCCCCAACATGAACCTCCCCCCCTGCCACGCATTCTTCCAGTTCTATGTGGCCGAGGGAAAGCTGAGCCTCCAGCTCTACCAGCGCAGTGCCGACATCTTCCTGGGGGTTCCCTTCAACATCGCCTCCTACGCGCTGCTGTTGAAGATGATGGCACAGGTCACCGGGTTGCAGGAGGGCGACTTCGTCCACACCTTCGGTGATGCCCACATCTACCGCAACCACCTGGAGCAGGTGAGGCTGCAGCTGAGCCGCGAGCCGCGCCCGCTGCCGCAGATGATGATCAACCCCGACGTGAAGGATATCTTCGGCTTCCGCTACGAGGATTTCGAGCTGACAGGCTATGATCCCCATCCCCATATCAGAGGAGAGGTTGCCGTATGAAGATGCATCCACGCAAACCCATCGCACTGATCGCTGCGCTGGACGAAGAGAACGCCATCGGACGCAACGGTGATCTGCTCTGCTACCTGCCCAACGACCTGAAGCATTTCAAACAAATCACCCAGGGCCACAGGGTCATCATGGGGCGCAGGACCTACGAGTCGCTGCCCAAGGGGGCACTTCTCAACCGCACCAACATCGTCATCACATCCGATCAGGCAGAGAATTATCCCGGTTGCATCGTGGTCCGCTCGCTGGAAGAGGCGCTCGTTCACTGCCTTGAAGATGAAACCGCATTTGTGATCGGCGGCGGCATGCTCTACCGTGCCACCCTTTCCCTGGCAGATCAGCTCTACATCACCCGCATCCACCATACCTTTCCCGATGCTGATACCTTTTTCCCGGAGATCACCGCATCTGCGTGGGAAACAACCGCACAGGAACATCATGCGGCGGATGAGAAACATCCTTTTCCATATACCTTTTTAACCTTTGCGAAGCGAGGATGATCATCAATGCCACAAACAACGCCCTCAGGCGGGAAACGACCCTTATTGACCCCCTACTGAGAGACACATGGGTAGGTATTGGGCGCCTGCCTCTCCAAAAAAATTTGGAGAGGCTTTGGAGGGGCTTTGGAGGGGCATTGGAGAGGCATAAGCCCTGTACCTGCGAATGAATCTTCCTTCTTTACCCTACAACCATGACAATATGAATAAAATTGACGCATTCATCCTCTTCACGGAACCGGCACAGGCAATGCAAACCGTGGCAGAGCTCAGACAATCTGAATCAGTGGACAGGATCTTCCTGCTGACACCTGAAGGCATCACGGAACAGATCGAAGGATGCCTTACCATCCCCATCGACAGGCTGCAGAGCAGTGCCACCGTGCTAAAAATCGCACAGCATGCCGCTGCACCCTACACGCTGATCTACCAGAAGCCCACGCGGTTACAGCCGGGCTACTTCGCACCGGAGCGGATGACACGCATCGCGGAGGATAGCAGCGCCGGGATGGTCTATTCCGATTATTGGGCCATCCGCAACGGGGTGAAGAGCAACCATCCGGTGATCGACTACCAGGAGGGGAGCCTGCGCGACGATTTCAACTTCGGCTCGCTGCTGCTTTACCGCACTGCGGCACTCAAAGAGGCTGCCGGAAGAATGGCCGCGAGTAGCTACCGCTATGCAGGTCTCTACGACCTCCGGTTGAAGGTGTCGCAGCAGCATTCGCTGGTGCACATCAATGAGTACCTCTACAGCGAGATCGAAGAGGACAACAGGGCCTCGGGCCAGAAGATCTTCGATTACGTAGATCCAAAAAATCGGGAGCGGCAGATTGAGATGGAGCAGGCCTGCACGGAGCATCTCAAGGATGTGGGTGGCTGGCTGGCGCCCACCTTCGAGCCCATCGCATTCGACGGGGGGGAGTTTCCCTGTGAGGCATCGGTGATCATCCCGGTGCGCAACCGCATCAAGACCATAAGGGATGCCATCTCGTCGGTGTTGAGCCAGCAGACCTCCTTCCCCTTCAACCTGATCGTGGTGGATAACCACTCCGACGACGGCACCACCGATGCGATCCGCGCGTTTCAGGATGACAAGCGACTGATCCACCTGATCCCCGAAAGGGAGGATCTCGGCATCGGTGGCTGCTGGAACATGGGGGTACACCACCCGGAGTGCGGCAAGTTCGCCGTGCAGCTCGACAGCGACGACATCTACAGCGGCAGCGACACCCTGCAGAAGATCGTCGAGGCCTTCTACGCACAAAACTGCGCGATGGTGGTGGGCACCTACCGGATGACCAACTTCGCGATGGAGATGATCCCCCCGGGCATCATTGACCACCGGGAGTGGACCCCCGACAACGGGCGCAACAACGCGCTCCGCATCAATGGCCTGGGTGCTCCCCGCGCCTTCTATACCCCTCTGCTGCGGGAGATCAAGCTGCCCAACACCAGCTACGGCGAAGATTACGCCCTCGGACTTTCCATCTCGCGCCGTTACCGGATCGGACGGATCTATGAGGTGCTCTACCTCTGCCGCCGCTGGGAGGAGAACAGCGATGCCTCGCTCGACATCGAAAGGATGAATGCACACAACCTTTACAAAGACCGGATCAGAACATGGGAACTACAGGCACGAAAGAGATTGAACGAAGTGAACCGCTGATTGCGGTGGGCATTCTGCCGGAACAGGCCGCCATAAGCTTTTCACTCCTTTCCGGTTACACGCTGAACGGAAAGCCGCTTCCTGCGGGAGATTACCGGGTGGAAGCCGGTGCGGCGGGGGTCACCTTTCAGGGCGAACAATACCCTGAACTCACCTTCGAACCAGAGGAGATGCACCGGGAGAGCTTCGAGCTGAAGGAGGTGGTCATCGGCCTCAACTTCCACTGGGAACGCAGGGAGAACCAGCGTTTTCAGGGAGCGTTGAAGTTCATCGCCGAAGAGAAGGGGATCACCGCCATCAACATCGTCGCCCTGGAGGATTACCTCAAAAGCGTGATCTCCTCCGAGATGAGCGCCACCAGCTCTAAAGAGCTGCTCAAGGCACATGCCGTCATCTCCCGCAGCTGGCTGCTGGCACAGATGGAGAAAAACAAAGCGATCGATGCGGGGTATCAAACCTCTTTTGTCACGCCGACAGAGATCATCCGCTGGTACGACCGCGAAGAGCACGCCCGCTACGATGTCTGCGCCGACGACCATTGCCAGCGCTACCAGGGCATCACCCGCCAGACCACCGGCCTGGTGAACAAGGTGATTGATGAGACGCGCGGAGCGGTGATCACCTACCGCCATGCCATCTGCGATGCCCGCTTCTCCAAATGCTGCGGCGGCGTGATGGAACGCTTTGAAAATGTATGGGAACCGATTGTCCATCCCTACCTGCAGGGAAAGGCTGATTGGACCGAGGGCGCTGCCTTCCCCGACCTCACGCAGGAAGAGCAGGCCGACGAGTGGATTCGCACCGCTCCCCCCGCCTACTGCAACACGCAGGATGCTACGATACTCCGGCAGGTGCTCAACGACTACGACCGGGAGACAGCCGACTTTTACCGCTGGAAGGTGGTCTACACACAGGAGGAGCTGTCGACCCTCATCCGGGAGCGCTCCGGCATCGACTATGGAGAAATCATCGAACTGGAACCACTTGAGCGCGGCAGCTCTGGTCGGATCATCCGACTGAAGATCATCGGCACCGAGCAGGTGATGACAATCGGCAAGGAGCTGGAGATACGACGTACCCTCTCTCCTTCACACCTCTACAGCTCCGCCTTCGTGGTCGACGCGGAGGAGGAGGACAGTGAAGGGACACCACAGCGGTTCACCCTCACCGGTGCCGGCTGGGGTCACGGCGTGGGGCTGTGCCAGATAGGTGCAGCCATGATGGCTGCAAAGGGGCAGGACCACAAGGCGATCCTCCGCCACTATTTTCCACACACTACCATTGAAAAGAGATACTAAACAACCCTACAGGATGAAGAAAACAATGCGCTCTCCCTGGAGCTGGATTCCCACCCTCTACTTTGCCGAAGGTCTCCCCTACGTGGCGGTGATGACCGTCTCGGTGATCATGTACAAGCGGCTCGGGCTCTCCAATACCGACATCGCCCTCTATACCAGCTGGCTCTACCTCCCCTGGGTAATCAAGCCCTTCTGGAGCCCCTTCGTCGACATCCTCAAAACAAAACGGTGGTGGATCGTCTCGATGCAGCTGCTGATTGGTGCGGGACTGGCCGGCATCGCCTTCACCCTGCCCACCCCCTTCTACCTGCAGGCATCGCTCGCCTTCTTCTGGCTGATGGCCTTCAGCTCGGCCACACACGACATCGCTGCCGACGGCTTTTACATGCTGGCACTCGACGAGTCGCAGCAATCCTTCTTCGTGGGCATCCGCAGCACCTTCTACCGCCTGGCAATGATTTCCGGTCAGGGACTGCTGATCATCCTGGCGGGAACCCTCGAAAAAACGACAGGGAAAATACCGCTTGCATGGAGCATCACCTTCTTCGTGATGGCGGGGCTCTTCATCGCCTTTATGGTATACCACCGCTTTCTTCTGCCTCGTCCCTCGGAGGATGGAGAACGGGAGCTCCACACCCCGCAGATGGTGCTTGCAGCGTTTGGAAAAACCTTCAAATCGTTCTTCACTAAAAAAGATGTGCTCCTGGCCCTCGCATTCATCCTCCTCTACCGGCTGGCCGAAGCGATGCTGGTGAAGCTGGCAAACCCTTTCCTGCTCGACAGCCGCGAGGTGGGGGGACTGGGACTGAGCACTTCCGAGGTGGGCATCACCTATGGCACGGTAGGCGTGATTGCCCTCACGCTGGGAGGCATCATCGGCGGTATCATGGCTTCGCGCAACGGACTGAAGTACTGGCTCTGGCCTATGGCTCTCGCCATCACTCTTCCCAATGCGGCCTACCTCCTACTGGCCATGTTTCAACCGGAGAACCTTATCTGGGTAAATGTGGCCGTAGCGACCGAACAGTTTGGCTACGGATTTGGGTTCACCGCCTACATGCTTTATCTGATCTATTTCTCACAGGGAGATCACAAGACGGCCCACTACTCCATCTGCACCGGTTTCATGGCGCTGGGGATGATGCTGCCCGGCATGACGGCGGGTTGGATTCAGGAACAGCTGGGATATGAGCAATTCTTCGTCCTGATCATGCTCCTCACCATCCCTACCCTGCTGCTGATACCCTTTATGAAAGTAGACAGCAATTTCGGTAAGAAAAAAACAACAGTTACTGCCGGTGAGCAATCGTCAGAGGCCTGAACCAACAACAGGTAAAAAAGAGATTTTACAATTGTCAAATGATAAGCAAAAATATGAAACCATCGAAATCAACTACACAATCATCCCGGCTCCTCTCGCTGGACATCCTACGCGGCATCACCATCGCCGGCATGATCATGGTCAACAATGCCGGCTCAGGTCAATATGTCTATGAACCACTGCGCCATGCACACTGGCACGGGCTCACACCCACCGACCTGGTCTTCCCCTTCTTCATGTTCATCATGGGGGTCTCTACCTACCTCTCGCTGCGCAAGTTCAATTTCGAACCCTCCAAAAATGCATTGTGGAAAATTGCACGTCGCACCCTCCTCATCTTCGGGATCGGGGTGGCCTTGGGATGGTTCGGTCAACTCACCTGGGGAGTGGCTTCGGGGGAGTCGTTGGCCGTGGCAGCAACCCATTTTGAGACCCTCCGCATCCTGGGAGTACTGCAACGACTGGCGTTGGCTTACGGCCTTGCTGCATTCACAGCCGTTCTGGTAAAGGGAGCTTTGCTGCCCTGGCTGATCGGCATCCTGTTGCTTGGCTATTACCTGATCCTTCGTCTTGGCAATGGATTTGAGATGTCGGAAGAAAATATCATCGCGGTGGTCGACAGGGCACTCTGGGGTACTGCACACATGTACAAGGACACCACACCGGAGGGGGTGCGCATTGCACTCGATCCGGAAGGATTGCTCAGTACAATCCCCTCTATCGCCCACGTGCTGATCGGCTTCCTCTTCGGCAAGTTGATCGCGGAGAACAGAGACAACCACAAGCGGGTGGAGAAGCTGCTGATCTGGGGAACGCTCCTCGCCTTTTCCGGCCTCCTGTTGCAATACGGATGCCCCATCAACAAGAAGATATGGAGCCCCACATTCGTGCTCACCACCACCGGTTTTGCAGCGCAGCTGCTCGGGTTGTTGATCTGGATCATCGACATCCACAAGAAAAAGCGCTGGAGCCGTTTCTTTCACGCTTTCGGTGTGAACCCGCTGATCATCTATCTCTTCGCGGGGGTGATGGCCAGTCTGGTCTCCAACATCCGGTTTGGGTGGCAGGGAGAGACCATCTCTGTTAAAGGGTTCGCCTATCAGGTGCTGTTGCGCCCATGGGCAGGCGACTATTTCGGATCGTTGCTGTATGCACTGCTCTTCGTGACCCTCTGCTGGCTGTTCGGATATATTCTCTACAAAAATAAGATTTACATCAAACTATAAAGGGCGGCTGGTGGTTAATAGAACAACAACACATGAGATTGATGAATAAACCTTCAGCGAGTAACATATTGATTGCCGACAGCGGAGCAACCAAAACCGACTGGTGCCTGGTAAGTGGAGGAGCGATCCTGCAGCGCTACTACGGGAACGGGATCAGTCCCGTGTACCAGTCGCAGGAGGAGATTGCACAGGAGATCAGGGAACAGGTACGGCCCCGTCTGAAGGAGCGTGAGATCCATGCCATTCACTTTTATGGCAGCGGTTGCATTCCGGGGAAAACGACTTTTGTTGAGAAAGCACTGTACCAATCATTTCCCATCGGAGAGATCCATGTCTACAGCGATCTGATGGCGGCCGCGCACAGCCTTTGCAACCACGAGGCGGGCATCGCCTGCATCCTGGGCACCGGCAGTAACTCCTGCCAATGGAACGGTCGTGAGATCACCGCTCAGGTATCACCCCTGGGCTTCATCCTGGGTGACGAGGGGAGCGGTGCCGCCATGGGCAGGCAGCTGGTGGGAGACGCACTCAAGAACCAGCTCACACCAGGATTGAGGGAGAAGCTGCTGGAGGAGCAGCAGCTCACCCCTACGGTGATCATCGACAAGGTCTACCGCCAACCCTTTCCCAGTCGTTTCCTTGCCGGCCTGGCACCTTTCCTGCTCAACAATATTGCTGACGAGAGCATCCGCAGGATTGTGAACCGAAGCTTTACCGATTTCTTCGAACGTAATGTGATGCAGTACGATTACCGGATTCACAAAGTACATTTCGTCGGTTCCGTCGCCTGGCATTTTGCCGGAATCCTGAGAGAGGTTGCCACATCCAAAGGAATTGCGATCGGCAGGATTGAGCAATCGCCCATGCCCGGGTTGATCGATTATTACAAATGACTCCAAGTGACCACATCCCAAATAGAACATCGACATGACATACATCAGCATAACCGAACAGGAATCAAACCACAACCACCTGGAGAAAAAATCGGTGCATGAGATACTCACCGGAATCAACAAGGAGGATCAGACGGTAGCACTGGCGGTGGAGAAGACCATCCCTGATATTGAGCGTCTGGTCACCGGTATTGTGGAACGGATGCGCCGCGGCGGTCGCCTCTTTTACCTGGGTGCCGGCACCAGCGGGCGACTGGGGGTGCTCGACGCCTCGGAGATACCTCCCACTTTCGGCATGCCGGGCAGTTACGTGATCGGCCTGATTGCAGGAGGAGACGAAGCCCTTCGGAACGCGGTAGAAGATGCTGAAGATGACTTTGACAAGGGATGGGAGGATCTGATGGAGCATAAGATCGGCAGGGATGATGTGTTGGTGGGCATCGCAGCTTCCGGCACCACTCCGTACGTGATTGGTGCGCTGCGACGTGCCCGTGAGAAAGGGATACTGACCGCCGCCATCAGCTGCAATCCCGGATCGCCGGTGGCAGCAGCGGCAGAGATCAAGATTGAACCGGTGGTGGGACCTGAGTATGTGACCGGCAGCACCCGCATGAAATCGGGGACGGCACAGAAGATGGTGCTGAACATGATCACCACCGCCACCATGATCAGGCTGGGCAGGGTGAAGGACAACCGGATGGTCAACATGCAGCTTACCAACCAGAAGCTGGTGGACAGGGGTACCCGCATGATCGTCGATGAGCTATCGCTGAACTACGAACAGGCGAAGAACCTCTTGCTGCTGCACGGTTCTGTGAGAAAAGCGATTGAGCAATACAAAAACGGAGCGTAAACAATCACATATGGCAACCATCATGGATGCCGTTTTTTTATCCCGGCAGGATTGGCTACCTTTGCAGGTTTAAACTGTAATTGGTATGTTATCGAACATTCGTCCCAAAGAGACCGATGAGCTATACGCCACCCCCATCTTACAACAAACTGCCTTCTGGTCGGAAGTGAAAGCCTCGCTTGGGGCAGAGACCATGGCTGTCAACTTCGCGGCCCAGAGCGAGGGACTGTATGGAGCAGCCGATGAAAAGCAGCTGATTCACTCCGATCTGCTGATCATCCTGCGACAAATTGACCGCGATCATTCAGTAGCCTATGTCCCTTACGGTCCCGAGCTGGAACCTTCCGACGAGTTTCAGGGTATCTTTTTGGAAGAGCTCTCAGAGTCGCTACGTTCTCAACTCCCCCACAACTGCATCCTGATTCGTTACGATCTTTGCTGGGAGTCCTACTGGGCCAAAGAAAATGATCATTTCGATGAAAACGGTCTCTGGAGAGGTGAACCGGAACAAACCGCCCAGGAGTTCCGCTTCAACTACAACACGCAGCAGTGGAACTTCCGCAAGGCAGCAACCAACATCCTCCCCGCCCACACCATCTTTCTGGATCTGACAGCTGAAAGGGAGATCCTGTTGAAGAAGATGAAACCGAAGACACGCTACAACATAAGACTGGCACGCCGCAGGGGAGTAACGGTGCGGACCATGGGACTGGAAGGGATGGATATCTGGTATAAACTATATCGGGAGACCGCTGAGCGAAACCATCTCCTGATCAACGAAAAGAAATATTTCGAAGCGGTGCTCACTGCACGTGCCGACGACAGCCGCTCTCCGGCCGACGTGCGACTGCTTGTCGCCGAAAAAGATGAGAAGCCACTGGCAGCGATGTTCCTTGTGATCACCCGGAACCGGGGCTCCTATCTCTATGGAGCCTCCTCCTCTGCTGAGCGCAACCTGATGGCCCCCTATGCACTCCAGTGGGAGGCCATCTGCCAGTCGCAGGAGGCGGACTGCACCGAGTATGACATGTTCGGCATCTCACCCAACCCTGACCCTCATCACCTGATGTATGGACTCTACAAGTTCAAGTCGGGCTTCGGCGGCGACATCCACCACAGCCTTGGTTGTTGGGACTACCCGCTTGACGAGGATATCTACACCCTCTTCCGTGCCTCGGAGCTGCACAGCCAGGGGTATCACCTCGTCTGACAAGAAAAGTTAAACCAAAAACCTTTTTCCCATACAGCTGTTTCATCTTGTCAAAACCACCATAACCTGTATGTGCAGGATATTTTTTTCGAATCGGGCAACAGTGCCCGCAATACAAACGGACCCAACAATGAACATCATAGAACCACTGAACTGGCGCTACGCGACCAAACGAATGACCGGAGGGAAGCTCCCGGAGAAGGAGCTTCAATCGATACTGGAGGCAATCCGTCTGGCCCCCTCCGCCTATGGCTTGCAACCCTACCGGGTGATTGTTACCGAAAACAGGGAACTGATAGAGCAGATATATGAGCAATCCTGCCCTCAGGTAGTGTTGCAGCAATGCTCACACCTGCTGATCTTCAAGGCAAAGAAACGACTCGATGAAGCCTATGTGGAAGGATTCCTGGAGGAGTTCAGAAGCGTCAGAAATGCAACCGACCTTCACATCGACAGTTATCGGGAAAAGATACACCGCGTGATCAATGATCCGACGATCAACACCTTCAGCTGGACCACCCACCAGACCTATCTGGCCTTGGGGTATGCCACCTTTGCGGCGGCACAGTTGGGTATCGATGCCACCCCCATTGAGGGATTCAATCCGAAGGCACTCAACAGGCTGCTCTCGCTCGATGAAGAAAAGGAGGAAACGGTGCTGATGCTCACCCTCGGCTACCGTGATGCCGGAGAAGACAGGCTGGCACATCAGCCCAAGGTAAGAAAACCGCTCCACAAACTTGTAGAGCGGTTGTAATAAAGTCCCTCTGTCAGGGAAAATCTTTTTAGGGAATCCTGTAGACGATGCTGTTGATGTTCATGCCTGCTCCCACGGAGGCAAGGATGATAATGTCACCATTTTGCAGGTCATGACCATCCATCTCCTGACGGGTGAGCAGGTCGAGCAATGTGGGCACCGTGGCCACCGATGAATTGCCCAGCCAGGAGATGGTCATCGGCATGATGCTTTCGGGAACCTCTTTGATATTGTAGAGCTTGAACAACCGATGCAGGATGGCATCATCCATCTTGCCGTTGGCCTGGTGAAGCAACACCTTGCGAATATCGGTGATCTGCAATCCCAGTTTGTCCAGTCCCGCCTTGACCGTCTTAGGCACGTTCTCAAGTGCGTACTGGTAGAGACGACGTCCCTGCATCTTCAGGTAGTAATCTTTCTTCTTCGCCAGCTCGGGATTGTAGGAGTACCCCATCCGGAGCATCTGCACGTAATCAAGAGCATCACTGCGCGAGTTGTGCCCCAGGATGCCGAGTGGCGTGTCGCTCTCACGACCCTCCATGATGGCAGCACCGGCACCATCGGCATAAATCATGCTGTCGCGGTCGTGCGGATCGGCCACACGCGACAGGATATCGGCACCCACCACCAACACCTTTTTCGCATCACCCGAGCGGATATAGTAGTCGGCTTGAATCACCGCCTGTACCCATCCGGGACAACCGAACAGGATGTCATAGGCCACCGCGGAGGGATTGACGATACCCAGTTTCTGTTTGAGCCGTGAGGCAAGCGAGGGGACCACGTCCATCCGCATGTTATCCTCCATCGTCTCGCCGAAGTTGTGTGCAAAGATGATGTAGTCAAGCTCCTCTTTCTCCACGCCGGCAGCTTCAATCGCACGTTGTGCAGCAATCAGGGCCAGGTCGGAGGTCACCTCGTGATCCTCGGCATAACGGCGTTCAGATATGGTGGTGATCTCCTCAAACTTCTGTACAATTGATTCGTTGGGAGTCTCGATCTTTTCACCGGATGATTCAAAAAACTCGTTATTAAGAAAAGCATCGTTCTTTACTTGTCTGGTCGGCACATAGCTGCCGGTACCAGTAAACACGCTATAAATTCTACTCATATTAAGTAATTACGTTGGAGTATGGATGTGGTCGTATCACTGATACATACGGACTGACAACCATGCTTTTATCTAACAATCTTTAAATTCTGACAGTGGGCGTTACCCCGTGCAAAGATAAAAATTTATTTTATAATATCATCATCTTCCCGGGCGATTCCTGCAAACAACGAAAGCGACAGAGCAGAATGAAACCGTCAAATCACAGCATGTTTACTGCTCCGGGGTGATCCCCGCAGAGAGCACCGGGTTGGAGATATCCTCGAACAGTTCCAGGTCAAAGAATCTTGCAGCCGCGGTCACATGATCAAACACATCGGAAGTGATATCCTCATATCTTTCCCACTCGGTGGTGGTAGTGAAGAAGTAGAGTTCCAGAGGAAGTCCTTTCGAGGTGGGTTGCAGCTGACGCACCATCAACATCAATTCCTTGTGCACATCGGGATGATGACTCAGGTAGTTCTTGATGTACTCGCGAAAGAGGCCCATGTTGGTAAGGTTCCGACCGTTGAGAGGCAGCGATTTGTCGGCACCGACGGATTGGTTGTAAGCTTCGATCTCACGGCTCCTCGTGGAGATATACTGGTTCACAGCCTGAACCTTCAACAACTTCGTCACCTCCTCATCGCTGAGAAAACGTATCGATGATTGTTTCACGTAGATACTTCGTTTTACCCGCCTACCACCGGTTTCAACCATCCCCCGCCAGTTCTGGAACGAGTCGGACACTAGCGAATAGGGCGGTATGGTGGTGATTGTCTTGTCGAAGTTGCGGATCTTGACGGTGGTGAGCGTGATCTGGATCACATCACCGTCTGCTCCATATTTGGGCATGGTGATCCAGTCGCCAATGCGCACCATGTCATTTGTCGACACCTGCATGCTGGCCACGAAACCGAGGATGGTATCCTTGAAAATCAGCATCAGGATGGCCGAAGCGGCACCCAGCCCTCCGAGGATCACCCCGGGCTTTTGTCCTGTGAGGATGGAAAAGAGGACGATGAATCCTATTGCGTATAAGATGATCTTCACCACCTGTACGTAACTGTCCAGTGGCTTGTCGGCCAAGCTGGGGCGACTGCGCAGCGTATCGGTGAAAGCGTTCACGATCGACGAGACAAGCCATATCACGTAAAAAATGAGAAAGATGTCCACCATCTTGTCGACCATCACCATGGTGCGCGGGAAGTGATCGAAAATGATGGGTATGGATCCTTTCACCAAACTGAAGGGGATGATCATTGCCAGGTAATGGGGAAAACGTCGCTCGGAGAGATGCCGCAGGAATTCGATACCGGTCAGCCTTGATACGCGGTTCAGGACAGCATTCAGGATGCGACGTGTGAGGTATTGTACCATGAACACTAACAGCACCAATACAGAAAGTAAAAGCAGCAGGTTGAAATATTTCACCCAGTTCTCAGGGATACCGGAATCTGTCAGCAGTTGTATGCTCCATTCACTGATGGCGTTGGTAGAGCGGGAGATTTGTTCAATCTTTTCTTCGTCCATTCTTATGCAATTGATTTTATTTTACTAAAAGACAAATATACACATTTATGACCACGTCTCAAAACTTCCATTTTTTTGATGAGAAACCGGGGCCATTTCCGGGAATCATTGTATATTTGTAGACAACAGCAGGCAACGACCCTGACAAGTAGTGGCTGCAGCAACAGGATATTCTTTACTGCCGGAGGGCGATGAGAGCAGCTGTTAAAAATTGAATTATCAACACAATAAAAAAAAAGTAATATCTATGGGAAAAGTACTGATCATTGGCGCAGGCGGCGTCGGTACGGTGGTAGCCAACAAGGTAGCACAAAACAGCGACATCTTCACCGGTATCATGCTGGCCAGCCGTACCAAAAGCAAGTGTGACGCCATCGCGGAGGATGTGAAACGACGTACCGGTGTCACCATCGAAACTGCCAGGGTGGATGCCGATAATGTGCCGGAGCTGGTGTCGCTGATGAATGATTTCAAACCGGAGCTGGTGATCAACGTGGCACTCCCCTACCAGGACCTGACCATCATGGATGCCTGCCTCGAAGCGGGAGTACATTACCTCGACACCGCCAACTACGAGCCGAAGGATGAAGCCAAGTTTGAATACAAATGGCAGTGGGCCTACCGGGAGAAGTTCGAGAAAGCAGGACTCACCGCCATCCTGGGCTGTGGTTTCGACCCGGGAGTGACCAGCATCTTCACCGCCTATGCCGCCAAGCATCACTTCGATGAGATCCACTACCTCGACATCGTGGACTGTAATGCGGGTGACCATGGAAAGGCGTTCGCCACCAACTTCAACCCCGAGATTAACATCCGCGAGGTGACACAGAAGGGAAAATACTGGGAGAACGGTGAGTGGGTCGAGACTGAACCACACGAGATCCATCAGCCACTCACCTATCCTGAAATTGGGCCCAAAGAGTCTTATGTGATCTTTCACGAGGAGTTGGAATCGCTGGTGAAGAACTTCCCCACCCTCAAGCGGGCTCGCTTCTGGATGACTTTCGGACAGGAATACCTGAACCACCTCAGGGTAATCCAGAACATTGGCATGGCACGCATCGACGAGGTGGAATACAACGGCCAGAAGATCGTACCCATCCAGTTCCTGAAAGCCGTGCTGCCCGACCCGGGTGAGCTGGGAGAGAACTACACCGGGCAGACCTCCATCGGCTGCCGCATCCGTGGCATCAAGGATGGCAAGGAACGGACCTACTATGTTTACAACAACTGCAGCCACGAGGCAGCCTACAAGGAGACAGGTGCTCAGGGTGTCAGCTATACCACAGGTGTGCCGGCCACCATTGGCGGCATGATGTTCATGAAGGGTCTCTGGAAGAAACCGGGGGTCTTCAACGTAGAGGAGTTTGATCCCGATCCGTTCATGGAACAGCTCAACAAGCAAGGACTGCCCTGGCATGAACTTTTCGATGTAGATCTGGAAGTCTGAAGATTTTTTTTAACCTTGCAATCAGATTGCAAGGTTTTTTTCTACTTTTGCTGTGCATAACTCATTAAATGTAATTATCACCCATGAGTCCCAAAAGCCTGGTCAATATCGGCGATTACAGCAGGGAGGATATCCTGCGCATCCTGCAAACCGCCTCCCGATTCAAAAAGAATCCCAACCGTGATCTGTTGAAAGGAAGGGTCTGCGCCACCCTCTTCTTCGAGCCCTCTACCCGCACGCGCCTCAGTTTCGAGACTGCTGTCAACAGGTTGCGTGGGCGCATCATCGGCTTCTCCGATGCTGCCACCAGCAGCTCCACCAAGGGTGAGTCGCTCAAGGACACCATCATGATGGTGAGCAACTATGCCGACCTGATCATCATGCGCCACCACCTGGAGGGGTCGGCACGCTACGCTTCCGAGATCTCACCGGTGCCGGTGATCAATGCAGGCGATGGCTCCAACCAGCACCCCACGCAGACATTGCTCGACCTGTTCACGATCTACGAGACACAGGGTACCCTGGAGAACCTTACCATCACAGTGGTAGGCGACCTCAAATATGGCCGTGCAGTACACTCCCTCATCCAGGGACTGTCTCACTTCAAACCCTCTTTTCACTTCGTGGCACCTGACGAACTTGCCATCCCCGACAAGTATAAACTCTTTTGTGATAGACTGGGAATACCCTACCGGGAGCATACCGATTTCTCTCCCGAGGCGATCAACGGTTCCGACATCCTTTACATGACTCGTGTACAGAAAGAGAGGTTCACCGACCTGATGGAGTATGAGAAGGTAAAAAACGTCTATGTTTTACACAATGAAATGCTCAGTGACTCAAAAGAGAACCTGAAGGTGTTACACCCGCTTCCCCGGGTGAAGGAGATCAATCAGGATGTGGATGACAATCCCAAGGCCTACTATTTCCAGCAGGCAAAGAATGGAATGTATGTGCGCCAGGCAGTGATCTGCGATCTGTTGGGTATTGAGGTTGATTAACCCATTAATTGAACAAACATTATGAGAAAAGAATTGCAGGTGGCCGCTCTCGAAAATGGGACAGCCATTGACCATATTCCCAGTGATGCCGTATTCAAGGTTGTGACACTCCTGCAACTGCAGAAATTGAACAACCGCATTACCATCGGCAACAATCTGAAGAGTAGCAAGATGGGCTCGAAAGGCATCATCAAGGTCTCCGACAAATTCTTCCGTGAAGATGAGATCAATCGCATCGCGTTGGTGGCACCCAACGTGAATCTCAACATCATCCGCAACTTTGAGGTGGTGGAGAAAAAAAAGGTGGTGTTGCCTGATGAGATCATCGAGATTGTGCGTTGCAACAACCCCAAGTGCATCACCAACAACGAACCGATGAAAACACGCTTTCACGTGATCGACAAGGAGTTGGTGGAACTGCAATGCCACTACTGCGAACTCAAGATCCGGAAGGAGGAGATTGAATTGATATAAAAGCTCACTGGATGGTCGGTTCATGGTTTATGGTTTATGGTTTCAAGTTTGAAACTGATCACTGACAACTGACCGCTAACCACTGAAATAAATGAAACAAGACTGGAAACCGGGAACGATGATTTATCCGCTTCCGGCGGCAATGATCAGCTGCGGAAGCATCCCCGAAGAATATAACATCATCACCGTAAGCTGGGTGGGCACCATCTGCTCCGATCCTCCCATGTGCTACATCTCCGTGAGACCGTCGCGTCACTCACATGAGATCATCAAACGCACCGGTGAGTATGTGATCAACCTCACTACCGAGGCGTTGGCACGGGCTACCGACTGGTGTGGTGTGCGATCGGGAAGAGATTTTAACAAGTTTGAAGAGATGAAACTGACGGCCGGAAAATCCAAACTGGTAGAGGCCCCGCTGATTGAGGAGAGTCCTGTCTGCATCGAGTGTCGGGTAAAAGAGATCATCGCACTTGGTTCGCACGACATGTTCATCTCGGAGGTGGTCAACGTGAAGGCCGACGATCAATACCTCGATCCCGTTACCGGTCGCTTCGACATGCAACAGGCGGGACTGCTTGCCTACTCCCATGGTCATTACTATGGGTTGGGAAAGAAAATGGGCAAGTTTGGCTGGAGCGTTGAGAAAAAAAAGAGAAAGAAGAAAAAATAACAACCGATTGTTTGCACAATCCCATTCATAAACGAACATTTACATCATGCCTGTCAATTTACCCGACAAACTGCCGGCGGTAGAGATACTGAAGAAAGAGAACATCTTTGTGATGGATGATCTGCGTGCATCCACACAGGACATCCGCCCTCTGAAGATTCTGGTGCTGAACCTGATGCCTCTCAAGATCACCACCGAGACCGATCTGATCCGGTTGCTCTCCAACTCACCATTGCAGGTGGAGATTGAGTTCCTGGGGCTCTCTTCACACACCCCCAAGAACACCCCCATCGAGCATTTGATGTCGTTCTACACCACCTTCTCAAAAGTAAAGAAACGATATTACGACGGCATGATCATCACCGGTGCACCGGTGGAGATGATCCCTTTCCGGGAGGTGACCTACTGGGATGAGATCACCCGCATTTTCGACTGGGCACGCACACATGTCACCTCCACCTTTTACATCTGCTGGGGAGCGCAGGCTGCACTGTACCATTTTTACGGCATCAACAAACATCCGCTGGATAAGAAGCTGTTCGGTGTATTCCGCCATCAGCTCAACGACCCCTCCTTCCCTCTCTTCCGCGGCTTCGACGACACCTTCTTTGCGCCGCACAGCCGCCACACCACCATCCTCAGGGATGAAATCCGACAGCGACCGGAGCTCTCCATCCTCTCCGAATCGGAGGAGGCGGGTGTCTACATAGTCTCCTCCAGGGGTGGTCGCGAGTTCTATGTAACCGGCCATTCGGAATATTCGCCCCTCACCCTGCACAACGAGTACCTGCGAGATAAGGAAAAAGGGATGGACTCCGTGGAGATTCCCCTCAACTATTACAGAGACAACGACCCGAATCAACCGCCACTTGTGCAGTGGCGATCACATGCCAATCTACTTTACATCAACTGGCTGAACTACTTCGTATACCAGGCCACCCCCTACAAACACGAAGAGATCGCCCTGCTGGGTGATCTCTAAGGGGAAAAGCCAATTTTTGTTGAGCAGGCAGGTGACAGCGTGTCAATTGCGCTTTGCAAACTTCAGACATACCGGCTTGCTCAACAGGATATCCTGTTTTGTGTCATTGAGGAGGCCACTGACCTCATCGACTGAGAATACCTGAATCCTGTTTTCATCCCTGCTGGCTACAAGCAGGTACTTTCCATTGGGGGTGAATACGAAATTACGGGGATGCGTTGCGGTGGGCTGATACCCCACCTTGGTGAGCGTACCCTCGTCGGGATCGATCGCGAAGATGGCAATGCCATCAGCCTGCAGACGGTTGGAAGCATAGAGATAGCGACCGTCGGGTGATACATGGATATCGGCACTACCACGTGCGCCCACCGTATCGGCTTTGATCACCTGCTTCTCTGTCAGCTCACCATTGTGATGGTCATAGACCACCACCTCGCCTGACAACTCACCCAGCAGATAGAGGTATCTGCCCCCATCGGGGTGGAAGGCAAAATGACGGGGACCGGTGCCTGCGGGAGTCTCTATCGCAGTCATGTTGCTCTCCTGGATCACCGGCTGTCCCCGAAAGGGAGTATCCTGTACGTTGAACCGGTAAAGCTTATCGCTTCCCAGGTCAGTAGCAAAAAGGGAAAGACCGTCAGGCGAGTAAGCCACACTGTGCAGGTGAGGCTGTCGCTGCCGGGAGCTGTCGGGACCGGATCCGCTGAATTGAATCAGGGAGAGCAGTGGCGAAAGGCTGCCATCATCGTTCACCTGGAAGGAGGAGATGCTCCCCCCGCCGTAATTGGCAGTATGAACGTTACGTCCCTTCGCATCGATGGTGACGTAACAGGGTCCGCTACCCTTCGTCTCCTGCGTATTGATCTTTTTCAGCGTTCCTTTGGCCTTGTCGAAAGAGAATGCATGCACGGCACCCTGCTCTCCGTTCTCTCCAACAGCATAAAGAACTTGCTCATCGGGGCTGAAGGCGAGATAGGAGGGGTTGGTCACCTCCGCCATGCTCACCGAGTCACTCTTCCCGGTGAGGGCGTCAAAGTGATAGAGATAGATTCCCCTGCTGCCCTCCTCTGAGGTGTAGGTCCCCACGGCAAGATAAAGCATGTCGTGGCTGACCACTGCCGATGAATCGGCGGCGGCAAGTTGATCATTTGACTTGCGTGCGTCTGCACGTTTTCCGTTACAGGATATAAAGAGTGAAGCAACAAGGGTTACAATAGTCATTAATCGGTACATTGTTTTTCGTTTATGGGTAAATACAATTGCGAAAATAACCCTTTTTTGCTGTAGTCACAGTCACAGATCGAAAAAACATCACATTTTCCCTGAAAAGTTGCGAATATGGGAGAGTCTGCGTACTTTTGCACCTTGAAAAAACAATTTTGTAACAAAATCGCAAATTACACTGTTATGCTATCCAAGATATTATCGGTTACGGGGCGTCCCGGTCTTTATAAGCTCATCTCCACTGGAAAGAACCTTAACATCGTTGAATCACTTGGTGACGGCAAACGTTTGCCCGTCTACGTGCATGAGAAGGTGGTAGCGCTGAGTGATGTCTCCATCTACACCAACGACGGGGATACCCCCCTGCGGGATGTGTTGAAGCGGATGAAGGAAAAGGAAAATGGCGGCAAGGCATCGGTGAGTAGCAAGGCATCGGGCAACGAGTTGTTCACTTATCTGAAGGAGGTACTTCCCGACTACAGCCGTGAAAGTGTGTATGCCTCTGATGTGAAAAAGATCATCTCCTGGTATAACATTCTGATGGAAAACGGGGTGGAGCTGGAAGAGGATGAGAACGACGTGAAGGAAGAGACCGCCTCACCCTCTGCAGACAAAGCTGAACAAGAATAAAGCAGGTGATGTGGGATGGCTGTTTACTCATCAGCAGAAAACAACTATCTTTATCCCTTCACATAAAAAGAGGCGAATTGAATCTGAAAAACTTATTGACACGTGCCGGGGCAGGTATCATCTATATCCTGGTGATCCTCGTGGGACTTCTGGGGGGACGCTACTCCTTTCTGACCGTATTCGGAATCATCCTCGCCATGGGATTGTTTGAGTTCTACCGTATGGTAGAAAAAGATACATCGCATGCCATCAGCAAGATATTCAACATCACACATGGTCTGATTCTCTTTGTCTCGGTATATCTCTACCTTGAAAAGATCTCATTGGTGGCACTGCCGGTATTTATATTGATATACCTGCTCATCCTTATTGCCTCGGCCATGTTTATCAGGCGTCAAGACATCCTGCACGGCATCATCTATTCTGTGTTTGGTCAGATTTACATCACCATGCCTCTGAGCCTGCTGATGATGCTCTCCTATTCCTATTCCTATCAACAGGGCATCACCGGCATCGGTTACAACTGGTCTCCCTTGCTGGCCCTCTTTGTATTTATCTGGGTAAATGATACCGCGGCCTATTTCTTCGGATCGCTCATCGGCAAGCATAAGCTCATTCCCCACATCTCTCCCAAAAAATCGGTTGAGGGTTTCATTGCAGGTATCCTGTTCACTATGCTCTCATCGCTCATCTTCGCAAATCTCTTTCCTGAATTATCGACCCTCCATTGGATTGGATTAGCCCTGGTGATTGCCCTTTTTGGCACCGTGGGTGATCTCTTTGAATCACTGATCAAACGTACCTGCTCTGTGAAAGATGCCGGCACCCTGATCCCCGGGCACGGAGGCATTCTCGATCGCATCGACAGCCTGCTGGTGGCAGTACCGGCAGCGTACCTCTTCCTGATTCTCTTTTTAAACTGATTCCTTTTTTCCTCTTTTGGTGCGAACAAACTTCTGATATCAGTTGTTTTTATCATGCAGGATGATGATCCCCAACAACAAACAGGCAAAACAAACAAGCATCACACCATTAAGAGCTATCGTTATGAACAAAAAACTGATTGGCACCAATGCAGGTATTATCTGGAACCTGTTGAACAACAACCAGAAATGGAATATCGCCGACCTGCGAGAGGCTTCCGGTTTGACAGAAAAGGAGATTTACACGGCCATAGGCTGGCTGGCTAGAGAGAACAAGATAGAAATTGAAAAAACACACAAGGGTGATGAAAAATACTACCTTGTGATTGAATATTACTTCTGAGTTAACCTCAGAAATGGATATACAAGAAAGGTCCGGAACTGATGTCCGGACCTTTCTTGTATGGTTAATACTGCTTTGCTTTCACATCACACCTTTCTCACGCAGTCGTTGCTGCCATCGCCATGCAGAAGCCATGGTATCCTCAACCGACACCTCTGCTTTCCATCCCAGCACCTCATTCGCTCTGTCTGGTTGTGCCCATATCTGTTCAATATCACCCTCACGACGTCCCACAATCTGGTAGTTGAGGGGCAACCCGGAGACTTTCTCAAAGAGGGCAATCAGTTCCAGCACTGACAACCCCGTACCGGTGCCCAGGTTGAAGATCTCGACAGGCTCATCCGACTGATCTTCTACCATCCGCTCAATGGCTTTGACGTGCGCTTTGGCCAGGTCCACCACATTGATAAAGTCACGGATACAGGAGCCGTCGGGCGTATTGTAATCATTGCCGAATACACTCAGCTGCTGCCGGATACCAATCCCGGTTTGGGTGATGTAGGGTACCAGGTTTTGTGGCACCCCCAGCGGCAGTTCACCGATCTCGGCAGAGGAATGGGCCCCGATAGGATTGAAATAACGAAGAATGATGCTTTTAATCGGAGCTCCCGAGTGGACAAAATCCCGAATGATCTCTTCGTTGATCTGTTTTGTGTTACCGTAGGGTGACGCTGCCGGTTTGATGGGTGCGTTCTCATCGATGGGGTTGTTGTCGGGCTCCCCGTACACGGTACAGGAGGAGGAGAATACGATTCCCTTCACCTTGTGTTCCGGCATCAACTCCAGCAGGTTGATCAACGAGACCAGGTTGTTACGGTAGTAGAGCAGCGGCTTTTGAACCGACTCACCCACCGCCTTGCTGGCAGCGAAATGAATGATACCGTCGAAGGTGTGTTTCTTGAAAAGCGCCCTCAACGCTTCCATATCGGTACAGTCCAACTTGTCGAATTGTGGACGGATGCCGGTGATGCGTGTAATCCCCTCGATCACATCGGCATTTGAGTTGGAAAGATTGTCTACAATGACCACTTCATAGCCTGCCTGTTGCAGTTCAACAACGGTATGGGAACCGATGTAGCCTGTCCCCCCTGTTACCAGTATTTTATTTGCCATATATCTATAAAAATTTGATTGATCTCTCTGATGGTTTGGTCAGCTTGTTGTACAAATTTACAAAATAAATCAGTAACAGCTGTCTATTTGAGCAGAAAAGCATATACTTTTGCAGAAAAAAAATGAATGTCATCGATCTTCCCAAAGAGGTAGCATTAAGAAAGCCCACATGGGAAAAATGGGTTGCAAAGAACAAACGACGCCTAATGAAAATGGATCGGGAGATTCTGCAGCTGCACCTTGAAGCCGAGGAAGAGACCGATTGCCTGGCTTGCGGAAACTGCTGCCGCTCACTGGGGCCGATGATCCTGCCCGACGATGTGGATCGCATGGGCAAGGCTCTGCGCATCAAACCTTCGGTGGTCATTGAGCGTTACCTCCGCACCGATGAGGATGGCGACAGGGTGTTCCGCTCCATGCCTTGCCCTTTTCTTGGTGATGATAACTATTGCGCCATCTATGAGAACAGGCCCAGGGCATGTCGTGAATATCCCCATACCGACCGTAAAAAGTTCTACCAGATTTTCAGTCTCTCGGTGAAAAACGCGGAGACCTGCCCCATCGTTTTCAAAGTGCTGGAAAAACTGACAGCCGGAGGATAACCACCTGGGGTTGTCTGTTTGCTTTTTTTTACTACATTTGTAAAAAATGTGATCATTCACCCCCGATCTGCATGGCATTCAGCGTTCAAACATACTATCACAAAGAAGAGCTGCCGCCAATGGAAGAAATCAACTTCTTCCACTCTGCCGACTCTTTCGACTGGTACTGTCGCATACCCGCATACACCCCCTTCATGCTGGTAGCCTTCAACGATGGGAAACCGGTTGCCGCCCTCTTCGCCATCATTGCCCGCAAAAACAGATTGCTGCGCCATTCACTCTTTAGACGATGCATCATCAGCCAGCCCCCCTCATTTTTCGGGAGTGATCTACCGCAGATAGAGCTCTTTGAACTGCTTATCACCCGCCTGGTTGAGGAGGTGCGACACAAGGTGTTTCTCATCCGTTACGAGAACCTGGGTAACGCTATCTTCGGTTACAAGGGGTTTCGCGAGAATCAGTTCTACTCGGTGAAATGGATCAACATCTGCAACTCGTTGCAACGACGAAGAAAGATATGGGACCAGCTCACACCCTCCCGCAAGAACCAGGTAAACAGAGCATTGAAGAAAGGGGTGCAAATGGTGGAGGTAACCACTGACGATGATCTGCCTGAAATCTACCGACTTATCAGGGATACAAACCAGAAGAAGATAAGACGCCGTTTACCCCCCTATAACTATTTTGAGAATTTCTACCAACACTATGTAAAAGAGGGTAAAGGCAAGATCCTCCTCACCCGCTACCAGGGCAAGATTATTGGCGGGGCCATACTTGGCTTCCAGAAGAGAGAGAAAGTCTATTGCCTTTTTTACTGGGGTAAATCGAAGCGCTACAAACTGCTATATCCTACCATTTTCACCATCTATTCAGCCATGAAACAGTCGGAAGATGAGGGCTTTCACTATTTCGACTTCATGGACGTAGGGTTTATCCACAAAAACAGCGGTCGGTCACGTTTTCTCCTTCAGTTCGGGGGAAAACAGAAAGCAACCAGACGCTGGTATCGCCTTAACTGGGGTTTGCTCAATTTCTTTGCCAACAGATTATACGATTGATGCCGTAACTTTGAAACAGGAGGCATCCCATACCCAAGATATGCAAATAAACGCAAACAATTTGGCGGATTGAACCACTACAAGGGAGGAAATACTAAATTAATTTAAAAAGAAACTTTTTTCCGTCATATTCTTTGGAAAAATGCTGTGATGCATGTACATTTGTAACGTGTTTTTCATGGTATTAGATTTAAGGTTAACAATGAAGATTGGTTGTCGTGAGACAACCATTTCTTTTTTAACCCCCTCCTAGCGATATTTCTCCCACAATGCAGAATGGATGATCTCTTTTGACCGGTCGATCAGAACGGCCAGCTCCTCGTCGCTGAGCGATGATGTAGGGATCGGATCATGAATGATCAACTCAAGCTTTCCCGGTTTGAGGAATCGGCTGTTTCGCTTCAGTACATCATATGGCCCGTTGATGGTCAGCGGTACCACAGGCAAATGAAGATCCCGTGCGATATGATAGGCTCCCCGTTTGAAACGCCCCATCTTACCGGTGAGAGTACGCGAACCCTCAGGAAAGATCACCATGGAGACACCATCCGTGATTTGTGCCTTGGCCCTTTCAATGGTAGCAGCACGGGCTGTAGCGGTGGAGTTGTCCACAAACACATGACCAGCTTTTTCAGAAGCATACCCCACAAATGGAATCTTTCGCAGACTCTGTTTTTGAATCCATTTGATGTTTTGATTCAGGAAACCATAGACCAGGAAGATATCAAACGCACCCTGATGATTGGCAACAAAGACATAGGATTGCCTGGGATCCAGTTTCTCGTGACCTGAACATTTCACCCGACAAAGCGCCAGCCAGCAGGTGACCCGGCTCCAGATGTGCGGAGGATAATACCCCCAGAAGCGGTTTCCGAAAAAGGGAGTCGTAATCATCACCGTTACAGCGGTAAGAATGGTGATCAACAGAAACAACGGCATGAAAATGATCCATTGATAAACAAACCGGGCAATACTTTTCACTACTTAAACATTCTACGGATGAACAATTCACAAAAATAAACAAATTAAAAGATGTCACACGGCTCCATGGCTGTTTTTTGACCCAAAACTTCTTTTTTAAACGGTGGTTCCGTTTTTTCTGTCAAATTATTTCCTGGTTTGTCGATTTTTGTGTTTATTTGCGTTACGAAATCAAAATCATAATTATTATACACATGAAAGAATTTGCGAAGTACTTCGGAGTGATTGTAATGCTCATTGGCGTTGCACTGATGGTGGTACCCTTCCTGATGGGCACAACAAACAATACCAATCTGATCATTGGGTTGTTATTGGTGATTGAAGGGATGCTGGGCCATATCTTCATCAACAACATGAAAAAAGGAAGCAAGCTGAGCAACATCATCTGGGCCATCATTCTGTTGTTCATCCCTTATCTTCTCTTTTTCTTCTTCAAGAAGAAGGCATACAGCGAAGAGGAGATGGCTGCTTACAATTAAGATTGCTGCCTGAAAGCAGCAGCATAAAAGAACTATTAGACAAAAACAAACCCTGAGACAATGTCTCAGGGTTTGTTTTTTTTCAGAAACGTGGTCAATTATCTTTTCGCATCACATAAAGCTGAAAATTTTCATAACGTTTCACCACCACCTCTTCCCCCTTCTCTACAAAACCTTTCAGCGAGACAGCGTCGTAATATGCTCCCTCCAGTAATATCTTCCCCGAGGGACGGAGCACTGTGGCCGCCACGGCACTCTTACCCGTCAGCAGGCGGGGTTCCACCGGTACCGACACAAAGCCCTCCTCATCGGCATTGAGTGCGGCATTTCTCAAAATACCCGGCTTGCCGATCCTTCCGGTGAGGTAGATGATCAGCACCATCCCCATGCCCATACCTCCCAGCACGATCATCACTGCGCGAAAGAGTCCAACAGCATCTACCCCCTCCAGGCTGAAACGTATGTTCCCCACGAGTGCCAGCACCAGTGAAGAGAAGATAAAGACGATGCCGGCGATACCGGGAACGCCAAACCCCGGAAAGACAAACAGCTCAAATACGATAAAGATCAGTCCCAGCACAAAGAGAAGAACCTCCCAGTTCTGGGCGTATCCGGTGAGGTAGAGCGGTGTGAAGTAGAGCAGAGCTGCAGTGATGGCCATTGCAGTGGGAAAACCCATGCCAGGTGATTGCAGCTCAAAGTAAATGCCGCCGATGATCAGCATGATCAGTAGTGCCTGTACCACACCGCTGGTGAGAAAACCCTTTACCCTGTCGTAAAAGGTGGGGTTATAGGTCTCCAGCCGGTAATCAGCGATGCCCAGCCGGGTCACGATCAATTCATGGAGGCTCTCGGAGGTGCCCTCACAATAACCCAGCTCCATGGCCTGGGTGGCTGTGAGAGTCAAGATCTGCGTCGAATCGGCATATCCGGGTACTACAATCCGTTCATCCACCATTGCCTCTGCAACCAATGGATCGCGCCGCCACCGCAGAACCGTGTCCCCATCAACGATGGTTGATATTTTACCGTGGCTCTCGGCCGTGGCACGCATGATGCCGCGCATGTAAGACTGGTACTTGTCCGGAGCCGCGGCACCTGTCCCGCCTTCCACCACGGTTGCCGCACCTATGGAGGCACTGTTTCGCATGAAGATGCTATCGCAGGCGGTGGCAATCAGTGCTCCCGCCGAAGCTGCATTGTTGTCGATGAAAACATATACCGGCAGGGAGCTGTTGAGGATGGCCGTTCTCATGGAATCAGCTTCGAGCACCCCTCCCCCGTAAGTGTTCATGTGCAGCAAAATTGCATGGGCCTCTTTTTGTCCGGCTTCATGCAATCCATTTTGCAGGTGAATCCAACTGTTACTTCCGATGTTCTCACGGAGATTGATCCGGTAGATCAGCGGAGTATCTTCCTGAGCCGTGATGTTGCTGACGAGAAGTGAAAAAAGAAGGAGTAACGCTCCCTGTAAATTTTTCATTTTTTAATAGTTATAGTGGAACAAAGATAATTGATTTACGTTTGAGTCGATCATTTTCATCAAAAATGTGTATATTTGTAGTTCAATTTAACAGTATGAGCACAATTTTACTAAGCATAGGATCCAACACGTTCGCGAGGACCAATATTGACAAAGCCAGGAGGATGTTGACGCGCCTCTTTCCCGGCATCGTCTTCAGTGAGTCTGTCTTGTCGGAACCTGACGATGAGCGTTACTCCTTTCTTTTTCGGAATGTGCTGGCAATGGCTGAGACAGATTACTCACCCGAGGAAGTGATTGACAAGATCAAACAGACAGAACGCGCCGTTGGTCGTTCACCACGTGACAAGTACCAGGGAAAGGTGGTCATCGACATTGATCTGATCCGTTACAACGACGAGATTCTGCGTCCCGAAGATTTTCAACGGGAATATCTGCAACAACTCCTCACCACCTTCACTCCTCCGGTCGATTAGTTTAACCGGGTGACCGATTTCACTCCCTTCACAGCCTTCAGTTTTCTGATAAGCTGTTCCAGCATTGAGGTATTGGCTAGCATCACCGATATATTCCCCTGAAAAAGGCCGTCGTTGGAATCAATGGAGATGGCACGCAACTGTACCCCCTCCTCTTTTGATATAATCGACATCAGGTTAGCTACGATGTTGATCTGGTCATTGCCAATCACCCTCAACACGATGGTGTAGTTAGAGCTACCGGTACTACCCGACCAACGTGCCTTGATGACACGATAGCCAAAGCGTGAGAAGAGATCCTGTGCGTTGGGACAGTTTACCCGGTGAATTTTAATGCCCTGAGAAGAGACGAAGCCAAAGATCTCATCCCCAAAGATAGGATTGCAGCACTTTGCCAGTTTGTAATCAACGCCGGTCAGGTTTTGATCAATCACAAGCTCATCACTGCTGTGGCTCTCACGAGCGTCGGTTTTGAGGGTGAACTGGCCGGCACTTATCTGTTGAACAGCATCACGGCTCTCGCTTTCCCTGCTCTCCAGTTCCAGGTAACGATCAATCACCCAGTTGACATCCAACTTCTCTGCCGCGATGTCTGCGTAAAAATCAGTAACAGTTTTATATTTCAGCTTCTTGATCAACTGCATCAGGTGGGCATCGTCGACCTCGATCTTACGGTTTTTCATCCGTCGCGAAAGCGTCTCCTTGGCAATATCGACCTGCTTACCCGCTTCCTCTTTTAGCAGCTGGCGAATCTTGGTGCGTGCACGGGAGGTAATCACGAAGCTGAGCCAGTCCTGCTTTGGCGTCTGATGTGTGGAGGTGTTGATCTCCACCTGGTCGCCACTCTTCAGCGGATGCTTGATCGGCACATTCTTACCATTCACCCTTCCCGAGATGCAGGAAGCTCCCAGCTTCGAGTGGATGGCAAATGCAAAGTCCAGCACGGTAGCTCCTTTGGGCAGCTTGAAGAGATCACCCTTGGGTGTGAAGACAAAAATCTCTTCCTCATAAAGGTCAAGCTTGAAATCGGTCAGTTTCTGACTCAGGTTGGACTCCTTGTCTTCGAGCGATTCACGCAACGTGGTAAGCCAGCTGTCGAGCGTCGACTCCTCTTTCACCCCCTTGTACTTCCAGTGGGCAGCCAGTCCCCTCTCAGCAATCTCATCCATTCGGCGGCTTCTGATTTGCACCTCCACCCATCTTGAATTGGGCCCCATCACGGTGATGTGCAGTGATTCGTAGCCGTTGCTCTTAGGGATCGAGAGCCAATCCTTCAATCGCCTGGGGTTGGGTTGATACATGTCGGTAATCACCGAATAGACCTGCCAGCACTGCGCTTTCTCCTGATCGGCCGGAGCATCCAGGATCACGCGAATAGCAAAGAGATCGTATATATTCTCAAAATCAATCTTCTGCTTCTTAAGCTTGTTGAGAATAGAATGAATCGATTTGGTACGCCCCTTGATGTCGAAGATCAGCCCTGTTTTTGCCAGCCGCTCCTCCACCGGCTCAATGAATTCACGGATATATTTCTCTCTTGAGCGCTTGGTTTCGTTCAGCTTTTGTGCCACATAATCGTACGACGCCCGGTCGGTATATTTGAGAGAAAGATCCTCCAGCTCCGATTTGATGCTGTAAAGACCCAATCGATGTGCCAGGGGAGCATACAGAAAGGAGGTCTCCACAGCCAGGTCAAGCCGTCGGGAGCTATCGCTGCCTTTTGCATCACGCATCAGCTGCAGCTGCCTTGCAATCATCACGAAAACCACCCGAATATCCTCAGCCATAGAAAGCAGCAGCTTCATGTAATTCTCCGACTCCACGGCTGTGCGTTTGTCGCTGAAACGGCTGATCTTCTTCAACCCCCGCAGGATCACCTCCACCTCTTCACCAAAGAGCCGTCCAATATCTTCCAGTTGATACTGATCCGTAACGGCTCCACGATAGAGTAAGACGGCACATACCGTGGGTTGTCTCAGTCCTATCTCATTGATGGTAATCAGAGCAGTACGCATCTCGAGGACAAGGGAGGAATATGCATCCTCATCACCCGGCTCCGCGGACTGCAGGGAGCTCCTTACCATCTCCTTGAGGCGTAACAGCTTCTCACGCTCCATTGCCTGGCGCAAAAAAGAATATAACCTTCGATAGAGTTGCAGGAACTCGCGGCGTTCGATGGTTTGCTTGTCATTCATCCTTTTGTGGTTGTTCGTAATGCTCTTACAAATGTACAATTTTCCGTTAAAAAAGTGATCCTCTCACCAGAAAAGTAAAGTGAGAGACCTCTCCCCTGCACTTGCGCAGCCGAACCAGAATATCTATATTTGTATTTCATTTTATGCGAAAGATCACCATGCGAAAGATTCTCACCATGCTCTTACCCCTCCTCTCCCTGCTGGCAAATGCACAGCAAAGCGAAACCATCTCCCTGAACGAGGGATGGCAGTTCTCACAGATGAACAGCGACCAGTGGTACAACGCAGAGGTGCCCGGCTCGGTACAGCGCGACCTGGTGCGTCACGGTGTACTGCCGGATCCCTTCTACGGCACCAACGAAGAACGGGTGCAGTGGGTGGAAGATGAAAACTGGGATTTCAAAAAAACATTCAGCGTCTCCGCTGCACAGCTGCAACATGACGAAGTGTTGCTCCGGTTCGAAGGACTGGATACCCATGCCGAGGTGTTCCTCAACGGCTCCCGCATCCTGCGGTCGCAGAACATGTTCGTGGGTCACGAGGTCTCAGTGAAGAACCTGCTGAAAGAGGGGGAGAACAGCCTCTATATTCGTTTCTACTCACCCATCGCGACCATGATGCCGGCCCGTGCCACCTTCGGCTACGACTACCCCGCGGGGAACGACCACCGTGAGGAGAAGCTGAGCATCTACAACCGAAAGGCTCCCTACCACTTCGGGTGGGACTGGGGGATCCGCATCGTGCAGATGGGAATCTGGAAACCTGTTTCACTTCTCTTCTATGACGATGCACGAATAGAGGATTACTACGTGAAGCAGCATTTGGTGACTGAGGAGAAGGCAGAGATTGCACATCAGCTGACCATTCACGCTCTCACAGAAGGTGATGCCACCCTCACATACGGTTATCTTCTCAACGGAAAGATGCTGAAATCGGACCAGAAAGAAGTCCGTTTGGCCGAAGGGGTGAACAACCTCTCCATTCCGGCCACCATCAGCAATCCGCAACGCTGGATGCCGGTGAACTGGGGTGAGCAGCATCTCTACGACTTCTTCGTGACCGTGAAGCGTGGCGACCAGCTGATCGCAGAGAAGCAGGTGCGCACGGGACTGCGCACAGTGCGCCTGGTACAGGAACCCGATGAACATGGTCGTTCCTTCTACTTCGAGGTGAACGGCATCCCCCTCTTCGCCAAGGGAGCCAATTACATCCCCGGTGAGATCTTCACCACGCAACAGGATGAAGCCTACTACGAGAAGATCTTCGACCAGATCACTGATGCCAACATGAACTTTGTCCGCGTCTGGGGGGGAGGTATCTACGAGCATGAGGAATTTTACCGACAGGCCGACGAGAGGGGCATCCTGGTATGGCAGGATTTCATCTTCGGCTGTGTACCCTACCCCTCCGACAACACCTTCCTGGCCAACGTGCGGGAGGAAGCGGTCTATAACATCAAACGGCTTCGCAACCATCCCTCACTCGCCTTCTGGTGCGGCAACAACGAGGTTGACGAGGCTCTCAACCACTGGGGTTGGGACAAGCAGTTCCCGGAAGAGGTGATGGAGGCCTGGTTCGAGGGGTACGACAAAACCTTCCGCGAGCTGCTGCCCTCACTGGTGGAAGAGTTGGACGGTACCCGCAGTTACATACACGGCTCACCTTACGATTCCAACTGGGGCAACACCGAGAAATTCGCCTCGAGCGACGTCCACGACTGGGGTCTCTGGTATGGCCACCTCCCCTTTGAAGCGATGGCAGAGCGGCTACCCCGCTTTGCCAGTGAGTTTGGCTTCCAGTCGTTCCCCGAGATGAAGACCATCCGCTCCTTCGCTCCCGAAGAACAGTGGGCTCTGGAGAGCGAGGTGATGCAGGTACACCAGAAGGCTTCAACCGGTAACTCACTCATCAAGAAATACATGGATATGTACTACCCCGAGCCGAAGAACTTCGAGGACTTCGTTTACGTGGGACTGGTGATGCAGGGCAACGGCATGGAAGAATCGGTGGAGGCGATGCGCCGCGGCAGGCCCTACTGCATGGGTGCACTCTACTGGCAAATAAACGATGACTGGCCGGTGGTATCATGGTCGAGCATCGACTACTATGGCAACTGGAAGGCACAGCATTACAGGATGCGCAACGTGTTGGCACCTCTGGCACTGGGGGTAGATGAAAAAGAGGGCATGGTACACTACTACACCCTGTCTGATTATCTCACCAACAGGGATGACCTGACCCTTACGGTACAGGTGATCGACTTCTCAAAAGGCATCCAAAAGGAGTTCCGCGAAAAGGTAAGTGCGACGGCAAACGCCAGCACCATTGTCAAAAGTTACAAGCTTTCCGATCTGTTGAAGGAGGATGAAAAGGCGCACACCATGCTTCACGCCTTCCTCACCGACAGTAACGGGAAAGTGATCTCGCGCAAGGATCATTTCTTCTACTGGCCCAACCGGCTGGAGCTGCCCAAGACTAAAGTCGCAAGCAATGTAGAGTACGCCGATGGTGAGTACCGGGTAACGCTCTTCAGCGCGAAGCTGGCCAAGGATCTCTTTCTCGAGATTCCAATTCAGGGAGCCCGCTTCAGTGACAACTTCATCAACCTCTTGCCGGGAGAACAACGTACCATCATCATCCGCTCCCCGCAGTTGAAAGCCGCAGATAGAACAGCTGTAACTGTAAAGCATATGCGGGAGACATACTGACATGAACATCAACAACACTGACAATCTGCAACATGAACCTGAGAAACAGAGGTTATCCATCTTGCTGATGGTTGCCACCACCTCTTTTCTGGGCACCTTTCTCATCTCGGCTGTCAACATTGCCCTCCCGGCCATAGGCAATGAATTTAACTTCTCAGCCGTGGGCCTGAGCTGGATCATCTCCTCTTTTATATTGGCAATGGCTCTCTTCATGATTCCCGTTGGGGCCTGGGGCGACCGTCACGGCAGCAGCCGCTTCTTCAAGCTGGGAGTGCTACTCTTCTCCCTTTCCTCTCTCTTTTGCTGGATGGCACCCGGTGGGGGATGGCTCATCGCTGCCCGTTTCCTGCAGGGGGTGGGTGCCGCCTTCACAAGCACTACAGGTCAGGTGTTGTTGGTCTCCTCCTTTCCCGCGCACAAAAGGGGACAGGTGCTGGGCATCTCCGTCTCGGCTGTCTATGCAGGTCTGGCACTGGGCCCCCTGCTGGGGGGAATCATCACCCTCTATGCCGGATGGCGCCTGCTCTTCCTGATTGCCGCTCTGCTCGGCTTTGCCACGCTGCTGCTGACCCTTCTCAAGCTGAAGGAGCCGGCAAGAAAACAGCAGTCTCCTGCATCAAATGATGGCAGGGGCACGCTCCTCTTCATGGTGGGCCTCATGGCACTGGTCTTCGGCTCCACGCTCATTCCTGCCCTCGCGGGATGGCTGCTCATGGTGGGCGCACTGATCCTGCTGCTGCTCTTCTGGCGGCAGGAGAAGAGAACCCTGCATCCGCTGTTTGAGGTGCGTCTCTTCACCCACAACCGCCTCTTCACCTTCTCCAGCCTCTCGGCACTGATCAACTACACCGCCACCTTCGCCATCGTCTTCTTTCTCAGCCTCTACCTGCAAAAGATCCAGGGGCTATCCCCCCGTGATGCGGGAGCGGTGATCATCGCCCAGCCGTTGATGATGACCCTCTTCTCCCCGCTGGTGGGACGTCTCTCCGACAGGATTGAACCTCGCTACTTCGCCACAGCAGGCATGGCCCTTTGTTCCTCCGGACTGGCCATGCTGGCAATGATCGGCAGCCAGACACCCATCTGGGTGATCATCGCCATCCTCGTGTGGGTGGGCCTCGGCTTTGCCCTCTTCTCCTCACCCAACATGAGCACCATCATGGGATCGGTGGAACGGAGCAGCTATGGGCAGGCCTCCGGGCTAGCAGCCTCAATGAGGGTCTTCGGACAGATTATCAGCATGAGCGTGGTTACCCTCCTGTTCACCCTTTATTTCGACGATTTAACCGTGGAGGCGGTAGGGGAAGCGATGTTTCTAAAGGCAATGCGGTTGGGCTTCATTATCTTCGCCCTGATTGGTGTTCCCGGAGTCTACCTCTCATACAACAGGGGAAACATGAAAAACCGATAAACAGATCCTCCCTCTCGTTGTCAGATCACAGATCCGGAATACCCCCAAACAGGGGTATCACAACTTCTTATTCCTGAATATCTTTGTACCAGTATTTTGTGCTATATTTGTCTGTCAGAGAAATATAACAACCTTTATTCAAATGATCACACACCATGCATTTCAAGTACCTCATAACACCTTTTTTCCTGACATTGGGCTTCATGCTGGTTTCAACAAATGGAACCTGTCAAAACAGGGATAGTCTTGAGCACCTGCTGAACGACAAGAATCTTCCGGCAGTTGCTTATCTGAACATTTGCGATGAGTTGAGCTGGAGCTACCTCAACGATGATTTCGGGAAGGCGAAACTGTTCGCTTTACAGGGTGTTGAAAGGGCACGATTGGAGAATGTACCCACCATGGAAGCCACTCTTTACCGCAACCTGGGGGTGGCTTATTACATGAACAGCCAGATGGATTCGGCACAACTATGGCTGGATCGTTCTCTCGATAAAGCGATCACATTAAAGGACGAAAAGCTGGAGGCAGCCGTTTATGGTGCTATGGGGAATCTGCACAACGTGACGGGAGCATATCAGGAAGCCCTCTCCTATTACCTGAAAGCACTTTCGATGTTTGAATCACAAGGCAACAAGGAACGCATCAGATCCCTTCTGGGAAACATTGGCACACTCTATCATAGCCTGTTGAACATGAACCAGGCTGAAAAGTATTACCTGGAGCTTGAAAAAGAGAGTAAATCGGCAGGCGACACCTACAACCTGGGCCGTGCCTATGACGGTCTGAGCCGGATAGCACTCAGGGAGAAAGATTTTGATAAATCACTCGGATATTCCATCTCCGCGGCAGAAATATTCCACAACAGCAATCAGCAGTTGGAAGAGGCCATCGCCCTGCAGGGAATAGCCATGGTTTATTACAGCCATTACCGGGATTACCCTAAAGCCAGAGAATATGCCCTGCGGGCGTTGAAACTGACGCAAGATAATGGCTACCCGGCACATATCGCCGGCTCCTTGAACATCCTTTCTAACATCTACTTCAACGAAAAAGATTATCACAATTGCCGTCAATCGGCTTGGGAGGCAATCCGCATCGATACAACGGATGCCAGCGTCACCTCCAATCTCTATGCCAACATGGTCCGGTCGGGCATTTTCCTGGACAACGATGAGGAGGCACTGTCCTATTTCGACAAATACCGGGCTCTGATCGATGAACGCTCCACAACAGAATTTGAACGCTCAATGGCGGAACAGGAGAAAAAGTACCTGACGGCGAATCAGGAGATGCGCATTTCCGCATTGGAACAGGAACGGAAGCTCTTTGGCATCCTTCTTTTTTCGGGACTCTTCATATTGCTGCTGTTGTTGTTGTTGCTCTGGTTGCGACAGAAAGCCATCAGCAGTGAAAAAAAACTGGCCGAACAGAAGATTGTCCATTTAGAGCAGGAGAAGCAGATCGTCGCCACGCAAGCGGTTCTGGATGGTGAAACAGCTGAACGCACCAGGCTGGCACGTGACCTGCACGATGGGCTTGGAGGGATGCTCTCAGCTGTGAAACTGAATCTGTTCGACATGCGGCAGGATGTGATCATTGAAACGGAAGATGTGGAGCGTTTCAACAGAGTGATTGAGATGCTCGACAACTCCATGAGTGAGCTACGTCGCGTGGCTCACAACATGATGCCCGAATCTCTCTCCCGTTACGGGTTGAAAGTCGCACTGGAAGACTTCTGCGACAGTCTCCCCAACGTCACCTTTTATTTTTACGGGGAGGAGCAAAGAATCGATCACAAAACAGAGAACACGTTGTATCGCGCGGTATTTGAGCTGATCAACAATGCCATCAGGCACGCAGAGGCAGAACATATCAATGTACAGCTCATTCAGCAGGCAGACAGGGTCTCTGTGACGGTTCAGGACAACGGCAAAGGTTTTGATCCCGGCATGGTAAGCCAGGGAACAGGACTTAAGAATGTTCAAAACAGGATCGGTTCGGCAGGCGGCACGGTAGACATTCATTCCGTAACGGACCAGGGCACTGAAATCACGCTTGAAATAGATCTCAACAATGACAAAGCATGACAAAATAAGCCTCCTGATCGTAGATGACCACCGCATCCTGGTAGAAGGTTTGATAAAACTCTTCGATAACTCGGAGGTCATTCAGGTAAGGGGTATTGCCTATTCCGGCAAAGAATGCAGGGCCATGTTGTCGAAGAGAACGGTGGATGTGATTTTGCTCGACATCAGTTTACCCGACGTGAGTGGCATCGATCTCTGCAAGGAGATCAAGGAACGATATCCGGAGATCAGGATCGTGGTATTGTCCAGTTTCAGTGAGTATGCCATGGTGCGCCGGATGTTCGAGAGCGGAGCCTCCGGTTACGTCGTGAAAAACGCGATGCCCGAAGAGATCATCATGAGTGTGGAGATGGTGATGGAGAACGAAACCTTTCTTTGTGAAGAGATCGATCTGCTGATGCGCAAGCGCACCCTCAACCCCGTGTGGCTTACCCCACGGGAGAAGGAATTGCTTCGCCATATCGTGGATGGATACACTAACCCGGAGATTGCCGAGAAAATGTATCTGGGTGTGGAGACCATCAACAGCTACCGCAAGAACCTCCTGATCAAGATGGGTGCCAGAAATACAGCCCTGCTGGTCCGCATGGCACTCGAGCAGAAGCTGGTGTAACTTCTCTATCCATACTATCTATCACACTTCGGTGAACTGGACATCACCGGGTATTTCAAACTTTTCCTGCGGCGGAGCCACCTCCTCTATCGAAGTGACCCGGGAGGTAGTGGCTATACCCATCGCCTCACCCTCCATCTGCATCATGACATTGCCCCACATCACATAGTCCACATGGGTACCCTTGTCACTCTTCATTCGCATCTTTTGACATTTATATCCAAGGTGTTCCACCTCTCCCAGCTCCTCCAGGTTCATCTTTCCCAACAACTCATCCGACAAAGTCTCCACATCGACTCCCAGTGGACTGATTGCTCTTGTACGGGTAAAATGCTCACCGCTCTTTTTGTCCAGATCAATCTTCCAGTGATCGTCACCTTTAATGATCTCCAGCGTGTGTGAGGAATAGTCCTCCCCCATGATCTCCATGGGGACTGTTGTTTCAATTGCTTCCCATTCGCCCCACTTGTCAAAATAGGTAACAACGTTCATCTCCACACCCATTGCCTCAGAGGTGGAGTGAATGATTCCCTGTTCAAGGGGATATCTTTTTTTTCCGACCTCAGCCTGCAACTCGTTCAATGATAATTCCTCAACCTTTGATTCACTCCCTTTCTTGTTTCCTGAACAACTCCCAATGAACAGGAGTAAGCACAAAACAGATACGATCGTCTTCATGATTACCAGTTTTTTTAATTAGTTTCCTTATGCATTGTCAATTCATTCGTTCCTATTCATTTATTTAATTATCCTGCTTTTAAGCGATTGATAGGTCAGGCTGCTCCCCACCAGTGAAGCCAGCTTATCTGCCACCTTCTCCGGAACTGATATATCGTCGCCATCTGCTTCCAGGGTGAAATAAACATCCCCCACCCGGCCTGTATAGTAGCTGGAGTAACGCACCATTTCCGTTTCCGTACCATCCCATTCTGCCACATACCTGTAACTGCCGCCGGCACCCCACTCCCGGGTTTTGACATTCGACAGCGATTCACCATGCCTTGGGTGTAACCCTTTTCTTATCTCCTCAAGTTTCATCTCCAATGCCATGGTCTCTATTTCAGTACGCCCCCTGACCTCTTCATTCTGACTCTCTGAATCATACATAGCAAGTATGATGGTAAAACCGTAACCCTTGCCGTCGTTCCTGCCGGTCAATGTATCAAACTTTATATCCGCAAAAAGTGGATAGAAGACACAGCTTGCTCTCCCCACGTTACGGCAGCCCTCAGGAAGGATCTGTAGTAGCTCTGTCGGCACGTCGAATACCAATACCTGTGAATCTCCATTATACTGCTGCATCAACTCACCTGCATCCTGAATACCACCCAGCATCTCCTGCATGCCGGGTATTTGATTTAGCATCTCTCCCATTTCACCCTGATCGAACTGGTTCATGAGGTTGTTCAAGTCCGGGAGCAATATCTTCGGATCATTCGGGTCAATACTCTGTATTGTATCCGACAGATTCAATGCAAAGGAGTAGAAGAATGTCAGATGGCAGATGATGACAAAAATTAATCTTCCCATGGTCTCATCGTTGGTTACAGTTTCACAAGTTCCACCCTGCGGTTCAAGGCCTTGTTGGCCGGTGTATCATTGGGTGCAACAGGTGTAGTCTCCCCGGCTCCTTCGGTCTCCATCCGCGAGGCATCGATGCCGAACTTGCTAGCCAGCTCACTTTTCACCGACGCTGCACGTCGTTGCGACAACTCCATGTTTTTGGCATCATCCCCATCGCTGTCGGTATGACCCGTAATTTTCACTTTCACCGATCCATTCTCCTTCAACACATCGGCGATGCTTTTCAGCGTACCGAACGATTCGGGTTTCACCTCTGCCTTGTTCACATCGAAGGTGATGCCGTAGGTGACCAGCTTCCCTTCGGTAATCAGCTTGCTAAGGGTATCGGGTGAGGCTGTGGTGATTTTCAGGTTCGAAACAGAGGGCGTACTGTAACAGTCCCATCCCGAGAAACGCATCCTGTTGAACTTGACACCGGGATAGATGTTGGTGGGCATGTCCAGTACCTTCGCATTCCGGTGATAGATGCGCACCCTCCGTTTCTGGATCCAGATGATCACATGGTTCTCCTGTTCCCGGACCACCGTGTTGCGTGTTGCGTGGCCCTCAATCCAGTCTTCAGTGTCCTTGTAACCCTTGGTCTCCCACACATCATGGCTGGCCACGATGTGCAATCCTGCTTCCCCCGGAAATAAATCATCGTTCATCTCCTGCGGTTTATCGCTACTCTCCTGATAAAGGGTGAACTGTATGCCGTAATTGAAATTCTCATCAGGGATGATGTCATACTCCACGATGAAGTTATCCGGGAAATCGATCTGTCGGGTATAACAATAGGTTGCATCCTCCCCGTTCATGTGAAACCATTTCCCGGGAGCGATATTCACCGTCTTCACCTCGCCGCCGCTGTTGGTCGTCCATAGTGCCGGGAAGTCCCCAATGGCATCCTGCGAGAAATCTTCGAAATAGAGGATCTGATCGCCCGGCACGAAATCATACTGACTCGTTCCTGTCAATTTTAGCGGGGTGCTTTGCCCGCTGTTCGCAGCAGCACTTTCACGCCCCTCCTCAGAAACCATTGCATCATCATCACTGTTTGACTCCGATTTGTTGCTTTTGCCCTCTTTGGTGACCGACTCCTCCGCTTTGTCCATCGCCTTCTCGGTTGCCTTCTCTGCTTTCTCTTCCACGCGTCTCTCCACGGCATTCTTTGCAGCCTCTTTTGCCGCGTTGCCCAGCTTGTTCAGCCATTTTTGCGCATCGGCTTCAGCGACGAACAAGAGGCAAAAACTTAACAGGATTGCTACTTTTCTCATGGTCTGTTTTTTTTTAAATGATGATTTTTAGGGATATAAAAAATGATGTTGTGATTGATGGATAGAATTTCACGCTATATTAAATTTAAAGTGCATCAGCACAGACTCGTGATCATTGATGTCGATTCTTCAGAATTACCAATCACAAAAATATGTGAGGAATAAGATTCATAACACCCCCAAAAAGGGGTTTTTCAGCATCTTGCGCAGCATTCGGTTTGATGTTGAACGAGTGAAACGGTACAGGAGATGTGTCGGCAAATGCAAAACAACCCTTTGCAACGAACGATCGACAGATAAAAAAATGTGTCACACGAATGGGGTAAAATCAGTCAGTTGGTGTTATCTTTGCACCCACAAATAAAAGTTTGAACTATTTCGTTAAGCTAAATGAGCAAAGTCAAACTTGTTTGAGCTTTGCCGCAGCGAGAAATAGTCTAATGCAATTGAATTTTCACGATAATGGCTAAAGAATTGAAGGAGCTTACGCCCCGTAGTAAAGACTATTCGCAGTGGTACCTCGACCTGGTAATCAAAGCCGATCTGGCGGAGAACTCCGCCGTGCGCGGCTGCATGGTGATCAAACCTTACGGCTACGCCATCTGGGAGAAGATGCAGCGCCAGCTGGATGATATGTTCAAGGAAACAGGTCACGAGAACGCCTACTTCCCGCTCTTCATCCCCAAGTCCTTCCTCAGTCGCGAGGCCGATCATGTGGAGGGGTTTGCCAAGGAGTGTGCGGTGGTGACCCACTACCGCCTGAAAAACGACCCTAACGGCAACGGCGTCGTTGTGGACCCGGAAGCGAAACTGGAAGAGGAGTTGGTGGTACGCCCCACCTCTGAGACCATTATCTGGAGCACCTATAAGAACTGGATCCAGTCATACCGCGACCTGCCGCTGCTCATCAACCAGTGGGCCAACGTGGTACGCTGGGAGATGCGTACTCGGCTCTTCCTGCGTACAGCCGAGTTCCTCTGGCAGGAGGGACACACCGCCCATGCCACGGAAGAGGAAGCAGTAGAGGAAGCAGTGAAGATGATCAATGTCTATGCCGATTTCGCGGAACAATATATGGCGATGCCGGTGATCAAGGGGCACAAGTCGGAATCGGAACGATTCGCCGGCGCCCTCGACACATACACCATCGAAGCACTGATGCAAGATGGCAAGGCATTGCAGTCGGGCACCTCCCACTTCCTGGGGCAGAACTTCGCCAAGGCATTCGACGTGCAATTCACCGACAAGAGTGGCGCACGTGATTTTGTCTGGGCAACTTCCTGGGGTGTCTCCACGCGACTGATGGGAGCCCTTATCATGTCGCATTCGGATGACAATGGACTGGTGCTGCCGCCGAAGCTGGCACCCTACCAGGTAGTGATTGTGCCGATCTACAAGAACGAGGAGCAACTCCAACAGATCAACGAGAAAGTAGCCGGCATCGTGAAGCGATTGAAGGACCTGGGTATCTCGGTCCGTTACGACAATGCCGACAACAAAAAACCGGGCTGGAAATTCTCAGAGTATGAACTCAAAGGTGTACCAGTACGCCTCGCCATGGGAGGTCGTGACCTGGAGAACAACAGCGTGGAGGTGGCCCGCCGCGACACACTGACAAAGGAGACCCTCTCCTGTGACGGCATAGAACAACATATCAAATCTTTGCTGGATGAGATCCAGGAAAACATCTATCGAAAGGCGGCCGACTTCCGCACTGCACAAACCCGTGAGGTGAACAGCTATGAGGAGTTCAAGGTAGAAATCGAGAAGGGTGGCTTCCTGCTCTGCCACTGGGACGGCACAGCCGAAACCGAAGAGCTGATCAAGAACGAAACCAAGGCCACAATCCGTTGTATCCCTCTCGAAGGTGACAAGAGTCCCGGCAAGTGCATGGTGACCGGCAAGCCCTCCTCACAGCGGGTAATATTTGCCAGAGCCTACTAATCAGCTTTTTTACAACATGACATTGCTCAACAGGTGGATAGAAGCCTTCCGGTTACGCACCCTCTTCCTGGCGGTGTCGAGTGTCATCCTGGGCAGCGGCCTGGCATGGTTCAAGGGGCTCTTCACGCTCCACACCTTCATTCTCGCCTTCCTGCTGGCAGTAGTTCTGCAGATACTTGCCAATCTGGCCAACGACCTTGGTGATTACATCAAGGGTACCGACATCACCGGACGGCGTAAGGGACCTGTAAGAGCGCTGCAGGGAGGCAGCATCACCCCCCGCGCCATGAAGCGGGCAGTGGCCATAACAGTTTCAATATGCATTGGGATTGGACTCGCGCTGATCTTCACAGCACCGGGAACAGCCAGCGGAGATGCCGTATGGATTCTCCTGCTACTGGGAGGCGCCTCCATCCTGGCGGCCCTCTTCTACACCATGGGACGCCATGCATACGGATACAGGGGATGGGGTGATCTCTTCGCCTTCCTCTTTTTCGGACCGGTGCCGGTGATTGGCACCTACTTCCTCCACACAGGGTCAGCAGATGCACTGCCCCTGTTGCCGGCAATCGGCCTGGGACTGATCAGCAGCATGATCCTGAACGTGAACAACATGCGGGATATCGAGAACGACCGCTCCTCCGGAAAAAGAACCATCGCTGTCAAACTGGGATTGAAGGGAGCCAAACATTACCATGCAGCGATGACACTGGCCACCATCCTCAGCTTCGCCTTTTTCAACCTGATCTACCTCCCTTCCTCACTGCCGGGCTATCTCTACCTGCTCCTCTTCATCAGGCTCATCACGATCATGGCAGCCATCAACAAGCGGGAAGGAGGCAGGCTCGACCCCTACCTGAAAGAGACCTCCCTCACGGGATTTCTGCTCTCGCTGGCATTCGTTCTCTGCATCAATCTATAGAGACTTGCTTGTACCGTCGTTATTCTGCCTCCATCCATTGCACCAGTGTTGCTATTTGAGTGGGATCATCAAATTGGATCTCCTGTTCTGAAACATACTGATCGAAACGATCTCTACTCTTTTTGTAGAATTTTCTCAGCTGTTTCATCGAATTCGCTTTCTTCCAACCAGATCCGTTGTCGATGCGATACATGTAGCTGGTTTCAATCTTGAAATCTTCGGGCAGATTCAGATCATAAAAGGTGTTGTTCGCACCCCACCTTGAAATTTTATCGACAGATGAGATCTGTGAGGTACCCCCAAAGGGAGCCGGATTGCCGGGAGGAATCACGCTGCAGCGTAAAAGAGCCAGTAACTTCACTTCACCATTCAGGATCAACTCAGCGAACTCATCTTCAAAAGGTACAAGCTTCCGGTCACTGATGAACACCGTGTCTGTCTGGCTTAGCGCGGGGTCGGCCAACGCCAGCACCTGTCCGTTTTGCTGAAAGACAATCTCCTCGGTGATCGCATTGTAATTCAACATCGCAGCATTCAACGTTCCATCTTTCATCAAAACCTGACCGGCGGTAAACTCGGGAAACAGATAATGTGATATCACTGTACCTTTTTGTGCGTGCATGGTTGTTGCTATCAACCAGAGTAAAAACAGAGTAGAAAATTTGTTGGTCATCGAATTAGAATTTTTTGATTACAGCGCTAAAGATAATGGAAAAAATGATTGGATACAAAATATCATTTAACCATCAACCCTGCAAAACTAAAAAAATGTTTATCTTTGCCCTGTACAGAAACCAAACAATCAGACCAGTATGTTCGACAACAGCCAACGTGCCTTCATCGCCCTCAACGACAACGCAGAAGTCTGCCTGATACCCAGGATGGCCAATCGCCATGGACTGATCACCGGTGCCACCGGTACCGGCAAGACCGTCACACTTCAAACCCTTTCAGAAACATTCAGCGAAATGGGTGTCCCCGTCTTCGCCGCCGACATGAAAGGCGACCTTTCAGGGGTGGCCAAGATTGGCGGCAACAAGGAGAGTGTCACCAAGCGTGTGGAGGGCTACGGACTGAAAGAGAAGGGCTTCGCTTACAAGCCTTTTCCAGTACGATTCTGGGATGTGTTCGGTGAACAGGGACACCCGGTGCGCACCACCGTCACTGCCATGGGTCCGCTGCTTTTGGAGCGATTGCTGAACCTCAACGACACGCAGGGGGCGATCCTATCCATGGCCTTCCGCATCGCGGACGACAACAACCTGTTGTTGATCGACCTGAAAGATCTGCAGAAGATGATCCAGTTCATCGGCGACAACCGGAAGGAGTTCACCACCCGCTACGGCAACATCTCACCGGCCAGCATCGGTGCCATCCAGCGCAGCCTGCTGCGCCTGGAGAGCGAGGGTGCCGACAAGTTCTTCGGTGAGCCGGAGTTTGAGATCACCGATTTCATACAAACCGAACAGGGCAAGGGAGTGATCAACATCCTGGCTGCCGACAAGCTGATGAACTCGCCCCGTGTATACACCACCTTCTTGCTCTGGCTGCTGGACGACCTATACGAGACGCTGCCTGAGGTGGGCGACCTGGAGAAGCCGAAGCTGGTTTTCTTCTTCGATGAGGCCCACCTGCTCTTCAACGACATGTCCTCCTCCCTGCTGGAGAAGGTGGAACAGATCGTCCGCCTGATCCGCTCGAAAGGGGTGGGTGTCTACTTCTGCACCCAGAACCCCGCCGACATACCGGAAAGGATACTTGGCCAGTTGGGCAACAGGGTGCAGCACGCGCTGCGTGCCTACACGCCCAACGACCAGAAAGCGGTGAGGGTAGCCGCCAACACCTTCCGCGCCAACCCCGCCTTCAGTACGGAAGAAGCGATCACGCAACTCAACACCGGTGAGGCGCTGGTATCGTTCCTCAATGAGAAGGGAGCACCCCAGATGGTGGAACGGGCCAATATCCTGCCCCCACAGGGACAGATCGGTCCCATCACTGAAGGTGAAAGAGACCAGCTCATGCGCAGCTCCCTGATCTTTGGCGTCTATGAAAAGCTGATCGACCGTGAGTCAGCCTTCGAGATCCTCTCACAGAAACAGGAGTTGCTGGAAGAGGAGCGACGCCAGGCTGAAGAGGAGAAAGAGCGTATCCGCCGCCAGAAGGAGGAACAGAAGGCTGCCCTTGAAGCTGAGCGCGCCCGGCGTGCCGCCGAGCGACAACGAAAGGCTGATCAGGGCATCCTGGGAGAGATGCTCGATCAGGTGGGCAAGAGTGCCAAACGTCAGATTACAACCCAACTGGGACGCACCCTCACCCGGAGCCTGCTGGGTGCCCTTTTCGGAAAAAGATAAACACAACAAATCAATGCTCACAATTCTATTCAAACATTATTGGCTGGAGAACAAACGTTCACCTGGCTTTTACCGCAACCTGGCAGTGACCATCTTCATGGGACTGATGGCCCTCTATTTCGTCGTGATTTTCGTGATGCTGGGTTTCATGCTGCCACAGATCCTGGCAGAGGTTGTTCCTGGCAGTGCACCTGCCGATCTGTTTCACGGAGGCATCCTCTATGCATTGATCGCCATGCTCTTCTTCCGCTACCTGATGCAGCCACTGAGCAGGATCAACCTGCAGGCCTACCAGGTGCTGCCGCTGAAAAGAAATACGCTGGTCAGCTACCTCCTGTTGAAACCGTTGCTCAACCCGGCCAACTATCTGACGCTTTGCCTCGTGATTCCCTTCGCAATCAGTGGTATTTACCCGGAATATGGCGTGGCAGGCGCTTTTCGTTTCATCTTCTCACTGCTTTCGTTGATCGCATTCAACACGCTGATGGCCCCCCTGCTGAAACGACAGTTCAGCAACCTGCTTACCGGCATGCTGCTGCTGGTTGTGGCAGCGGTGCCGGCGCTGCTGGAGTATTTCGGGATCCTCTCGCTGTTCGACCTCTCCCGCCAACTCTTCACAATGATGACCGGCACTCCGCTGGTCTGGATTGCGGCATGGCTGCTTCCATTGGGAGCATACGGACTCAACAGGCTCTACTTCGCACACAACTACTATCCCGAGACATTCGAGAAGAAAAAAACATGGCGGCAGAGCGACACGAAGCGCTTCTCCTTCATGGAACGATTTGGTAAGATTGGCGAGTTGATATCACTTGAGATAAAGCTGGTGATGCGGCACAAGCGTACCAAGAGCACGCTCTACACCGCCCTGCTCTTCCTCCTCTACGGGCTGCTCTTCTACCCCAACCCGATGTATAACGAGAGTCCCGGCTGGCTGCTCTTCGTGGCCATCTTTGTCACCGGCACCGGCATGCTGATGTTCGGACAGTGGATCATCAACTGGGATGGATCACACTTCGACTTCCTGATGACCCGCAACATTGAGACCTCCAGCTACATCAGGGCCAACTACTTCCTCTTGATGGCCCTCTGCATCCTCTCCTTCATCGCCACCACTCCCTACTTCCTCTTTGGGACATATGTCATTCCCTACCACGTGACGGCACTGCTCTACAACGCAGGCGTCAACATCCATGTCTATCTCTTTGCGGCCACCTTTAACACCAAACGACTGGAACTGGGCAAGGGTTCCTCGATGAACATGCAGGGGGTAAGCTACAAAAACTTTATCGTGATGATCCCCCTCCTGCTGGTGCCCATCTTGCTGGTGAAAATCTTTGCCCTCTTTTCAGCCGATCACATCGCGCTGATCATCCTCTCCCTGCTGGGCCTCGGCGGCATCCTCTTCCGTGAGTCGCTGATCAGGATGACCGAACGACAATTTCTGAAGAGGAAATATGCGCTATGCACCGGCTTCCGAAAGAAGGAGTGATCCGCATCGCCATTCATTCACCTTGATTACTGATAAACAAAACAAGCTCATCATATGCAACAAAACGTAAATCCTCTCAACGAAACACCCGTTACCCCGCCTGCAGTTCCGCAGGTCAGCATTGAGAACGGAGGCATCATCACGGCTGCCGGCCTGCAAAAGCATTATAGCGGCGTCAACGTACTCAACATAGATTCCGTCGCAATCGCCAACGGCGAGAGTTTCGGACTGGTTGGCAACAATGGCGCCGGCAAGACCACCTTCTTCCGGCTGATCCTCGATCTGATTGAAGCATCAGCAGGGGAAGTGATGATCGAGGGAGAGCCGGTAGCCCGTAGCGATGCGTGGAAACAAAAAGTGGGCTCCTTCCTCGACGAGGGGTTCCTGATCGACTTCCTCACCCCTGATGAGTATTTTACCTTCACAGCGAAGCTCTACAACAAGTCGGAGGGCGACCTGAACAGCTTCCTGGAGTCGATGCAGGAGTTTTTCAACGGGGAGATCACCGGATCGGGAAAGTTGATCCGCGACCTGTCGAAAGGCAACCAGAAGAAAACAGGCATCGCGGCCGCACTGCTGGGTGATCCGCAGATACTGATTCTCGACGAGCCCTTCACGGCCCTCGACCCCACATCGCAAATTCGCCTGAAAAGAATGCTCAACGAGCTGAAGAGAACCCGCAACATCACAATGCTCATCTCCAGCCACGACCTGAATCATGTGACGGAGGTATGTGAACGAATCGTCGTGTTGGAAAAAGGGCTGGTTGTGAAAGATATCGCAACCGGGGAGGAAACATTAAAAGAACTGGAATCCTATTTCGCGGTATAGGGTCAACAAAGGGGGTACGCTATTGGCCAACACCCGGGTCCACCACGATACGCGGGTTGCGGTTCACCAGCTCGGCAATGAGGGCATCCAGATCGGAAGCCTTTACCCGCAGCACCTCAAACCCACGCACCTTCTCAATGCGCAGCTGGTTGGAGCTTATTTTCTTCAATGCCACCATGTCACCGATGGCAATCCGTCTGTTGCGGGTCAGTATCTTCAATAAAAAGCGGATCTCCAGGAAATTGGTTTCGGTGACAGCATACTCCTTGATGGTGACCGACAACATGAAAAAGATGGTGAAAGAGAAATAGATGATCAGGTTCCAACCCGCTTCATCGATGATAAGGCGATAAACAAACAATGCCAGCAGCATGACGGCTGCCACACCCCAGAAAATATTCGCCAACCCGTTGTCTGCTTTGAACTTTTTCTCCATATAATCCAGTCGTTTCAAATACAAAGATAGATTTATTCGTGAAAAAATAGTTAAACCAACCCTGAAAATAGAGAATAGACCAACAGCTTATTTTTATCGATTAAACCCACTGATGGTTGGACTAACGCCCTTCACACGTCCATATAGACCTCTATTTCTGAACGTTAATTGGCTCATTTTCTGACAATCCGATGCTCGGATGTTTAAACTTTTGCCTATTTTTGAATGTCAAATGATCGGTAACAAAATTTATTCACCCAAAAAAAACAATGGTTATGAAGAAAACAGTAGCAGTGGTAATGATTGCCCTATTCACGATGAGCTTTGCAATGACAGCTCAAAACAACAATGACAGTGACAGAATTGGTCGCCGCTCACAAGTTGAAAAGAGATGGAGCTCTAAAAACAGGGCTGAGAACATGGCGAAACAACTGGAGCTCACAGAGGAGCAAAAAGCGAAGGTGGAAGCTCTCTATGAGAAACAGGATGCTGAAAGAGCTGAACAATTGAAACTTCAGCGCGAGAAACGGGAGCAGGTGATGCAGGATCGTGAAAGCCGTCGTGAAGCAATGGAAAAAATCCGCAAGGAGGCTGTAGAAAAAAATGATGCCGAACTGGAAAGTATCATCGGCAAGGAAAAGATGGAACAATGGAAACAGTATCGCGATGAGGTAAGGCAGAAAATGCAGGATGCCAACCGGAAGGATCGCCGTGCACCCCGCAGAAATGGACCAAGAGGCTGAACTACATTGTAGCTAAAACGTCAAATAAAAAAGCCGTCTCAATATACAAATGAGATGGCTTTTTTTCATCCCACCCACTAAGATTCGCCTTATATGGCTCTTTACAGCATATCAATTCAGTCGTAACTGACTCTAATCTGGTTCGAATCTATTAGAACCATATTAGAACCATATTAGAACGAGATTAGAACGAGATTAGAACCAGTAACGAAGAAATAGGCTGTTTCTTCCTGTAACAGGGCTACTCAAACTGTAACGTACAAACAGAAAAGAGGCTGTCTCAAAATAGAGGCAGCCTCTTATGCTTGTCAGTCAAAGTCTACTCCTTATAATATCTGCGGAATATCCGATCGAACTGTTTTGTCTCCCGGAAGCGGCTCAACCAGGAGTTGAGACTGTCCAGCAGATGTGGTGCATCTGGGCGCAGGGCCCATGATTCGACCTGGGTGAAGCTGATATCGGTATCGATGTCAATTTCCGGAAAATGATCTGCCAGACGTACTGCCACCTCTTTGTCACAAATTGTATAGTCAATGTCGCCGGAAGCGACCATCATCACCAGCTGTTCCGTTTCGTACGTGGGATCTTCTTCAATCAGGATGGTATCACCAATCTCGTGTGAAAGATTGTTCAGTCGCATGATGGCTGGTGCATCGGCAGCGACATGGATCACCTTTCCCGCGAGGTCGAGGTGTTGGCGTATCGGCTCGCGTCCCTCGTTGAAAGAGGCTTTTCGCTGTACAAGCACCAGCCGGTTGTAGGTGATGGGATCGGTAAAGGCAAAGCTGTCCCGGAGTGCACTGTTCACCGGTATGTTTCGTGCTATCAGGTCGTACCGTTGTTCCAGCAATCCCTTCAGGTTGTCCTCCAGGCTGTTTTCCAGAAAAAGATTCACCTTCACACCCCACTCCTTCTCCAGGGCCTGCATCATCTCCAGCTGGAAACCGAGTGCGGTATCACCGGACACAAAATAACCGATGGAGTTGTAATCAGTCACCACGTTCATCTCTCCCGATGCCATGATGTCACTGTAATCACGCGCCAGCAACACATGCTCCTGAGGAGCGATGAGCCGTTGCAGCAGGATCATTGTTATTAGAGCAACGATCAGCAGGGTGAGATAAATATTCAACCGTCGCCTGACTTTCAAAACGGATCTATTTTTAGTTGTGTAAATTAACGGAAAGGCCCAGCTTAAAGATAAAAGGATTCACCGGATAACCGGGCAACGTGAAGGAGTCGTTCTCTTTCAGCACTTTCGGAGCTACGTTGTAGAACATCAGAAAAAAACGGGTTTGCTTCAGATGCATGTTGGCATAAACTGTCGCGATGGGATAATCACCGATCTCCCGCTCCCGTTGGTTGTAAAACTGCAGCAATGCAGGTTCATAACCGGGGGCAAAATAGCTGGTGTGATAATGTGCATCCACACCCAGTTGCAGCGTCAACTCATTCACAATCTTCGCTTTCAGGTACATGTTGGAATAAATGCTGAGCATGGGAACAGGAATTACCTCCTCGTTGCTGGATGTCTGGTAGACCACCTGGTTGTCCCAATTAAAGATGCCTAGTTTCAGCTTTTGGTCCACCCGTGCCGTCATCACCTGAATATTGTCGCCCTCTTGTGCAATCTTCTTGTCAGCTCCATAGTAAATATGGTTCTGCAGATTCTCCACACCGGCACTCAATGTTGTATTGGTAAATGGGATGAAAAGTTTTCCGCCCACATAGACTCTCCGCATGTCACCCAAGTCCTGATTCCATCTGAAATATTTGGAATAATAGTTTTCCTGGAGGTACTTTGGCCGTAAGTTCTTTACATAGGCCTCCGCTGTCAGCGTGGTACGTTTCCCGGCCAGGTCAAAGCCGGTCTCCACATCACCCATCAACCTGAGTTCTCCCAGATTGGTACCCAGTACCCCCAGGTCGGCACGCAGATTGAACAACAGATGCTCCCCCTGTTGCTTGTTGAGCACCCCACCAAGAGTCACGGCGCTCTCACTGTGCGACCTGTATCCTGTCCCCGTGGTATCGCGCATGGAGTAGTTGCGCAGATCATGTTCCAGGAAGGCAGTGAGGCCGAACTTGACCCACTCCTTGAATCCCTCGCGCAGACTGATCGAGACACTGTTTTTCAGCGATGTAAATCGTATGCTGTCATCCACCGCCCCCTGGTAATAGCGGTTTTCGTAGAATCGGTCGATCTGTTGCATCTGCACCCCTTCCACATTCACATAGGCGGTGTCGTATGAGAGGAAGCGACGGTGTTGCTGGGTGAGCTGCGTAGCGAAACCAATGCTGGCTACCGGCACGAATGTTCCGGGACCCTTGTGCAGTGAATCCTGCGGCAATTCACGGTAGCCCAGGTTGTATCGTCCCGACAAGAAGTAACGGTTGTTTTTAAGTGCATTCCAGGTATCATTGAACCGCACGGGAATGTCGAGTGATGTGAAGCTCTCGCCCACAGCCTGGGGATCGGTGATAAACCGTTCATCGGTAATGCCGCCATTCTCGAACTGGGTGATGCTTCCCAGATGTACCATGGCATGAGCCTCCAGCCTGTCGGAGAGGTAGTTCCCGTAGAGGGAGAAGTTGTTGTGCTTGACCGACTGCTCGGCGTAAAAGCCACGGGAATTGATCAGATCCACATCGAGTCCAATGTTGAGACTTTTCCCGAAGTTGGATGTAAGACGTGCTTCCAGTCGCTCTTCACGTGTCTGCTTGGGCCCCGCACGATGATAACCCAGACGGGTATAGGGTACCCGTGTGTTGACAAAGATCAGCTTTTCAGGATCTTTCAGGTAGTGACTGTAGACATTGTTGAAAAGGAAGGTCTCAGTCTCTCCCCTGTCGAAGAAGATCTTGGAGATTGTCGGAGAACCAAGTGTCCCCAGAAAACCCATGGCGGTGGAGTAGCTGTCGGGCAGCGTAGAGTGCTGAAAGTTGTGCAGCAGCGTGTCCGACACTGCCGGTAAGCGGTTGCCGGTGCGGGCATCCAATCGCCAGATAGTCATGCGCGCCAGCTTTTGCAACGAGTCGGCCTCCGCTCCATGATCATGGATGAGATGATCCAGGTGTGATGACTCTCGGGGCAACAGATCGAGCGAGTCCGGGTCGCTGGTGATCTGCGATGAATCGGGCATGATGATGCGTGCCTGTGAGAAGGCTGCACCCACGCTGAGAAGAGTAGCGAGAAGCGATATGATCAGCTTATTTTTCATCGGGTGCAAACTTACATAAAAAAATGCCACAGCAGGTTATCCAAGGCTCCATTTCTGTTGTTTTTGAGAATTTTTAGGAAGCCTTTTCTATTCCGTGATTCCCATTTTTCTCATCAAAAAACTGGCATTCATGTTTCGCGCTAACCCCTCCTGCAGCTTATAGCTATACGTCAGGGCATCTTCCTGTATGAGGGCATCAAAGTGCCAGTTCTTAATCACCTCTGGATATTGTGTCTCCAGGTTACCCAACGCCAGATCGTGTGTGGCAATGATACCACATCCGCCGAGCCCGACCAACCGCTTTATCAATGCCTGTGAACCCCGTTGTTTATCCTCGGAATTGGTTCCTTTCAATATCTCATCCAAAATGATCAACATACCCTCTTCACCTGAAACCAACCGGTCGATAATCATCTTCAAACGCTTTAGTTCCGCAAAGAAATAGGACTCACTGTTTACCAGTGAATCGGAGGTACGCAGGTTGGTCAGCAACCTCCCCGGATAAAACGACAATCGCTCCGCATTAACGGGCAAACCGACTGATGCCAGCAGATGATTGATCCCGATTGTTCTCAGATAGGTACTCTTGCCCGCCATATTTGCTCCTGTAACGATCATGAAACTGGGTTTATGAGAAAGATCAATGTCGTTCTTCACGCATTTCTCGCGCGAGATGAGCGGGTGACCCAGCCCTTCACCACGAAAGCAATGGCTGTCAGAAATCCTGGGGTAGCAGTAATCGGGATGGTTGACAGCAAAAGTACCCAGTGATATCAATGCATCTATTTCTGCCAATGATGCAAACCAGGCATCCACATCACCTCCATGATGCTTCATCCATCTCTCAATTTTCAAAGCGTAGAGCGTTGTCCATAGAAACAGAGGGTTCAGCAGCAGCATGGCGAGTGTAAAACCCACGTCGAGGTTGCGGCTCAATTGCGACAATTCTCTGATCGCATCAGAAGCTTTTTTGTGAGGGATAAGTTGCTTTTGCAGCGACTTGAGCAGTTGCGACTCGCATTTCTCCTGTTCTGAAATCTTAAACAGGGTAGCAAATGCATCCAATCGTTTGGATCGTTTATCAAACAACATCCATATAGCCTTCACCCTTTTCATGGGAATCAGGGATAATGCGAATGTGAAAAGATAAAGATAGAGAAAGAGGCCACCGGGCACAATTCCTGTAAGCCATAAAAGGATAAAAACAAGATAGAGAAAGGGTGTGATCCAAACGGCAGCATTCCAAATCTTATTCTGAGACAACCCATTATTGGGACTCGAAGCAGTAAAATGCAACTCTTTCACAGAAGAAGAGGATATTTTCATCCCCGCCGTTCTAAAATGCAAACAGAATTCCTCCTTGCCTGCCAACTCCATGATGGTTTGTTGTCTGCCAAGAATCGCATCTTTATCGGTCAACGGATTTTGAATCATCTCGGCCAGTCTTTGTTCCCCAATGGGCAACACCGTCCTGTTAATCTGCTGAAAAAATGAGTTCTCTCCAAAGATATCCAGATCATAACTGAACGGATGAGTAGGATCTGTCATCTCAGAAGCACCATTAAAAACAGAAAAATCATGACGAAATGCTTTTAATTCATTTTCAGCCAACAGAATCAGGGACTCGGCTGACTCTTTCAGGTCCAATAACCTGTCATGCTTATTGAATAAAAAAGCAAAAGAAAGAGCCATGACAATGAGAAGTGGAATAAGCAGCTGGTAATCACCTACAAGCATATAGATCGCTATAAGGGTTCCGACAAATAGGATTAACCGAAAAGTGCCCAAAAGATGCATTTGTTTACCAAGTCGATCGCTCTTTTTTCTGTTCTCAGATACCAATCTCTCGTACGTAAGTATCCTCTCTTCAATCATCATGTTCACGATTAATGTTCTTTGGATACAAATCTATATAAAAAACCGCCATGGAACTTTATGAATGTACTATTTATAATAAAATGCAGATATGCTTTCGTTTTAAAATAATTCTTATATCTTTGCATCATCAAAACAATAATATGAAAGCAAATTGGTTCCATCATCATCATTTTCATACTTGCAGTCAGGCGAGCTGAAATAGATATGTGTGAACACCAACGAGATATTTATTGACCCGTCTGAAGAGCATCAGGCGGGTTTTTAATTAGTAGACCACTGTTGCTTTCCGGCACATAACAAACCAACAATGGAAAAAATCAAGATTGCAATTCAAAAAAGCGGTCGGCTGAGCGAGAAATCACTTGAGCTGCTCACCGAGTGTGGAATCAAAGTCTCTAACGGAGATCGTAAGCTCAAAACCACAGCCCGCAATTTCCCCATGGAGATCCTCTTCCTTCGGGACGATGACATCCCACAATATGTGGAGCAGGGTGTTGCCGATATTGGTATCCTGGGTGAAAATGAGGTGTGGGAGAAGGAGAAAGATGTGAAGGTTGTAGAGAAGCTGGGATTTAGCAACTGCCGTCTCTCTCTTGCCATACCCAGGGAAGAAGTATATACCGGTCTCGATTATTTCAGGGGCAAGCGAATTGCTACCAGCTATCCGAAGATCCTCGGCAACTTTTTCCGTGAAAAAGAGATTGAGGTAAAGATTGAAGAGCTGGGCGGCAGCGTTGAGATTGCTACCGGCATCGGTCTTGCCGATGGCATCTTCGACATCGTGAGTACCGGCAGCACCTTGATCATGAATGGTCTGAAAGAGGCGGAGACTATTCTTCGCAGCGAAGCGGTGCTCATCAGCAACAAAAACCTCTCACCCGCCGTTTCATCTTTGCTGGATCAGTTGCTCTTTCGCATCAAGTCATACAAGGAGGGGCAAGGAAAGAAGTATGTTCTGTTGAATGCTCCCAACGATGTACTGCCCGATATTGTGCGGTTGCTGCCCGGCATGCGCTCCCCCAGTATCCTGCCCCTGGCAGATGAGGGTTGGAGCAGCGTTCACTCGGTGATACGCGACGATGACTTCTGGGAAGTGATTGATGAGCTGAAGCGTCACGGTGCCGAAGGGATCCTGGTAATCCCCATCGAGAAAATGATCCTGTAATTATGTGAAGATATGCTGATGTGAGAATTTTTTTGTCAATAATCTGCTAATCTGCTAATCAACGAATCACCCAAGATGAAAACAATCAACAATCCCTCGGAAAGCAAATGGAAAAAGCTGACCGAACGTCCGCTCATCAAACAGCGCAAGCTGATGGATACAGTGGAGAAGATGTTCTACGACATCCACCGCAAGGGCGACAAAGCAGTGCTGGCCTACAGCCGCAAGTTCGACTTCCCAACACAGCAGACACTGGAGGTGGATCAGGAGATCATTGCGCAGGCAGCCGAGAGAGTGCCGGAGCGATTGAAACAGGCCATTGCGCTGGCAAAAAAGAATATTGAAACTTTTCATCTCTCACAAAAGGAGGATGTACATAAGATCGAGACATCACCCGGTGTGGTATGCTGGCGCGAGTCGCGTCCCATTGAACGGGTGGGTATCTATATCCCAGGTGGCACGGCTCCCCTCTTCTCCACCGTGTTGATGCTGGCGGTACCGGCAAGGATTGCCGGCTGTAGTGAAATCGTGCTCTGTACTCCTCCCAATGAGGAGGGCGAGATTCATCCTGCAATACTCTATGCGGCAGCACAGACAGGTGTCACCCGCATTTTTGCCGTTGGCGGCATACAGGGCATAGGAGCCATGACTTTCGGCACCGAGAGCATTCCAAAGGTTGATAAGATCTTCGGTCCGGGGAACCAGTACGTGATGGCCGCCAAACGGTCGGCACAATTCTACGGCACGGCCATCGACATGCCGGCCGGCCCCAGTGAGGTGCTGATTGTTGCAGACAAGAGCTGTAATCCTGCCTATGTGGCAGCTGATCTGCTCTCACAAGCAGAGCATGGCCCCGACAGCCAGGTGATCCTGCTCTCCGACAGCAAGCAGGTGATTAAAGAGGTCAACAAGGAGCTCGACCTCCAGTTGGAAGCACTTCCACGGAAGGAGTTTGCCGCACAGGCACTGAAAAACAGCAGGGCCATTCACTTTCGTGACCTGGAAAACTGCATCGCATTCAGCAATGCCTACGCACCGGAGCATCTGATCCTGGCGACCGAGAACCCGACACTGCTCAGTCGCACCGTAGTGAATGCCGGGTCAATCTTCCTCGGCAGCTATAGTTGTGAAAGTGCAGGTGATTATGCCAGTGGCACCAACCACACGCTTCCCACCAGCGGCTATGCCAGAGCCTACAGTGGGGTATCACTCGACAGCTTCCTGAAGAAGATAACCCTCCAGCAACTCAGCCCTGAAGGGATCCTCTCCATCGGTCCCGCCATTGAGGCGATGGCGGAAGCGGAAGAGCTGTTTGCCCACAAGAATGCGGTATCGCTGCGTCTGGGATCTGTGTTGGCCGCCAAAATGGAACTAAACGAAGAATACGGCAAAGATGAAAAATTTTGACCTGCAGGCGCTGGTGCGCCCCAACATATGGGCATTGAAACCCTACTCCAGCGCACGTGACGAGTTTAGCGGTGATGAGGGTATCTTCCTCGATGCCAACGAAAACCCGTTTGGCAGGAAAAACCGCTACCCGGACCCGCACCAGCGGAAACTGAAGCAAGCGTTGTCAACCTTTCGCGGCATCCCTGCCGATCAGATTTTTATCGGCAACGGCAGTGATGAGGTGATCGACCTGGTCTACCGCATCTTCTGTGAACCGGGCAGGGATCGTGTGATCCTCTGCCCACCGACTTATGGGATGTATGAGGTGTCAGCCCGCATCAACAACGTGGAGGTTTTTGAAGTTCCATTGACAGATAATTTTGAACTGCAGACGGAACGGATACTGGAACAAAGCGCCAAATGCATCTTTGTCTGCTCCCCCAACAATCCTTCGGGCAACAGCCTGCAGGGCGTTGAGCAACTGCTGGATGCGTTTCAGGGAATCGTGGTGGTGGATGAAGCCTACATTGATTTCAGTAGCGACAAAAGTTTCACCGGTTTACTCTCCCGTTATCCCAACCTGATCGTGATGCAGACTTTCAGCAAGGCCTGGGCCCTGGCCAGCGCCCGCGTGGGAATCGCCTACGCCGGAAGTGATATCATCGCGCTGATGGACAAAACAAAACCGCCCTACAATGTGAGCAGCTTCAACCAGCAGGAAGCACTCAAGGCCCTCTCCAAACCGGAGAAATATGCCTACAGGGTGAAGGTGATCCTCGAACAGCGGAGCCTCCTGGAGGATGAATTGCAACAGATACCGGTCGTTCAACGCGTCTACCCCTCCGATGCCAACTTCCTGCTAGTAGAGGTAGATGATGCCAACGCGCTCTACCACAGCCTGGTGGAAGAGAAGGTGATCGTGCGCAACCGCCATTCCGTCGTACGCAACTGCCTGCGCATCACAGTGGGCACCCCGGCGGAGAACCGTCAACTGCTCACTGCCATCCGTAACTACAGCAATCAGAAGATATGAAGAAAATATTGTTTATTGACCGGGATGGTACACTGATCCTGGAGCCTGAGGATGAACAGATCGACAGCCTCGAGAAGCTTGAATTCTATCCCGGGGTGTTTAAGTATCTCTCCCGTATCGCGGCAGAACTGGAATATGAGCTGGTGATGGTCAGCAACCAGGATGGCCTCGGTACCGACTCCTTCCCGGAGGAGACCTTCTGGCCCGCACACAACAAGATCATCCGTGCCTTTGAAAACGAAGGAGTAAGCTTCAGCGAAGTGTTGATTGACCGCTCCTTCCCGCATCAACAACTACCCACCCGTAAACCGGGTACCGCCATGCTCACCCACTACCTGAAAGGGAACTACAACCTAGCGGAATCTTTTGTGATTGGCGACCGCGCAACAGACATACAACTCGCTAATAACATGGGGTGTAAATCCATCCTTTTAAGCAATGATTCACATTCCGAAGCGGACCTGACCACCTCCGACTGGGGTGAGATCTACCGCTATCTGAAAGAAAGACCGCGTACCGGAAGGGTGCATCGCAAGACCTCCGAAACCGATATCCTGGTAGAGGTCAACCTTGACGAGAGTGGTGGCAGCAACATCTCAACAGGAGTGGGCTTCTTCGATCATATGCTCGAACAGATCGCCCGTCACGGCGGCATCCGGATGACAGTACAGGTGAAGGGTGATCTTCATATCGACGAGCACCACACCATCGAGGACAGCGGCATCGCTTTGGGTGAAGCATTTCTGCAGGCACTGGGACAGAAGAAAGGAATCTCGCGTTACGGGTTCATGCTGCCGATGGACGATTGTCTGGCGCAGGCAGCCATCGATTTCGGAGGCCGTCCCTGGCTGGTATGGGATGCCGACTTCCGGCGTGAACGGGTGGGCGACATGCCTACTGAGATGTGCTACCACTTCTTCAAATCTTTCAGCGACAGCGCAAAGTGCAACCTGAACATCCGTGCGGAGGGGGAGAACGAACACCACAAGATAGAGGCGATCTTCAAAGCCTTTGCCCGCGCCGTGAAGATGGCTGTGAAACGGGGAGAGACAACAGGAATACCCAGCACGAAAGGAGTGATATAAGATGATTGCAATCATTCAATACAACGCCGGGAACATCACCTCGGTAGAGAACGCAGTGAAACGGCTCGGTTACCCTTGCAAGGTCACGGGAGACATTGAGGAGATCCGTCAGGCGGAGAAGGTAATCTTTCCCGGTGTAGGGGAAGCCGCAAGTGCCATATCCTATCTAAGAGAGAGGGGATTGGACAAGATCATTCAATCGCTTGTTCAGCCGGTGCTGGGCATCTGCTTGGGACTACAGTTGATGTGTGAACATTCTGAGGAGGGAAACACACAGTGCCTCGGCATTTTCCACACCACCGTGAAGCGGTTTCCAGCTAACGGAATCATACCCCATATGGGATGGAACAATCTTTCAACAAAGAATTCACTCCTATTCGAAGGAGTGTACCATGAAGATGATTTCTATTTCGTGCACAGCTACTATGCAGGCCTGTGCGAAGAGACAATCGCTACCTGCGATTATCTCCTCCCATTCAGTGCAGCCATGCAAAAGGATAACTTCTACGCCACACAGTTTCACCCGGAGAAGTCGGGCAGCGTGGGAGAGCAACTGCTGTACAACTTCTTAAAAATGTAACAACCAATTCGATCCGACTAATAATGAGAATCATTCCCGCCATAGACATCATCGACGGAAAGTGTGTCCGCCTCACAAAAGGAGATTACGCGACACAAAAAACCTATCGTGACAACCCGTTCGACGTAGCCCGTGAGTTTGAAGATCACGGTATTCGCTATCTTCACCTGGTGGACCTGGATGGTGCACGCTCCAAACATATTGTCAACCATGGTGTGCTAAGACAGATCACCGAAGGCACCTCACTGCAGGTCGATTTCGGTGGTGGCATCAAAAGCGATGAAGATCTACGCATCGCCTTCGAGAACGGCGCTGCCCAAATTACCGGTGGCAGTGTGGCACAGCAGCAACCTGAACTTTTCCTGCAATGGCTGGAGCACTACGGAGCGGAACGAATCATCCTGGGTGCCGACAGCCATCACAGGAAGATTGCCACACAGGGATGGCAGAAACAGTCAGAGGAGGATGTGGTGGATTTCATTGCCTCCTTTGCAACAAAAGGAGTAGCGTATGTCATCTGCACCGACATATCTAAGGATGGCATGTTGCAAGGCCCCTCGGTGGAGCTCTACCGTGAGATCCTTGCCGGAAGCGATATACGGCTGATTGCCAGTGGCGGCATCACCTCCATGGCCGATCTGGAGACATTACAGGCCATCGGCTGCGAGGGAGCCATCATCGGTAAGGCGATTTACGAGGGACATATCCGGTTGAAAAAGCTGCAATCGTTCATATCTCATGGTTAAAAGTTAAAAGGATAGTACGTTTATAATGAGCTGATGGCTGATGGCCGGATGCTGAAATGACAAACATATGCTAAAAAAAAGAATCATACCCTGCCTGGACATCAAAGAGGGTCGTACGGTAAAAGGAGTCAACTTCGTGGGACTCCGTGATGCGGGCGATGCAGTAGAGCTGGCCCGTCGCTACGTGGAGGAGGGTGCCGACGAGCTGGTCTTCCTCGACATCACCGCCACGGTGGAGCAGAGAAAGACACTCACCTCGCTGGTGCGGCGTGTGGCAGAGGAGATCAACATCCCATTCACGGTGGGTGGCGGCATTCGCACGCTCGAAGATGCACAGGCAATCATCCGTGCAGGTGCCGACAAGGTGAGCCTCAACTCTTCGGCTGTTGACCGGCCTGAATTACTCACCGAGATTGCAAATCAGTTCGGCAGCCAGTGTGTGGTACTGGCAATTGACACGAAACAGGAGGAGAATGGTGAGTGGATGGTCTACGTACATGGGGGGAGAACCCCCACCCCGCTACAGACGGTCGACTGGGCAATTGAGGGTGTAAGGCGTGGTGCCGGTGAGATACTGCTCACCTCAATGAATCACGACGGCATGAAGCAGGGATTCGCCCTTGAGATCACAGAAGCTGTCTGTGAAGCGGTTACCGTACCGGTCATCGCTTCCGGTGGTGCCGGCAGCATGGCACATTTCGCTGAGGTGTTTACCAGGACAAAAGCAAGTGCGGCACTGGCTGCCAGCATCTTTCATTTTGGAGAGATCCCCATTCCCGAACTGAAAGCTTATTTAAGCGAGATAGATATTCCAATACGATAATCAGTCGGTAGTGAGAGCCAATGGGCTGTTCTACCAACACAATGAGATAGATACAATGATTAATTTTGAAAAGTCCGCCGGACTGGTGCCGGTTATCATCCAGCATGCAGGTACCTTGCAGGTGCTGATGCTGGGCTACATGAATGAAGAGGCACTTGAGAAGACCAAAAACGAAGGGAAAGTCACCTTTTACAGCCGCAGCAAGCAACGGTTATGGACCAAGGGCGAGAGCTCAGGCAACTACCTTATCGTTGAGGAGATACTGACCGACTGCGACGACGACACCCTCCTGATCAAAGCCTTCCCACAGGGACCTACATGCCACACCGGCAGCACCTCCTGCTTCCGCGAGGAGACTGCCAAAGGGTTTGTCTACGACCTGGAAAAGGTAATTGAGCAGCGCATCACCGAGAATCCGGAAGGCTCCTATACCGCACGACTCTTCAGTCGCGGCGTCAACAAGGTGGCGCAGAAAGTAGGTGAAGAGGCTGTAGAGCTGGTGATAGAAGCAAAAGATGACAATCTCGACCTGTTCCGCAACGAAGCGGCCGACTTGCTCTACCACTACCTGATCCTACTCAAGACCAAGAACCTGAAGTTGGAGGATATCGAAGCTGTCTTGAAGGAGAGGCACAAGTAATTGTGGAGGTTTGAGGATTGAGGTTTTTGGTTTAAGGTTCGATATTTATTGGTTTCTTGGTTTGTGGGTTTGTGGTCTTAGCTTATAGTTTACTACAGCTGATCCACACCTTCTGACCATCATACAGGGTGGTGGCAAAGAGATAATTGTCCCCACCCTCTGTGAGACCCCACCTTTTGCGTATCTCAGCCACTGAGTGCGGGTAGTTGCGTACCGTGATATTCGTCTTCGGCACCGCGGCAACGAAACGCCTGATTTCCTTCCTATTGGCACCGAACCACTCCTCTACCCGAAAGATGCGACCGGGAAAGTTACCCACCAACCGGTCGCCGGTATAGAGATGGCTGTGCTTATGTAGCTTCTGTAACCTGTAGCGATGTGCCGTCACATTAAAGCCGCCCGCTTTCAGGATGGAGGCATTGGGTTCATAGAGAAAACGACCGGGAACCATACTGTAGGGGGCCTCCTGCTCTTCCTCCCCTGGGGTAAAGGAGAGCAATTCCCTTTCCCCTCCCTTTTTAAGGTTCACCGCATGGCAGAGCGACTCAACCGATTCTTTCCTGAGCAGGAAGAGCAACTCCTTGCACTCATTCTCCACGGAGACCACGTGCACTTCGCTCACCTGGTGCAGTGTTTTCACTGCCAGCGTGATATCAAGCATCGGTGAATATTTGATCATCACCTGTTCACCCTTCTCCAACAACCGGTCGGCAAGCAGTGAGAGATCAGGGGAACACTCTTCAATCCGGAACACTTTCTTTCCCCCCACATCCCGGCGCGCCGGATCGAGGTAGATCAGTTCGGCCAATGGCAGCTGCGGCAGCAACGCTTCACCTTCTATGTGATGCACTTCCGCTTGCTTCAAGTCCAACACAGCAAAGTTATGCTTTGCCAGGCGGCAGAGCTCTTCATCCTTCTCCACGTAAAGCGCCCGCCTGAAAAGTGGTGCCAGGAAAGAGAAATCAACCCCCATCCCGCCGGTAAGGTCGGCTAAAAGATCTCCTCCGGTCACGAGCGAAGCCTTGTAGCGTGCTGTCAGCTCAGATGAAGCCTGCTCCAGCGAGAGCTGTTGCGGATAGAGCAGCTCCCGGTTCCGATACCAGGAGGGAATCTTCTTCTCTGCCACTTGCCGCCCGGCAATCTGCGCAAGCAAAAAAGGCATATCCTCCCCTTTGTAGCGAAGTGCCAGTGCGTGCACATCCTCCTTCTCGTGAGCCTGAATAAATGCCAGTTGTCTGTCGGTTGGTTTCATGCCGCTGCAAATAAAAAAAACAACCTGCTTCTGAAAAGCAGGTTGTCCTTATTCACTAATAATCACTTTATGGTTTTATCTCCCCATCCTCATGACAGGAATGTAGCGCTTTATGCTTCGGCCACTGCCTGTGGCAGTACCGATACGAATGAGCGATTGTCCCTTTTCTTGCGGAACACCACCACACCGTCGGTCAGGGCAAAGAGGGTGTGATCCTTACCGATCCCCACATTCTCTCCCGGATGATGCACAGTACCACGCTGACGCACGAGGATGTTGCCTGCTTTGGCGGACTCACCACCGAATATCTTTACGCCCAATCGTTTACTTTCCGATTCACGGCCGTTCTTCGAACTACCTACACCTTTTTTATGTGCCATTTTCTTCTGATTTTAACTGATTAAGCAACAATTGATTTTACAAGTACCTCCGTAAACTGCTGACGGTGACCGTTCAGTTTTTGGTATCCTTTTCTTCTTTTCTTCTTGAAGACGAGAACCTTGTCTCCCTTCACATGCGAAAGAACTTCAACCACCACCTTGGCTCCTTCAACCAGGGGGGCACCTACGGTGATCGCTCCGTCGTTATCAACGAGCATCACTTTCTCAAATTCCACTTCTGCGCCCTGATCGGCGTTGATGCGGTGAACAAATAACTTCTGGTCCTGCTCTACTTTAAACTGCTGACCCTGAATGTCTACAATGACGTACATATCTGTAATAACTTATCGTTACGTGCCTGAGGCGAGTCACAAAGCGCGACTGCTTGTTGAGCCTATTGGCAAAATGAGGTGCAAAATTACAAAAAAGTTTGGGAAACTGCAAATAGTTTATTCCTTTTTTTCAACCGATTGGTAGGCGGCCCCAATATTTGCGATGATGTCACCAGCCATGAAGCTGCGGGGATTGATCGTTGTTCGGGTCAAATCAGCGGTCAGTCCGTGCAGATAGACCCCTATCCGAGCAGCATCCATGGGTTTGTACCCCTGTGTCAGCAGAGAGGCAATCATGCCTGTCAGCACGTCCCCGCTGCCGGCAGTCGCCAGTGCGGGGGTGCCGCTGCTGTTCACATAAAGATAATCGGAATCAACGATGAGTGAATAGGCGCCTTTTACCACGATCACCACTCCATACCTCTTTGCGAAGAGTCTTGTCTTTTCAATTTTCTCAAAATCGTCGCGCCAACCACCGATCAACCGTTCCAGCTCTTTCGGATGAGGTGTCAGGATGGTCCCCGGCACCATCAGAGAGTACCATTCCGGATGTCGTGAGAGAATGTTCAGTCCGTCGGCATCAATCACCAGCGCTCCTCTGTAGTAATACAGAAAGGCAGCAAAAGCCTGAGCTGTGTCACCATGTTGCCCCATTCCCGGCCCAATGCCCACGGCATCGGGATCAATCGGATAATTTATTTCTGTGATACGCTCAGCATCTTGGTCTTCGAGGACCATCGCCTCGGGGACGACCGACTGCATCACAGCAGTTCCACAGCGTGGCAGATAGGTGGTTACAAGGCCACAGCCGGTGCGGAGGGCTGCCTTTGCAGCCATACAGAGTGATCCGCATTTGCCGAGGCTTCCACCCACAAGAAGGGTGTGACCCTGGGCACCCTTGTGGGCAAATCGGTGCAACGGTTTCAACAGAGAGGCAATCATTTCCTGCTCGACATACTCCATCTCACTCTCTGCTTCGGCAATGGCACCGTCATCCAGCCCTATATCCACGATCTGCACCTCACCAATAAAATCACCATTCTCCGGCAGAAAGAGTGCCAGCTTCGGAATCTGGAAGGTGACCGTCACAGTTGCCCGCACGGCAAGCCTGCTGTTACGGTCCATGAAGAGACCGCTGGGCAGATCAATGCTGTACACCGGCCGACCACTCTTGTTGATTGCTTCAATCACTCTTGCTGCGATACCCTCCACCTCCCGCGAGAGACCTGTTCCGAAGATCCCGTCGATAAGCAGATCGAACTGCTCCATTACAGGGAGATCCTGCTCGCCGGTGATGATATTGGAGGCAATATGCTCTGCCTTCACACGGCGCAGGTTGTGCGCACAATCTTCCGTGTAACGGCCACCCTGATCCACCACGCAGACCGTCACCCTGTAACCCGACTGATGGAGGAGTCGCGCCACCACCAAGGCATCCCCTCCGTTGTTGCCCGTACCGGCAAGAATCAGTATTTCCTGTTTCTTCTCCGGACATCGTGTCATAAAAAAGTTCGTGAAAGCGGTTGCCGCCCGTTTCATCAAAGTCAGAGAAGAGATGCCCTCCCGTTCAATGGTAGCAGCATCAATTTTCCGGATCTGTTCAGCTGTCAGGATTTTCATTATATCAAACTTATTTATTGCATTCACACATTGTCATCCGGCAATTCAATCCTGCGGTACATCTTGTAGAGCCTGAGCATCAGCGTGCCAAACAGGACGGCCATCACCACCAGCAGATGGCTGGCAATCCCCTCAACATTGAACGATAACTTTATCAGCGTGGTGGAGACCACAAAGCCGGAGTTGCGCATCACCTTCGGGAAATCGTCGGTGATTGCAAAAGAGAAGAGCAGCACCAGCAGATCGGTCAGGATCAGCACCATGAAAAAATCGGAGAAGAATGCCTCGGTAGCCATCTTGGTATGCCGAAAGAACCCAAGCAGTGAATGATCCATGAAAAGCCATTCCACCATGTTGAACAGCACCATCACCACAAAAAGAACTGTCAAAATCAAGGCCAACACCTTTTTGGCCGTGACGTACCGTTTCTTTTTCGTTGGCAGACCGGGAGGCAGACCGGGATAATTTTTATCCACCCGGATCGACTTCTGGTTACGGAGATAAAATAGATAAATCAGCAGGAAGAGGATCAGGATGGTAGCCATCGAATAGAGAAAATCGGGCGTGGCGAAGAGATCCTCCAAATCGGAGGTGAGGGAGAGCTTTGAAAGCTCATCGAAGATGCCGCGGATGGTGATCAGCGCGATGATTTCGAACTGTTTCCCGATGTAGATTGTAATTGATTTGGGCAGATAGTAAATCAGACAGTAGACCTCATAAAAGAGAATGATGGAGAAGGGGGTATATAAGGCATCAATGGGACTCTCCATCCCGGCAAGAGAACCGCCGGCACCAATCCAGCCCAAATGCTGCATGCCGATTACAATGAGATGCAGAAAAAAGCCCGCCAGTGCCATTACAAACACCAGTTTTTCTATCAACCGCTTACTCTTCCCGGAGAGGACCTTCTCGTAGAGTGTTGCGACGATGCTTTTCATTTTTCTCTTCATGCGCTTCTTTTTGGTAAAGATAGAACTTTTCAGAAAAAAAAAGAAATCACCCTGCCGGAAATAGCATGATGGAAATAAAAGAAAAAAATGGGGTTGATTTGTAAAAGGAAAGAAAAAGTGCGCAGGATGAGACTCGAACTCACACGCCGTAACCGGCACTACCCCCTCAAAGTAGCGTGTATACCAATTTCACCACCTGCGCAGGGAAGGTGCCCGGAACAGGACTCGAACCTGCACGTTGTAACCAACACTAGTCCCTGAAACTAGCGCGTCTACCAATTCCGCCATCCGGGCATTCTCATAATGTATCTTAGGGTGAGGGAACAGGCCGCTGCCTGCCTGCAAAACGGTGAAGAGCCAGGGGCATTCTTTCCGAATTGCGGATGCAAAGATACATGATTTTTTGAAACAGAAACAATAATTGTCATTTTATTTTCACCGTTCTCAATCTATTTATCACCCAATACCGGTTACTGAACACAACATTAACCAATTGGATCATCATGCCACCGTCCAAAAAAAGGCTGTCCCTTATGGACAGCCCCTTCAAAACACAATGAAAATATTAAAAAGTAGAGTGAATCTGCTCAAACAACATCACTCCCGGCTTCCGATTCCTCATCTTCAAGGTGAGGAGGCTCTGCGGTCATGAAGGTACGTGTATAGTTCCTGATGCGTCTGCGCACCACGGAAGGAGGCTCCTGATTCCTGTAGTTGTTCAGCACGTCGCTCACCTCTACCGTCTTGCCCGCCGGCACCGAGATCTCCACGGTGATGCTCTGTTTGCGAAAACCCTGCGTTGACGGTACCATCAGAAACTCCGGCAGGTAGAGCAGCGAATCTTGCTGCGTAATCTCAAAACGGAACTCTTCCAGATCTGCCTTCGCTCCGCGCAGCTCGCGACAGCTGCTTGCAGCAATTGTCCGTACGTGAAATAAAGAGTCATTGCTGTTGCGGATGTGCAGATGAATGTCGCGGAAGAGTAATGAATCCTCGTTGACGTTTGTATAGGGGAGATGGTCGATATCAGAATCCATTCCCCAACCGATACTGAACTCTGAATAATCATCTTGATAAGGCATCATATCCACATAGAGGCTCTTTCCGTCGATGGGCATCATCTCAACACTCCTCTCCAGGGTACTCTCCTCGCGGAACTTGTCAGCCACCTGAGCTGCCAGGATACCGGCTGCCACCAGACCACCGATCCAGAGGATCGTAGAGATGAGACCAATCATAGGACGTGATTTGGCCTTCATCACCCTCCGCGCAATCCACACCAGGATTGAAACAACCGGAATACCAATTAACAGGATGAGCGAGGCGTACAAGAGAGTGGTCTCCTGCCCCGGGTCAATGAAGAGGGATTTAAGCGGCATCATCTGTGCCCCGGCAAAAAGAAAGGCTACAAAAGCACTCACCATCACCAGTGCCAGGATTCCCACGAAAGAGAAGAAGATGATCTTCAGCAGCAGGATAAATCCATTCAAACAACCCGGGCGCTCCGATGGCGGGGCAACGTGAGCCCTGTTTGCGGATGCCGAATGATCAGCAGGCCGCGCAGCATCAGAAGGGTGTGGGGGCATCTCATCGATGGAGACTTTTTCAAATGAATCATCGGTCCCGGCAGCCATGTATGCGGGAACCGCGGGTGGTACCTCTCCCCCGTCGCCGCGGCTCCTGGCAGTGGCCACATTGTTGCTCACCCTTTCACGGATGGAACGGATATATTCCTCTTCACCCATCATCTCAAGCTTCTGCTTCACGCTCTTCGCCTCGGGGATGATGATCCAGAAGACGATGTAAACCACTACCATGCTCATGTTGATGTTCCAGCTGAAGTCCACCTCGTCGAACAGGTAATTGAGCGGGAAGAACGATATCATCCCGATCAGGTTGAACAGCAACGGCAGCAGGAAGATCAGACGGGGAATCCAGCTGTCAATCTTGAAATAGGCGGCAATACCGCCGCATACACCCCCCAGAAAACGATCATTCGGATTGCGGTAGAGCCTTTTGCTTACATTTGTTTCCAGAACCTTCGGTTTCAACACGATCCAGAGTACGATGTAGACCCAGAAAAGGAAACCAAAGAAGAGCACGAAGATCATCCGCAGCCAGACCGGATCGGTCCTGAAATAGTGTGCCAGACCACTGCAGACACCCCCGAGAATGCGATCACCTGAATTGCGATAGAGCGAGCGGCGCACCTCATCTCCCGGAGCGGCTGCAGATCCCTGCTCTCTGCTTTCAGCAAACGCTGCTCCAGGCTCTGATGCAGCCTCCTCATAATCGCTGTCAAAGTCTTCCGGCTGACCGATGCTGGTGATGATTGATGCCACATCCTCATCGGTAATACAGTTGATTCCATGCTTCAAACGATTGCCGAAGAGCTCGGCAATGCGGCACTCAATGTCGTTCACAATCTCATCTCCCCCCTCCTCACGCGCAAAGAATCGGGTCAGACGCTCGATGTACTGTTTCAGCATTTCATAGGCGGTCTCCTCAATCGCGATCACCTGCCCCTGAAAATTGATGTTGATTACTTTCTTCATATGGTGTTGTTGTTCAATTCTGACTCTTCCTTCGGTTTACGGGTTACCAGTTCTACTCCTGTGGCCAGTTCATTCCAGGTGGTGGCCAGCAGTGCCTGAAATGCCTCTCCTTTCTCGGTGAGCTGAAAATATTTCCGGGGTGGCCCCGAAGTGCTTTCCACCCATCGGTAGGTTAGGATCTCTGCGTTCTTCAAACGATTCAACAGGGGGTATAGCGTCCCCTCCAACAATTGAAGACCTGCACTCTTCATCTCATCGATGATGTCGCCCGGATAGGCCTCCCCTCGTTTGATAATGGATAGGATGCAGTATTCAAGCACTCCTTTCCGCATCTGACTCTGTGTATTCTCTATGTTCATAGCCATTTTACTCTTTTCAGTCTTTAGCTGAGATCTGATCATTCATCTTCACCCGACAAAAATAATCATAACAAAGTATTATGCAATACATAGTACCAACTATTTTCATGTTTTTAATATTATTTAACTGTGTACCCCTTTTGACGGGTAAGGGCGGCAAATCGAAAAAAAGCGTTATATTTGTGACCATAAACCATTTCAGATGTCGTTACAGGGTAAACATATTGTATTGGGGATCAGCGGCAGCATCGCTGCCTACAAATCGGCCATCCTCACCAGGCTGCTGATCAAAAAGGGTGCCGAGGTGCAGATCGTAATCACACCGGCCGGCAAGCAGTTCATCACGCCGGTGACGCTCTCCGCCCTCTCCGGTAAGCCGGTGATCAGTGAGTTCTTCGCCTCCGGTGACGGGACCTGGCACAGCCATGTGGAGCTTGGATTATGGGCCGACATGATGGTGGTGGCACCCGCCACCGCTGCTACCCTGGGCAAGATGGCCCACGGCATTGCCGACAACATGCTGATCACCACCTACCTCTCCATGAAGGCGCCGGTGTTCGTGGCGCCCGCGATGGACCTGGATATGTTTCGTCATGTCACCACGCAGCGTAACCTGGAGATCCTGCAGCGCGATGGCGTCACGATCATCGACCCGGCTGAAGGTGAGCTGGCCAGTCACCTCGAAGGAAAAGGACGTATGGAGGAACCGGAAAAGATTGTCGCCATCCTGGAGGAATCTTTCGCAAAAAAGGAGCTCACAGGCAAGAAGATACTGATCACTGCCGGCCCCACCTATGAGCGGATTGATCCGGTGCGCTACATCGGCAACTTTTCCTCCGGAAAGATGGGTTTCGCCCTGGCGGAAGAGTGTGTCGCACGCGGTGCCGAGGTATTGCTGATTACCGGTCCCACCGCATTGTCACTCTCCCACCCCGGTGTCCGCAGGATCGACGTGGAGTCGGCAGAGGAGATGCACGACGCAGCCCTGAAGGCTTTTCCGGAAATGGATGCGGCCATCCTCTCGGCGGCTGTCGCCGACTACCGGCCGGCGCAGAGGGCTGAACGCAAGATCAAGCGGAAAGAGGGTGAAGGTCTCACCCTGACCCTCACCCCCAACCCCGACATCGCGGCAGCACTGGGACGCATCAAAAGGGAAGAACAGCTGCTGGTGGGCTTTGCCCTGGAGACCGACAACGAAGAGGCGAACGCCCTCGGGAAGATGGAGAAAAAGCAATTCGACCACATCGTGGTCAACTCCCTGCGCGACGAGGGGGCCGGCTTCGGACACGACACCAACAAGATAACGATCCTCTCCCGCGGCGGCGGTAAAAGAGCGTTCGAGTTACAAACAAAAAAGGCAACTGCAAAGGATATCATTGACACCCTTTTTGCCTCTACTTAGAACTGACATTAATTGATGAGATATTTTTTTCAATACGGATTACTTTCTTTCCTGCTTTTCGTTTTTACCTCAACGGTTCTCTCCCAAACATACAGATACCCGATCACCATCGCGCCGGCTCTCAGCGGCAACTTTGGCGAACTGAGGAGCAACCATTTCCACTCGGGTATCGACTTCAAGACACAACAAGCGGTCAACAAGCCGGTCGTCGCCATTGAGGATGGATATGTCTCCCGCATCAGCGTCTCCCCGGGCGGCTATGGCTTGGCTCTCTACATCGATCATCCCACCACGGGTCACACCAGCGTTTACGGCCACCTCAACAGCTTTTCCGATAAGATTGCACAATATGTGGAGGAGAAACAGTATGAACTAGAACGTTTTCAGGTTAACCTCCACCCCGAAGAGGGGCTCCTGCCGGTGAAGCGGGGTGAGCAGATCGCCCTCAGCGGCAACACTGGCAGTTCGGGAGGTCCTCACCTTCACTTTGAGATTCGCGACCGGATGAGTGAGGAACCGCTGGACGTACTGGAATATATCTCCCGCATACCCGATACACGAAAACCGGACCTGCGGGGCATTGCTCTTTACCCGGTTGAAGGCCGGGGGGTGGTCAACGGCAGCAGCAACCCGCTGCGGATCACGCTTGCCAAAGACAAGGCCGGCAATCCCCTGCCACCGGCCGGCAACCTTACAGCCTGGGGCCGCATTGGCATTGGGCTGAAAGCCTACGACCGGATGAATGGCCAATCCAACATCTACGGTGTGAAACATATCCGTCTCTACCTGGATGATGAGCAGGTCTTCAGCAGCACCATCCGTCGTTTCTCGTTCGACCAGACCCGCATGCTCAACGCCTTCATCGATTTCACCGACTGGCGCGAACGGCGTTCCTTCTACATGAAATCGTTCCTCGAACCGGGCAACAAGCTCCCCTTCTTTCAGACCAAAAACAGGGGTTTTGTGGAGATCAACGAGCAGAGGGAATACCGCTTCCGGTATGAGCTGGAGGACCACTACGGCAACCGTCTCACCTATCGCTTCACGGTGAGGGGCGTTCCGGGTGAAATTCCACAACCCCTACCCTGCGGTCATTACATGTCCTGGCAGTTTGAAAACAGCTACAGGGACCCTGATCTCTCGCTGACAATTCCTGCCGGCAATCTTTACCAGGACATCTGCTTCACACATCATGCCGTGAAAAGCAGCACCCACTTTTCCGATATCCACCGGATTCATGACACCCCGGTCCCCCTCCACCGGAGTGCGAGTCTGCGCATCCGTCTGAAGAGCGACACGTTAAAACAGAAAGGCAATTACGGGATTGTAAGCCTTGCCAAGAATGGGAAAGAGAGCTGGTTGGGGGGAGATTATGCTCATGGTGGCATCACCGCTTCCATCCGGGAGCTGGGAGGGCGCTACGCCGTGGCGGCAGACAGTGTGGCACCGCTGATCACACCACTGCAGCGGGAGAACTGGAAAAGCCGGCGTACCATCCGCATCCGTCTCAGCGACGACAAAAGTGGTGTCGCCTCCTTTCGGGGGGAGATCAACGGTCGTTTTGTGCTCTTCACCCACGACAGCAAATCGAGCCTTTACACCTATCGGTTCAACGAGAAAAGGGTTCCTGATGAAGAACCCATGGAGCTGACCTTCACCGCCACCGACGGCGCAGGCAACAGCAGCGAATACAAATCAACCTTGTAAGCCCGGGAGTTTCACCCGGTGGTTGCTTTGTCTCTTGATTGTCAGAGCCCCAGCGTCTCCTGCACCAAACGGATCTCCCGTTCACTGCCGGTGTGCTTCCCCTCCACGTCAGATAGCTTCACGCAATCCTGCCACTCCTCCTTGTCGGTCATCCGGCAGCGGAACAGCTTCATCACGATGTTCATCCCCTTGATGTTGTTGCCCACATCGTTGGTCAGGTTGGTGCCGATGCCGAAGGTGGCACCGATCCGGTCGCCACAGTACTCCTTGATCTGAATCGCTTTCTCCACGTTCAGGCTGTCGGAGAAGACCAGGTACTTGAGCTTGGGGTTCACCCGCAACTCCTCGTAACGTCTGATCACCTTGTCCACAAAGAGGTAGGGATCACCGCTGTCGTGCCGCAGGCTGGTAAAAAGGGATGCATGCTTCTTGCTGAAGTTTCTCAGGAACACATCGGTGGTGTAGGTATCGGTGAGCACCGTTCCCAGGTCACCGTCGAAGACGTTGATCCAGTCCTCCATCGACATGTAGTTGGCCATCTTGTAGCCGTAGATGGATCCGTGAAACTGCACCCATTCATGCGGATGAGTACCCGAAACGTTGAGACCATGCTTGTAGGCCAGATAAACATTGCTGGTGCCGAAGAGACTCTCGCCGGCATGCTGCTTCAGGATACCGGTGACCCGGTCCTCCACGTCGAAACTGAAGCGGCGTCGCATGCCGAAGAGGGAGAAAACGATGCCATGCTCCTTCATCCGCAGCGCCTTCTCAATGGCAGCCTGTTGCATATAGGGAAGGTCGGGGTACTCTCCCCTCTCCAGGAACCACAGCTCGGAGATGGTGGCCAGGATGGGGGTCTCCCAGAGCGTCACCCGGTAGAGCAGCCCACTGGCTTTGATGCGCAGCTTGCGATGCTCCATGGTGATCTCCACCTCAGAAGGATCGAAGCGAAACCCTTTCAGGAAATCGATGTAGGTGGGCGGCAGATAGGGCATCTGCTTCCTCACGAACAGCTCCTCCTCACGAGTGAGTGAGAGCTGTGCCATCTGATCCAGCTCCTGTCGCAGCAGCCGGTCAAATCCCTCCGGGTAGTCGCCCCCACTCCGGTCAACGAACTCAAACTCACCGCAGGCACGGGGAAAGAGTTTCGAGTAGGCGTAGCTGGTGGTAAACTTATAGAGGTCGGTATCGAGTATGCTCCTGATGATTGCCATATGATCTGCTCTTAATTGTTTGGAATGTAAACGTTTTTTTTAATGATTTCGTTCACAGGAAATGAACAATGACTGGAAAACAGATTCTTCTAACATTCGTGTCTATCCCCTCATGATCCCCTCATACTTTTATGAGGGGATCATGAGGGGATAATGAAGGTATACTAACCGATGTCTTGTAAAAAAGAGCAGGATGTATGTCAGGTGTACCATTGAACAGAGCCTTAAATAAAAAAAGAGGGCGCCACTATCACAGCGACGCCCCCTGAAAATTTATCGTTAAAAAAAATATCAGATGCCTCCTTCAATGTTCCAGACAAACGCCCGCAGGCCCAGGTTGGCCGACTCGCTGTCCAGTTCGCGGAGGTAAGCCAGCAGCCCCTCCACCTTGTGGTCCTCAACCACCGTGAGGATGGCATTGTTCACCGAGGGCCAGGCATGGCTCCCGTAGTGGGGAATGCCATCGCTGCTGCCTCTGCCGTAGACCTCTTTCCAGGAGGTGAATCCCCGTATGTTGAGTCGTGCGAGGTTATCCACGATGATGTCATAGTGGGCCTGGTCGAGCATAATCATTACTGCTTTCATATCTTATGGATTGTTTATTTATACGTTCACTTCATTGTTCACCAGCACCTCACGATGCTTCCTGCGTTTTCTGCGCACGCCGTAGCCGGCCATCATCGAGTAGAGTGCCGGAATCAGCACCAGGGTGATGATGGTGGAGAAGGTCATCCCCCCGATGATGGAGATACCGAGCGACTTCCACATCTCCGATCCCTGCCCCGTACCAATGGCCAGCGGCACCATCCCCAGGATGGTGGTAAGCGTGGTCATCAGTACCGGCCGCAGACGGGAGCGTCCCCCATGCACCACAGCGGTGATGATCGACATGCCCCTCTCCCGGTTCAGGTTGATGTAGTCGATCAGCACGATGGCGTTCTTCACCACCATACCCACGAGCATGATCAGCCCCACGAAGCCCATGATGCCGAGTGGCTCTCCTGTGACAGCCAGCAACAGGATCGAGCCAGTGAAGGCGAAGGGTACCGTCAGAATAATCATGAAGGGATAGGTGAGCGACTCAAACTGAGACGCCAGCACGATGTATACCAGCAGGGAGACAATCATCAGCAGCAATCCCAGCTGCCCGAACGACTCCTGTTGCTCTTCCATCGAACCGCCAATCTCGATCTGTACTCCTGCAGGAACTTCATATTCGGCAAGCAGGCTGCTCACATCCTCCACCACTTCGCTCAGTGCGCGGCCATAGATGCTACCCGTGACGGTCACGATACGCTGGCGGTCCTGACGGTCCACCTGCGGCAGGGTCGATGTCTCCACCACCGTTCCCAGGTCCCTGACGCGTACACCGGCTCCCATCGGGTTGTAGATCAAAATGTTCTCGATGTCCTCGATCGACTCGCGATATTGCTCTTCGTAGCGTACCCGGATATTGTATTCTTCACCCTCCTCGCGGTATTGCGACATGGTGAGGCCGTTGATCCTGTTGCGGATCGCATTGGCGGCTGTGCTCATGTTCAGTCCGTTCAGCGAGAGCTTCTCACGGTCGAACTGAATCTGGTACTCCATGCGGTAATCTTTTCGGGAGACGGTGATGTCCCTGAGGCCATCCACCTTTTCCATTTTTTCCTGCAACTCTGCCGCAACCTTGTCGGTCACCGTCAGGTCGTAGCCATAGATTTCAAGCGCCACGTTGCTGCCGCCGGTCATACCCATGTCACCCCCACCGGGCATCACCTGGAACCGCCTCACCTCCGGCATGGCTGCCAGGTCTTGCCGCATCTCATCAGAGACATCATAGATGCTCTTCTCGCGGTTCTTCGACTCGGTCAAACGGATGGTGTAGGTCATGATGTTGGAGGCGTTGTCCTGCATGGCTGCCCAGGCGTTGTCCTCGCTGGCAGATCCCACGCTGAAGGAGATGATCTCAATCTCCGGATACTTGGCATCCATCATCTGAGCGATGCGGTGTCCCGTCTCGCGGGCCACCTCCATGCGCGTGCCGGTGGGCAGCTCCACCGTCAGTGCAATGTCGTTGTTGTCCGAAGCGGGCATGAACTCCGTCTTCAGCGTCAGGGCACTGATTACCACGCTCACGGCGAAGACAATGAGTACCGTGAAGAGGGTGAGCCTGCGACGTCGCACCACCCTGCCCACCAGGCGTGAATAACGATGATCTATCCTGTTGAGCAGCGGCAGCACCCGCTTGCTGTACCAGCGGTCAAAGCCGTTCACCTTTACATCCTTGTTGCCCTTCATCATCTTGGCGCTCATCATGGGAGTGAGTGTAAGTGCAATGATCAGCGAGAGGGCGATGATGATTGTCACCATCCATCCCAGCTGCTTGAACATCACACCGGCAAAGCCACCCACCATGGTCATTGGCAGGAACACCGCGATGATGGTGAGCGTAGAGGCGATCACCGAGAGGGAGACCTCCTCGGTTCCGTAAACTGCAGCCTGTCGCGGGCGACTGCCCCGCTCAATGTGGCTGGTGATGTTCTCCAGCACTACGATGGCATCGTCCACCACCATACCGATGGTAATGGAGAGTGCTGAGAGCGAGATGATGTTGATGGTGTTGCCCGTCAGGTAGAGATAGATGAAGGAGCCGATCAGGGAGATCGGGATGGTCACCATAATAATGATGGTGGCACGCCACCTTCCCAGGAAGAAGAGCACGATGATACCAACGATGAGAAGCGCCAGTAGAATGGTTTCCAACAAACTGTTGATCGAGACCTTCACATACTCTGAGGAGTCCATCACCGTCACCAACTTGATATCGGGCGGGAGGGTCTTCTCCAGCTCGGGCAACTGCTCCTTCACGGCGTTGGCGATCGACACGGTGTTGGCTCCCGATTGTTTCTGCACCACGATGGAAGCACTGCGGACACCATTGGTGTAGTTCTCCTGCACGCGCGACTCGAGGGTGTCGCTCACGGTAGCCACATCGCGCAGGTAGATGGGTTTGCCCTGGCTGCTGCCCACGATGATGTCGTTCAGCTCACGGCTGTTTTTGAACTGCCCTTCAAGGCGCAGCATGTATGTCTGTGAACCGATGTCGAAGTTACCGGCCGGCACGTTCACGTTCTCGGTGGCGATCACCTGGGCAATCTGCTCGAGTGACAGGTTGTAAGCCTCCAACTTCTGCGGCGTGACGTTCACCTGCACTTCCCGTTCAGGTGCCCCCGACACGGAGACGGTACCGATTCCCGGGATGCGGTTCAGCGGGTTGGCCACCTGTTCGTCGAGGATCTTGTAGAGTGCGCCGGCACTCTCCTCGGCAGTAGCCGAAAGCACCACTACAGGAATCATGTCGGAACTGAACTTGAGGATCATCGGATCCTCGGTCCCATCTGGCAGGAAGCCGGCGATCATATCCACCTTGTCACGGACGTCGTTCATCACCTCGTCCATGTCGGTACCAAATTCAAACTCCAGCATGATCATCGACATGCCGTCCTTCGACTGTGAGGTGATCTCCTTCAACTTCTCAGTCGAGTTGAGCACATCCTCCAGCGGGCGGGTGACGTTTGCTTCCACATCCTCGGCACCCGCACCCGAATAGGAGGTCATCACAGAGACGATGTTCAGATCGATGTTGGGATAGAGGTCGATCGGCAACTGCCGGTAAAACATCATCCCGATCAATACGACACCGATAAAGATCAATGCTGTTCCCACGGGATTTTTCACCGCGGTTTCATATGGTTTCATCTGTTCCTTTCTATTTGACTGTTCATATCGTTACTCAATCACCGCTACTTCGGTACCGTCTATCAGGCCGCTGTTGCCCTCCACGATCACCCGGTCACCCTGGTTCAGGCCCGAGAGGATCTCATACTTGTCATCAATCCTGGCACCCAGCTCCACCAGGGTGTAGTGCGCAATGCCCTCCTTTTCTACGAAGACATACCGATCGTTTGAACCCACCTGCTTCAACACGGCCCTGTCAGCGAGCAGGGGACGATCATTGGTGCCGAAGTTCATCTTCACCCTGGCGAACATGCCCGGACGGAGACGCTGTTGGCTGTTGGGGACGGTCACCTCCACGGTGAAGGTGTGTGCTACCGGGTCGAGCGTGGGATGCACCAGCGACACCTTGCCCTGGAAGGTCCCCCCCTCGAGTGCGTCGACGGTCACCTCCACCGGCATCCCCTTCACCACCTTGCTGTAAAACGACTCAGAGACGTTCACTACCACCTTCACCGGGTTGATGCTCTCGATGGTGAGGATGGGCAGCTGCATTGCTACATCGCCCGGATCGTAGTTGCGGGCGGTCACCACACCACTGATGGGACTCACCAGCGTGGTGTTCTCACCCAGATTGTTCAGTGCCGTCTCAGCAACCTCAAGCTGTGTACGGGCCTGGTCGAGCTGCTGCTTGGAGATGCCGCCCACGGCGAACAGCTCCTCATATCGTTCAAAATCCCTCCGCAAGGTGGCTACCTGTGTCTCCTGCTGGGAGAAACTGGCGGCATCCATCGCAGCAACGGCCTGGCCGCGGCGTACCGTAGAGCCCACATCCACCATGATCCGACGGATACGTCCCCCCATGGCTGGCGCTATGTTGTTCACCTGGTCGGCTTCCACCGATGCAGTGAAAGATGAGATCTGATCAACCGGCACCACCTGTACGGTCTCCACCCGCACATTCTTCTTCAGGGATGCCTCGTTTTCGGTTCCTTCCGAAGTTCCTTTTCCTCCGCAGGAGGCAAGCATTGCCAATGCCAGAAGAGATGTAAATTGCAATAAGCTGTACTTTTTCATCTGTTTGTTTGTTATCTTATTTTTTATTCGTTTGTCTCTACAGGTTGTATGTCATAGCCCAATACCTTCTCCAGGTCGGCCTTCGCCGCCAGGTAATCATATATGGCATTGCGATACTGAAGCTCTGCGTTGATCACTGCCAGTGCCGCTGCATTCACATCGACAATGGTCCCCATGCCGGTCTCGTAACGTTTCAGGGTGATCTCATGTCCCTTGCGGGCTTGTGCCACCGACGATTCGGTAGCCACCACCTGTTCAATGTTTTTGTGGATCAAATCGTAGTTGTTGCGGATGGAAAGCTTCAGCCCCCGTTCCAGCTCCTTGCGCTGCTCTTCCATCTGGAAGAGTTGTACCTCTGCCTGCTTCACGCCATGGTAACGCTGTCCCCCGTTGAAGATGGGAATCTGCAGGGTGACGCCAAGCATCGAATAGGGGTCCCAGCGGTAATCACGGAACTTGAAGTCGTTGTTCTGACTGGTGTAGGTCCAGTTGAAACTGGTGACCAGTGAAGGGGCGAACTGCAGCTTCTGCATCTCATAGGCGTTTTGTGCCTGCTCAGACTGCAGCTCGAACTGACGGATGTCGCTGTTGTTGACCAGTGAGGTGTCGGCGGGGATGATTGCATCGAACATAGAGGTACGGTAATCACCCAGTGCCCCCCTCACCTTCAGTGGCAAATCACTCTCCATGCCCATCAGCATCTTGAGCTGCAGTTCGGCAATCTTCATCATGTTCTCCGCCTGCAGAATACTGGGTATTAAGCTCTTGAGCCGCACATCGGCAGTGATCACGTCATACTCAGCCACGACGCCCTGGTTGTATCGGTTGCGAATGTTCTCCAGGTTGAGCGAGTCGGTCTCGTAGGTCTTGCGGAACACCGAATAGCTGTCTTGTGCCAACAGGAGACTGTAGAATGCCTTCTTCACCTGGTTCACCAGGTCGATGCGGGAGGAGCGTGCCTGCTCCATGGCAAGCCGGATGTCCACCTCGCTCATCTGAATATTTTTCCAGAGAGAAGGCATCACCAGCGGCATGCTCACATTCATCCCTGCGGACCAGACGTTGAAGCGGCCCATCTGTATCCCCTCGCCGGAGGCTTCCGGGTCGGGCATCATCACCTTGTTGAGCACCTGCAGAATCTGCAGCTCCTCAGGGGTATACTGGGAGGGATCAACATCTCCGCCCCCCATACCGAATCCTTGATCGAAATATACTGTCTGACGCTTGATGGCGCGCTGGTACTGACCAATCAGGTCGAACTGCGGCAGCAGTGCACCATAGGCCGATTTCTTCGCATACTCTTTCTTGGTGATCTCCATGTCGGCAACCTTCACTTTGGGATTCTCACTGAGTGCAATCTCGAGTGCCATGGGCAGATCAATGGAGAGAGTGTCATTCGACTGGGCATGGATACCTGACATAGTGGTAGCAGCAGCCAACAGCAGAACCGACAACAATCGGAATGATCTAAACTGATTCTTTATCACGCTTTTCATCTTTATTTAATTAGTTTTCTGTATTCTGTTCCTGATCTGACAAGTATTGGTCAATGATCCTGATTCCCTTCTCGGTGGAGATACCCCTGATGAAGTTGATCATCATGGTGAAGAACAACTCCTGGAACGAGAAGGGAGGTTTTTCCAGGTAAGAGGCACGGATGTAGGTCTGCGTCCCGTCTTCCACCAGGAATGCGGTCACCTCCACATTCAGGTTGCTCCGGATGTATCCTTGTGCAATTCCCTTGCGGAGGAATTCACACAGAAAGATGTTGTTTTTGGCCACATCCTCCTTGATCAGCTTCGCTGCCTGTGGATAATATTTCTGGATATCCTCAAAGAATTTCACGTTGGCCAGCGGTAGGTTCTGCTGCGCTTCGATGACCCTCAGGAAGACCCTGATCACGTTGAAATCGCCGGTAAGATAGGTGGCAAAATGGGCATTACGTTCTTCCCATGTCTTTTGTAGAAACGAAATGAGCAGATCCTCCTTATCCCTGAAGTTTTCATAGATGGTTCGCTTAGAGATGCCCAACGATGTGGCGATCTCATCCATCGAACTGTTTTTGACTCCATACTGGATAAAAAGATTTCCTGCTTTTTCTATGATTCTATCGCGCAATTCCATCAATAACCTAATTTTTAAAGGCACAAAAGTAGGGTGGAAAACCCAAAAACACAAATCAGTTTTCTTAGTTTTAACAAACTTTACACCACACCAACAGATGGTGTCACAAATTAAGAATTGTTCGCAGTTCCCGGTACCCTGCAACGCTTGCCCTTATCTGATCGCCATTGGCGAGAGTGAGCATCTGGTTCTGTTTCTTGTACAGCTCGATGCGCAAAATCTTCTCCACGTTGACAATGTAAGAGCGGTGCACCCTGACAAACCTGTTACGGGGCAGGCTGGCTTCGAAATATTTCATCGTCTCCTCTTTGAGGTAACGGCTCTGGGCGGTAACAATCTGCACGTAGTCGCCATCCGACTGGATGTAAACGATATCGGGTACCAGAATCACATGGATCTTCTGACCGCTTTTCACAGCCACCCGCTCCAGGCTCTCTTCCCCATTTTCATTCATAGCCTCGGCAGCGAAAGGTTGATCTTCAACAGTAAGGGGCAGGTCATCCTGATCGGTCTCAAAGGCTTCCTCCATCTCTTCATTCCTCAACCGGTCATGAATAATCAGCAGCTGTATGATGTAAACCAGCATCGCGATGAAAAGTGTCAGTGGCAACAATCGTTGCACCTCCTCCTTCATTTCGCTCCCGGCAATCAGCAGGGAGAAGAGATAGCTCAGCAGCCCCCAGCAGAGCATGTAGATCACACCCAACGCGGTGTAGTTCACCAGTCGCTGCCAGTAATCAAGCTTCACATACAGTGAAGAGTGAATCACGGTAGCCAGCAGCAATCCCATGCCTACCATGATGAATGCGTCCGTGAAACTTTTCATCCATAGCATAAGGGGGGAGATCATCCCCATGGGGCGCAATGCTGCTGCCTCGAAGAGAGCGAAGAGCAGTGAGCAGATCACGATCGGCAACCATCTGAAGGGTATGTAAAAGTGCATTTGTTTCATACGTCCTCTCTGTTCAATGTTGAACAGTTGCGACACCGACGTCAGCGTATCTCACATCCGCCAAAGATCAGGTCGCCACTTAAAATTAATTTACGCGCATAATCGGGTGTCGAAACCAGTCGTTTGTCTTCCATACCACCCAGTACGGTCTGGAACCGGGTCTCCACCATCCAGTCACCCGGGATGTAGAGCTCCACGCCACCAAAGGTGGCATTCACCTCGAGACAGGTCTCCCCTTCCGGCAATGTGGTTCTTCTCAGGTCCACCACGATACCGCCAAAGGTGGCATTGAGCTCTCCGCCATGAAAGACAGGATCCAGGAAGATGCTCTCCGAGCCGCCAAAGAGAACTCTTTTTTCAATTCTTCCACTTCCCTCACTGATTGTCTCCCGCTCAAAATGGGGATGTTTGCCCATGTGATACTGCTTTCTGGAGATTACCCGCAGGATGAGGACCACCCCCAGGAGGATCAACAGCACCGGCCAATAGACATGTGCGAAGTTACCGTCCAGCCCGGGGATGCTGCCCGGATATGCGGCTGCAATACGGGGCAGCAGGAAGAAGATGCCTACTATCAGCAGGATGGCCGGCATCAACAGGTCTCTTTTTGTTAATTTGAGCAGACCTGCAACCACAAAGATCATAGGCCAGGAGAAGAGCACCGGTTTGAGTGCAGGATTGATCCAACCAAAATTGAATGAGAGAAATAGCAACCCGGCAATCACCAGCAGCAAACCAAACAGGATCCCTTTCAACCTGCCGGAATAATTTGACGAAGCACACGAATTTGTTTTCATAACGCGTATTCTTTTTTTGCACAAATGTAGGGATGATCAACAGGTGATTGCAACCAAAAATCGATGAACGCATCTCATTTACCCGATGAATGAATCTTTTTTTTCCGCCAAAAGAATCATTTTTTTCAGAGAGCCTGAAATAATCGTTATCTTTGAAGGGTAAAATTATTAAAAATTTGAGAAACATATGAAACAAGTGTATGCTTTTCTTCACATTTTCTTCATCATCATTTCGTTACTGGTTTTTACGCAATGCAATGAGGGCAGTAAACAAAAATCAATGAATGTTGATGAACTGATGGTCAACACGCTATCGCTTACCGGAGAAAAAGTGATCGTAGAGGGGCTCTGCACACATGTTTGCAGCAAGAGCGGCATGAAACTCTTTCTGAAGGGCAACGACAGCTCAGCAACCCTGCGTGCCGAATCAGACGCCACTCTGGGTAAGTTTGACCCCCTCGCTGAGGGAAAGATGGTGAGGGTGATTGGGATTCTGGAGGAGGATCCGACTGAAATCACTGCTACGCTCCATGAGCATGGGGCAGCCTTGAACGACAGCACTGAGAGTGGCCATTGCGAAGAGGAGGATAGTGCGGTGCCAACCTACCACATTGCCGCCACCTCTTACCAGATATTGAATTGATGGAACAGATCACTCCCTTCAACGGATTCGCCCGGGAGACCATTTCATTTTTGCGTGAACTGAAGGAGAACAACGATCGCGATTGGTTCAACGAGCGAAAGGAAATCTATCAGGAGTCGCTCCTTAAACCGTTCAGGGCACTTGCCCTGATGCTCACTCCGGCGATGCACAACATCGATCCCCTCTTTGAGCTGAGACCTGCGAAAATGCTTTCCCGCATCTATCGGGACATTCGCTTTTCACCCAACAAGGAGCCCTACAAGAGCTCGATGTGGCTCAACTTCCAGCAAAAAGCGACCAACTGGGAAGATTATCCCGGCTTCTTCGCGGAACTGGGCACGGAAGAGTTTATCTATGGCATGGGGCTCTATGCTCCGAAGCGGAAGATCATGGATGCGTTCCGGGAGGAGATTTCCTACAGTTCTGATTCTTTTCGGGAGATGGCAATGAAGGCTTCTGCTGCAGGTTTCACGGTGGAAGGAGAGCCCTATAAAAGAGTGCTGCCCAGTGATCTGCCCGAATTCTTCCAACCTTGGATACAGCGGAAAAGCTGCTACCTGCTCAAACGGATATCGGTGAACGATCCACGCATCTACAGCAGTGCCATCGCCCTGCAGCTGATGGAAGATTTCACACAGGCGGCAGATCTTTACCACTTTATGATGGATGTCACGAAGGAAGCGAAACAATCATTATAAATTGTCACAATTATTTTATAATTTTGTACAGGTTATTGAACAATCTGCACAAATTCCATCAATATGACAAAAAACAAACTTAGGGACGATGCACTTGCCTATCATGCACAGGGGCGTCCCGGTAAAATAGAAGTAGTCCCTACAAAGCCCTACAGTTCGCAACGTGACCTCTCACTGGCCTACTCACCGGGTGTTGCTGAACCCTGCCTGGAAATTGAGAAAAACCCGCAGGCGGCCTACGACTACACCTCGAAGGGAAACCTGGTGGCGGTGATTTCAAACGGCACTGCCGTGCTGGGGCTGGGTGACATCGGTCCCCTAGCCGGTAAACCGGTGATGGAGGGCAAAGGACTCCTCTTCAAGATCTTCGCCGGCATTGATGTATTCGACATCGAGGTGAATGAGAAGGATCCGGAAAAATTCATCCAGGTGGTGAAGGCCATTGCCACCACTTTTGGCGGCATCAACCTGGAAGATATCAAGGCACCGGAGTGCTTCGAGATCGAAGAGCGACTCAAAAGTGAACTCGATATACTCATCATGCATGACGACCAGCACGGCACCGCCATCATCTCTGCCTGTGGTCTGCTCAACGCCCTCGAGCTGAACGGCAAGAAAATCGAGGAGCTGCAGATCGTGGTCAATGGCGCCGGGGCAGCAGCCAACTCATGCACCAGGCTCTATATGGCCCTGGGCGCCCGGAAGGAAAATATCGTGATGCTCGACTCCCGGGGGGTGATCCACATGAACCGCACCGACCTGAACGACCGCAAGCGCCCCTTTGCCACCGACAGAGACATACATACACTGGAGGAGGCGCTGAAAGGAGCAGACATGTTCCTCGGCCTCTCAGTGGCAGATGTATTGAATGAGGAGATGCTTCTTTCCATGAACGACAACCCGATTGTCTTTGCACTGGCCAACCCCAACCCGGAGATCTCTTACGAGCGGGCCATGTCGACCCGCGAAGACATCATCTTCGCCACCGGTCGTTCCGATTATCCCAACCAGATCAACAACGTGCTGGGATTTCCCTATATCTTCCGTGGTGCTCTCGACGTACAGGCCACCTCAATCAATGAGGAGATGAAAATCGCCACGGTATATGCCCTGGCAGAGCTCACCAGGAAGGCGGTACCCGACGTGGTGAACGAAGCTTACAGCGTGAAGAAACTCAGCTTCGGCAGGGAGTACATCATCCCAAAACCCCTCGACCCACGCCTGCTCACAACGGTGGCACCTGCCGTTGCTAAAGCAGCCATGGCCTCCGGTGTGGCACGCAAGCCCATCACCGACTGGGAGGCTTACGACCACAAGCTGCGCGACCTGATGGGGCTCGACAACAAGATGATCCGCCGCATGTTCGAGATGGGGCGGCAGCAACCCAAACGTGTGGTCTTCTCCGAGTCGAACCACCTCAACATGCTCAAGGCCGCCGAGGCAGCCTATGCCGAGGGCATCTGCCATCCCATTCTACTGGGCAACGAAGAGAAGATTGCCAATGTGGCAAAGGAGAACCAGATCAGCCTCGAGGGGATTGAGATCGTGAACCTGCGGCACGACCGCGAGGAGCCACGGCGTTTACACTATGCAACGCTGCTCACAGAAAAGAGAAACCGCCAGGGTATGACCCTCGAGGAGGCTGCCGAAAAGATGTTCGAACGCAACTACTTCGGCATGATGATGGTCGAAACTGGTGAGGCCGACGCCATGATCACCGGTGTCTTCAGCAAGTACCAGCAAACCACCGATATTGCGAAAGAGGTTATTGGCATCCGCGAGGGATTGAACCACATCGGCGCCATGCACATCGTCAACACCAAGAAAGGGATGCTCTTTCTTGCCGACACCCTCTTCAACCGACACCCCGACACAGAGGCACTGATCGACATCGCCCGCCTGGCCAACGCCACAGTCAAGTTCTTCAACCAGGAACCAGTCATCGCCATGCTCTCCTACTCCAACTTCGGTGCCGACACGGTGGGCAGCCCCGCCAGTGTGCATCAGGTGGTGGACATTTTACATGAACGTTACCCGGAGATGGTGATCGACGGTGAGATGCAGGTCAATTATGCACTGAACAGTCAGCTGCGTGACAGGAAGTATCCCTTCTCAAGGTTGCACGACAAGGAGGTCAATACGCTGGTCTTCCCCAACCTCAGCTCAGCCAATGCTGCCTACAAGCTGCTCAAGGAGACCGGCATGAACGACATCATCGGCCCCATCCAGATGGGACTCAACAAGCCGGTACACATCCTAGACGTGGAGACACCCGTGCGCGACATCGTGAACATGGTAGCCGTGGCAGTAATTGACGCCATCGTGGAGGAAAACATTCGCACAAACCGACTTACTCGCATCCAGTAACACTCAAATATAAACCGAAATTGATAACATGATGGAAGAAAGAAAGAAATTCCTGCTCTCCGAAGCAGAGATCCCGGAGCAGTGGTACAACATCACCGCCGAGATGAAGAATAAGCCGCAACCGATGATCAACCCCGGTACGAAAGAGCCGCTCAAGGCAGAGGATCTCTACCCGCTCTTCGCCGAGGAGTTGTCACGTCAGGAGGTGAACCAGAGCGACGCCTGGATCGATATCCCCGAAGCGGTGCGGGAGAAGTACAAGATCTACCGTCCCTCACCGCTGGTGCGCGCCACGGGACTGGAGAAGGCACTCGACACCCCTGCGCACATCTACTTCAAGAATGAGAGTGTCAGCCCGGTGGGATCACACAAGCTCAACTCGGCAATACCACAGGCATATTACAACAAGATTGAAGGCATCACCAACATCACCACCGAGACAGGTGCAGGACAGTGGGGTACCGCCCTGGCGCTGGCCACCAAGATGTTTGGCCTGGAGCTGGCGGTCTACATGGTGAAGATCAGCTACGAACAGAAACCCTACCGCCGCTCACTGATGCAGACATGGGGGGCACAGGTGATCGCCTCACCCAGCATGTCCACAAAGGCGGGACGCAAAATCATCACCGAACACCCCAACTACCAGGGAAGCCTCGGTACCGCCATCTCTGAAGCGATTGAACTGGCAATGCAGACACCCAATTGCAAGTATGCATTGGGCAGCGTGTTGAACCATGTCTCACTGCACCAGACAATCATTGGCCTGGAGGCGGAGAAACAGATGGCCATGGCGGGTGAGTATCCCGACGTGGTAATAGGCTGCTTCGGTGGAGGCTCCAACTTCTCCGGCATCTCTTTCCCCTTCCTGAGACATAACTTTGAAGGAAAAGCCAACACCCGCTTCGTTGCTGCCGAACCTGCATCCTGCCCCAAACTCACACGGGGTCGTTTCCAGTACGACTTCGGCGACGAGACAGGTTACACCCCTCTCATCCCAATGTACACGCTGGGACATAAGTTTGCTCCCGCCAACATACACGCCGGGGGACTGCGCTACCATGGTGCCGGCAGCATCGTAAGCCAGCTGCTCAAGGATGGCTATATTGAGGCGATTGACATCAAACAGCTGGAGACCTTTGAGGCGGGTGTACTCTTCGCACAGACTGAAGGGATTATTCCTGCACCGGAGTCAACCCACGCTATTGCTGCAGCTATCCGCGAAGCCAAGCAAGCAAAGGAGGAAGGAAAGCAGAAGGTGATCCTCTTCAACCTATCCGGCCATGGACTGGTCGATATGGCCGCTTACGACCAATACCTTGCTGGCGACCTCACCAACCACGAGGTGTCGGATCAGGATATTACCCGGTTTCTGGAAGAAATCTGACCGGTGATCAGCAACACGGCCGCTTGTTAAAAAACGGGGAATATGTGGCAAAGAGGTGAAAAAATGATCGGAATATTTGGTAATTCCACTCCTGTTTCTTATCTTTGACCTACAAGTTGAATGAGTAATTGCCGCATTGGTCGATTGGGAAACTCATCAATTACATTTTAGAAACCGAGTCACGTTTTTGGTGTCAATGGCGGGCCGCAGCCCTCGGGATTCATCTTCGGATGAACAGCGGATTACAAAGATACCGAAACACTCAAATCCTGTCACAAGGAGTTTCGTCTTATTCCACCGATGCGGCTTCTTATAGAAAGCAGATCTGCAACAGATAACACTATCTTGCAGACTGCTTTTCACTTTTATATGGGTCATTCTATGCCAAACATCAGAAAATATGGGGAACTGTTTCTGGTCTTTTTCAAGATTGGCGCTTTCACCTTTGGTGGCGGCTATGCCATGATCCCACTCATCCGGAACGAAGTGGTCCGGAAGAGAGAGTGGCTCAATGAGAACGAGTTCATGGATATGCTCGCCATTGCCCAGTCAATCCCGGGTCCCATTGCACTCAACACCGCCCTCTTCGTGGGCAACAAGCGGCTGGGCTTTAAAGGAAGTCTTTTCAGTGCCGCCGGCATCATCCTCCCCTCCTTCATCTTCATCCTGTTCATCGCCATCCTCTTCTCACAGTTCAGCGACAACCCCTTCGTGGAACGCATCTTCAAGGGTATTCGTCCCGCCGTGGTGGCACTCATCGCCGCCCCTTTACTGGGACTGGGACGCTCGGCAGGGGTAAACAGAAGGAATTTATGGATACCGGTGGCAGTGGCTCTTGCCGTATGGTTGCTGAAAATATCACCGGTCTGGATCATCCTGGCGGCCATCCTGATGGGGATCACGCACCTCGTTTATCTAAAAAAAGTGATGAAGAAATAAATGGAATTGATTGATCTTTATATCGCCCTCTTTCTCTCCTTCTTCAAGATCGGACTCTTTGGCTTCGGTGGCGGCTACGCCATGTTGCCCCTGATCCAGCAGGAGGTGGTGGAACTGCATGGCTGGATCACTGTGTCCGATTTCACCAATATCGTGGCCATCTCACAGACCACACCGGGACCCATTGCCTTCAACTCGGCCACCTACATCGGCTACTCTGCCGTTACCGAGATGGGATTTGCGCACGGCTACGGAGTGGTGGGATCGGCAATTGCCACCCTGGCGGTAAGCCTTCCCTCGCTTGTTCTGATGACATTGGTTTGCGCCTTCTTCTTCCGACTGAAGAACAATGCCTGGATGCAGGCATCCCTTTCCGTACTCAAACCGGCCATCATCGGACTCATTGCCTCAGCGGCACTGATGCTGATGAACGGCTACAATTTCATTGATTACAAGAGCTGGATCATCTTTGGTGTGGTGCTGGCAGCCTCGCTGAAGAAGGTGGATCCCATCCTACTGATCCTGCTCTCCGGAGTGGCCGGACTGCTCCTCTATTCCGCTTAGCTTCGCATCCTCTTTCTTCGTTCTCCTGCCTCCACGGATCAGCAACAGCAACAGCAACAGGAAGAAAAGAGCGACCAGCGACCAGAACCATATCTCCTGATAAAAGGGATCCCTGCTGTAGTCGATGCTGATGTCGAGGGAAGAAGCGATTCCAAACTCTGCTCCCCGCAAAAGGAGCGTGCAACCGAAAAAGAACAATGTCAACAGGAGATGTCTCATGGCAGAAGTGATTTCTGATAAGCAAGCCGCGGGGAACCGTCGCTCACGTAGATGATGCCGCAATAGGTGAACCCCTGCGATGTAATGATCTGCTGCATCACCCGATTGTCGCGATGGGTGTCCACCCGAATGTTGGGGCATTGGCTGAAGCTCCACTCAAAGCAAGCACCAGCAATCCCCCTCTCCGAGCCGGAAGAGGCGATGCGGTGCAACGTACCGTAAGGCTCATCGTTGAGCCAGGAACCATCAAATATCTGTTGATAGGTGGGGTCATCACCCAGGATGAAACAGAAGGTGCCAACAATCACTCCCCGTTCGTTCAGGCAAACATAACTGTGACCGGCGGCGATCTCCTCACGGATAAACGCTTCGGCAGGATAATGATCTCCCCACTGGGTTGGATTGCCGCTCCGCTGCATGAAAGCACGTGCGGCGGCATAGATCGCCATCACCTCGGCCAACTGTTCTGCTTTTGTATGACGTATCTCAGTGATCATCTAAAAGAGATTGCAATGCTGTTACACCTATTCACCCTTCCCGCTATCACTGTTTTTGGAAGAAGTTGTTTTGGCTGCCGCGCCCTTTTTGGTGGTGCTCTTCTTGGCAGTGCTCTTCTTGTTGGTGCTTTTTTTAGCACTACTCTTTTTAGCACTGCTTTTCTTCGCACTGCTTTTGCCGGCCTCTGATGTCGCGGCTGCTTTCTTCGCTGAAGCGCCCCTGCGCCCCCTACCGGTGGCTTTACCTTCCTTGTCGGCCTCCTCAATGATCGAACGGCACTCTTCCAGTGTCAGCTCCTCCGGCTTCACGCCTTTCGGAATCTTGTAGTTCCCCTTCTGATAGGTGATGTAGGGACCGTAACGCCCGTTGAGTACCTGCAACTCCGGCTCTTCCTCAAAACTGAGGATGAGTTTCTCCCGGTCTTTCTGCTCCTTGGCTTCAATCAGGACGATTGCCTCTTCCAGTTCGATCTCCAGCGGATCAACGCCCTTGGGCAGTGATACAAACTTGCTGTTGTGGCGGATATAAGGTCCGAAGCGGCCCACGCCTACCACCACATCCTTTTCCCGGAAAGCACCCAGGGTGCGTGGCAGCTCAAAAAGCTTCAGTGTCTCCTCCAGGGTGATGGTCTCGATCGATTGTGTCTTCTGCAGGGAGGCAAACTGCGGCTTCTCCTCGTCGTCGGTCGTGCCGATCTGAGCCATGGCACCGTAGCGCCCTATCTTCACCGAGACCTGTTTACCTGTCTTGGGGTCTGTGCCCAGTACCCGTTCTCCCGCCTTGTGTTCCATACGCATCTGTGCCGTCTCCTCCACGATGGGGTGAAACAGCTTGTAGAAGGCAGCGATCTGTTCGTTCCACTGCACCTTTCCTTCGGCAATTTCGTCGAACTCCTTCTCCACCTTCGCAGTGAAGTTGTAGTCGATCACCGAGGGGAAGTACTCCACCAGGAAGTCGTTCACCACTATCCCGATGTCGGTGGGCACCAGCTTGTTCTTGTCGGCACCGGTGATCTCCTTCTTCACCGTGTCTTTAATGGCCCCCTTTTTGAGGGTGAGCACATTGTAGATTCGCTCCTGCCCCTCCACGCTCCGTTTCTCCACATACTCACGGTTGACGATAGTGGAGATGGTAGGTGCATAGGTAGAGGGACGACCGATGCCCAGCTCCTCCATCTTGCGTACAAGAGCAGCCTCTGTATAACGCGGCGGACGTTGAGTGAAACGCTCAGTGGCAGTGGTCTCCGTCATTACGAGCTGTTCACCCTCCACTACCGGTGGCAAGATGCCATCCTCCTTCTCACCGTTCTCATCATCGGTACCTTCAAGGTATACACGCAGGAAACCGTCGAACTTGATCACCTCACCGTTGGCCGTGAAACGACCCTCCGCATGTGAGATGCCTATGTTGACCGTGGTGCGCTCCAGCTCGGCATCAGCCATCTGGGAAGCTATGGTACGCTTCCAGATCAATTCGTAGAGCTTTTTCTCCTGTGCGGTACCCGACACCTCATGCTCGCTCAGGTAGGTGGGGCGAATCGCCTCGTGCGCCTCCTGGGCTCCCTTCGACTTGGTCGTATATTGACGTACCTTGTGGTACTTCTCACCATAAAGATCATGAATCTCCGTCTTGGCGGTACCGATGGCCAGTCCCGATAGGTTGACGCTGTCGGTACGCATGTAAGTGATCTTACCCGCTTCATAGAGCCGCTGGGCTACCATCATGGTCTGTCCCACCGAGAATCCCAGTTTGCGCGATGCCTCCTGCTGCAGGGTGGAGGTGGTGAAGGGCGCTGCGGGTGATTTCTTTGCCGGCTTCGTCACCACTTCATCGATGGTAAAGGTTGACGCTTTCAACTGCTCCAGCAGGGCCAGTGCCTCCTCCTTGCTCTTGAGACGCTTGTTGTACTCGGCACGTATCTGGTACTGCTGTCCATCCTCCTCCTTGGTAAAGATGGCTACGATCCTGTAGGCAGCTTCAGAGGTGAACTGTTGGATCTCACGCTCCCGCTCCACGATGAGCCGCACCGCTACCGACTGCACGCGACCGGCCGAGAGCGCCGGTTTGATCTTACGCCAGAGCACCGGCGATAGCTCAAAGCCCACAATGCGGTCCAGCACTCGCCGTGCCTGCTGTGCATCCACCAGGTTCTGGTCAATCGTCCTGGGATGCTGAATCGCTTCCTGAATGGCATTCTTGGTGATCTCATGAAAGACGATCCGTTTGGTCTTCTCCTCCTTCAGCTCCAATGCATCGAAGAGATGCCATGAGATCGCCTCCCCCTCGCGGTCCTCATCGGAAGCGAGCCATACAGTCTCTGCATTCTTCGCTGCCGCCTTGAGCTCTGATACCACCTTCTTCTTATCGGCAGGAATCTCGTACACGGGTATGAAGCCGTTTTCAATGTCGATGCTGAAATCCTTTTTCTTCAGATCACGGATATGTCCGTAGCTCGACATGACGTGAAAATCCTTTCCGAGGAACTTTTCGATTGTTTTTGCTTTGGCGGGTGACTCTACTATGACCAGGTTTTTTTCCATTCAGATGCTGTTTCTTTCAATATCAATGTGCAATGGTTGCCCATTTCGGGTGCAAAAGTAGTAATTTTGCCACAGGAACAACACATTTTTTAAGAATTTCCTTGTTTATTAAGGCTTTTTGATGGATCAGGCCACACCTTTTATCCGGTTGTCCCGCTGCCGGAATCTCCCTCATCACCAGTCACTATCGTTACCCCGTGCAGCGAGGAGAGCTGCTCACTTAGCCGTGCAGAGAGCGACCGGCGAATGGAGAGATCCATGCGACAACTCTCCCGGAAGTCTTGCTTCCATTGCACCTCTTCATACTGTTTCAGCACGCGCATCACCTCGTTCAGCAGGGGATATTCAAACCGTATCACGATCCGGTCGTCCACCGTCTTCTCAACTATTTCCGCATGGGCGATGGCATCTGCTGCCGCCTCTTTATAGGCCTTGATCAACCCCCCGGTACCCAACAGCGTACCGCCAAAATAACGCACTACCAGAATCAGCACATCTGTCAGTTCTGCCGAGTTGATCTGCCCTAAAATCGGCTTGCCGGCAGTACCCGAAGGCTCCCCGTCGTCATTCCAGCGAAACTCCTCCCGCTCCCATCCCAGCATGTAGGCCCAGCAGACATGGCGTGCATCGTAATATTTCTTGCGATGCTCCTCCAGGATCTCCTTCACCTCCTCAGCGCTCTTCACCGGCACAATGTGCGAGATAAACTTGCTCTTCTTCTCGGTGAGATACCCCTCTGCCGGATGTTCAATGGTCTTGTAACTATCCTCCATAGCCCAAAATTAGTAAAAAGGGTGATTCCTTGAAAGAAATCACCCTCCTAATCATCTAGTAAATGGGATTACCCGCACTTGGAGGCACCGCAGTTGCGGCACTTGAGACATCCCTCCTCGTAGACCAGTGACTCATGTCCGCAAACGGGGCACTTCTGCCCCTTGGCCTCGGTCTCGCTAGGGAGATACTTCTTCAGTGCCCTTTCCACACCATTCTTCCAGGTGTTGATGGTCTCGCTGTCCAGCTCTAGACCCGATACCAGCTTGATCACCTGATCGATGGGCATGCCGTAACGCAGTACCCCAGAGATCAGCTTGGCGTAGTTCCAGAACTCCGGATTGAACTTGCCGTCGAGCCCCTCGATGGTCACCTTGTAACCCCGCCGGTTCTGGAACTGAAAGTCGTAATGCTTCCGTCCATCGTTGTCGTACGCCTTGATGATCTTGCCTGTGGTGACGTTCTTCGGGATCATGATGCCGTCATCCTCGTCGTTGATACCGGTAAAGATCTCGTAAGGTCTGCCGTTGAGCAATCCGATGAAGGCAATCCACTTCTCCTTGTTGTTCTGGAACTTGATCACATCGGCCTCAAGTTCGATGGGACGCGAGGTGACGATCTGGGGCATCTCGTAACAGTCGTCATCCTTCTCCTTGCCCTTCTCCTCTTTCTCCTCCTTGTCGTTCGCGATCAGCACCCCGGCGCGAGAGCCGTCACGGTATACGGTACATCCCTTGCAGCCGCTCTTCCAGGCTTCCATGTAGAGCTCGCCCACCAGCTCTTCCGACACATCGGCAGGGAGATTGATGGTGACGCTGATGGAGTGGTCCACCCACTTCTGCACGCGTCCCTGCATCTTCACCTTCTGCAGCCAGTCCACATCGTTCGAGGTGGCCTTGTAGTAGGGCGACTTCTCCACCATCTCATCTACCTCCTGCTTGCTGTAGCGCCTGGTGGTGGAGTAGCCGTTTGCTTCCATCCAGGTGACAAACTTGTGGTGGAACACGGTGTACTCCTCCCAGGAGTCGCCATTCACATCCACGAAATCTATCTTCACATCCTTGTCGCTGGGATTCACCTTGCGACGGCGCGTGTAGACCGGCAGGAAGACCGGCTCGATGCCGGAGGTGGTCTGCGACATCAGGCTGGTGGTGCCAGTGGGGGCGATGGTGAGACAGGCGATGTTGCGTCTTCCATACTTCATCATATCCTCATACAGCTGATTGTCTGCATCTTTCAGGCGAAGTATGAAGGGATTGTTTTTCTCTCTCCGGGCTTCGAAGATTTCGAAAGCACCCCGTTCACGGGCCATCTCCACGGACGAACGGTAGGCATTGAGTGCCACGGCACGGTGTACCTGCTCCGAGAAATCGTTCCCCTCGTCGCTGCCGTAACGAATGCCCAACGCGGCCAGCATATCCCCCTCGGCGGTGATGCCCACGCCGGTACGGCGTCCTTGCAGGGTCTTTTTCCTTATCTTCAGCCAGAGGTTGCGTTCTGACATTTTCACCTCTTCCGACTCGGGATCAGAATCGATCTTCTGCAGGATCTTGTCGATCTTCTCCGACTCCAGGTCGATGATGTCATCCATGATGCGCTGTGCCAGCTGCACATGCTTGCCAAACAGCTCGAAATCGAACCGGGCATCTTCACGGAAGGGATTCACCACGTAGGAGTAGAGGTTGATGGCCAGCAGACGGCAACTGTCGTAGGGACAGAGCGGAATCTCACCGCAGGGGTTGGTAGAGACGGTCTTGAAGCCCAGGTCGGCATAACAGTCGGGTACCGACTCGCGGATGATGGTGTCCCAGAAGAGCACCCCCGGCTCGGCAGATCGCCAGGCGTTGTGAATGATCTTGTCCCACAGTCCCTTCGCGTCAATGGTCTTCTCGTATTTAGGTTTGTCGGCATCGATGGGATACTTCTGCACATAAGGCTTTCCCTCGGCAGCCGCCTGCATGAAGTCATCATCGATCTTCACCGAAATATTGGCACCGGTCACCTTGCCTTGCTCCAGCTTGGCATCGATAAAGTTCTCCGAATCGGGGTGTTTGATCGACACGCTGAGCATCAGCGCTCCACGGCGACCATCCTGCGCCACTTCGCGGGTGGAGTTGGAGTAGCGCTCCATGAAGGGCACCAGTCCCGTAGAGGTAAGGGCCGAGTTCTTCACCGGCGATCCCTTGGGGCGGATGTGCGAGAGGTCATGCCCCACTCCGCCGCGGCGCTTCATGAGCTGCACCTGCTCCTCATCCACACGGATGATCGCTCCGTAGGAGTCGGCATTGCCATCCATCCCAATCACGAAGCAGTTGGAGAGTGATGCCACCTGGAAGTCGTTACCGATGCCGGTCATGGGGCTCCCCTGCGGAATGATATACTGGAAACGGTCGAACAGGTCGAACAGCTCCTGCTCACTCAGTGGATTGGCGTATTTCTGTTCGATGCGTGCCACCTCACTTGCCAGGCGGCGGTGCATGTCGGCAGGGGTCTTCTCGTAGATCTCCCCCTGGCTGTCTTTCAGCGCGTACTTGCTCACCCATACCTTGGCGGCTAGCTCATCGCCCTTAAAATACTCCAACGAGGCCTGGTAAGCTTCGTCGAAAGTGTATCTCTTTTTTTTCATCAGCTGGTTGATTTTTGAATGTATACTGTAATATGATGATGTTTATGCTTTCCCAATTTCACAACAGATTCGGACAAAATTGTCAACGGCATCAGTTTGGTTATGCAAGTTTACAGAAACATTACAACTTTGCAAAATTATTCCACGTTTATTTATCAACAATGCGGAAAGTTTTCCAGTTTATTTTTTATCTATTTGATTTTCTGTGCTTTAATTTTCTATATACGACAAAAAGTTTTCCATTTTGTCAAACTCACCTGTTTTTCAATTAGATAAATCGGCTCATTTCATGACAGTTGTTGCAAGACAAATAATACAGTACCCGCCGGTCGTGACGACCGGCGGGTACTGTATTGTCCCGATTTTTGTCGCCTTTTTGTGCAACTCCATGACATGACATGGCAGGGTAATGGGAGCCTCTAGCCTTATTGCACCCTTATTGCACCCTTATACCCACTCCAATAATTATTGGAGTGGGTATAAGGGTGCAATTAACTTAGAATATAGGATGAGCTTCCAAAAACGGGCGAAAAACCAGCAAAGAGCTATTGCTTTATCCCACTCAACTGCATGAACGAGATGAATGAAATGTAGGAAATGTAGGAAATGTAGGAGTTTTACGAAAAAAAATGGATGAATAAGAACCCTCAATCAAAATTTTTGACCGCGCCCATAAAGAGGATGGCTCCGGTGGACTGTTCCCGGATCAGGTAGATGAAGGGATGGTTGGCATGAAAGGTAACTTCCCGTGATGGCCCGGCAGAGGTCAATTCTACCCCTACGACCGTGACTGCTGCCGCCTCGGTACCCTCCTCGTCGGTGCTGATGTAGGTGAACTGATCGACGAATGAGATGAAAGCCTCCAGATCCGACATGCGGGAAAAATCTGCCTGACCGGGTGCGAAGGCAACCCCCATTCCCATATCGGTCAGCAGGTCGTTCAGACGGATGTTGTATTCGGTCTTGAAGCGTGGCAGTTTCAGATTCACCGTTGCCCTTCTCAGGCTACTGTTCAGGGTGCTCCAGGCGGAACCCTCGCGCAGCATGTGATTGATGTCACCCAGATTCTTACCGGCCTTGGGAAGCAGTACCACCATGCTGAAGGCCTGGTTGCCGTAGGGCAGCTCCACCATCTGCATCGTCTCATTTTCCGTATAGTTGAACTCTGCCTTCTGCTGCATCATGTCCACCTGCTTCACACGTCCATCCTCGTAGGTGAAGGGCGCTTTTCGGGTCATCTTCTTGTCGAACTGGGAAGTCCAGATCCCCTTGAAGTAAATGGCATTCAGCAGGTACATCAGTGCCAGGGGATCGGTTTCATCCAGCACATGGTCGATCAGCTCTTGGGTGTTGTCGGAAGCCCATTGGTTGATGCGCCCCACCGTAGCAGGGTCGCCGAAGTCGACAGCCTCCACCGTGGAATGGAAGTAATCACGGTTGGTGGAGATGAACGCAGGCTTGATTGTGATATGTTTGTTGGTCCAGATAGAGTTGGCGATGGAGAGCTTCGTGGAGGGATCGGTCGCCAGCAACGCCTCCCGCAGTTTGTCGTAGTAGCTGTTGATCGCCTCCTCATCGCCAAAGGGCGTCAGCTTCAGCGTCTCTGTCATGGCAGCCTCCGTCTCGCCCGCAGCACCGTTGCGGGTCATGGCCAGCGCCATGCTCAGGCTCAGGGGAGAGATCATGAAGTTACGGTCCTTGCCGGCCCTCTCCTCGTCGTAGAGGCGGGTGAAAAAATCGAAGGCAAACTGCTGGTCCGCCTGCAGCATCTCCACCTCTTCGCCACGGAGCGATATCTCAATAGGATCAGGGAGCTCCCCGCTGTCAGGGACTTTATCATTTTTATCGCACGAGGAGGAAGCTAAAAACAGGATGGTCAACAGTGCGGAGAGCAGATAAGAGATATTTCGATGCATAGATTTAGATATTTAGTGTTGTTTCTAAACGGGATTCACGATTCACACATATGATAAGATGTTCCAGGCAGCACAATTGTTGCGCCAACCGCATTAAAAAAAGTTATAATCTCCCATTTTCTTCAGAAAAAGTACAATTCCGGCTCATTTTCATCTCCACCTTCTCACATGAGCAAATTAATGTTTATTTTTGTAGGTTCAAGAGTTATCCATCAAAAAAAAGGTTTGCCGAAATGAGAAAATGGCGTATTGAAGATTCAGAAGAGTTGTACAACATCAACGGTTGGGGAAACGGTTACTTCTCCATCAACGACAAGGGACATGTACAGGTGACACCTCACAAGAAAGAGGGGGGAAGCGTGGACATCAGCGAGCTGATGCGCGAGCTATACCTGCGTGATGTGTCGTCGCCCGTACTGCTCCGTTTTCCACAGATCCTGGACAACCGTATAGAGAAGATCTCCAATAGCTTTGCCATCGCCTCAAAGGAGTATGAATATGCCGCACAGCATTACATCGTCTATCCCATCAAGGTGAACCAGATGCGTCAGGTGGTGGAGGAGATCGTCTCCAGCGGCAAGCGCTTCAACATAGGCCTGGAGGCCGGCTCCAAGCCGGAGCTGCACGCCGTGCTCGCCATCAACACCGAAACAAACTCATTCATCATCTGCAACGGCTACAAGGATGAGAGCTACATCGAGCTGGCCCTGCTGGCACAGAAGATGGGCAAGCAGGTCTTCATCGTGGTGGAGAAACTCAACGAGCTGGAGCTGACAATCCGCATCGCCAAGCGACTCAAGGTGAAGCCCAACATCGGCATACGGGTGAAGCTGGCCAGCAGTGGCAGCGGCAAGTGGGAGGAGTCGGGCGGCGACGGCAGCAAGTTCGGCCTCAACTCCAGCGAGCTGCTGGAAGCGCTGGAGGTGCTCAAGGCAAACAACCTCACCGAATGCTTCCGGTTGATACACTTCCACATCGGCAGCCAGATCACCAAGATACGCCGCATCAAGACGGCCCTGCGTGAGGCGGCACAGTTCTACGTGCAGTTGCACAGCATGGGTTTCAAGATTGAGTTCGTTGACATCGGTGGCGGACTGGGGGTAGACTATGACGGCACCCGCTCCTCCTTCACCGAGAACAGCATCAACTATTCCATTCAGGAGTATGTGAACGACTCGGTCTTCACCTTCGTCGACGCTGCCAACAAAAATGAGATCCCCCACCCCAACATCATCACCGAGTCGGGTCGCGCCCTCACGGCGCACCACTCCGTACTGGTATTCGAGGTGCTGGAGACAGCCACCCTCCCCGAGTGGGCCGAGGATATGGACATCCAGGAAGATGACCATGAATTGGTAAAGGAACTCTACAATATTTGGGAATCGCTCACACAGGCGCGCATGCTGGAAGCATGGCACGATGCACAACAGATCCGTGAGGAATCGCTCGACCTCTTCAGCCTCGGCATGCTCGACCTGAAGACACGGGCACAGGTGGAGCAGCTCTACTTCTCCATCGCGCGTGAGATCAACAGCACCAGCAACCGGGCCAAGCATGCGCCCGAGGAGCTGCGTCAGCTGGGGACCCTCCTCCCCGACAAATATTTCTGCAACTTCTCGCTCTTCCAGTCACTTCCCGACTCGTGGGCAATCGATCAGGTCTTCCCGATCATTCCCATCCACCGGTTGGATGAACGGCCTGCCAAGACTGCCACGCTGCAGGACATCACCTGCGACTCAGACGGCAAGATTGCCAACTTTGCCTCACAGGACGGCTTCCGCAACACCTACCTGCCGGTGCACCCCCTTAAGAAGGATGAGCCTTACTACATCGGTGTCTTCCTTGTGGGTGCATACCAGGAGATTCTGGGCGACCTGCACAACCTCTTCGGCGATACCAACGTGGTGCATGTCTCTGCAAGTGACGCGGGATACAGGATTGACCAGGTGATCGACGGCGAGTCGGTAGCCGAGGTGCTGGAATATGCCCAGTACAACGCCAAGAAGCTGGTTCGCACAGTGGAAACCTGGGTGATGAGCTCGGTGAAGCAGGGCAGGATCTCAGTAGAGGAAGGAAAAGAATTCCTCTCCAACTACCGCTCAGGGCTTTACGGTTACACCTACCTCGAATAAACGTTCATAAGTAAGTAAGTTGACAGGTTGGCAGGTTATAAAGTTTATCATTTGATGTTCATGGTTCGAAGTTTCAGATTTGAAACTGAGAACTGACAACTACAACCTACAATCCTCCGGATCCTCAAAGAGCTCCAGTTCGATGGTGGCATGCTGTACCCCCATCTGATTGAGTGTAGCACGTATACGCTGTTTCAGTTGTTGTTGCTCTCTCATCGACATCTCACGGCTGACAACTACATGCATGGTGAGCACGTTGTACTCACCGTCGACCGACCAGGCGTGCAGGTGTTCCGCCCGGCGCACACCCTCCAGTGCAGCAACAGCTTGGGCTGCCGCCGCCAGGTTAAGTTTCTCGGGACTCCCCTGCAGGATGATGCGGAAGCTCTGACGCATGTTGCGATAGACATTGAACAGGATGAAAAGCGTGATCGCCACCGAAAGCAGCGGATCAATCACCGGGGCATCCACGAAATGCATCACCAGGGCACCAATGAGCACTGCCACCCAGCCCAACACATCCTCCAGCAGGTGCAGCGATACCACACGCTCATTGAGGGAGCGGCCACGGCGCAGACGCAGCATCGCCACACCATTGATGATCACCCCCAGCACTGCCAGCAGGAGCATTCCCTTTGTATCGGGTTGTTCCGGATGCAACAGCCGGGGCACGGCGTTGAACAGGATCACCACACTTCCCACCAGCAGGATCAGGGAGTTGACAATCGCCCCCAGTAGCGAGAAACGCTTGTAGCCGTAGGTATAGGCTTTGTCACCCGGCTTCTTCGATAGCTTCTGGAAGTACCATGACAGTCCCAGCGTGACGCTGTCACCCATGTCATGTACCGCATCGGAGAGGATTGCCATGCTGTTTGTCAGTATCCCCCCTACAAACTCGATGATAGTGAACAAGAGGTTCAGGAAGAAAGCTACCTTGATGTTCTTCACATCATTATGCCGGTGATGATGTTTGTGCATAAGTACATTGCTGTTTAGTTATAAACAGAGGCAGAAAAAGAATGTTCATTATAGCCGTTTCGACTGAATTGTGTATATTTGCACTCTTTGGAAACTTAAAAAGCCGGTCATATGAAACAGCTGAACTGGTGGCTGCCCCTGGCAGCCTTGCTCATTACCTTCACCTCGTGCAACGACACGAACAAACCGATCAAGACATTGAAACAAACTGACTTTCCCGCACCTCCCATTGCAGAGGTGAGGCCCGACACTTTCGTCAACTTTGGACAGACGCGCATCGACAACTATTTCTGGCTGAAAGACAAGAACGATCCCAAAGTGATTGACTACCTCCAGGCGGAGAACAGATACACCGACACGGTAATGGCCTCCACAAAAGAGCTCCAGGAGACCATTTACAATGAGGTCGTGGGCCGCATCAAGGAGGATGACGAGAGTTACCCATCCTTCAGCGACGGCTACTACTATTACAGTCGCACCGAGAAGGGAAAACAGTACCGCACCTACTGTCGCCGCAAGGGATCGATGGAAGCACCCGAGGAGATACTCTTCGACCTTAACACGATGGCCGAGGGGAAGACAGCCTTCATCTTCGGAGGCTACTCGGTGAGTCCCGACAACAGCAAGGTGGCCTACCTCTTCAACGAGACAGGCTCTTACGCTGAGTTCGTGATGAAGATCAGGGAGCTGGCGAGCGGAGAGGAGATCGGCTTCACCGTGATCGGTGCCGCCTCGGTGGCCTGGGCCAACGACAACAGCACCCTCTTCTACAGCACCATCGACGAAACGCTGCGTTCCAACCGTATCTACCGCCGTGCACTCGACGAGCGGGAAGCCACACCGGTTTACGAGGAGAGCGATACCCGTTTCTCCACCTACGTCTCCGGTAGCAAGACCAAGGAGTATATCTTTATCGGCAGCGCCAGCTCCACCACCTCCGAGGAGCGGTTCATCCCTGCCGACAGGCCACAGGATTCCTTCACACTCTTCCTCCCCCGTGAGCAGGGTGTGGAGTACTCGGTTCACGCCCACAAAGAGCAATTCTATGTGCGATATAAGGACAAGGAGAAACTCAACGGCATGATTTATTCAGTGCCCCTCGATGCACATAGCGACAAGACACAATGGCAAGTAGTGATGCCCCACCGCGACGATGCCCGCATCGAAGGGATCGATGTGCTGAAAGATTATCTTTTGGTGGAACGTCGCATCAACGGGCTGAGCGAGATCAGCATCACCCCCCTCACCGGTGGGGAGGCTACCACCATCTCTTTCCCCGAGCCGGTATATAGCGCCACGCTGAGCGGCAACCCGGAGTATGATGCCACCACCTTCCGCTACTCCTACACCTCCCTGAACCGGCCCACCACCCTCTTCGAGTATGACATCACGAGTGGTGAGACAGCGAAATTGAAAGAGCAGGAGATACCCTCCGGCTTCAATCCTGACGACTATGTGGTGGAACGCCTCTGGGCAGATGCCCCCGATGGGGTGAAGGTACCGATGGCCATCGTCTATCGCAAGGGTTTGAAGCGGGATGGCAGCAACCCGGCACTGCTTTACTCCTACGGTAGCTACGGCAGCAGCTCTGATGTCTACTTCAGTGCCAGCTTCTACAGCCTCATCGACCGCGGTTTTGTATTCGGCATTGCTCAGATCCGTGGCGGCAGCGACCTGGGTGAGCAGTGGTATGAGGATGGCAAGTTGATGAAGAAGAAAAACAGCTTCACCGACTTCATCGCCTGCAGTGAGAAGCTGATCAACGACGGCTACACCTCACCCGACAGGCTGGCAGCCATGGGCGGCAGCGCCGGAGGTCTGCTGATGGGTGCCGTGGTCAACATGCGGCCCGACCTCTACCAGACCATCGTGGCACAGGTGCCCTTCGTGGATGTGGTGACCACCATGCTCGACGAGACACTGCCCCTCACCACTGGTGAGTATGAGGAGTGGGGCAACCCCAACGAGGAGGAGTCATTCAACTACATGCTCTCCTACTCGCCCTACGACAACGTGGAGGCGAAGGAGTACCCCAACATGCTGATCACCGGGGGCATCAACGACTCGCAGGTGCTCTTTCACGAGCCGGCAAAGTGGACCGCCAAGCTGCGTTCCCTGAAAACCGACGACAACATTCTGCTGTTGCACATGAACATGGACTCGGGACATGGCGGTGCCACCGGTCGTTACGACGGAATCAAAGATACCGCCTTCGAGTTCGCCTTCATCCTGAATAGGGTTGGCATCGGCAAATAATCAATTCCAACTGTCAGATGTATGTTCCGTATCAAGCGTATCTATGAACCACCGGATGTCAACGATGGTTACCGAATTCTGATAGACCGGTTGTGGCCTCGCGGCTTCACCAAAGAGAGGGCGAGGGTGGATCTCTGGATGAAGGAGATTGCACCCTCCACGGAATTGCGTAAGTGGTACCATCACAATCCCGAACGGTGGAACGAGTTTAAGAATCAGTACCGTATGGAGCTGAACGAAAAAAAAGAACTAATCCTCCAGATACAGCACCTCGAGAAAGTACACGGTACCATCACACTTCTCTTTGCGGCAAAAGAAAAGGAGCAGTCACAGGCAACCGTGCTGATCAATCTCTTAAATGAAATAAATTGAAATGATATGAAACGACTCCCCCTGCACTGGCAGATCATCATCGGTATGACATCGGGTATCCTTTTCGGGCTGCTGATGACCAGCTTTTCATGGGGAGCGACCTTTGTAGGCGACTGGATTGCACCCTTCGGCACAATCTTTATCCGCCTGCTGAAGCTGATCGCCATCCCCCTCATCTTCACCTCGCTGGTGAAGGGGATCGCCGACCTGAAGGATATCTCCAGCTTCCGGCACATCGGCGTGCGCACTATCTTGATCTACATGGGCACCACCGTGGCAGCCATTACCATCGGCTTGCTGATGGTCAACACGATCCGTCCCGGCAGCGGCGTGTCGCCCGAGACCATTGAGGAGCTTACAAGCACCTACGCGCAGGATGCCTCCCTCACCTCCAACATTGAAACGGCGACACAGCAACAGCAGGGACCTCTCTCCTTCCTGGTGGAGATGGTGCCCGACAATATCTTCGCCGCCTTTGGCAACAACGCACTGATGTTGCAGGTGATTCTCTTCTCCATCCTGTTCGGCATCTGCATGCTGCTGATAGAACCTAAGAAAGCCAAACCGGTGAGCCGTCTCATTGACGGGCTCAACGAGATTGTCCTGAAGATGGTGGACCTGATCATGTGCATCGCCCCCTACGCCGTCTTCGCCCTACTGGCGCAGATCATCGTCAGCTCCGGAAACGTGGAGATCCTGCAGAAGCTGCTCTTCTACGGACTCACCGTGGTGATCGGCCTGACAGTAATGATCGCGCTCTACCTGCTCATCATCTACCTCACCACCGGCCGCTCTCCCCGCTGGTTCCTGGGCGGCATGGCCCCGGCACAACTGCTCGCCTTCTCCACCAGTTCCAGCGCCGCCACCCTGCCGGTCACCATGGAACGGGTAACCGACCACCTGGGTGTCGACAACGAGGTCTCCAGTTTCGTTCTTCCAGTAGGAGCTACAATCAATATGGACGGCACCAGCCTCTATCAGGCGGTGGCAGCGGTCTTCATCGCCCAAGCGCTCCACTTCCCCTTGGAGTTCACCGACCAACTCACCATCATCCTCACCGCCCTGCTGGCCTCCATCGGCTCTGCCGCGGTGCCCGGTGCCGGCATGGTGATGCTGGTGATCGTCCTCGAGTCGATCGGCTTCCCGGCCGACAAGCTGGCCATCGGGCTGGCACTCATATTCGCAATCGACCGGCCGCTTGACATGCTGCGCACCGTGGTGAATGTCACCGGCGACTCAATGGTGTCGGTGGTGGTAGCCAAATCGATGGGCAAGCTCAAATAGAAATATGAGGAGAGAAGGATCCCTATTGCTGATATTACTTGTTGTTGCGATGAATGCCCTATCGCAGGAACATACCTACCAGAAAACAGACTCAACCATCCGACTCAACGAGGTGATCGTCAACGCCTACCAGCTCAACACGCGGCACCATCAGCTCCCCGGCAGCATCTCCCTCCTCACCACTGAGGAGATGGAACGGGGCGACGGCAACAGCTTCGCCCAGGCTCTTCATGCCATGCCGGGCATCTACATGCACAGCGGCACCTATGCCACCAGTCGCATCGTCATCAGGGGCGTGGGCAGCCGCACACCCTACAACACCAACCGCATCAAAGCCTACCTGAACGATATACCCATCACCTCCTCCGACGGCATCTCCACGCCCGAGGATATCGACCTGACGGGAATCGCACGCATGGAGGTGATCAAAGGTCCCGCCTCCGCCCTCTATGGTTCGGGGCTGGGAGGGAACATCAACCTCTACACCCCGCAGGGCGGAGGAGAGAGCGGCAACGCCCTGATCCAATATGGCAGCTTCAACACGATGAAAGCCGCTGCAGGTGGAAATATGCAACGCAACAACCTACAGATAGGCGGTCAGATGAGTCACCTTCGCTCCGACGGTCACCGCGAGAACAACCGCCTGCACCGCACCACGCTCCTTTCATCCGGTAGTTGGCGGCAGCCCTCCTGGTCGCTCAGTTACACGCTGCTGCTGATAGACATGAATGCGCAGATACCCAGCTCGATAGGCAAGTCGCTATTTGAGACCAGCCCTGAATCGGCCGCAGCCAACTGGAAGGCGGTTGAGGGTTACAAGGAGTATCGGCGTGCGATTGCCGGCATCACCCTCACCAACCGGCTAACTGACAACTGGAGCAACCGCCTCACCCTTTTCGGCAACCGTACCGACAGCTATGAACGACGTCCTTTCAACAACTTGGAGGATGGCACACGCGGCGGTGGCATTCGCAACCGACTCTCCTATCACAGAGAGCGCTTCGACGCCCTGATGGGTGTGGAGTGGATCAGCGACAGCTACCGCTGGCAGCTCGATCTGGAGGGGGAGCAGATCAACCGCAACCGGGAGCGACGTAGCCACCTCAACCTCTTCGCGATGAGCTACTGGCGCCCCGCACCGGCATGGAACATCTCACTGGGAGGTGCGGTGAACAGCATCCGTTACAGACTCACCGATCTCTTCCCGGAGAATGGCGACCAGAGTGGACGCCGCCACTTCCCGGCGATCTTCTCCCCGCGACTGGGCATCAACTACGCCCCCTCACCGCGGCTGACGCTCTTTGCCTCGGCAGGCCACGGTTTCTCAATGCCCTCCCCAGAAGAGACGCTGCTCCCGGAGGGTGAGATCAACCGTGACCTTCAACCCGAACAGGGGATGCAGTATGAAACGGGAATAAGACTCAACCTCTTTGAGGGGGTCACACGACTGGAGACCACACTCTACCGGATCGACCTGCGCAACCTGCTGGTCACCAAACGCATCACGGAGGATATCTTCACCGGCATCAACGCCGGCAGGACACGCCACAGCGGGTTGGAGCTGATGCTTCAACAGCAACTCTTCCGGCAGCGGTCCTTTCCGGGCAGCCTGCAGCTCAATGCCAGCTACACCCTGTCGGACAACCAGTTCATCGATTTCGAGGAGGAGGGTATCAGCTACAATGGCAAACAACTTCCGGGCATCCCTTCAGAGATGGCTCAGGTTACATTGCTGTGGCAACCCACAAAGTCATGGATGTTAGAACTGCAAATGCAGCAAGTGGGAAAACAGTTTATAGACGATGCCAACAGCGTGGTGAACGACGCCTACCTGCTCACGGGGATAAAAGCCACGCGGCACCTTCACCTCCGCACGGCCGGCAGAGCTGCACTCTACGCGGGAATCAACAACCTCTCCAACAGCCGTTACGCACCCATGCTCACGGTCAACGCGGTGGCCTTCGGCAACAATGAGCCCCGCTACTACTACCCCGGCATGCCCCGCCATTTTTACACCGGCATCCGCTGGTCGTTCTAACCAGCCAGTGTGTCGAGCATCTTCTCCAGGTTGAGGCTGCGGGCAGAGGCGTCGAAGATCTTACGGTACTCACCCTGCTTCGCATAGAGTGAAGCATGTGTGCCCCACTCCACCATACGCCCCTCCTTCATCACATAGATGGTATCTGCATCCACTATCTGTGAGAGCGAGTGCGAGATGATCACCACCGTGCGATCCCTCTTGATGGCATCGAGGCTCAGCTTGATGTGTTCGGTGGCGATGGCATCGAGGCTGGCGGTAGGCTCATCCAAGAAGATCACCGGTGGGTTCTTCAGAAAGAGACGTGCGATGGCGATGCGCTGCTGCTGACCGCCGCTCAGCTGCTGGGCATCGGTATCGTAACCCTCCGGCAACTGTTCCACCTGCTCATGCAGGAACGCACTGCGGGCGGCGGCTACCACCTCTTCGCGTGTGGCTCCGGTATTGCCATAGAGGATGTTGTCATAAATGCTTCCCTTGAAGATATGGTTCTTCTGCAGCACCAGTCCAATCTGATTGCGCAGTGATCCGTTCTCATAGTCCTGCAGGTCGATCCCGTCGAGGGTGATCTGTCCGCTGTCCGGTTGGTAGAACTTGCAGAGAAGGTTGATCAGCGTACTCTTGCCTGCGCCACTCAGTCCCACGATCGCGGTCGTCTTGCCCGGTTCCAGCGTCAGGCTCACCTCATGGAGTGCCTTCGTACCGTTGGGATAGGTGAAGTCCACCCCCTCCACGCGAAACGCACCCCTCACCTTCTCCGCCTTCATGGTGCCACCGGTCTCCAGTGCCCTCTCATCGTGCAACACTCCGAAGAAACCATCTGCATAGATCAGTGCGTCGTTCACCTCGTCGTAGATGCGATGCAGCTGAGCGATGGGCGCGGAGACATTGCGGAAGAGCATGATGTGCATCATGATGGCACCGATGCCCATCTGCCCATCCAGCACCAGGAAGACGGTGAGGATGATGATCAGCACCACCCCTATCTGCTGGATGAATGCTTTCAGGCTCTCATAGACATAACTGGTCTGCCGTGTCTGCAGCTGGTTGTTCAGCATATCCATCTGTACCGTGTACTGCTTCTCACCCTCCAGCTGCTCCCTCACGAAACTCTTGATCACCGTGATGGAGTCGATGATGTTGATCAGCCCGTGGTTCTTCCGCTCCCGCTGACCGCGTAGTTCGGTGCGCCACCCCTTCAGCTTCGACGCCTGCCGCTGACTCACATAGAAGTAGGCCGGCACGATCACCGTGGCCAGCAGTCCCACATAGAGATTCGCGTTGAACATCACCACCAGTGCGATGATGGCAGTGGAGAAGAGAGGCAGGATATCGAGGAAGAAGTTC
>DAINAS010000002.1:0-200663 GCA_036733365.1 Proteiniphilum sp.
TATCGTTTAATTTGCTGATTTTCAGCATAGATATCTATTATTCAGCAGACCCTAATTATATTAGCCGTTATAAACTCAATATATTGTAAAAGTAGTGTTTTTTTGAGAATAATCACAATATCAGAGGTTGATATTGTGCTAAAATGGGAGGAGACTGTCACGGAAACAATTTTTCCAAGAATAACGGTTGTGATAATTGTTTAATCTTCAGAAAAATCTTTTTCCGATACAAGATATTGAGAAAGAGCTATCCAACGGCTAATAAGTGAACACTTTCCCTCCTGCAATCACCTGCTTCATCTCCTTGTCAAAGGTAGCCCGCTGACCGGTGCGCAGGGCAGCTGTCACCATGATGTCTGCGATAGAATGGTTGTAACCGGCCTCAACGGGAGCATTGGTTTTGATGTTTTTTTCTCGTACACAATCCATCCAGTTTCTCATGTGTGCATTGGTTAACGGGTCGGCACCGGTGTCGGCACCACTCTCTGCTTTCAGTTGTGGCAGTTCAAACCGATCCAGTTCAAAAGGTTTCATCCCCATGGCAGAAGCAAATCTTTCTGTTAGGCCTCCTTCATCGGTAACCAGGTTGCTCTCCAGGTCCAGCTTGCCCCCGTTGGAGAAGTACCACTCTTTGGTGCCTCCCGATGCGTTGTGCTGCCGTGAAGAATAGATGACCTGAAAACCGTTTCCCGGTTCTCGATCGTCTTGATCTCCATAATCGAACACGGCAGTCATGGTGTCGTAGTTGCTCCTTCCGTCGTTCCACATATAGATGCCGCCATTGGCTACCACTGAACGGGGGTAATCAAGTCCGCTGAACCAGTGCACCGTATCGATCTGGTGAGCCATCCATTGCCCGGGGATGCCGGAGGAGTAGGGCCAGAAGAGCCGGTATTCCAGATATTTGCGTGGATCCCACTGCTCATAAGGTCGGTTCATCAGGAACCGATTCCAATCGGTATCATTCTCTCTGATCTCTTTGGTGAGTTCCGGCAGACGCCACCGTCCCGGCTGATTCACATTCCAGGTCATTTCCACGGCGTTGATCTTGCCAAACCTGCCCGATTGGATGTAATCGTGTGCTGCATGATAGTTGGGTCCGCTGCGACGCTGTGATCCGATCTGAATCACCTTGCGGGTCTCTTGTGCCGCGCGCAGTGCCACATTGGCATCCTCCATGGTTTCAGCAAACGGCTTTTCCACATAGACATCACTCCCGGCCCTTACTGCCTCTGCCGTATGCAGTGCGTGCTGGAAATCGGCAGTGCTGATGATGACGGCGTCCGGCTTCTGGCTCCATAGCTCATCGGTGTTACGGGCTGTACGAATTGAACCTCCGGTCTGTTCCTTGTACCATGCCACTCCTTCATCCCTTCGACGGTTCCAGATATCACAGACTGTGAAGAGTTCAAAGTTCATCTCTTCGGCATACCTCAGGAATGCTTTTCCCAATGAGTTCCTGAATCGGTTGGAGAATCCCAGAACTCCGACCCTCACCCTGTCGTTTGCGCCTATAATATTGGCATAACTTCTGGCTGACATGTGAAGGTTACTGCCGAGGGTTAATCCGGCAGCTCCCATGGCTGCTTTCTTGATAAATCTTCTTCTTGTTTCCATTGTTATAGCTTTAAAATAAACCGGGCATCAGATCTTCAAGCTTGCTTCCCCAGGAGGGATTGGGTTTGTGTCCCATCACAAAATGCAGAGTGCCCCCTCTCACGATGTCTTCGTGATGAATATAGTTGTATTTGTATGGTTTTTCATTCAGCTTAGCCGACTGGATGTATATATTATCAGATGAGGCATGTTCGGCTACAATCCTGAATTGATTCCCGTTTTCTAGTTGGATAGTTACATTTGGAAAGATGGGACTGGCAATCATATAATATGGTGTTCCGGGACACACAGGATAGAACCCCATCGCAGCAAATATGTGCCATGCCGACATCTGGCCAGAATCATCATTGCCTGAGAGCCCCCCTGGAGCTTGTATATACTCTGTCTCAAGAATATGCCGCACAGTCCGTTGTGTTTTCCAGGGTTGACCGGCATAGTTATACATGAAGCCCACCTGATGGCAGGGCTCATTCCCATGCCAGTAACGGTGCTCGCTGAACATAGAGTCCAGTTTAGCTACATAATTCTCTCTGCCACCCATCTGTTCCATTAATCCGTAAGGGTCATGCGGTACATACCATGTGTAGTGGCAGGGTGCTCCCTCGGTGATGAAGCTGGTGAATTGAAAAGCGTTTTCTTCCTTAAGGAAAGAACCGTCGGCATGTCTGCCCTGCGCGTATCCTGTGCGGGTATCAATCACATTGCGGTAGTTTGTGGCGCGTTTCATTAAAGCCCTAAAATCGTCCTGTTTATTAAGAGATGCCGCAACCTGTGCCAGCACATAGTCATCGTATGCATATTCCAATGTCCGTGATACTTGCTCCTTCTGGTGGTAAGCATCCGGGACAGTGTCTTCAAGAGGGATGTATCCATATTGCAGATAGGAGTTGAGTGCGCGACGACCTAGACCATTTTTATATTCCTCCTCTGAGGAAGGCATTTCAAAGGCGTTCTGTCGCATCGCTTCGTATGCTTTCTCAATGTCGAAATTTCGTATCCCCTTCACATAGGCATCGCCAATAACTGCAGTGGAATGATCGCCGATCATGGCGGATGTATAGCTGTTCCAACAGGGGAAGATGGGTAGCCATCCTCCCTCTTCATATTTACGAACCAGTGACTGCATCATCTCTCCTCCACTTGACGGTGTGAGGAGGTTAATCAGTGGATGAAGAGCCCGGTAAGTATCCCACATGCTGTAATCCTCGTAATAGGTCTCCCCTGGTGGCAGCTGACGAATAGGCTCACCGGTTGCAAACGACGGATAGCGACCATCAATGTCGTTGAAGGTGCGCGGCAGGAAAGAGGCACGGTATAACGCACCGTAAAAAAGCTGCATCGCAATTGAATCGGTGGTCTCTACTTGTATGGCTGCAAGCCGTTTTTCCCAGATGGTGATCAGCTCTTCAAGGGTGCGGTCAAACTGCCAGTGGGCTATTTCGGCCTGCAAGTTCCTGTATGCTCCCTCCCGGTCTGTAAAAGAGGAGGCCGCTTTGAATAACACCTCCTCGTCAGCTGTAACGGAAAAACGAAGGTAGATTCCAATTTCCTTTTTGTTCCCTATCTCACTTTCCCCGGGGAAGAGACTGTCACCGGAAAAGGTGCCAAAACCGGTCAGCTCCTTTTGGTAGGATATGATGAAATGACCACTGAACCCTGCCGGTTCACCCCATCCCTGGTAGATGCGATGCACAGGATTGTAACCGTAAATGCAATGGTTTAGCGTGTCGATGGCGACATAACCTTCTCCTTCGTCACTGTTGGGGTTGACCACTAGCCAGCCTTCACCTTCTTCGAGGTAGGTGAAACGAAAGATGGCGGAACGGGAACGTGCGGTCATTTCCGCATGGATCTTTTCTTCAGGGAGCAAAAGAGAATAATAAGCGGGTGTGGCTTTCTCTTGATCGTGTGAAAAAAGGGTAGCGCGTGATTGAGGGGTGGTACGCAGCTTGCCAGATAAAGGCATCAGTGTCATGGAGCCATAATCCTGTGTGCAACCACCCACGATCCAGTGTGAGTTGCGAAAACCCTGAAAGAGTGTATCCTGGTAGTAATAAGGGGCGATGCATTTTTCTTCGCTCTCCCTGGTCTGGGCTGTCCAGAAGTTCATCCCATTGGGTTCCAGGACTGCCGGCACTGTCTGACCAAACTCTTCGCTGTTCTTACCAAAGAGGTTGGCTGTTTTGGTGATGCTGACTGCGGTACCCACCCGTGTGTCTATGAGATGGATCCTCGACGCATCCGGTACCTGTCCGCAGGCTGTTAACAGCATGCTCATCAGCAAAGGGAAGATTAGCTTGTTCATCGTTGAGTTTCAGTAATCAGGATGAAGATAATAAAAATTATTGAAAGTGGCAGTTGGATGAGCATCATTTCTGCACATGCAACTGCCACTTTGAACCAGAGTTCTTATCAATGCGTTGAGAATGGGAGATATTTACTCTCCTCTCACATAGTTAATATCCGTTGTTTTGTGACCAGTTGGTGTTGGTGTTCAACACATAGTTGGGTATCGGGAAGATACGGCGGAACTTCTGTGTCTTTGCATTCGGGTTGACCACATGCTTAAAGCCCCAGTCATCTTCAAACTTGCCGAACCGGATCAGGTCGTTGCGCCGCCAGCTCTCGTCTACGAACTCACGGGCACGTTCATCCAGCAGGTCTTCCAGTGTGGGTGAACCCGTCAGTTGAGGGGCATTCACATAAGAACGGATCTGATTCATCAGTGAGGCAGGTGTATCTCCTTTTGTGGCGGCTGCTCCCCGCAGGATTGCCTCTGCTTTCATCAGGAGCACGTCCGCATAGCGGAAGATGGGTACATCGTTGCTCTGACTGCGACTTTGTGCCTTGGTGGTCTTCAGGTCCATATAGAACTTGATGGAGCGGTAGCCCTGTGAGCGTCCTTTCAGGTCATTACCCACATCGAGGGTTGCATAATCCAGCAACTCAATTTCCCGTGTGAGGGTCACATGTTCACCATTCACCATCCAGGGTGTAGAGGTGGCCTTGTATGTAACCGGATCGCGCACATAGAGCGGACCTCTGAGGATCACCTCATTGCGGTCGTCACCAACGAGAGAGAACTTATCCGTAAACTCGGGATTATAAGCGAAGTTACCTCCTACGCTATTGGGCAGATCTACACCATAGAACACTTTGTTACCCGTTCGGTGTGTCCAGAAACGAGCATAGGTCATGCCCTGCTGTGATTGACGGTCATAGGGCATCGCATAGATAAAATCCTTGATGTGGGGTCCATTCTCGGGATAAAACTTGGAGAGATAGGGATCACTCAGATCGAATTTTCCGGATGCGATGATGTCGTCGCACATGGCCACCACCTCGTTCAGTTTCTCATTGTTCATGCTGGGGATGTAGTATGCCACATCGGATGCTGTGTATACAGCCCAGTTTAGGTAAAGCTTAGCCAGCAGTGCTTCAGCCATATAGCGTGTTGGCTTTCCATAAGTGGAGGGATCCACATTGGTGGAGAGGTGATCGAGTACCGCCAGCAGTTCCGATTCAATATACCTGGCCACCTCGGCGCGGGATGAACGTTCTATCGCTTCATCCTCTTCAAGAAGCCGGTTCAGGATGGGCACATCACCATAACTGTCCATCAGTACCCACAAATAGTAAGCACGCACGGCACGAACAGCAGCTGTTACGGGGGCTTCCTCACCGCCCAGTTCAACGATTGCCTTGTTGCATTTTGTGATGCCACTGGTCAAGTCTTCAAAGTAGCCGATGACACCATCATCGGGTGTCCAGGAGTGGAGTGACATATGGGCGTAAGCACCGTTATCGTAATAGTCGCCACTCAGGGAGACACCCATGGCCTCATCGGAGGAGAGTGTCTGTGCATGATGGTAACTACGAGACAAGGGGCCCCGCATGGCAAAATAGACATCGGCAGTCTTTGCCTCTGCAGCAATCTCGGAATCGGGGAAAGTGGTGTATTGTGACTTGATATCCACTTCCAGGTCGGTACAGCCTGCAACCACAGCGAGCAGCAAAGCCGGTAAAAGATATTTTATATGTTTGTTCTTCATATTGATACGTTTTTTAGAAATTGACATTTACACCCAGCATGAAGGTGCGGGTACGGGGGTAGGTCTGACGATTGTCGATACCCGGTTCCATGCCACCGAGGCTCATCTCCGGATCAACACCCTTGTAGCCGGTGATGGTCAGCAGGTTGTTGCAGGTGGCAAAGAGACGCAGACCCCTGATGTAGTCGTTGATGGATCCGAAGTTGTAACCCAGTGTCAAAGCAGAGAGTCGCAGGTAATCACCTCTTTCCAGGTAACGGTCGGAGGGAGCGTGTGAGTTATAGTCGGTGGCCAGGTTATCGTCGAACATCGAAGCCAGTACATTCTTGCCGTTGCCCACGCTGGCATAGTTGCTCAGATAGGCCCGTGTGCCGTTCATGATCTTGTTCCCGAAGACACCCTGGAAGAAACCGGTCAAGCTCCATTTGCCATAGTTGATGGTGTTGTTCCAGCCCAGCGTTAGAAGAGGCTGTGCCGACCCGGTTGCCGTACGGTCATCATAGAGTGGTTTAGCTGTGGTTACTAGTTCACCTGTCTGGTTGTCTTTGTAGCGTCCGTCGGCCTGTTTGCTGACTTTTGCGGCAAAATCATCACCGTAAATATCTTTCAGGTTACTTTCACCATACACATAGAAGTGTGATACGCCTTCGTTGTATCCGGCCCATTGCCAGGTATAGAACTGACCGATGGGATAACCCTCCATCACCCGCTGTTGTGTTGCCGATGCGAATCCGGCAGCGTCGAGGTTGGCACGATCGAAATAGTCGACAGAGTAGGTGTCATTGGAGAGTCTCTCCACCCTGTTCTTGTTGTGAGAGAGATTGAATGATGTCTCCCAGGTGAAATGTCCTCTTTGCACGGGGACAGCATTGATACTTAGTTCCACTCCCTTGTTGCTTACCTTGCCCACGTTGGCTGTGAGCCAGTTGTAGGGGTATCGTGTGGTTGACACCTGGTAATCGGCTATCAAATCCTTGGTGCGTTTATCGTAATACTCTACGGTACCGTTCAGCCGGTTATTGAAAAAGGAGAAATCGAGCCCTACGTTGAACATACCGGTACGTTCCCATTTCAGGTCAGGGTTGGCATTGCGGGTAGGCCCGAGGGTGTGAACCAGTTCCGTTTCACCCGAAGGAGTCACATGTTCAAACCATCCGGTGGCTCCGTATACCTGTGTAGCGGTGAAGACGTCAAAACCCAGTGAGTTACCGCTCACACCGTAACCCACGCGCAGTTTCAGATCGTCGAACAGATTCATGTTCTTGATGAAATTCTCTTCCGACAGACGCCAGGCCATGGAGGCTGAAGGGAAGGTAGCCCAGCGGTTGTTCTCACCGAAAGCTGAGGAACCGTCACGGCGCACGGTTGCCTGGAACATATACTTGCTGTTGAACGAGTAGTTGGCGCGTCCGTAGAAGGAGATCATGCGCAGGGTGGAGAGCATGTATCTGCCGTCACCCAATCCGAGACCATTGATGTCGACCGTGTTCCCCATCCCCAGGTTGTGATAGGTAAGCACATCGTTGTAGAAGTTGTAGGTGGTCAGCTTGAAGCCGTCGTTGTCATTGCTCTCCTCCCAGGAGTAACCGGCCATCAGAGCCAGCTTGTGCGCATCATTGAAGGTGCGGTCATAGTTGAAATAACTTTCCAGGACCTTTTTGTTGTTGTTCACCGTAGATCGATCGGCCTTGCCGCTCATGCCAATGGCCACCAGCGATTTCGTGGTGTTATAATTGCTGAAGAGGTATTGCTCATTCTGATAAGCCAGGTTCGTATTGAAAAGTAATCCATCTGTAATCTTCAGTGATGCCTTGGCATTTCCCTGTATCTGTTTGTTCTCAGTATCGTAAATATTCTCATTGATAAGTGCCACCGGATTGTAGTTCTGTGATAAGCCACTGTTTTCGTACCAGGTTCCATCCTCATTCCTTACCGGCACAAGCGGAGAGTAATAACTCATTGCATCCAGCACGCTCTGACCCTGGATATCGAAGGGCACACTGCTGCGGTTCGTAATACTGGTATTCACATTAAAAGACAGGGTGAGCCGGTCGTTCATGGCCTTTGCTTCCAGAAATGCACGCCCTATGAGACGATCCATCTCTGTTCCCTTGATCACTCCCTCCCGCTCCATGTAGTTGATGCTGGAGTTATATGAGACCTTTTCCGAGCCACCACTGATGGAGACATTGTGGTTGTGGCTAAAACCTCTGCGCTGGACCTCTTTTTGCCAGTCAGTGCTGGCACCCAGGTCGTTGATCAGGGTGATTCCGTTCTCACCCGCATAGCGGCGCAGCTGCTCACCATCCATTACATCCCAGTTCTTCAGAATATCATCCGTTGCCACATAAGCGCTGTAATTGATATTGGTATGACCTGCACGCCCCTTTTTGGTGTTGATGATTATCACACCGTTGGCAGCTTTAGATCCGTAAATGGCTGTGGCCGTGGCATCGCGTAACACGTCGATGCTTTCAATATCATCGGGGGCTACCAGTGCGAGTGACATGCCGGGGATCCCGTCAATCACGTAGTAGGGCTCCTGAGCAGCTCCACTGCGGAAGGTTGAAGCACCGCGCAGTGTGATGGAAGGTGAACCATTGGGATTACTGTTCTGTGTGATGATTAGTCCCGGCACCTTTCCCTGCAGCAGTTGAGCGGGATCTGAAAATACCCCTACATTCAGTTTCTCAGCCTGCACGGTGGTGATGGAGCTGGTTACATCTTTTCGTGTCATGCTGCCATAGCCGATCACTACCAGTTCGTCCAGTGCTTGTGTGTCTTCCCTCATTATGATTTGGAAAGATATTTTGTCTTCGGTTTTTATCACCTCATCCAAATAACCGATGTAACTGATACGGATTTCAGCATTTTCTTCTACCTGTAGGGAAAATTTGCCATCCACATCTGTGACGGTGCCATTGTTGGAGCCTATTTCAATCACATTGGCCCCAATCACAGGAATCCCATTTACATCCAGCACAGTGCCCGTAATCAGTTTTATTTGTTGGGCATCCTGCTTCAACTCCACTGCTGATGCCGCTGTATGGGGCTGAGCAACTGAGAGGATGATGTGATTGCCTTCCGTGGTATATTCAATATCTCTACTTTTCAACAGTGAGTTGAGCACATCCGAAGTAGCCTTTTTCTTTGCTCTGATCGATACTTTCTCGTTGGTGTTTACCTCATTGCTGTAGATGAAGAGATAGTCGGTCTGCTTCTCAATGTCATTCAACACCTCCTTGATGGCTACATTCCTCTTGTTGATATTTACCCTGGCATTCTGTGTGTAGCCCGAGCTGGCCATACTACTGAAAGCAGTTATAAATAACAGAATAAATGACGTTCGCATGATTAATAAAATGTGTTTAACGGGTACTTTTTCGGTTACAAGTAACCCCTTTATTATGTTTTTCTTCATACATTTGTAATTGTTTGAGTTAGTACACTGATTTAATTCCTGGTTGTATTGGCAAAAACGGTTGATCGGTGAGCGTTGCAGCGCTTGCCGATCTTTTTTGCATCATCATGTTTTCCTTTCACATAGGCATCCATTCTTTATTTGCTGATTAATTGATATATATCTTTCCTGTCTCATCATCTCTTTCAAAACCAAAGTGGATGCTCTTCTGCAACACTCTCAGTGCATAATCCACCCCATCCGATTGCCGGAACTTACCACTGTATGTGTGTTGTGGTAAAGCAGTGGTTGCAATCTCAATCTCCACATCGAAATACTTCTCAAGCGAATAAAGAATCTCCTCCAGTCTTTTATGGTTAAAAGCAATCAGACCATCACGCCAGAGAAATTTCTCTCTATCGGTAATCGCTTCTACAACCAGTTGATTGTTTTCCAATCTTGCCGTTTCGTTTGGTTTTAATGAGGCTATCTTTTTCTCATTGTGGTAGATATCCACACCACCTTCGAAGAGACTGGTTTCAAATCTTTGTGTGGCAGAATAGGCATCCACATTGAAAGAAGTGCCTGTTACCTGAACCTCCCCCAGTTCTGACTTAACGATGAAGGGCACCTTCTCGTTGGGACTTACGTCGAAATAGGCCTCACCATTCAGAAAGACGGTGCGGCTCTTCCGGTTAAAGCGGGTTGGATAGGAGAAGGTTGTGTTGGCGTTCAACCAGAGATTGGTGTTGTCGGAAAGAATTAGGTTGATACGTTGTCCCGGGGGCACTATTATGGTATTGTATTGTAATGTTGCATCCTGCCGGATCATCCAGAAGAGACCGCTGATAATCAGCAATATGGTTACAGCTGCCACTGTGCCGGAAATCCACGGTGAGATATACCACTTCGTTTGGTATCTGGTCTGTTGCACAGCAGGTGCAAGGAGGAGCAGGTCATACGCTTTCCTCTCCTGCATGAAACGTTCGCGGTTTGTTGCAGAAAGATTGAGCCACTCCCTGATCCGTTTTTCTTCTTCAAACGTTGCATTGCCTGCAAAAAACTTCTGTAATATCTCCTTGTCCATATATATATAATAAAGCCCCTCCATCTATATAACAAACAGAGGCCGCACTACCCTAATAAAAAATATATTTTTGTTAAAATAAAAAGAAGAAAAAAATGATGATGTAATCTTTAAGAGAATCCCGCAATTGGCGGAGTGCCTTGGAGATGTGAAATTCAATGCTCTTCTGGCTCATTTTGGTCAATTCCGCTATCTCTTTGTGGCTAAGTCCCATCTTGCGACTGTAATTGTAAATTTCCACTGTCTTAACAGGAAGATTTTCGAGTGTTCTTTTAACGATTTCTTCAATCTCCCGGGAGAAGATAATATCCGGATCACAAGCTTCCAGGGTGCTTATACGGATTTTTTTTACCCATTCTGCATGCTCTTTCATTTCTGCACTGACTCTTTGTTCAATTTGCTGATGATGTAGATAATTGATGCATTTATTCTTCACGATTGTCAGAATGAATGCCGGGGGATTGGTATCGGGCAGCAACTTGTCTTTTTTTTCCCAATATGCCGTGAATGCTTCCGACACAAAGTCTTCAGCGGCCTGTTTATCTTTCACATAGCCAATTGCAAAACGCAGGAAGGGTGAATAATAGGCATTAAACATCCGATTAAAATCCCCTATGTTAGCATGTGAAGTCATTCGGGTGAAATCTGAGGAATTAGTTCTATGGGTATGTTGGGAGTAGCAATTATCTCTTGAAGACATCAGACCCGACGGCAAATATAGACAAAGTTGTGGTTAGCTGAAAACAGATTTTAAATAAATGGTTCAAAACTTAAAATTTAATTATTGCCTGAGAGGTGAATGTGTCACAAAAAATATTATATTTGCCTATTGAGTCATTTAGATAATCAATTAAACATTGTGGAACGCACCCCTGGAAAAATTTCGGTCACATCCCTCTTCTTTTTTCTCACAACTGTAATCTTGGCCATCTTGTTATGGGTGAACAACGTAAACAGTGATAAAGAGAGAGGTTATGACAGTTCATCCGTGATGAACAGGATCACTTATATGCAGGAGCTGGCACTGGTGAAGCACAATTACACCGGTGTAATCAGCTATAAGGATTTCATGAAGATCCTGAATGTGAATGTACCGCTCACCGATAAATACTTCTTACTAAAATACCATGGTTACATCAAGGCAGGTGTCGATTTCGACCGAATTACAGTGAAGCCTGAGAACGACACCACTATTTTGGTAACGCTCCCAAAACCGCGCATACTGGAAACGGTGATTGATGAAAACTCCATCGAGGTATTCAACGAAAGTGACAACGCATTCAATCCCATCCGCATTGCTGATTACAACGAAGCTTTGATTCGCGAAAAGCAGGTGATGGTGAACGATGCGCTCGAGCAGGGAATCCTGGAGGAGTCGACACGACAGGCTAAAACGGCAATCCGTTCGTTGTTGAGGGAGATGGGTTTCCGTGACATCCGGATCACCGAACAGCTGGTGTTGCCCCAGCTACATTAAGTTGTCAACGTAGGAATGGCTTTTTAGTCGTTTATTGAAAGTTTACGATATGTTTCGAATATCAAATACCAAGACATACATATGCGATTTACAGTCCGTCTTTTTCTTTTCTGGGTTTCTGTTTTTCTGGTCTTTTTTCTAGCTGTGTTGGGGGTTGTATATCTTTTCTGGAGAGTACAATTTGATTTCTGGCAGGCGGGTCTCGTTTTTTTTCTGGTGGGAGTGATTCCTCCCGCTCTTATCACCGCCTATTTTTTCAGACGATTGGATTATATGGAAACAGAACAACTTACTCCTCCCTCCTTCTCGGGTCAGAAGAAAGGACGATTCAAATTCAGGGCCAGAAGCAGTTGTCCATTCGATGAGGTGATGCAACGTATCGATCGGCAATGGATTATTTCCTTTTCAGATCGAAAAAACAAAGTGTTGAAGTTCAGGACCGATGCCAGGATGATGTCCTGGGGACTGGGAGGTTATCTAAGTATGTCGGAGGATGATGCCATTGAGGTGATTGTTTATCCAATGCACCCCAGGTCCAAACGCGAAAATTTGATGCTCACGCAATTGCTGCGCGCGATCTCTTCTGTGCTGGGGAACTGATCTTCCTGCCCGGTGCTCTTACTCGACCGGTTGTTCACAGTAGCGTATCACCTCCTCATTCACAAACTGTAGAAAATCATTGTGTGCCTCTTTTGTAATCATCCGCGGATAGCTCAAAATCAGAAGTTCCTGAGGCTGTGCCTCAAGACGGTAAGGAAGATGCACAAAACGATAGGGGGTGAGTGTAAAGCCAGCTCTTTCATAAAACTGGAGCCTGCGCACTGATAACTCATTGACAAGTGGGTCAATCTCAAGAATGATGGTCTGTTCGCTGTCACGCAGGTAGCGAAGCATCTCTGATCCGTACCCCTGTCCGCGTTGTTCCGGTGTCACAGCAAGATGTTCCAGGTAACGATAACCCTCCCACTCCCAGAAGAAAAGGAGACCTGCCAGTCTGCCCCCATCCCAAGCTGACAGCGGAAAGAACCGTTCATCGGTACATGCCAGCAGATGATCTTCCATTTTTCTACGCTCTGCAACAGGGAAACTCTCTTCATAGAGGCTCCATACACTGTTCCATCTTTCTTGTTCTTCCGGGTCGATCCGTAGGAATTCCATTTTCATTCGTTTAAATCTCACATACACCCTCAGCAGTACAGGATTTGCCCATTGTCACCGTCAATTCATTCTCTTTTTGGGTACGGTTCTTCCAGTGACTGTATGCTTTTCTGAGCACTTTAAGGAAGAGTTCCTCAGGTTCGGATCCAATGATGGCCTGCCTGCGGTCCATCAGGAAGGTTGGAACCGTGTCAAATCCCAGGTTGGCCATTTCCTGGATGTCTTGTTTGATCTCATAAAGGTAATCATCACTCTCCAGCATCGTGCGGATAGTCTGTTCTTCGAGTCCTGCATCCACGCCGATTGATATCAGCAACTCCCGGTCACTGTAATCTTTTGCTTCCTCAAAATAGGCTCTGGAAATGCGTCGCAACACTTCTGATTCGATACCTTTCGTTGCTGCCAGCTTGATGAGCCGATGGGCATCACTCGTGTTCGCAGCAATTGCATTTGGCAAATTGAATCCCACATCGGCATCATCTGCAAGTTGTTTCACCCCGGCGAACATTTGATTCATCTTCTCCTCGTTGAGACCAGCTCTTTGGGTCAGATATTCCGTTACGGGAAAGCCTTTTCCAAGACCCGGCAATTCCGGGTTGAGCTGAAATGCTTTCAATTCAAGTTCCACTTCATCGGCATGTTCAAACTGCTGCAGCGCTTTTTCATAATGAATCTTCCCTATATAACAGTATGGACACATGATGTCGGTCCATACTTCCACTTTCATCTTTTGTTCACTCATTGTCGTTTGTTGAATTCATGATGATTTGCTGCTTTTCACTATCGAAGTCAACCCTGATGGTGTCTCCTTCTTTCACTCCGGTACGGAGAATCTGTTCAGCCATCTCATCTTCTATATATTTTTGTATTGCTCTTTTGAGAGGACGGGCACCGAATTGCACGTCGTAACCCTTGTTGGCGATAAACTCTTTCGCAGGTTCGGTAAGTTCCACCTTGTAACCAAGGTCACTGATTCTTTTGTAGAGTCCTTTCAGTTCCAGGTCAATGATCTGGTAGATTGACTCACGACTCAGTTGGTCGAACATCACGATATCGTCCACCCTGTTCAGGAACTCCGGTGCGAAGGCCTTGTTGAGGGCTTTCTGAATGATGTTTCGTGAGTATTCGGCATCGGTCAGGTCCTTGCCGGTATGAAAACCGATTCCCCTGCCAAAATCTTTCAACTGCCTCGTGCCGATGTTGGAGGTCATGATCAGGATGGTGTTCTTGAAATCAATTCTTCTTCCCAGGCTGTCGGTGACACGCCCCTCATCCAGTATTTGAAGAAGGATGTTGAAGACATCGGGATGTGCTTTCTCAATCTCATCGAGCAATACCACGGAGTATGGGCGGCGGCGTACCTTCTCGGTGAGCTGGCCCCCTTCCTCATAACCCACATATCCGGGAGGTGCCCCCACCAGCCGGGAGACGTTGAATTTCTCCATATACTCACTCATGTCTACCCGGATCAGGTTCTCGGAAGAGTCGAACAGGAACTCGGCCAGCTTCTTGGCCAGGTGGGTCTTCCCCACACCTGTGGGGCCAAGGAACATAAAGGTGCCAATCGGCTTGTTGGGGTCTTTCAGTCCCACACGATTGCGCTGGATGGCCTTCACAATCTTATCAACCGCCTCATCCTGTCCAATCACCTTCTCTTTCAATTCTTGCCGCATCTCCAGCAGTCGTTGTCCTTCGGCCTGGGCGATACGTTGTACCGGGACACCTGAAATCATCGCCACTACTTCTGCAATTTTCTCCTCGTCCACCAGCTCCGGTTTCTCCTTGATCTCTTTTTGCCAGCGTTCCTCTTCGGCTTCGAGTGCCAGCAGCAGTTGCCGTTGCTTGTCACGGTAGCTTGCTGCAAGCTCATATTTCTGTGCCTTCACGGCATCTGTCTTCTGCTGTTCCACCTCTTTCAGCTCTCCTTCAAGATGTTCGATAGTCTCAGGAATCACGATGTTGGAGATGTGCACCCTTGCCCCCGCCTCATCAAGTGCATCAATCGCCTTGTCGGGGAAGGTGCGGTCGGATACATAGCGGTCGGTGAGCTTCACACAGGCCTGTAACGCCTCGTCTGTATATCGCACGTTGTGATGTTCTTCATAACGCTCTTTGATGTTACGCAATATCTGAAGAGTCTCCTCGGGGGTAGTAGGATCTACAATCACTTTCTGAAACCGACGTTCCAGTGCTCCATCCTTTTCGATGTTCTTACGGTATTCATCGAGTGTCGTGGCCCCGATACACTGTATCTCCCCGCGAGCCAGTGCCGGTTTCAGCATGTTTGCCGCATCGAGCGAGCCGGCAGCTCCTCCTGCACCCACTATGGTGTGGATCTCGTCGATGAAAAGGATGATGTTGGGGTTCTTCGACAGTTCGTTCAGGATTGCTTTGATGCGTTCCTCAAACTGACCGCGATACTTGGTTCCTGCCACTATCGATGCCATATCGAGGGCGATTACCCGTTTGTCGAAAAGTGCACGTGACACTTTCTTCTGGGTGATTCGTAGTGCCAGACCATCCACGATGGCCGATTTGCCCACACCGGGATCACCAATCAGTACCGGGTTGTTTTTCTTGCGACGACTGAGAATCTGTGCAATTCGTTCAATCTCCTTTTCTCGTCCCACAACCGGATCAAGTCTGTTCTCCAGTGCGGCACGTGTGATATCGGTTCCGAAGTTGTCCAGAACGGGTGTATCGGAAGCATTGCTCTTTGACTGTGATGAGGTGCTTTGTCCGCTCCCCGGATTGAATGATGATTTGTCGTTCATCTCATCATCATCATCGTCTGTGAAGTTTGCACCCCCAATGGGAGGGTTGGTTTCATCTGTTTCACCCCTGTTTTCAAGAATACTTTTCACATAGAGAAATGCACTGGAGTAATCCAGCTGAAATTTGGTGAGTATTTCGTTGATCAATGTATTCTTTTCTTTCAGCAAGGCCAGCAGGATATGTTCAGAGCCGGTCTCTTTGCTTTTGGTAAGACGAGCTTCCAGAATGCTCATCTTTAACGCCTTTTCCGTATTTTTATTGATCACAACCTCGCTGGTGCCATCATAGGGCTCCTGAATGCTACGTATATGCCTGTCAATATATGCTTTCAACATTTCCAGATCGATGTCGAAATCCTGGAGCACCTGGATGGCCAGTCCTTCGCTGTCACGCAGGATGGCCAGCATCAGATGTTCTGGTCCGATGTAATTGTTCTGGAGCCTTCCTGCTTCCTCGCGGCTATAAGCCATGATCTCTCTGACCCGTTGAGAAAAATTGTTATCCATTGTTTATGTTCCTTCTTTTACCAACTATATTTCTTACAAATATAGAATTTATTTTTTGAATCATTCCCGTTGGGAAATTTCAGCCCATGAAAATTAACGTTCGTCAGTATTAACGCAAAAACAGTGCCATAGTTTAATTTTGGAACAATCAACCCACAGCGGTAACTTTAAAGTTTCTTTCTTTTTAACACGACCCAAACAATCATCGGAGCACCGAAGAGAGCGGTTACAGCATTGATGGGTAGGGTGCGGTTGGTGATGGGGATTTGTGAGATGATGTCACACAGCAGCATCAGGATGCTGCCGAGCAGAAGGGTTGCCGGCAGGATGCTCCTGTGGTTGACCGTGCCGAAGAATGCTCTGGCGAAGTGTGGGATTACAACCCCCACAAAAGCAATGGGACCGGTGAAAGCAGTCACAGTACCCGTGATAAGTGAAGCAATGGCGATGATCAAAAGACGTGTCCGCCGAATGTTCAGTCCGCCGCTTACCGCGTAATGTTCACCTAACAGCAGACTGTTCAGCGCTTTTATCAAGAGGAAGCAGATCAACACACCCGCCACAAAGAGGCTGAGCAGTATGGGCATCTTCTGCCAGGTCACACCTCCCAAGCTGCCAAAGGTCCAGGTGACAAACAGCTTGAGAGAATCAGGATCAGCGATGCTCTGCAGGATGGTCACCACAGCACTGGCCACATACCCAAAAATCATCCCTAGCACCAGGATGGTGATAGAGTCTTTGATTCGTGACGATACACTGAGGATTAACAGCATCACACCTGCAGCACCTGCTACGGCGGCAATCACTGTGGACATGCTGCCCAATGAGGAGAGAAACGGATAAATCGCCGTACCGCTCAACATCGTGAGCAATGCGACCCCCAGTCCTGCTCCGGCACTCACGCCCAGCACATCGGGGCCAGCAAGTGGATTGCGGAACAATGTCTGCATCAACAATCCCGACAAGGAGAGTGCAGCTCCTGCGATAACCGCTGTGATCGCTTTCGGCAAGCGATAATTGAGGATGATCTCGTTCACAATCAGATCATCTGATCCGCCCCGTAATGCCTGCAATGCTTCCAGGAACGGTATGTCTGCATTCCCGCTGAAAATATCGGCCAGGAATGCTGTTGCAAGCAGCAACAACAAGAGCAGGAATAGGGCAGGTTGTTTATTCACGGAATGGCTCCTCCTCCAGTGGTTTGATGTAGGTGAATGAATATTCGGGCAGTGCCTCCGGGTAAACTGCCCGAATCAGGTCGGAGAGCACCAGGTCCGGGTGGGCCGCCCCACTTTCAAAATAGTCATTTCCCCCGTTCAAAGTGGTGCGATTGTGGTTGTTGAAGACCTGTCTTTTCTTCACTGCATTCAGTAAGAGATATTTGGCATCCTTCTCTGCCAATTCGGCATAGCTGTCTGATTCGCACCCAAACCAAAAGTCGGCACCTGAGAATTGTGTCAATACAGACTCAATGTCGAGCCCGATGCTGCCGCTCTCCCTATTGTCGCTGTAACGATACCGGAGACCGGCATCACGAAAGAGGGCTGCATTGAAGCTCTTGCCACCGGGCACGTACCAGGTGCCCTGAAAATTGTCACCCGCCAGCAACGAGGGGCGTACTCGATCAGTTGGAATTTGCTCACGTGCAAAGTGGTACCGTTGTTCAATTTCAGCAAAGAGTGAGTCGGCCTGCAGATCCCTGCCGAAAAATGCAGCAATCATCCTGATCCATTCAGCCCTTGCAAGTGGCTCATTCTCCATCCATTCCAATGAATAGATGACAGGTATCCCGGCCCTGGTGAGTCGTTCGCTGTAACTGTCCACCTGAGCATATGCAGAGTTGATCACCGCATCAGGTTTCACCGTCATCACTTTTTCAAGGTTTGGCTGAAAGGGATCTCCCATGTCGCTGATCACTCCTTGTTCAATTTTTTCAAGTATCAAAGGGTTGTAGATCCGGAACCCGTCGGTCACCCCTTTGATGGCATCCGTTTCACCCAGCAGGGAGAGAAACTCGAAATAGGAAAAGCTGTTCACCACCAGTGAACTGACAGGTATTTGGATGGAGATACCGTCGGAGGGTAGTTTCTCCGGTAGTGTAGGGTAGAGATAATAGACCGCGTATGGTTCGCCATCATTCGACCAGGGGTTGAGAATGGTGAGACGTGTATGATCATCAGCACGATCAATTTGAAATCCTTTGGCATGTCGAAGTTCCACATGATCCGTGTAACTATTCGACAATTCCTGACGCTCTCCATTTTTTCCGGAGTGACAACCCGAAGCAAATAAAACGAGAAAGATTGTGAGCAGTGATTGGACGGGGTTATTCATTCTTGGGAACATCAATCTTCGTTTTTTTACTTTTTACCGGTTTGTATCCCGGAATTGATACTTTCCTGGCCTTCATCCGAGTGGTGACACGTGGCTCAGCTTTCGATCCCTTCACATACTCGTGGCGGTACATGTTGAAGAAGAGGATGAAGAGAGACAGCAGGAGCGGCCCGAAAATGATCCCCCAGAACCCGAACATGGGGATCCCGATCAGCACCCCAAACACGGTGATCAGCGGATGAATATCTGCCAGTTTCTTTTGCAGCAGAAAACGGGCTACATTGTCCACACCACCAACGATGATAAGCCCATAGATGGCCAACCCGATGCCGTTCACGTAGTCTCCGCCAAGAAGCATGCCGATGCTGATCGGCACCCAAACAATCATGGTCCCTACCAGTGGAAGTATTGTAGAGAATGCGGTCAGGATGGCATAGAGCAGTGCACTTTCCACGCCGAAAATAAGATAACCCATATAGGCGAAAAAGCCCTGGATAATTGCCATCAGTGGAATACCAATGGCGTTGGCCTGGATGATGAGACGGGTCTCTTCACCCAGGATCTGCTTGTTTTCCTCCTTGAAGGGGAGTATCTCACGAATCGATTTTTCAAACTCATCGTTGCTGAAGAGCATGTAATACAAGACGAAGAGGATCACCACAATGTTGATCGCAAAGGAGTAAACACTGTTCCCTACAACCTGTAAAAGGTTTGTGCCGATTTTGGGGAGACCCGACAGATTCTCCGGTGTGAAGAGATTGAAGCCAAGCCGTTCTTCCATTGAGAGGATGAATGCGCTCACATCATCGAGGATCACCTGTGGATCAAAAGTGATCCCTGAAAAGGTGTCAATCACCAAAAGCGTTAATCCTGTGAGCGGTATCAGGATAAAGAAGAGAACCTCAAGCATGATCAGTAACGCACTGAGAGATTTGCGCAACCGCCACCTCTGTGTCAGGAATCGCTGTTGGCCACTGACAATCACATAAAGCGTAGCAGCCCCCAGGAAACCGCTCATATAGGGACGGGTGAATTTGAAGATGATCAATCCCAATAGGATCAATGCCCCTACCAGGATATACTTGTAGCGTAGGTTGTTTCGCTCTTTTTCCGTCTGTTCAATCATGTGAGATGTTTTATGACGGGAAGTTACTGAAAATCTTCCGGTTTGGCAAATCCGCCCTCTATCAGCGCCTCGCAGGCTTTTTCATAGTCGGATTGCTTTACCTGCATCTCAATATCCCCCAGGGTGTATGCCAGCCGGTTCGAGACCATATTCTTCATGTAAATTTCAATTCCCCTCATCTCCATGAATGTTTGGGCGATGGTGGCATCTGCCGGGAAATTGAATGTTTTCACAGTAACAAAACTATCTTCCTTCATATTGGGTTGTGTTTGTGAATGTAAAAATACGCTTTTTTTCAGATATTCCCTTCCCTGAACTTTTTTTTGGCTATTTTTGATCATTCAATCAAAAAAATTGAGCTGTTATGTCAAAAATCGCACTTGTCACCGGCGCAACTGCCGGTATTGGTGAAGCCACTGCCCTAATGCTGGCAGAAGAGGGTGCTGCCCTAATCATCACCGGGCGCAGGGAAGAACGCCTGCTGTTACTGAAAAACAAACTGGAGCAATTAAATGTTCGTGTCTTGCCGCTCTGTTTTGATGTAAGTGATGAGCAGGCAGTAAAACAGTCGTTGGGATCATTGCCGGAAGAGTGGCGGGCGATTGATATCCTGGTCAACAATGCGGGTCTGGCTGCCGGTATGAATACCGTACAGGAGGGAGACAGCGACGACTGGAACCGGATGATTGATACCAATGTGAAAGGGTTGCTTTATGTTACCCGTGCTGTGACTCCAGGCATGGTGGCAAGGGGTAGCGGACAAATCATCAATATCGGATCCATTGCCGGCAAGGAGGTTTACCCCAACGGGAATGTCTATTGTGCCACCAAGCATGCGGTTGATGCCCTTACAAAGGGATTGCGAATTGACCTTCTTCCTCATGGCATTCGTGTCACACAAGTATGCCCCGGTGCGGTGGAGACCGAATTCTCACTGATCCGATTCCATGGGGATGCGGCTCGTGCCGAAAAGGTATATCAAGGTTTTGAAAACCTCGTCGCCGGTGATATTGCCGAATGCATCCGGTTTGTCATCAACCGTCCTGCCCATGTGAACATCAATGATATGGTTGTGATGCCTACAGCGCAGGCAACAGCCACTCTCTTTCATAAAATTGATAATCTATAAATCTAAACAGGAATCAAATGAAAAAACGAACTTATCTTTTTATACTTTTATTGACAATGACAACCACGATGTTACAGTCACAGGAGAAGATCACTTTTCAAACGCCTCCCCGGGAGATACTGGAGTTGGTAGATGTTAAAAGAGCCCCCGCTGTTAATATGGACAGCAGGCAAGAACAGATGCTTTTCTATTATCGAAACAGCTTCAAGTCGCTGGCTGAACTCAAACAGCCGGAACTGCGATTGGGGGGGCTGCGCATCAACCCCGATGCCAACATATCGAGCACCATCACCTATTACAACAACATACGTTACAAAAGAACGGTTGAAAATGATTTGCACCAAATTACCGGGTTGCCTGCAGATGCACGCATGGCCTATTTCTCGTTCTCTCCCGATGAAACAAAATTGGCATTCACCAACACCACCGATCAGGGTGTCGAACTTTGGGTGATCGATCTCACCGATCTCACCGCACGCAGAATCACACAGGCTATCCTGAATGCCAACGCCGGCATGCCTTACAGTTGGTTCCCCGATGGATCGTCGCTATTGGTGCAGATGTTACCCACCGATCGCCCATCTCTGATAGATGCAGGGAAAGCACTGCCGGAAGGGCCGATTGTGTCGGTCAGTGAGGGCCAGATCTCACAAAACCGAACCTATCAGGATCTGCTTAAAAACCCTGTCGATGAACTCAATTTCGAGCGGCTTATCACCTCTGAACTGTACCGTGTACATCTTAACGGTGATGCTGACATTTGGAAAGAGGCAGGGATGTACATCGATCAGGAGTTCTCACCCGACGGGGACTATCTGCTCTTAACCACGCTCGAGCACCCATTTTCTTATGTGGTGCCCTGGTACAGTTTCCCCAACAGAACCGATCTCTTTCATGCCGATGGTCGTTTCTTGAAGAGCTTCAGCCATCAACCACTGCTCGACAACCTGCCGGTGGGGTTCATGGCCACCTGGCAGGGAAAGCGCAACATCCACTGGCGGGGCGACAAGCCGGCAACGCTCGCGTGGGTGGAAGCGTTGGACAATGGTGACCCGGAAGTAGAAAAACCTTTCCGCGATGAACTCTTTCAGCTGGAGGCCCCTTTTACCGGTAAGGCTCAATCATTGATGAAGACCATTCAACGATTCGCAGGGGTGATATGGGGCAACGAAAGCTATGCAGTGGTACAAGACAGATGGTGGAACACACGCAACAGCAAAACTTATCTCTTCAACCCTTCCGACACCAGTCGTGAACCCCACATCCTCTTCGACCGTGATTATCAGGATGCATACAGCCACCCTGGAACCTTTCAGACAGAGAGGAATGAGCTGGGCAGCTACACCCTTAAGATTGAAGATGGCAACGCTTACCTGTTTGGTGAGGGTTTCACGCCGGAAGGCCAGTTTCCCTTCATTGACGCTCTCAATCTGAATACGCTTCAGAAGAAAAGGATTTATCAATCTGACCTCAAAGGAGAGGTTGAGAGTCTTGTAGCTTTTGTTGACAGCAAGAAAGGAGAGGTGATCACCCGTCTTGAATCTCCTCTGAATTATCCCAACTATTACATTCGGGATATCAAACGAAAAAAAGATTTGATTCCGCTTACAGACTTTGAGAATCCATTCAAGAGCATCGAGGGGATTCACAAGGAGGTGATCAGCTACCGCAGGTCCGATGGTGTGACACTTACCGGCACACTCTACCTGCCTGCTGATTACGACAAAGAAAAGAAAGAGAAGCTTCCCATGATCATGTGGGCTTACCCTACTGAGTACAAGGACAAGAGCAGTGCAGGTCAGAATACTTCAAATCCCAATACTTTCACCTATCTATCTTACGGCAATCCCATTTACTGGGTAACCCGTGGATATGCGGTACTTGATGATGCCGCTTTCCCCATCGTGGGGGAGGGTGATGAGGAGCCCAACGACAGCTTCGTGGAACAACTGGTGGCGAATGCCAAAGCAGCTATCGATGCGGTTAGTGCGATGGGATATATTGACCCTGATCGGGTTGCCGTGGGCGGACACTCCTACGGTGCCTTCATGACCGCCAACCTGCTCACCCACTCCGATCTGTTTGCTGCCGGTATTGCGCGCAGCGGAGCCTACAACCGAACACTGACACCATTTGGCTTTCAGAGTGAAGAACGTAGCTACTGGGATGCACCGGAAGTATATCAGTCCATGTCTCCTTTCATGCATGCCGCAAAGATGAAAACACCGATGCTGATCGTGCACGGTGAGGCTGACAACAATTCAGGCACCCATACCATGCAGAGTGAACGCTATTTTCAGGCACTGAAAAGTTTCGGCGCTCCGGTACGTCTTGTGATCCTTCCGATGGAGAGCCATGGCTATGCTGCCAGGGAAAATGTACTGCATCTGCTGTGGGAACAGGACCAGTGGCTGGAAAAATATGTGAAGAACAGGGTAAGGGAGATGAAGCGGGCAGACTGAAAATTTGTCAGTCATCTTGTCAGTTTCTACATCTGCATCCTTTTTTTTGTTTGCTTTGTGGCATAAATAATTTTTGGCACAGATTTCGCAGTTCTGCTGATGTCAATTTGATCCATAAAAAGTTAAATAGTAACATCAATTTTAGTAGTATGAACATTAAACCATTGGCAGACAGAGTGCTGGTAAAACCAGCCGCTGCAGAAGAAAAAACAGTCAGCGGAATTATTATTCCCGATACCGCAAAAGAAAAACCCCTCAAAGGTGAAGTGATTGCCGTAGGTAAAGGTACTAAAGACGAAGAGATGGTCGTGAAAGAAGGCGACAGAGTACTCTATGGTAAGTATGCAGGTACTGAAATTGAGATTGATGGTGTGCAACACCTGATCATGCGTCAATCAGATATCCTGGCGGTTCTATCGTGAGAGGATAAAAAATGATTGGGAGAGTTGAATCAATCCTGATCAATCCGGAATTTTAATCAAACAACAAAACATTTAGAAAATATGGCAAAAGAGATTAAATTTAATATGGATGCCCGCGACCTGCTCAAAAAGGGTGTGGACGAACTGGCAGATGCAGTGAAGGTGACATTGGGACCCAAGGGTCGCAACGTGATCATCGACAAGAAATATGGTGCACCCCAGATCACCAAGGATGGTGTAACGGTTGCCAAAGAGGTGGAACTCGAAGATGCTTTCCAAAACATGGGAGCACAGCTGGTGAAAGAGGTGGCCTCCAAGACAAACGACGATGCCGGTGACGGTACCACAACCGCTACGGTGTTGGCTCAGTCAATCATTGGTGTGGGTCTGAAGAATGTGACTGCCGGTGCCAATCCCATGGATCTGAAGCGTGGCATTGACAAGGCGGTGGCCAAGGTGGTAGAGAACCTCCGGGAACAAGCTGTTGAAGTGGGTGATGACCTGAAGAAGATCGAAAACGTAGCCAAGATCTCCGCCAACGGTGACGAGACCATCGGCAAGCTGATCGCCGAGGCGATGCAGAAGGTGAGCAAGGAAGGTGTGATCACCGTGGAGGAATCGAAGGGTACAGATACCTATGTGGATGTGGTGGAAGGTATGCAGTTCGACCGCGGCTACATCTCTCCCTACTTCGTGACCGATACGGAAGCGATGGAGGTGGACTTTGAAAATCCGCTCATCCTGATCCACGACAAGAAGATCTCGGCCATCAAGGATCTGCTGCCCATCCTCGAAAAAGGGGTACAAACCGGCAAACCGCTGTTGATCATCGCCGAAGATATCGACTCGGAAGCACTCACCACCCTGGTGGTGAACCGTCTGCGCGGATCTCTCAAGATCGCTGCCGTGAAAGCACCCGGCTTTGGTGACCGCAGAAAAGAGATGCTTGAAGACATCGCCATCCTTACAGGAGGTGTTGTGGTTTCAGAAGAGAAGGGACTCACCCTTGAGAATGCCACCCTGGATATGCTTGGTAGCGCAGAAAAGGTGACCATCGACAAGGATACCACCACCATTGTAAACGGTGTGGGTGAAAAAGAGGCAATTGAGAGCCGCATCGGACAGATTCGTGCCCAGATTGAAAAAACCACTTCCGACTACGACCGCGAAAAACTGCAGGAGCGTCTTGCCAAGCTGGCAGGCGGGGTAGCAGTGCTTTACGTGGGAGCCGCCTCAGAAGTAGAGATGAAAGAAAAGAAAGACCGCGTGCAGGATGCACTTTCAGCAACACGTGCTGCGGTTGAGGAAGGTACTGTTCCCGGTGGAGGTGTGGCTTACATTCGTGCCATTGATGCCATCGACGGCATGAAGGGTGAGAACGAAGACGAGACCACCGGTATCGAAATCGTGAAGCGTGCCATTGAGGAGCCGTTGCGTCAGATCGTTGCCAACGCCGGAAAAGAAGGCGCCGTTGTGGTACAGAAAGTACGCGAAGGAAAAGCTGACTATGGTTACAATGCGCGTTACGACCAATATGAAAACCTCTATGAAACAGGGGTGATCGATCCTGCCAAGGTGACCCGCGTGGCACTGGAAAATGCAGCCTCCATTGCCGGTATGTTCCTCACCACCGAGTGTGTGATTACCGACAAGAAAGAGGAGAACCCTGTAGCACCGCAGATGCCTATGGGCGGCGGTATGGGCGGCATGATGTAATTGGCCCGATAACATAGACAATTACACTCTTTAAAAGTTGAGCGTATAACTGAAAATGAAAATGAGTAAGTTATACGCTTTTTTTATTGAAAAATTGGTTAATACCTCTCTTTGGTTACAATTTGTTTTATTTTTGTGCCGCTCTCTGTTATTTTGATTATTTTAAGTACATGAAAATCAGTTCTCTCGATATTGGGGCCCAAAAGAAAATCGTAACATTAATGTAACACGATTTAAAAAAAATTGTACTACTTTTGTGCAGAAATTCGTTTCAGACATTCACAACTTATAACTAAAAATTTGAATTTATGGTGAAAAAACTGAGGTCTATGGCAGTAATTCTTTCATTGCTGCTGTCTACAGTATTGAGTGCGCAGGTAACCACCTCCAGTATGAGTGGACGGGTTACCGATGCTGAGGGGACCGTGATTGGTGCAACGGTGATTGCCACACACCAACCTTCAGGAACAACTTATGGTACGGTAACCAATATGGAGGGTCGCTTCAACCTGAACGGTATGCGTGTAGGCGGACCCTATACCGTAGAAATTTCATACATAGGATATGGTACGAGCACTACCAGCAACATCACGTTGAGCCTTGGTGAAAACTATGTGATGAATGTGGTGCTCTCGGAGGAAGCCACCTCATTGGATGAGATTGTGGTGACGGCCCTTCGCACCAAGTTCTCCACAGAGAAAACAGGTGCTGTGACCAACATCACCAACGATCAGATTGCAAATCTGCCAACAGTTAGTCGCAGCATCATGGATGTGACCCGCCTCTCGCCTTATGGTGGTGATGGTATGAGCTTTGCCGGTACCGATGGCCGTACAGCCAACTTTACAGTAGATGGCGCCAATTTTAATAATAACTTCGGTTTGAGCGATGCTCTTCCCGGCGGAGGAAACCCGATCTCTATTGAAGCAATCGAAGAGATGCAAGTGGTGATTGCCCCTTACGATGTGCGTCAAACCAACTTCATTGGGGGAGGGGTAAACGCGATTACCAAATCGGGTACCAATACCTTCAAGGCCAGCGCGTACGTGTATCACAGAAATGAGAACCTCAGAGGTGATGCTGTTAGAAACAAACAAATCGAAGGAGCACGAGAGAAAGACCGCAACACTACCTACGGTTTTACTTTAGGTGGTCCCATAATCAAGAATAAATTGTTCTTCTTTGTGAATGCCGAAATGGCGAAAACGCCTACCATTGTCAATCGTTGGAGAGCTTCGACCAATGGTGTGGCTGTTCCGGAAAGCTATATCTCCCGCACCACTGAAAGCGACCTGAAGCGGGTTTCTGATTTCGTGCGGAGTGAGTATGGCTACGAAACCGGATCCTACACCAACTTCCCGGCAGATGAAAGCAATGACAAACTGCTTGCCCGTTTGGACTGGAACATCACCAACAAGCATCGTCTGGCGTTGCGTTACAATTATACAAAGAACCTACGGTGGAGTTCTCCTAATGCTTCATCTATGGATGGGGGTACTCGTATGTCTGAAGCCAGAATGTCACAGGCCTCCATGTCTTTTGCAAACTCAATGTATTCGCAAGACAACCTGGTGCATTCCTTCTCTTTCGATTTGAACAGCCGATTGTCAAATAACCTGTCGAACCAGTTCCTGGCAACCTTTTCAAAGCTCGATGATATCCGCGGATCGAGTTCGTCAGAATTCCCCTTTATCGACATCTTGAAAGATGGTCAGGCCTACATGTCTCTCGGGTATGAGCTGTTCACCTGGAACAACGGTGTGCACAACAACGTACTGAACATCAAAGATGAGATGACCTATTACATGGGGAATCACAAGATTGTGGGAGGTATTGCCTACGAATACAAGATGGCAGACAATGCCTACATGCGTAACGGTACCGGATACTATCGCTACTCAAGTCTCGATGACTTCCTGACCGGAGCAACCCCTGAAATTGTAAACTTAACCTATGGTTACGATGGCGAAGCAAATCCTGCCGCTCGCGTGAGAAGCAACAAACTTGGCGTTTACGCACAAGATGACTGGAGCTTTAGCGAAAGATTCAAACTTTCCTATGGTCTTCGCATCGATGGGTTGTTCTTCAACAACAATGACCTGATGACCAACAAGGCAATCCAGGAAATTGACTATTCCGGTCGTCATATCGACACCGGTAAATGGCCTTCTGCAAGTGTGATCTTCTCTCCCCGTGTCGGTTTTGTATGGGATGCTTATGGCGACAAGAGTCTGAAACTGCGTGGTGGTACCGGTCTCTTCTCCGGAAACCTGCCGCTGGTGTTTTTCACCAACATGCCTACCAACGGTGGTATGGTACAGTATCAGGCGCAAATCAACGCTGCAAACGCTGCTAAGAGAGGTTTCTCAATGGATGAGTTTGCCGGCGGCCTGGTAACAGATGCCAACGGAAACGCAAACATCTCTGCCCTATATGACAAGCTGGCCTCTTTGGGATACCCAACCACCATTTCTCCCGAAGATGGTACCGTTCCTTCAGCAATTGCGGCTGTAGATCCGGACTTCAAGATGCCCCAGGTTTGGAAAACATCGCTCGCGGTTGACTATGCCTTCCCAACACCTTTCCCCTCCTCGGTAACGGTGGAAGGAATCTTCAACAAAACCATCAACGGTGTCTCCATTTCTGACTGGAGTATCCCGTCGGTAGGCGGTTTTGCCCGCTTCAACGGTGCAGACAACAGACCGATTTATCCCGTCGGTTATCGTACCGGAACGAAGGCATTTGTGCTGGAAAACACCAGTCGCGGTTACGGATGGTCGACCAACATCACCTACAATGCACAACCCACAGAATTCATCACCCTGATGGCTGCCTACACCCACACCGTGGCCAAGGATGTAACCGGTATGCCCGGCTCGAATGCGGAATCTGCATTTACCTATGTGCCCACAGTGGAAGGCCCCAACCACATCAAGCTGCACAACTCCCAGTACACCACACCCGATCGTCTTGTGGCTGCACTGACTACCCATGACAAGAGTGGCAATCACTATAGCTTTATTTATGAAGGCTGGCGCGGTGGAGCCAAATACTCCTACATGACTGAGAACCATCTCAACGGGGATGAATACAATTACGATGCCATCTACGTGCCAACCGACGAGGAGGTAGCTAACGGACAGTTCCGCTTTGTTACGCCCGACGACCAGGCCCGTTTCATGGATTACGTGCATGGCAGCAGCTATTTGAAGAACCAGCAAGGCAAGTATGCAGAACCCTACAGCGTTTACTCTCCCTGGGTACATCGCATCGACTTCAGCTACAAGCACGATTTCGTGCTCAACGCTGGCAACAACGAACACAAACTGCAGCTTAGCCTGGATATCAAGAACGTGATGAACCTGTTCAACTCCAGCTGGGGTGTAGGCAAATACCTGAACCCGGAAATTGGTTCTGAAGCCCGCATCCTCAAGTATGAAGGAGTGGATGCTGAAGGTGTTGCTACCTTCTCTACACCCGCTTCCATCCATGGTGAGACCGAGACATTCACGCCAAGCTACTCACTGGGTCAAACCTGGTACGCTTCGATTGGTGTCAAGTATATTTTCAACTAATTAAACGTAAAGTCGATATGAAATTAAAATATTTATTCCCTCTCTTCATCGCGATGCTTGCACTGATGACAAGCTGTGCCGATGAAGCATCGATGACCCTGCTGGATGAAATTCAGGTCTCCTCCTCATACGTCTCTATTCCTGTGGAGGGAGGTGCTACAACCATTACCGTAACCACGCAGGATAGCTGGACAATTGAGAAGGTAACCACCGATAAGAACAAGGTCGAGTGGCTCACAATCTCTGCCACTTCAGGCAGTGCCGGCGAGTCTCAAGTTACCTTTGAAGCCCCATCTGCCATTGATGGCCGCACTGCAGAAGTGCTGCTTAAAAGTGGTGACAAAACGCAACGCATCAATGTGATTCAAGGACTGGCTGTAATATCAGAGGCTTCAGTTTCAGAAGTACGATCAGGTCCCGACGGAAAAACTTTCCTGGTGTCAGGTGTGGTTACTGCCATATCCAATACTTTATATGGGAACTGGGATTTGACCGATGAAACCGGTACAATCTATATCTACGGTACGCTTGATTCGAAAGGTGCCACGAAAAACTTCCTGAGTTGGGGTCTTGAAGTGGGAGATGAGGTGACAATACAAGGACCGAAATCTACTTACAGCGGATCACCCCAAATGGTGGATGTAACGGTTATCCAAATCAACAAATCGCTTGTGAAGGTGGATTCTGTTGAAAACGAACTGCTGCCTGTTGAAGGGGGTGAATTCACCGCATACCTCACCTGCAAGGGTGAAGGTGTATCGGTGGAGATTCCGGAAGATGCCAAGTCTTGGCTGTCCATCTCATCCATCGAATCGGCCGGTACGAACGCGGTGGTGAAATTCAATGCCGCTGCCAATGAAGGGGGCGATCGTGAAACCACCCTCATCTTCCGCACCACCTTTGAAGGCAAGAACTACAGCACCGAAACAACGCTGACACAGAAAGGTGCCATCGTGAAAGCAACGATTGCCGAATTTCTTGCCGCTGAAGTGGGCAACACACAATATCGCATGACAGGTGTGATCACCGATATCGCCAATACCAAATATGGCAATTTGTACTTGAGAGATTTCTCCGGCGAAACCTATGTCTATGGCATTGCAGATTTCGAGAACTTAGGTCTGAAAGAGGGTGACATCATCACACTTGTCGGGAAACGTGCAGCATACAAAGATTCTCCCCAGGTCGCCGGTGCCGTGCTGGAAAGCGTGATCCCGGTAACTGTTGCTACTATCGCCGAGGTGCTGACCAAACCTGACTCCAGTCAGGATTACTACATGGTCACCGGTGAAATTACTTCGATAGCGAATGAATCTTATGGGAATCTGTATCTGAAAGATGGCGACAGCGAGATCTATCTCTATGGCTGTTATCCTGGTTGGGGTGCCACCGGCGATTTCAGGAAAAACCTGTTGGCAGACAAGGATATCAAGGTTGGAGATATGCTGACCGTGATTGCAACGAAGAGCACTTACAAAGAAGTGCCTCAACTTGCAAACGGGATCTATTTCAGCCACGAGAGTGCTGCTCAGTAATTTCTGAAAGTAGCCTGTATGCAATAGAGCAAACAGTATAGATTGAGCGAAACATAACTGCAATTTATCCTGATTGGTATTAAGACGAGGCTGTGCTGAAAAGCACAGCCTCTTTTTTTTTGCCTGTTTTTGGGAGGCTCATCCTATATTTTTTTTGTTTATACGTTACAGTTTGAGTAGCCCTATTTCATGAAGAGACAGCCTATTTTCTTCGTTACAGGTTCTAATCTCGTTCTAATCTCGTTCTAATCTCGTTCTAATCTCGTTCTAATATGGTTCTAATATGGTTCTAATAGATTCGAACCAGATTAGAGTCAGTTACGACTGAATTGATACGCTGTAAAAAGCCAACTAAGGCGATTCTTAGTGGGTGGGATGAAAAAAACCATCTCATTTGCATGTTGAGACAGCCTCTAAGGTTAGAGGCTCCGAGAAGCTGCGAAAGACGCTCCAGAAATCTGTGAATTGGAGAAACCTCCTTGTTGTTTTTTAGGTGATTTCTTCAATTGAATTACTGCTTTCGTCAGTTGAATCCCATATTATTTGTCGGAGTGGCCCGAAAACCATATCTTTGATAAAATTTTTTAGGAAATGAGAAAATTGCATATTCCCCTGATTGAACTTTCCGCTGTTGAAGCTGTCACATCCCGTGTTGACCGGTTGCTTCGCTCTGGGGCTGTGGCTCAGATTGACCGGCTGAACTGGCCGGAAGCCTATCCAAAATCTTTGCCTACTACCGTGACGGCTGCCCATGATGGTGCCAGGCTCTATCTCTGTTTCCGCGTGGAGGGTGAACAGCTGCGGGTGCTGCACACCCGCGACTTTGATCCTGTTTGGCAGGATAGTTGTGTGGAATTTTTCATGCAGCGTGAGGGTGAAGATACTTACCGCAACTTTGAGTGCAATGCCCTGGGGGCGTTGCTGGCTGCCCATCGGGAGTCGAGGGAGTCGTTTCAACGGCTTACCGAAGAGGTTAAAACGGTTTTTCGGTACAGTTCAATTCAACACTGCTACGAGGGTGACCTGCAGCTCTCCGATTGGCAGCTCTACCTGGAGATTCCGAAGGAAGTCATGGGGTTCGCATCGGAGGAGTCACTCTCCGGTCAGATGATTCGGGCGAATTTCTACAAGTGTGGTGACGAAACAGCAGAACCGCACTACCAGAGCTGGAATCCTATTGAACTGCCCAAACCCGATTTTCATGCTCCACAGTTCTTCGGATCGCTGGAGCTGGAGTAGTCACTTGATCAAAATTACCAAAACAGATACAATGAAAGAGATAAACAAACTGAACGAGATTGTCATCCCATTCCTGGGAGAGAAAAACAAGACGGAGGTCACCCCCCTGGGAAAAGGGCATATCAATGATTCCTACAAGGTGGTTGCAGGTGAAAGTGAGTATGTGTTGCAACGCATCAATCATCATATCTTCCGGAATGTGGAGCAGTTGCAACAGAATATTTCCAGGGTAACCGGGCACATTCGGAAAAAGCTGGAAGAGAAAGGCCTCACTGATGTGGATCGGAGGGTGCTGACGCTTGTTCCCACGCAAGAAGGAGCGCTCTTTCACCGTGATGGCAACGGCGACTACTGGCGCATGATGCTCTTTATCGCAGAGAGTAAAAGTTATGATGAGATCAATCCGGAACTGGCCTATCGCGCCGGACAGGCCTTTGGTGAGTTCCAGCAGATGCTGGCCGACCTGCCGGGAGAGCCTCTCTTCGAGACCATCCCCAATTTCCACAACATGGAATCACGTCTGCAGACCTTTCGTGAGTCTGTAAAGGCTGACAGGGCCGGAAGGCTCAAAGAGGTGTCTCTTCTGGTGGAAGAGATCGAGAAAAGGGCAGAAGAGATGTGTAAGGCAGAAAGGATGCATCGCGAAGGGAGCCTCCCCAAGAGAACCAACCATTGTGATACCAAGGTAAACAACATCCTCTTCGACCAGCAGGACGAAGTGCTCTGCGTGGTGGACCTTGACACGGTGATGCCGGGGTACGTGCTTTCTGATTTTGGTGATTTCATCCGTACCGGTGCAAACAACGGTGCGGAGGATGACCAGGATCTGGACAACGTGTCGCTCAACCTGCCCATTTTTGAAGGGTATGCCCGTGGTTACCTGCAGAAAGCAGCCTCCTTCCTGACAGAGGTGGAGATTGAACATCTGGCCTACGGAGCCAAGCTGCTCACTTATATGCAGACGGTTCGCTTCTTCTCCGACTACCTGGATGGTGACACCTATTACAAGATTGCCTATCCGGAACACAATCTGGTACGCACTAAAGCACAGTTCAAACTGTTGCAGAGCCTCGAAGAACACTATGATGAGATGCAGCGCATTGTACGGGAAGCTGTTGTCCGTTGATAAATTAATATGACAAAACAAGCGGTGTAAAGAAATATTTACTATCTTTGCACCGCTTTATTTTGAGGAAAAAACGTGGCAAAGTTTAGTTTGTACAATATTTCCCTGAAAAACCTTTCCTTCGGAACCCATACCTACGCGTATGATCTGGACCGGAAATTTTTCGAAGCCATTGATGGTGACGAAGTAAGGAAAGGAAATGTGAAGGTGATGGTGACCGTGAAGCGAACCTCATCAACCTTTGAGTTTGATTTTGAACTGAAAGGAGTGGTGCAGGTGCCCTGCACACGTTGCCTCGACGACATGAACCAGGAGGTGGATACAACAAACCGTCTGATTGTGAAGTTCGGTAAGGAGTATTCAGAAGAGAGCGATGAGATTGTGGTCATCCCCGAAGAGGAGGGAGAGATTAACATCGCATGGTTTCTCTACGAGTTTGTTGCGCTGTGCATCCCCATCAAGCATGTTCATCCCGCGGGTGAATGCAATCGCGCCGTTTCATCAAAACTGCGCAAGCACAGGGCTGTCAGCACCGATGAGGAGGACGCCGATGATGAGATCGCCGATGACGATGAACTTGCAAGTGAAGAGGATTCACAAACAGGCGATCCGCGATGGGATGCCTTGAAAGGGCTCAGTTTTGAAGACAATGATTGATATAAACAGTAAAAAGTAAATAATAAAATGGCACATCCTAAAAGAAGACAGTCTTCTGCAAGACAAGGTAAAAGAAGGGCACACGATCATGCGAAAATGCCTACCATGGCTATATGCCCCAACTGCGGTGCATGGCACATCTACCACACCGTATGTGGTGAATGTGGCTACTACAGGGGTAAGCTGGCAATTGAAAAAGAGGTGACAGCATAAGGTACTCTTGGCGATACATGAAAAAACCCTGAAACAACCTGATCGTTTTCAGGGTTTTTTATTCATTCAACTCTTATTTGAACGATGATGAGACAACAAAATGCAGTAATCACCGGTATCGCGGCCAGTCTGCCGGACTATATACTCACCAACGAGGAACTTTCAACCATGGTCGACACCACCGATGAGTGGATCATGACGCGTGTGGGAATCAAGGAGAGGCGTATCCTCAAAGGTGAAGAGATGGGTATCTCGGTGCTTGGCACAAAAGCTGTGGCAGATCTGCTTGCCAAAACAGGTACCGCGCCCCAGGAGGTGGATGCGGTGATCTTTGCCACCTCCACTCCCGATCACTTCTTCCCGTCTGCCGCATCAATCGTTGCAGAGAACAATCACATTAAAAATGCCTTTTGTTTTGATATGGAGGTTGCCTGCTCCGGCTTTGTGTATGGACTGGAGATCTGCAACGGACTGATCAAAACGGGGAAGTACAAGAAGATTATCCTGTTGGCAGGCGACAAGATGTCGGCCATTACCAACTACAACGACCGTACTACCTGTCCGCTTTTCGGAGATGCCGCCGCGGCTGTGCTGATTGAACCGACAGATGAAGAGCTTGGAATCATCGATGCAGAGTTGCATTCTGACGGAGTGGGATACAAACCTTTGCACATGAAGGCGGGCGGAAGCAAGTACCCTGCCAGCCATGAGACGGTCGACAAGAATGAACATACGGTCTACCAGGATGGCAAGGTGGTTTTTAAGTACGCCGTGTCACGAATGGCTGAGGTTTCGGAAAGCATCATGAAGCGAAACAACCTGACAGCCGATGATGTAGATTGGCTGGTGCCACACCAGGCCAACCTGCGGATCATAGATGCCACCGTGGAGCGTACCGGTATATCGACTGACAAGGTGATGGTGAACATTGAACGCTATGGCAACACCAGCGCAGGTACGATACCGGTCTGCCTGTGGGAGTGGGAACCAAAACTCCGAAAAGGAGACAACATCATCCTCACCGCCTTTGGCGCCGGTTTTTCCTGGGGGAGTGTCTACCTGAAATGGGGTTACGACGGAAACAAGGAAACAGATAAAAAGTAACAATGGAACAGAGGAAGCATCGTTCCGGCTTTGTCAACATCGTTGGAAATCCCAACGTGGGTAAATCGACCCTGATGAACCGACTGGTGGGGGAGAAGATCTCGATTATCACCGCCAAGGCACAAACAACGCGCCACCGGATCATCGGCATCGTGAACAAACCGGAGTACCAGGTGGTCTATTCCGATACACCCGGCGTGCTGCGTCCCAACTACAAGCTGCAGGAGCAGATGCTGACATTCTCGCTTTCGGCCCTGCAGGATGCTGATGTACTGCTCTACGTGACCGACGTGGTGGAGAAGGTTGACAAGAATGATGTGTTCCTCGCGAAAGTACAGCAGTTGGATCTGCCGCTGCTGCTGTTGATCAATAAAATTGACCAGACAACGCAGGAGGCGCTGGAGCAATTGGTAATGCAATGGCAAACCCTGTTGCCCAAAGCGGAGATCTATCCCATCTCGGCGTTGAACAACTTCAGTGTGGACCTTGTTCAGAAAAGAGTCCTGGAACTATTGCCTGAGTCACCTCCCTATTTCGAGAAGGATGCGCTGACCGACAAGCCGGCCCGTTTCTTCGTGGCAGAGATCATCCGGGAGAAGGCGCTTTTGCTTTACCAGAAAGAGGTTCCCTATGCCATTGAGGCCATTGTGGAGGAGTTTCTGGAAGAGAAGGATATCATCCGGATCAGGGCGATCATCCTGGTGGAGCGCGATACCCAGAAGGGGATTGTGATCGGTCACAAGGGTGAATCGCTCAAAAAACTGGGAACGATGGCCCGCAAAGATATAGAACGTTTCTTCGAGAAGAAGATTTACCTCCAGCTCTATGTAAAGGTAGAGAAGGACTGGCGCAACCGGGATAACCTGTTAAAAACCTTCGGATACAAACTGGACTGAAGATGATTAGCAATAAGCAAATCCTCAAATTCTCAAATCAACTCATCAGCGAATCAACAACATTATGCAAAACTTAGTAGCGATTGTGGGACGTCCCAACGTGGGAAAATCCACCCTTTTCAACCGATTGACACAAAGCCGTGAGGCTATTGTGACGGAGACTGCCGGCACCACCCGCGACCGTCAGTACGGCAAAGTCAACTGGAACGGGAAGGAGTTTTCACTGGTCGATACTGGTGGATGGGTGGTCGACTCCGACGATGTGATGGAGGATGAGATCAACAAACAGGTGCGCATTGCGATGGATGAGGCAGATGTGATTCTTTTCGTTGTGGATGTGATGAATGGGTTGACCGATCTTGACACCAGTGTGGCACATATGCTACGTCGATCCGGCAAACCGGTAGTGGTGGTCTCCAACAAATCAGACAACTTCGATCTTGGACACCAGGCAGCCGAGTTTTATACACTGGGCTTGGGTGATCCATTCAGCGTCTCTGCCATCAACGGTTCCGGCACCGGTGATCTGCTGGATCATATTCTCACACTTTTCACCAGTAGCGGCGAGGAGGAGGTGCTGGATGATGTCCCCCGGTTTGCAGTGGTGGGACGTCCCAATGCCGGAAAATCTTCCATCATCAATGCATTGATAGGTGAGGAACGGAGCATTGTAACTGACATTGCCGGCACCACACGCGACTCCATTTACATGCGCTACAATAAGTTCGGCATGGATTTTTATCTCGTCGATACTGCCGGTATCCGTAAGCGGGGAAAGGTGAACGAAGATCTGGAATACTTCTCTGTTATTCGCTCCATTCGTGTAATTGAGAATGCGGATGTTTGTATCCTGATGCTGGATGCAACCCGCGGCATCGAGAGCCAGGACCTCAATATCTTTTCACTGATTCAAAAGAACCGCAAGGGGCTGGTGGTCTTTGTCAACAAATGGGACCTGGTGGAAGGCAAAGATAACATGGTGATCAAGACTTTTGAGAATGCCATCCGCCAGCGACTGGCACCATTTACCGACTTTCCCATCATCTTTGGTTCGGCACTCACAAAGCAGCGAATCTTGAAAGTGATGGACCTTGCCAAGGAGGTTTATCTGAATAAAAAAAGAAAAGTGGCTACCAGCAAGCTTAATGAAAAGCTGTTACCCATCATTGAACGTACTCCTCCTCCAGCCATCAAAGGGAAATATATCAAGGTGAAATACATCACCCAACTGCCCAAAACACAAGTACCTTCCTTTGTCTTTTTCTGCAATTTGCCACAATGGATCAAAGAGCCCTATAAGCGGTTCATCGAGAATCGCATGCGTGAGATATGGGACTTCTCAGGTACACCCATCAACATCTTTTTCAGAGAAAAATGAGCTGTTGTACAAGCATACCCGCCGGTTAACCACTGGCGGGTTTTTTTTTGTCTTCATAAATCAACCCTTCAGCACTACCCCATATCCGGTTTACAGAACGTTAACTAAACAGTTGCATGGTTCTATCTGCAAAAATAAATCAAAAAAACAGATGTTTTCCCAAAAATAATGCGTTAATTTGCAGTTATTGAAAAAAAAGTGGTTGGTAAAAAACTACTATCGTGTTATAAAAAACTAAAAAATGAACAGCAACATCCCAATCGGATGGTTGGGGTATAACGAAGGGACTACTGATGAATACGAACAACAATCTTGATGAGAAAAATTTAACCATCGAAACTGAAAACAAAGAGATGCATCCGGAGCCTGATGTGCCGGTCCAGGAGTCTAAGGTAGATACCCCTCAAGCTGAAGAGGTTCAGGAAGAGGATCAAACAGCAGAAACCGATGCGGATACTCTCCCGGAAAGGCAGGAAGTTAATGAAGACTCTGACCAGAAATTGGTCGGGGAAACTGTCGACTCTACTGTTCCCGAAGCTCTGTCTGATGACGCAGCAGTTGACTCGGAAGAGACTGATGAACAAAAGGAAAAAGAACAGGAGAAAATTGATTACCATTTGGAAGATGGCGATACTAGTGAGTCGGATGAGACCGGTAGTGAGGAAGAAGAATCGGATGATGATTCTGAATCAGACGATTCAACCGGTGCCCTTTTAACCGTTGATGAGATTGTACAAAAGCTTCGGGAGTTGCTGGATGAAGAACGTCCTCAGAGAAAAGAGATTGATGAGTATAAAAATCAATTCTACCGCACCCTGCGCAATGAAATTGAGGGCCAAAAACAAGCATTTCTTTCTGCCGGCGGTGAAGAGATCGATTTTGTAGCCAACGAATCTGCGCTCTTCACTGAAGGGAAGGAGTTGTTGCAGAAGATCAGAGAGAAGCGATCAGCCATTACGGCCATGGAAGAGGCCGAGAAAGAAAAGAATGTAGCCAGAAAACTGGCCATCATTGAACAGGTGAAACAGCTGACGCAGAACCAGGGGCAGGAGGATTTCAACAAGGTTTACCAGGAGTTCAAATCACTGCAGCAGGAGTGGAACGAAATCAAGATGATCCCCCAGGCCAGGGTGAACGAACTTTGGAAATCTTATCAGCATTACGTGGAGATTTTTTATGATCTGGTTCGGATCAACAACGAGTTCAGGGAATATGATTTCAAGAAGAATCTTGAATCGAAAACCGAGCTGTGTGAAGCTGCCGAAAGACTTAATGAGGAGTCTGATGTGGTTTCTGCCTTCCATCAGTTGCAAAATCTTCACCAGGAGTGGCGTGAGATTGGACCGGTCTCCAGAAAAGAGAGGGAAGAGGTTTGGAATCGATTCAAAGAGGCCTCAACCAGTATCAATAAGAAATATCAGGCCCATTTTGAGGCACTCAGGGGCAAGGAAGATGAGAACCTGGAACTGAAGACATCGCTCTGTGAAAAGCTGGAGGCAATAGACTACAGCCAGATTAAAACAATCAGAGACTGGAACAGCAAGGTGAAGGAGGTACTGGAGATTCAGACGCAGTGGCGCCAGATTGGGTATGTACCACGCAAATGGAACACCAAAATATACAAACGTTACCGTGCCGCCTGTGATTTCTTTTTCCGTTCGAAGAATGATTATTATAAAACATTGCGGAACGAGATGGAGGAGAACCTCCGGAAGAAAATGGAACTTTGTGAGCGTGCGGAGGCGATGAAAGAGAGCCAGGATTGGAGGAAAACCACCCAGGATTTTATTGAGATCCAGAAAGAGTGGAAGAATATTGGCATCGTGCCGCATAAATATGTGGATTCAGTTTGGAAACGATTTATCGCTGCCTGTGACTATTTCTTCGAACAGAAAAAAATACATACCTCTTCACAGAACGAAGAAGAATCGAAGAATCTGGATGCCAAGAAAAAAATCGTGGAGAAGATCAACCAGCTCGATCCGACACTCTCTGCCGAGGATGCATTGTCGTTGCTGCATAATCTGATGGACGAATGGTACGCCATCGGACATGTGCCCTACAAGATGAAAGATCGTGTCTACAGGGAGTTCTACGATGCTACTGAAGCTCAGTTTGACCGACTTAACATCGACAAAGAGGAACGCAAGTTGGAGAGCTTCAAATCCAATATTGCTGACATGAGTCGTTCGGGAAATGCCCAAAGCCAGCTGCTGCGTGAGCGTGAAAAGCTGATGCGTCAGTATGACCGGATGAAAAATGAACTGCAGACCTACGAGAACAACATCGGTTTTCTATCAGTTTCCTCCAAGAAAGGCAATCATCTGGTGGATGACATGAACCAGAAGGTAGAGAAGATCAAGGCTGAATTGCAGATGATCGTAAAAAAAATTGAGACCCTCGATAAGGAACTGTAACAAGAGCTCCATCTAAAATGAATTTATAAACAGCAGCCGTTGAATGCGGTTGCTGTTTTTGTGGATAAAATGATGAGATTTGGAGTGAATTGATTTAAATCGTAATTTTACCTTTCCAAATGACATTATGTTGAGGTAGATTGCGACAATAAAGTCTATTTGAGATGCTTATTTTGAACACTAATTTTAATGAAAAACAGATGAAACTTAATCGAATGATCTGGCTTATGGCGCTGATTGCCGTGGTTGGATGTACAAACAAACAGAAAGAGGCTCCCGCTGAGCAAACAACGTTATCGGGATTGAAGAAAACCGATTTTCAGTCGGAAGTGAACGGCGATTCAACAGACCTGTATCTGCTGATAAACGCTAATGGGATGGAAGTTGCAATCACCAATTACGGTGGACGCATTGTTTCTGTGATGGTTCCTGATAAAGAGGGACAAATGAAAGATGTAGTGCTTGGGTTCGATAACATTGAGGATTACATGGCTGTCAACAATGATTTCGGTGCCACGATCGGACGCTACGCAAACCGTATTGCAAATGGGAAAGTGACGATTGATGGTGTCGAATATGATTTGCCTAAGAATAATTTCGGACATACCCTCCATGGTGGTCCGAACGGTTTCCAGAAGCAGATTTTCAAAGCGTTGCAACCTGACAGTCAAAGTGTGGTGCTTACTTATCTGTCTGTAGATGGTGAGGAAAACTTCCCTGGCAACCTGAATGTAAAGGTGACCATGACGCTTACCGACAACAATGCCGTCGATATTGTATATGAGGCTGAAACCGACAAGGAGACCGTAGTGAACCTTACCAACCACTCTTATTTTAATCTGAGTGGTGATCCCAGTCAGACCATCCTTGATCATATGTTGATGGTTCATGCGGATGAGTTTACTCCTGTTGACGAGACATTTATGACAACCGGTGCCATCGAGAAAGTAGAAGGCACACCCATGGATTTCAGAACACCGGTGGCCATTGGAGAGAAGGTTGATCAATATGATTTTGAACAGTTGAAGAATGGTGACGGCTATGACCATAACTGGGTCTTGAACACCAATGGTGACGTGTCGATGGTGGCTGCTTCTGTATGGTCTCCCGTGACTGGTATCAAGCTCGATGTTTATACCAACGAGCCAGGCATTCAGATCTATTCAGGCAATTTCCTTGATGGAACTGTAACGGGGAAAAAGGAGATCACCTATCAGAAACGTGCTGCTGTCTGTCTGGAGACGCAGAAATTTCCCGATTCGCCCAACAAGCCTGATTGGCCCTCTCCCTATCTGAAACCGGGTGAAAAATACAGCAGCCGCTGTATCTATCAATTTTCGGTAATAGACTAATCGATTCTTAACAGATCAAGCATATGGAAAGCTTATCCAATCTGCCTGTCTGGCTGATCATCCTGATCGTCATACTGGCCCTGTTCGACTCGGTGATGAAACTGATCGCACTTTGGAGAGCAGCCCGGAACAATCATCTGGTCTGGTTCATTTGCCTTGCTGTTTTCAATACAGTGGGTATTCTACCCATTGTCTATCTGGTGCTGAATAAGAACAAAGCGATTCCCAAAGCCGAATAGATTTTCCTGAACAAAGAGTGAGGGTGGAGCCGGCAACGGTCCACCCTCTTTTTGTTTTGCATGGGTTACAATAATTCAGATTATTGTGATCCTATGCTTTGTGTAATAGCTGCACCACTCCCTTATGCCACAACTTTCGCATTTGGGCTTTCGTGCCACACAGACATACCGGCCATGAAGGATCAACCAATGATGCGCCTTAGAGAGGAGTGGGGCGGGGATATGTTTTACCAGCTCCCGCTCCGTCTCCAGCGGTGTTTTTGAATTGCGGGTGAGCCCGATACGGTTGGCCACGCGAAACACATGGGTGTCCACAGGCATGGCCGGCCTATCGAAAGCCACAGCCAGTATCACGTTGGCCGTCTTGCGTCCCACGCCCGGGATGGTGAGCAATCGGTCAATATCAGCAGGTACCTCCCCACCGAAATCAGATACCAGCTTCCTGGCCATTCCCACCAGACTATTTGCCTTGTTGTTGGGATAGGAGCAGGAACGGATATAGGTGAATATCTCATCGGAAGTGGAGGCGGCCATCACCTCAGGTGTGGGAAATGCTTCGAAAAGGGGAGGGGTAATCAGGTTCACCCGCTTGTCGGTACATTGTGCTGACAGGATCACCGCCACCAGCAACTGATAGGGGTTCTGATAATGTAACTCCGTTTCTGCCGATTCGGCGTTGGCTTCAAACCAACCAATCACATTTTTATATCGTTCCTTTTTGGTCATATTCCACTGCTTGGCCAAATTATTGAATTCCCGTATTAAACCATCCTCACATCCTCACATCAGCATCATTTATCCGCCAGCGGGATAAATTGTGCACTCAGGTCGGGGTCCTCCATGTCCGGATCGAGAGGATAGATTGGACGTGGTACCCGCTGATAGGGCAATCGAAGCAGATCCTGATCCACACCTCCCGGTGTGAGCGCCATGATCCAATCGCCTCGCATATCGTATAGTTCGGGCACCAGATATCCGATCTTCACCACCAGGATATCGGTTTCCCTGGGGTTGAGTCCCAAATCGGCGAACTGCTTCTCATAGTGATAAGCATTTCGTTTCTCGGTGACGATGGTGTAGATGTTACCGCTCTTCACCACCACCTCGCTGTTGTGCTCATCTTCTTTGATGGCCGTAACGACTCCCCTCAAGCGGATGGGTGGGGCAAATCGGTCGTCCACCTCCGCACCTGCGGTGGCGTCAACACTGCCGCCCACACCCGCATCGATTGCTTTCTTCACAAGGTCCGGACCGGGGATGGAGGCATAAATCAGCGTCTTGCCGCTCTTCTGTAAGGCCGAGTGGTTGAAAAGCTCATGCAGTGTCCAGGTTACATCGCCCGCACCACCGGCAGTGGGATTGTCGCCCATGTCACTGAGGATAAACGGCTGCTTGTCGCTGGCCAGCGCCTTTTCCAGTGCTTCCTCCAGGTAGGTGGTGGGTGCCACGAATTCGAACTCTCTTCTCACATCCCAGAAACGACGGGCCAGCTTCTCTGCTGCTTTACCTACTGCCTCTTTATCGTCACCGTAAGCCATCACCACCCCGTGGTTGCGTGGTTCATCAGCCCAGGGGTAAGACATCCAGATGGCGGCATCGATCACCCTGTCTCCTTCCAGCAGGCCCGGTATTTTTGCGTAGAGGCTTTTACCCGGTTCAATGCGGGTGCTCGTTTTCTCTCCCGGCAGGAGGATGGGAACCGGGATCCAGGCTTTGTAAGCCGGCTTGCCTTTCCCGCTCTCCAATCTTTCGAGCAGGTTTGTCACAGCCCTTTTCTTCGATTCAATGGCATCTTCATGCGGAGCCAGCCGGTAACAAGTAATGAGGTCCGTGTGCTGCGCCAGTCGCGGAGATACACTGCCGTGCAGGTCCATCGAGGTGGAGATCAGCACCTCTGAGCCCACCAGCTCACGGATGCGCACGATGAAATCACCTTCAGGGTCGTCCAGTCCCTGCACGCTCATCGCTCCGTGGATATCAAAGAAAAGTCCGTCCAGGGGTAATGTTTCACTCAGCATCTCCAGTGTTTGAGTCACCAGTGATTCGTACGCCTCGCGGGTCACGATACCCCCCGGCATGGCATGACCGCGCAGGGTGGGGAGCCATATTGCCTTGTCGATAATCCCTGAGTCGGGTGCCATGAAGGGGTAATAGCTGAAAACCTCATCACCCACTCTTGCCCTGAAGGCATCCTCGTGGGATACTGCGGGTGAGAAAGTGCTCGACTCGATGGCGATACCAGCGATGGCAATTCTGGGTTTTTCACTTTTGTTGCTGTTGTTGCAGGATAGAGCTATGATCATCAGAAACAGCGGGAGGACTAATACTATTTTTTTCATTGGGATCTATGTTGTTGGGATATGGTTCAATACATGAATGGTATGTGTGGCAACCAAGCAGGCTGTCTCCGTGCGAAGACGGGTCTCTCCAAGGCTCACAGGTTCAAACCCGTTGTTGATGGCTTCTGCCACTTCCTGCTCACTGAAGTCGCCTTCAGGGCCAATCAATATCAGTACATCTTCACCTTTCCTGTAAGATTGTGACAAAGCAGATTTGGGCAGATCATAACAGTGGGCAATGAACTTTCTACCGTTAAAAGGTTGTGCAACCAACTCACTAAAGGGTCGCATCTCGTCGATGAGTGGTAGTCGGGTCTGTTGTGACTGTTTCATTGCTGAAATCGCTATTCTGGTCAATCGCTCTCTTTTGATCTCCTTACGCTCGGAGAATTTGCCAAGGATTGGCGTAAACCGATCAACACCAATCTCGGTTGCCTTCTCCACGAACCACTCATTGCGTTCCATCTGTTTTGTCGGACTGAAAGCGATCTGAATCATGAATGAACGCTTTCGGGGTTCTTCCCATTGACGCAGGATGGTCACCACGCTTTTTTTCGGATGGGATAGTTGTAACCTGCATTCGTAAAATGAACCTTCACCGTCTGTGACGGTTAGCAGGTCACCTTCTTGCATGCGCAACACTTTCGCACAGTGTTGCGATTCCTGTTCCGGGAGAATCGGGTTTTGCAGGATCTCGGGACAGAAAAAGAGATTGTCGGCCATTTTTTTTAGGATTTATTCTCCCTGCGGTTTATCTCGTCACGCAGACGGGTTGCAAGTTCATAATTTTCCTCATTCACTGCCTCCCTGAGCCGCTCTTTAAGGGCATCAAGCCGCAAAACGGTCAACTCCTCCTCCCTTCTATCAGTGGGCTCCTGCAATGGATCTGCTGCACTTTGTTCGTTATGTTCATCAAAGACAACAGCCATGTTGCGCATAATCTCCTCTGTGGTGAAGATGGGAGAATTTGTGCGGATGGCAAGGGCAACAGCATCCGATGTACGAGAGTCGATGCGATATTCAGTTCCGTTCTGCTCGATTAGCAGCTCTGAGAAAAAGGCCCCCTCTTCGAACTTGTAGATTACCACTTCCTTTAGCTGAATACCCAACTCCTTCCAGATGGAACAGATCAAATCATGTGTGAGGGGTCTGGGAGGAGTGATTCCTTCCATCACGATGGCGATCGATTGTGCTTCGGGCGTACCAATCACGATGGGTAGGCGACGAATCCCCTGCTCCTCCGAAAAAACGAGTGCGTAGGCACCGGCTTGAACCTGACTGAAAGATATCCCCAGTATGGATAGTTTTATTCTTTGTGACACGACAGTTTACAATTATCTGAATCAACCTCAAATATACGAATTAATCGGGAGAGATGGTTGTCAGTCTCATTTTTTTTGATTTTTTCTCCAATTTTGATTGAATGTGCGAAAAATATTGTATCTTTGCATCCGGAAATTCAATATGGTGGTTGTAGCTCAGTTGGTTAGAGCGTCGGATTGTGGTTCCGAAGGTCGCGGGTTCGAGCCCCGTTTTCCACCCCAGTCTCATTCATTATGAGATTTTTATTCTCTTCAGATTTGTTTTAGGTAATCACGTATTCACATACGTGATTTTTTTTATCCCTGACGTCGGCGAAACTCTGCGCATACAACTGCTGCTGCGGCAGCTACGTTTAATGATTCTGAGGTGATTCTGCCGAACGGGTAACTGGGAATCAACAATCTCCGGTTAATCAATTTTTCCGTTTCCCTGCTGATGCCTTTCCCTTCACTGCCCAATACGATTACTCCCTCAGTGGAAAGTGGTTCACCATAGATGTTGGTGCCATTGAGAAAGGTGCCGTATACAGGTAAGTCGCTTTGCCCTGAGAGCAAGGATGCGAGCTCACCCTGGAATCCTCTCACGCGTGCAATGGCCCCCATGGTAGCCTGCACGGTCTTGGGATTGTAGAGATCGGCTGTGTCGGGAGAACAGAGGATTTGATCAATGCCGAACCAATCGGCAATGCGGAGAATTGTGCCCACATTGCCGGGATCCTGTACGCCGTCGAGTGCCAGACTCAGTTTACCACGCAGTTGCAGCCGCTCGGAATGCTGTTCAGGCTGATAAAATACTGCGATGACCTGGGGGGCAGTTTGTAAAAAGGTTGCTTTGCTCAGTTCAATTTCAGTCGCATCAACTATTTCATCTGCTTTCATTTCCGGATGTGCATGCAGGACTTCAGGCAGTGCTGCCAAAAATTGACAGTGACAGGTTGACATCAAATCTGTGACCAATTTAATGCCCTCCGCAACAAATGTGTTGTGCATGCTGCGGAATTTTTTCTCTTTCAGCGACCGGATGTATTTAATCTTGTTTTTGCTCAGACTCATATAGGTTTGGTTTTCGGCAATCCCGTTCAACAGGAATCGACACTTCGATTGAATCAGCTTAATTGTTTATAGTTTACAAACCGTAAAAATAGCAATTTAATCGCGCAAACTTCCTTTTGGCAAAATGATATTCTTAAAATCTGGATAAGTGTCTCATCAATTACCGTAAACATATCATTCATTAAGGGTGAGGATTTCAAAAAAACATTATCTTTGCATTCCATACACCTGGCATCTCTATGCTGACTCATTTTATGCTAACGAATTAAATAACTATAATATTACCGATATTTTTATGAACGAAAATGCAATCATGAACAAAGCGGCCGATAACATTCGAATCCTTTCGGCATCGATGGTAGAACAGGCAAAATCCGGACATCCGGGCGGTGCCATGGGTGGGGCAGATTATATCAATGTCCTTTTTTCTGAATTTTTGGAATATGATCCTGAAAATCCGAGCTGGGAGATGAGAGACAGATTCTTCCTCGATCCGGGACATATGTCACCCATGTTGTATTCGGTGCTCTGTTTGAGTGGTAAATTTTCGTTGGATGAACTGAAAAACTTCCGCCAGTGGGGAAGTCCTACACCAGGACACCCCGAGATCGACATCAACAGGGGTATCGAGAATACCTCAGGTCCTCTTGGTCAGGGACATGCCTATGCTGCTGGTGCAGCCATTGCAGCACGTGTCTTGCAGGCACGTCTCGGTGAAGGGATGGATCATACCATCTACACTTTCATCTCCGATGGAGGGGTGCAGGAGGAGATCTCTCAAGGAGTTGGCAGAATTGCAGGTCACCTGGGGCTGAGCAACCTCATTATGTTTTATGATTCCAACAACATTCAGCTCTCTACCACTACTGATGCGGTGACCAGCGAGGATGTTGCCGCCAAGTACAGAGCATGGAACTGGCGGGTGATCTCGATAGACGGCAACAATGTGGATGAGATCCGCAAGGCTCTCACTGAAGCAAAAGCTGAGAAAGAAAAACCGACACTGATCATTGGGAATACAGTGATGGGTAAAGGGGCACTTGCTGCCGACTGTACTTCTTACGAGTGTCAGGTCTCCACACATGGTCAGCCCCTCAGTGCTGCTGGTGCTGATTTCGGACAGACAATCAAGAATCTGGGTGGTGATGCGGAGAGTCCTTTCTCCATCTTCCCTGAGGTCGCTGAACTCTATCAGAAAAGAAAAGAAGAATTGAAGGTGATTGTTGCAGAGAAGAATGCCAAATTGCAACAGTGGACAACTGCCAACCCTGAGTTGGCTGAGAAGAAACGCAAATGGTTTTCCCGTGAATTGCCTGCTATTGACTGGAGTGCCATCACTCAGAAGGCCAACAGTGCCACGCGTGCTGCCTCTGCCGCAGTACTCTCGGAGCTGGCTAAACAGGTTGAAAACATGATCGTGGCATCTGCCGACCTCTCCAATTCTGACAAGACCGATGGCTTTCTGAAGCATACAAAAGCATTGACCAGCAATGATTTCTCAGGTGCATTCCTGCAAGCCGGTGTATCTGAATTCACCATGTCCTGCCTCTGCATCGGGATGAGTCTCCATGGCGGTGTCATCCCTGCCTGTGGTACCTTCTTTGTCTTCTCCGATTATATGAAACCTTCAATACGTGTGGCTGCCCTGATGCAGACTCCGGTAATCTTTATCTGGACACATGATGCCTTCCGTGTTGGAGAGGATGGTCCCACTCATCAGCCTGTAGAACAGGAGGCTCAGATCAGGTTGTTGGAGAAATTGCAGAACCATCATGGAAAAAATTCCGTACTGGTACTTCGCCCTGCTGACGGCAATGAGACCACCGTAGCTTGGAAGATGGCAATGGAGAACAGTGAAACACCTACCGGTTTGATACTTTCACGTCAGAACATCAAGGATCTGCCGGCTGAGGGGTCACGTTACGAGGCAGCATTGCAGGCCGATAAGGGTGCCTATGTGGTGCAAGATGAGGAGAACTTCGATGTGATCCTGCTTGCCTCCGGATCAGAGGTTTCTACATTGGTTGAGGGGGCTGCCCTGCTTCGTGCCGATGGAGTGAAAGTACGTATCGTATCTGTTCCTTCCGAGGGTCTTTTCCGTTCACAATCAAAAGAATATCAAGAGTCTGTATTGCCAAAAGGATCTAAAAAGTTTGGCCTTACTGCCGGATTGCCGGTTACTCTTGAAGGCCTTGTAGGTGCTGACGGTGCTGTATGGGGCATGAACTCATTCGGCTACTCGGCACCCTATACAGTATTGGATGAGAAACTTGGATACACCGGAGAGAACGTGTATGAGCAGGTAAAGAAACTGTTGTAACGATATAAAGAAATTATCATGTCGTTGTTCACAAATGCTGAAAAACCGATTGGTATTGCTTCTGATCATGCAGGTTATGAGATGAAGCAATACCTGATCGGGGTCCTCGAGGAAAAGGGGATCCCTTACAAGGATTTTGGGGCCTATTCCCCAGAAAGTAGTGACTATGCCGACTACGCACATCCCCTGGCCACGGCTGTGGAAAATGGGGAGTGCTATCCGGGTATTACTATCTGTGCCACCGGCAACGGGATCAGTATGACAGTCAACAAACACCAGGGCATCCGTGCGGCCTTATGCTGGAACAAGGAGCTCGCCTTTTTTGCCAGAGCGCACAACGATGCCAATATCCTGTCCCTGCCGGGTAGGTTTGTGAATCAGGAGGAGGCATATGAGATACTGGTTACTTTTCTCAATACACCCTTTGAAGGAGGGCGTCATGAGAGAAGAATCGGCAAGATCCCTTGTGGATAGATATCGTAAATGGTCATGAAAATTGTTAAACTGCATCGATGGCTATTGCTTCTTACCCTGTTCCTCTTTTCAGGGTGTGATGATCCTACCATGCAGTTTGACAATCATCCCAAAGGAAACTTCGATGCGTTGTGGACCATCCTCGACCGAAATTACTGTTTTTTTGAGTACAAAGAGATTGATTGGGATGCTGTTTATCTTGATTATAGCAGGCGCATCACATCCAATATGGGGAATGATGCCCTCTTCAAGCTGATGGGGGAGATGCTGGCCGAGTTGCAGGATGGCCATGTCAACCTGGTAGCATCACACGATGTAACCCGTTACTGGAAGTGGCAGGAAGATTATCCGGCCAATTTTGATCCTGCTACACAGAAACATTATCTCGGGAAAGATTACAGCCGTGCATCCGGTATCTGGTACAAAATCCTCGAGGACAATGTGGGTTATCTCTATTACAACAGCTTTTCAAGTGACCTTAGTGATGGAAGCCTGGATGAGATTCTCAACCGGATGGCTATCTGCAAGGGGATCATCATTGACGTGCGAAACAACGGTGGGGGAAACCTCACCAACGTGGAGAAGCTTGCCAGTCGTTTTTTTAACAAACGGACCCACGTCGGTTATATCTCTCATAAAATTGGCCCCGGGCATAACGATTTCTCTTCCCTCTATCCCAAGTATGTGGAGAGTTCCAACAGGGTGCGCTACCAAAAACCGGTCGCTGTACTCACAAACAGAGGATGCTACAGCGCTACCAACGAGTTTGTAAGCATCATGAAGATTGCCCCATTGGTAACCGTGATAGGCGATAAAACAGGTGGCGGTAGTGGTCTGCCCTTTTCTTCTGAACTTCCCAACGGCTGGTCGGTACGCTTCTCTGCATCCCCCATGTTCAATGCCGAGAAGGAGCATATTGAGTTTGGTGTGGATCCGGATCTGTTTGTTTCAATGCTCGATAGCGACAAGCGCGATGAGAAGGATACCATCATTGAAACGGCTCGTGCGCTACTCAAACAAATGTGATTAATTGTTACCCAATTTTTATTTACCATATAATTTCGTACTTTTATGAGCTAATTGGGATAGCTGATAGATTACAGCTATCATTGCTGCTTTAATATCATCGTGTAGAATAATGCCAAGAAGATCAAGAAGGAACAAACAACCTGCAAAGAGAATTTACAGGAGAAAGGGTTTTATACTGTTTTTGGGTTTTTTTATTGGGGTACTTTTTATTGCATCCCTTTACCAGACGTCAGTTTATTTCTCCACAAATGAATCATGTATGATGTGTCATGTGCATCCCCATGCCGAGGAGAGCTGGCGCTTGTCGACCCATGTCAATAACGGAAGCGGGGTGATGGTCAATTGTGTCGACTGTCACCTGCCGCCCAAGGACAACACCTGGGAACACTACTCGGCCAAGGTGGTACTGGGTGCCCGCGACCTGTGGGGCTACCTCACCAAGGATAGCACCGATTTCGACTGGGATAGCAAGTCAGAACTGGAGCATGCCGTGAAGTACATCCCCAATGAATCCTGTGTGAAATGCCACCAGAATCTCTTCCCCGAAGGGGTGACGGATGATGCGGTGACTGCACATCTCTATTACGAGGAGAATGCTGAAAAGCTTGACCTGCAATGCATCAGCTGCCACCTTGATGCCGGACACTACAATCCCGACTACGCACATGGTCAGATGACCGGCATCCCCGGAATGTCGGCATCCTATGATGTCGACAGCAGCCTCTTTTACAAGGAAGCTACTCCGGTGAATGCCTTCACCGATTACAGAGAGCAGATACCCGGAACCGCAGTCTCTTTCCAGATGAGAGCAATTGAGGGTGGAACCTTCAAAATGGGAAGCCCTGAGAAGGAACCGTTCCGCAATGATGATGAATCTCCTCGGCATGAGGTGTCACTTGACCCCTTCTTCATGGCTGAGGTGGAGACCACCTGGGACCAGTATTGGGCGTTTTATGCAGAGACGATGAGCGAAGGACGTACACCCCCCGAGGTGGTATATCAGAACAACATCCAGGCGATGGGGGTGGATGCGATCTCCGGACCCACCTCCCCCTTTGGTTATCCCGATCAGGGATGGGGGCAGGGCGACCGACCGGCCATCACCATGACTCACTACGCAGCGGAAACCTTCTGCCAGTGGTTATCTGAAAAGACCGGAAAGAAATACCGCCTACCGACAGAGGCAGAGTGGGAGTATGCTGCCCGTGGCGGCACCGAAACAGCCTATTTCTTCCCGGGCAGTCCGAAGGCATTTTCTGATCATGGCTTCATGCGTAATGTCTTCAAACCGGTAACAGATAGCATCAGCGCATATGTGATTTACAGCAAGAACAGCCACAGTCGTACACAGCCTCCCTCTTCGGTGCTTCCCAATCCCTTTGGCTTGAAAAATATGCTGGGGAACGTGATGGAGTATTGTGCTGACAAATATGACCCACAGGCTTACGCTAACAGGAGTGGTGAAACCCACAACCCCCTGGTAACTGAGGGGGATGAATGGGTGGTACGTGGAGGGCTATATTCCTCTGATGCCTCCGATGTACGCAGTGCTGCGCGCAGCCATACCCGTCACGACGACTGGCTCAGAACAGACCCGCAGCAACCAAAGAGTATCTGGTGGTACTCCGATATCAAGGGTATTGGCTTCCGTGTCGTTTGTGAGCCTGATTCAACCCTCTTTTGAGAGAAGGTTGATAAGCCCTCTCTCTCAGTGACAGACAAATCTTATCTAGAGAAAACAAAAGAAAACATATTCAATCTATCGACTAAAACAATCTGAGCAATGAAAAAAGAAAACAATCTGACCAGACGGTCTTTTCTGAAGACATCTGCCGTAGCAGGTGCCGTAGGTGTGATTGGTGCAGGTTCAGCAGGTCTGCTGACCTCTTGTAGCGGAAACGAGAAATCAGGAAACAATCCCCTGAAGGAGCCGGGAACCTACTACATTCCGGAACTGCCAGACCTGGCTGCCGATGGCAAAGAACTTAAAGCAGGTGTGGTGGGCTGCGGCGGTCGCGGTTCAGGGGCAGCCATCAACTTCCTCAACGCTGCCAATGGTGTTACCATTGTTGCGCTGGGTGACGTGTTTCAGGACAGGGTCGATTCACTGGCCGACAAGCTGAAAACAGAGAAAAACATCGATATACCGGCTGAAAAAAGATTTGTGGGGCTGGATGCCTACAAGCAGGTGATCGACAGCGAGATTGACATCCTGATTGATTGTACACCTCCCTACTTCCGCGCAGAACATTTCAAATATGCGGTAGAAAAGAACAAACATGCTTTCCTGGAGAAACCGATCTGTGTGGATGCCGTTGGATACCGTACCATCGTGGCGGCTGCCAAACAGGCACAAGCCAAGAACCTGAGCGTGGTCACCGGTACGCAGCGCCACCACCAACGCAGCTACGTGGAATCCTACAAACAGATCATGAACGGAGCCATTGGTGAGATCACCGGTGGAACAGTCTATTGGAACCAGAGCATGCTTTGGTACCGCGACCGTCAGCCGGGATGGAGCGATTTTGAGTTTATGGTGCGTGATTGGGTCAACTGGAAATGGCTGTCGGGAGATCATATTGTAGAACAACATGTACACAACATCGATGTCTTCACCTGGTTCTCCGGCCTGAAACCGGTGAGTGCCGTGGGATTTGGATCTCGCCAGCGTCGGGTTACCGGCGATCAGTACGACAATTTCAGCATCGACTTCACCATGGAAAACGGCATTCACCTGCACAGCATGTGTCGCCAGATTGACGGCTGCGCCAACAACGTCAGCGAGTTCATCCAAGGCACCAAGGGTTCCTGGACAAGCAACGGTGGTCATGTGATCAAGGATCTTGCAGGCAATGTGATCTGGCAATACGACGAGGAGGCTGAGAAAGCCAATTTCAAGCAGACCGATCCCTATACGCTGGAGCATGTGAACCTGATCAACTGCATCCGCGGCAACAAACCTATCGAACAGGCCTCCGAGACCGCTGTATCCAACATGGCTGCCATCATGGGGCGTGAGTCGTCCTACACCGGCCAGCAGACCACCTGGGATGCCATGACCGCTTCCCAACTCAGTTATACTCCTGCCGACCTGAATATTGGTCAGATGGATATGTCCGGATTCAACGTGCCTGTACCGGGCAGTGGTAAATAATACAGGAACTGTTATGACGATAGACAGAAGAAGATTTCTCAGAACCACCCTCGCCGGGACAGCTGCACTGGCCGCGGCAGGGTGTAACTCTTTTGCCTCCGCCAAAGCAAAAGAGAATGATGCAGCAGGTAAGGCAGTGCTGAACATCTCCTTTCAGGAGGGCACGGCACCAGGTGAGACGCTGAATGAGAAGTTCGATTACATGGAAGCACACGGTGTGACCGGCTTCGAACCGCATGGTAAACCAATGCTGGCAAGGCTGCAGGAGATGAAAGATGCCCTCAGGGGACGTAACATCAAAGTAAGTGCCATATGTGCCGGCTTTGATGGCTTTATCCTTTCTGCCGATCCTGCTGTGCGCAAACAGTGCCGTGACTCCATGGCCCAGCTGATCGTGGCTGCTGGTGAGCTGGAATCGACCGGTGTGATCATCGTTCCTGCCTTCAACAGCCAGGTGCCGGTGATGCCTCATAACCAGGCGACACGTGATTTCCTCTGTGAGCAGTTCGACGAGATGGGTACTCTTGCCCAACAGCATGGCACCACGGTGATCTTTGAACCGCTGAACCGACAGGAGGCATTCTACCTTCGCCAGGTGGCTGATGCCGCCTCCATCTGTCGCGACATCAACAACCCCGGTGTGAAGTGCATGGGTGATTTCTGGCACATGACATGGGAGGAGAACAGCGACATGGCTGCCTTCCTCTCTGCAGGCGACCACCTGCAACATGTACATGTGGCCAGTCGCAAGCGTCGCAGCATGCCGGGTGAGGATGGAGAAGCCGACAACTATGTGGATGGTTTCAGGGGGCTCAAGATGCTGGGATACGACAAGTATGTGAGCTTTGAATGCGGGTGTCAGGGCGACCGTAAGGTGGTCGTACCTGCTGCGCTGGAGCTGCTGCGCAAGCAGTGGGAAGAGGCTTGATCCAGGCTGCCGCATGGAGAAAGTAATCCGCGCATTGTCCTCCTACAAGGCATCGATTCTCCTGCTGCTGATCTTTGCAGGGGGATTGGCCACAGCCACGCTGGTGGAGAAGAACATGGGAACGGTAGCAGCGAAAATGCTGATCTACTATTCCCCCCTGTTCTTGTTTCTCCAGCTGATGCTGGTGGTTAACTTTCTCCTGCTGCTCAATCGATATCATTACATCCGTAAAAAAAAATGGACCCTCATGGTGATCCATGCTTCCCTCATCATCATCCTGGGAGGAGCTCTCACCACCCATCTCTTTGGCAGAGAAGGGCAGGTGCACATCCGTGAAGGGGAGAGCAGCGATGAAATGGTGATGCACACCTCGCGCGGCACCCGTGTGGAGAAGCTTCCTTTTCAACTGGAGCTGACTGATTTTAGGTTGCATCGCTATCCCGGTTCTGAGAGCCCCTCCTCCTATGAGAGTTCGCTTCGGATACATATCGACGGAGAGGTGCGAGAGGCTGAAGTCTTCATGAACAATGTGCTGGATCTGAAGGGATATCGTTTCTTCCAGGCTTCCTACGACCCGGATGAACAGGGTACCATTCTATCGGTGAACAGGGATCCGATTGGACGAACCATTACCTATAGTGGTTACCTGTTGTTACTGGTAGGATTTCTGATGATGTTTCTGATGCCGGGCTCCCGCTATCGGAAGCTGATCCGCAGTTTAAGGGAGCTTCGGTTGTCCGGGGGTGCAACAATTCTCCTGCTCTCACTCCTGCTGCTGTCCCCAAGCGATCTGGATGCCTCGGAGGTAACAGCTCAGGAGACTCACCACCAGAATATCGTACCGGTGACACATGCTGCCCGGTTCGGTGAATTGCCCGTACAGTTCCGCGGTCGCATCATGCCGATGAACAGCTTCTCATCCGAGATCCTGCGTAAACTTCACAAGGAGACTTCCATTAATGGGCTTAACAGCGATCAGTTCCTACTGGGCTTGTTCTCCAATCCAAAGCAATGGATGGAGCTACCCCTGATTGCCCTGCCCGAAAGAGAAATCAGCCGCCGCTACCAACTGCCGGAAGGGTATGGAGCCTATTCCGATTTCTTTGATCAGGAAGGGAACTACCGCCTGTTACCGGTGTTGGAACAGATTTTTCATCGTGCACCGGCTGAGCGCACTAATGCAGACAAAGAGCTGATCAAGCTGGATGAAAGGGTGAGCATCCTTTACCAGCTGCTGCATCAAAAAATGCCACCCATCTATCCTTTGTTGGGTGATCCTGGTCATACCTGGTTTGCACCGGGAGATGATCTCTCCCTTTTTACAGCGGAGGACTCGCTTTTCGTGACAACTATCTTCAACCGTTATCTGACAGCCGTGAGGCACTCACTGCAGAGCGATGACTGGCAAGAGCCGGATCGCTTGCTGCGTGAGCTTGCCACATGGCAACAGAAAAATGACACAACCTCTCTGATACGTCCGGCAAAGATCCAGGCGGAGATCCGCTACAACGGGATGCAGATCTTCGCTCGTGCCAGGGTAGGCTATTTTATTTTAGGTGGCCTGCTGCTTCTCATTTCATTCCTGCGTCTGCTGAGAGAAAAGAGAGGATTGTACCATGCCGCCAATCTCCTGTCAATAGGCATTGTAGCTGTCTTTCTCTATCATCTATATGGTATGGGACTCCGCTGGTACATTGCCGGGCATGCTCCCTGGAGCAACTCCTATGAGACCATGGTCTACATCGGTTGGGTCACGCTGCTGGCGGGACTGATCTTCGGGCGCCGCAACAGCCTCACCCTCGCCCTGGCTACCCTCTTCGGAGGAGTGATTCTCTTCGTTTCCGGTCTCAACTGGATGGATCCACAGATCAATACGCTGGTGCCGGTGCTGAAATCGCCATGGCTGATGTTTCATGTGGCGGTGATCGTGGCTGCCTACGGCTTTTTTGGCATCAGCTTTCTGCTGGGAATGACCAACCTGCTGCTGATGAGTTTCCGGCATACCGGCGAGCAAATGAGCCTCCGCATCAGGGAACTGAGCATCATCAACAATCTCTCCCTGCTGTCAGGATTGGCACTGATGACAATTGGCACCTTCCTCGGAGCCGTCTGGGCCAATGAGTCATGGGGGAGATACTGGGGCTGGGATCCCAAGGAGACCTGGGCACTGATCACCGTGGTGATCTACTCCATCGTTACCCACTTGCATCTGGTGAAACGGTGGCAGAGCGAATGGCTCTTCAATTTGCTCTCGGTGCTGGCTTTCTCCTCAGTGCTGATGACTTTCCTCGGCGTAAATTACTTCCTGAGCGGCATGCATTCATATGGTCAAACCGATACTTCAGCCTCCGTTTTTCTTTATATTGCGGCTGCCTTTGTCGCGGTCGGTATCCTGGGAATTGTCTCCTACAGGAAAACAGTAAGCAAACAGTTGTGAATATCTTTTCTGTATTGCTCGCCGGATAGTTCATGTTCCGGCGGTATCAGTCATGCATCAAATTTCCCGGAATCGGACTGCCACTTTTTGATTTTGAAAAGAGATTACGGACTACAGATGAACCTTAAATAGACCTATTTTTGTTCGTATCTGATTCTTTACTGCTTCTTTACTGGTTCTTTACTGGTTCTAATCTATTAGAACCATATTAGAGCCATATTAGAACCATATTAGAACGAGATTAGAACGAGATACGGATTTGTTAGCTCTCACTGAACCGGATTTGGATGAAAAACAGCTAAAACAGGACGAGGAAGAGAAGTATCAACAATTATCCGGACGAATAGAACACTCAAATTGTCCAAGAGCAGTAAAAGACGGAAACTTCTGTATCTGAATGAATGAAAAAGTATAACTTTGGATGTCCGAACACATTGTGTCTTTGGATGCGAAAATTGAATCACAAACTGACAAACATATCAACATGGTAAACTGGGGATTTATTGGTTGCGGAGATGTTACGGAAAAGAAAAGTGGTCCCGCTTTCCGGAAGGTGGCAGGATCGGATGTGGTTGCAGTGATGCGGCGCAATGGTGAGAAGGCTAGAGATTATGCCCAGCGGCATGGCATCGGGAGATGGTACGACAACGCTGAGGCGCTCATCAATGACCCGCAGGTTGATGCGATCTATGTGGCGACTCCTCCGGGATCGCATGCAGAGCATGCCATTGCCGCCATGCGAGCCGGAAAGCCGGTATATGTGGAGAAGCCGATGGCTGCCACATGGGCTGAATGCCTTGAGATGAATCGCGTATCGGAGGAGACAGGTGTACCCCTCTTCGTGGCCTATTACCGTCGCACGCTGCCCTACTTCCTACGGGTGAAACAATTGATTGAGTCAGGCGTTCTGGGCGAGCTCTCAACCGTTGAAATACGTTTTGCCACTCCACCTGGCAGAGATGATCATGACCCGGAACATCTTCCCTGGCGGGTGAAAAAAGAAATTGCAGGTGGCGGCTATTTTTATGACCTGGCATCGCATCAGCTGGATTTGCTTGATTTCCTACTGGGAGAAATCACCGGGGTTGCGGGATTCTCTTGCAACGTGGGTGGATTGTATGAGGTAGAGGACAGTGTTTCTGCTGCATTTCGTTTCCCGTCGGGGCTGCCGGGCAGTGGCTCCTGGAGCTTTGTAGCACCCTCTGACAGCCGTTCCGACCTGATTCATTTTACAGGTACAAAAGGAAAACTCACCTGTTCCACCTTCCTGTTCACCCCCATCCGTCTGGAGACAGCCCATGGGGTAGAAGAATTTGAGGAGGAGAACCCGGAGAACATACAGTATCATCTGATTGAGAGCATTGTCAACTACCTCAACGGGAAAGGAAAGATGCCGATAAGTACGGGGATCACTGCTGCCCGCACCAACCGGATCATGGAAGTCATCCTGGGCAACACGCCCGGGTGATTATACTTTTTATCGGGAACTTTCCTCCGCTTTTTTCTTTTTCCAGATTTGCCAGGAGTTGACAAGGTTTTGCCAGAGCACGTATAGTCCCGGTCCCAGCGTGGCTAGAGGATTCAGGTAGGTTTGCGTGAGCCATATGGCCAGTACTGTATTCTTCTGACCCAGGCTCTGACCTCCGGCAACGGTACGTCCGTAGTGTCGTCCGATTTTTCTGCCGAAGAAGAACTGCGCCAGGCAGATCACCAGTGAGACACCGGCGATGACCGCTTCCAGAGTGTAGTTGCCGTCATCCTGCATTTTTACATATTGGGTAACATTGCCAATCACCACGGTGAGGGCGGCAGCCCATAAATAGAAAGAGAGTATCTGTGCGGAATATATCCTCCGGTGAAGTGCCGGCGCACCCTTTCGGATGATGAACGCCACAAGAAAAGGCCCTACGAGGATGGGCATCACACTGAAGAGGATATGCCAGAATGTGGAACCAAAAGAAACAGTCTCACCCTTCTCGCCTACCAGTGAGAGAAAGATTGGTGCAACAAACGCCACAGAAAGATTGCTCACAATGGAGTAGGCAGCCGTCACCGAGATACTGCCTCCCAGGATGCCGGCGACAACAGGTGCCGAGGTTGCCGTGGCAGTCAGCACGCAGATCATTGCTGCCTGGGCCAGCACTTCACTGAAAGGCTTAAGGGAGAGGTAAATCAACGCGCTCCCCCCATACTGGATGGCCAACAGGATATAATGAAAGCGGGTGAGCTTTATGTCTGCCCACTTCACGCGACTGTAAGTGATGAAGAGCATCAATGCCAGCAGCCAGGGGATGATGGGAGAGAGAATGGAAAGTTGACGATGAAAGGCAATACCCAGCAACATGGCCACCGGAAGCAAGTATTTCTCGAGATGCTTCTGCATGTCAGTCGTAATAGTTTGCAGGTGTGGAGGAAGTGTCTGATTGCCGTATCAGGTCTTTGTGGTGGATCTCGGTCATCCACTGTTTCCGGTCGAATATCAGATCATTGATAAATTGTTCAATCTCTGGCAGATATTCCTGCATCGGGTACTCGGCCACGTCGTGTCCCACATCTTTGATGCTATAAAAGGTGAATGGATAACGTTCCTGCCTGAACCGTTTCACCAGTTGCCGGCTGCCGTACATGCCCAGGTGGAACAGTCCGGTTTTGTTGTAAGGCACCAGCCTGTCGGCAGTACCATGAAAAAAGAGGGTGGGGGCGGGTGCTTTTTTGTATGTCGGCAGTCCTTCTTTGCTAAATATCCCACCGGCAAAGGAGATGACGCCGGCATAGCGGAACGACTCCGGTAAATCATTCGCCAGTGGTTGGCTGTTTTGTTTCAAATAGTCAGCCTGGAGCACTGTGATGGCACCGGCACTAGATCCACTGATGATGAAGAGCGAGGGATCGATCCGCAGCTCGGCAGCGTGCTCAAGCAGGTAACCGGTAGCAGAAAAGAGATCTTCTACCGCGAGGTGGATTGCGTTGAGCAGCGGCTTGTAGTTGAGCATGCCGGGTGCTTCCTCACCCTTCATGCCCAGGCGATAATCAATGGCAGCCACGGTGAACCCCTTTTCTGCGAAATAATGGAAGTAAGGGAGGTAAAGATCTGCATCCCGTTCTCCCTCCTTGAAGCCTCCACCGAAAACAAAAATCAGGCAGGGCTGGGGCAGGATGGAGGCGGAGTCGCTACGGTAAAGATCCATCTTCAGCTCTACTCCCTCATTTACGGCGAAGAGACGGGTCTCCTTCTCCACGGTGGCTGCAGTGACAGCCACAGCTGTCAACAGGAGGAGGAAGAGTGGGAGAATTCTTTTGAGCAACATTATTTCTGTTTGATAAAATCGGTAACCAAATTCAATATTTCAGTCTTGGCCCTGTCGTAGTCGTCGTTACAGACTGTTACGTCAAATTGAGGGGCGAAGCTCATCTCATATTCAGCTTTGGCAAGTCTGTTTTCAATCACTTCCGGGGAATCTGTTCCTCTTTTCTCAAGCCGTTCACGCAGCACCTCCACGGAGGGGGGCATGATGAAGATGCTAAGAGCTTGATCACCATAGATTTTCTTAATGTTGACCCCACCTACACAATCCACATCGAACACCACATTGCTGCCTTCAGCCAGCATCCGGTCCACTTCATTCTTGAGGGTTCCATAGAATTTGTCAGTGTATACCTCTTCATATTCCAGGAAGTCGTTGTGCGAAATACGCTTGCGGAATTCGGCGGGTGTTAGGAAAAAATATTCTTTCCCATCTTTTTCTTCTCCCCGGGGTGCTCGACTGGTGGCCGAGATTGAAAAGCGGAGGTTCAGTCCTTGTGAAAGCAGGTAGCGTACCAGTGTCGATTTTCCGGCTCCTGAGGGTGCTGAGAATATGATCAGTTTAGCCATTGCAGATGTTTTTTTGTGACAAAAGTGCAAGAGAGACAACTCAATTACAATACGTTCAAAATCTGTTCCTTGATCTGTTCCAGTTCATCTTTCATCTGTACCACGATGCGCTGCATACCCGACTGGTTCGATTTAGAACCGAGGGTGTTGATCTCGCGACCAATCTCCTGGGCGATGAACCCTAGCTTCTTACCTTGTGAACTGTTGTCGCGAAGTGTTTCCGTGAAGTAATCGAGGTGATGGGCAAGCCTTGTTTTTTCTTCATTCACATCAAGCTTTTCCAGGTAATAAATCATCTCCTGCTCCAGACGGTTCTTATCCACTTCTACTCCCTCCAGACTGGCCAGTGATTCGTAAAGCCTGCTTTTGATTTTTTCTGTGCGTTCTGCTTCGAAGGGCTCTACGGCTGCCAATAACGAACGAATGGCTTCAATCTTACCGCTCAGCACCTGCTGTAACATCTCCCCTTCTTGTTGGCGGAAACGGATCACTTCTTTCAGAGCTTCACTGATTGCCACTTCGATGCTGTTCCACTCCTCTTCGGTGAGTGTTTCGTTCTCCTGTCTCATCACATCCGGTAAACGGAGCAATACAGGGAACCAATCGGTGGGTGTTGCCACACCCATCTCTGTTGCCAGAGAACTGAGTTCACGGTGATATTGTTGCAGTATGATGGGATCAATCTTAGATGAGACATCCCGATTGAGCAGATCCACATTCATTGTCAGGTCCACCTTCCCTCGTTCCAGGCGGCGGGAGAGCATGTTGCGCAGGATCAACTCCTTTTCCCTGTAAATGGAAGGGATGCGGGTTGAGAGATCAAACTGCTTGCTGTTGAGAGATCTTATTTCTACCGTGACTCTTTTATTTGGCAGCTCGGCAACGGCCTTGCCATACCCGGTCATTGAGTGTGTCATTGTTCCTCTTTTCAATAAATTTAGACTATTTCTTGCGATGGCATAGTGCAAGCATGCTTGACTCTGCTCATTGGCTTAACGAAATAGATTCTACAAAGGTAACAATTTTTGACAAAATGATAGCCGGGGAGGTCAGGCATTCTCCTTGTGAGACGTCTGTTTTTCCTTCTCTTTGGCAAGTCGGTCTTCACTGTCGCGTGCATCGGCCATGATCAACAGCTTCCGTGTCTCTGCGAAATTGGAGATCAGGATAAAGAGACAGGCGGCAGTGGCCAAATACTGGATTGATCCGGGAATGAAGACCTCCACAGTGATAAAGGCAGCCAACAAGAGTCGCACCTCTGTGGGGCCGAAGATACCGGAATCGATTGAGTACTGTCCGCCAATCTTGTAACGTAACTGGGCGGTGATCATTTCCCACCCGTAGAGGACGACGAACATGAATCCGGCATATTTCCACGCTCCCGGTGCGTAAATACTGAACCCAAGCCCTATGAGGATTGTGCCGATCCAGTCGACAGTCACATCAAGCGAGAAACCGTACCATTTGCGGGGGGTGCCACGATAATAGGCGAGCCTCCCGTCGAGGGAGTCACCAAACCAGTTGATGAAGAAGCCGAGTAAGGACAACAGGAGCCAGTAGCGACTCAGGTAGGCACCCATCACGAAACTTGCAGCAACCATCAGGTTACCGAACGAGCCGATGGCTGTGAGCCCGTCGGAAGAGATCCAGGAGGGGATTTTTTGTACCAGGTAGGCTATGGAATTCTGTTCCCACGCACGGAGGATATTGGTCCTTTGGCGATCAGTGGCAATGAGTCTGAGCGACTTCGCCATGTTTTTTTTTGATGTATTCATCTCCGTCACTTTTATGTGATTTTTCTATCCTGTTACAAATGTAGCCATTAAATTTTTATGTTACGAATTTGTTTCCAAAAAAAACCTAGGCTGTAGTTTTCATCAACAATTAAAAAAGCCGTCTTCATTTGAAGACGGCTCAGTATAAAGAATGAAAATTGCGGTCTTATTGTTCACTGTTCTCAACATCTTCGGTGGGGACAATCAACTTGTAACCCTTCCCGTGGATGTTGATGATCTCAATGTTGGGTTCCGGTTTAAGGAGTTTGCGCAGTTTGGTGATGTAGACATCCATGCTGCGGGCGTTGAAATAGGTGTCCTCCTCCCAGATCTGTTTCAGTGCATGGTTGCGTTCCAGGATATCGTTGGCATGGGCACAAAGCAATGAAAGCAATTCCGACTCCTTGGTGGTCAGTTTTGTCTGTGTTTCACCGATGGTGAGGATCTGCTTTTGTGTGTCGAACGACATGTTGCCAAAGTTGTAAACCTGCTGTTCCCTGCTTTTCTTTCCCTTTACACGGCGAATAATTGCTTCGATGCGCAGCACCAGCTCTTCCATACTGAATGGCTTGGTGATGTAATCATCGGCACCGGCCTTGAAACCTTCCAGCACATCTTCTTTCATGTTCTTGGCTGTTAGGAATATAACAGGTATCTCGGTGTTGATGGTCCTGATCTCTTTTACCAGTGTGACACCATCTTTCTTGGGCATCATCACATCCACAATGCAAAGATCATACTTGGTCTTCACATACCCTTTGAACCCGGCTTCCCCGTCGGGGAACAGGTCGGTGTCAAAACCTTTGGCCTGAAGATATTCCCTGAGCAGCATGCCCAGATTCTCGTCATCTTCACATAAAAAAATTTTTAATTTCTCTTCCATATCAATTTTCTGTTATTACGGGTAAACTAATGATAAATTTGGTTCCTTTTCCCAATTCGCTCTCGGCACGTATGGTGCCGTTCACGTCGGTCACAATCTTCTTCACGTAGGCCAGCCCCAGCCCGAATCCTTTCACATCGTGGCGGTTGCCGGTCGGTACGCGGTAAAAACGTTCAAATACCTTCTTTGCATCTTCCTTTCTCATGCCGATGCCATTATCCTCAATCGTGATGATCAGCTTGTTGCCCTCGTTTCTTGTACGAATCATCAACTCGGGCGGGACATCTTTTTTGCGGTACTTCAGTGCATTGTCCAAAATGTTGAACAGCACGTTGGTGAAGTGCATCTCGTCAACCTTGATCGTTGAGTCTTCAGCTTTCAAGTCAATGTCGAGTGTACCCTCCAGCTTCTCCACTTTCAGTGCGTGTGTATTGGCGACTGTTACCACCAGGTCGTTGGCATCCATCTCCTTCATCTTCAGTGTTGTCTTTTGTTTGTCAAACAGAGACATCTGAAGTACCTTCTCAACCTGGAAACTCAGTCGCTTGGTCTCATCGTGAATTACGCCGGTCACATGTCGGAACACCTCCGGTGATTTCAATATCGACTCATCTTTCAGCATCTGTGATGCCAGGGAGATGGTGGAGACGGGAGTTTTCAGTTCATGCGTCATGTTGTTGATGAAATCATTCTTCATCTCAGACAATCGCTTTTGCCTGAAAAGAGAGACCACCGTGAAGATGAATGTAATCAGCAGGATAAAAGTAAAAATAAGTGACGGGATGAAGAAGGTTAGTTCGCTGTACACATAGTTCCTTTTGGTTGGGAAGTAAACCCTCAGCTGATTCAATTTTGCCGGCGGATCGTTGGGAAAGAGTATCTGTGTGTAGATCGCATCTTTCTGTTTTGTCGAGAAGCCGCGTGTAGCATGAACTACCTCGTTGTTGTAGTTCACCACCTGGAAACTGAAAGGTTCATTCAAACCATTGTAGGAAAGTTCGTAGCGAATGTACTGATCCACCTTGTCAAAATCGATTCTTTCTTCAATTGGTTCGTTGCTCGAACGGCTCAATATTTTGTAGATTACCTCATAGAGCAATGATCGTTCATGCAGGTATCTTTTCGAAAGCGATTGTTGCATGTCAAACTGTGTCTTGGAGATGGTACTCGCGCCCTGGTTGGGTGAGAGCAAAGCCTTCTCTCGCTCTGTTTCAGGCAGAAGCGACTGTTCGGTGACACTCAGGTTGATTCTTGACTTGCTTCCATCAGGATGAGTGATGACTGTTGTAGATTGTTCACTGATTATTTCCTGTGATCTCTGTGACTGATTGTATTGGGAATATCTATTTTCCGATTCAATCATGTCTTGTTCCAGATAATCGCGTGTCTGATCCAGTTCCAGATCTCTCATCACATTGTACAGGCTGCGGTTCACCTGTTCGTCGAACTGTTGAGTACGGATTGCCAGGCTTGTCCTCATATACCGCAACTGGAGAAACAGCAACGCGAAAAATGCCGTGAACATCACAATGGCAAGCAACCAGATAGTTGATTTTTTCATACGCTATAATTCCATACCTCCTTTTAAGTGATTACGTTTTTTTTATTTCAAAGATCACTTTTTTTTGCCTATTAATTTAACAAATAAACCACTTTTTTGTTTAACATATCTTCTTAAAATTAAAAAAAATCGAAAAAGATGCTGATCCCAACATTAATTAAGAGTAGAAGTGGGCTGAATGGCTTTTTTTGAGTTTGTTTAACAGCTTAACTCAACCGGTCAACGAAAGTTGATCCGCATGGCTATGCCCGCATTACTGGTGGCGGTTGCAGAGGAGAATGACGATACCAGCGGTTTTTGTACCATGCGGTCATAAAAGGCCCGCAGGGTGAGTTGCCTGCTTATCGCGTAATCAGCAGTGAAGCGTATCGTTCCGTTTTGAATGCCGCTAGTGGGTTGGCTAATTGCCTGTTCAATTCTCCTGATGAGTGTATGAGTGTTTCTGAGAGAGAGGTCGAGGCGTAACGTAAGATCGTTTCGAAAAGATGAACCTCTTTCTGTCCTATCTTTTTCATGAGCTTGGCTCGTGAGTGAATGACGACGTTGCTGATTGCGGGATGAAAAGGGTAAACCGATGAGTCGGCCGAAGTTGTCTATGCGGTAACCGGTGCCCAGAACCAGGTCGTTGTCACTCATCTCGATCAACTGATGCGAGGAGATGGCGAGGTTGAGCGATCTTGTACGGTTGAGACGCAGGGAGAGACTCAAATTGTTGTGAAAAGTTGCACGCAACTCGATGAGCGGATTGAAGCTCTCCATGATTCCCACAGATTGGATGTTATAGGGAGAAGAGGGAAGCGGATCACCGGAAACAGCATCACGTATAAACCCTAATTCTCCATCTGCTTTTACCCAACTGAGGTGTGTGTTGTATGACCCTATGCGGTATTGGGAAAGATATCGGTGAAGGATCATTAGCTCAGTAAATTGATTCCGCAATGCCGGCATGAGTGTTGTGAGGCTGAGCGACAGGTTCCAGTTGGGCATCATTGATGAGAGGGATGGAAATGGGGTGAGGGCAACACTCTCCGCGCTTTTGCCACTGTAGGCAGCCAGGAAAGCGGGAACCAGAACATCGGCTGAATAGTTCTTTACATCTCCGTTGCTGCTTGAGAAATTCTGACCGGCAAGAGAGCTACCGTTGAGAAATCCCTCATGGGGGTATGTCTTTTCAACATATTGGTTTCTGACACGGCTTGCAACAATTGATCTGTTCTCCAGAAAACGGTTAAAAGCCGCCGAATGGTAGTTTCGATCGGTACTGCTTCTTGTCTCGAAGGCGGAAAATAGTGAAATGATGCTCATGGCAAAACTGCCGCCTCGTATCTCGGGCATCCCTTCAAACATGTATTGATATTCACTTCGCTCGTTTTCTTCGTGCAATGCGTGCAGGTCGAGCCGGATGCCCGGGAGAGGTTCGATGCCGGTTTCAATCCTTACATTTCTGGTTCGATTGAAAATTGCCGGCAATAGATTGTCTTGATTGATCACGAGCCGCTGATTTGACAGTGCCTCTTCCACGAAAGCTCTTCCTCCTTCAAACCCAAAGGCGAAGCGTAATCCGGGTAGCAATGAACCCTCAGCTGTCTTCTGTCCGAAGAGATCACCACTCATGGGGATGTAACCCGGCAGGTCCGTTCTTGTCTTATATGTGATGTTGAGATTGATCTGCCGAATCATTGCCAGGGACTGCGAGAGGAGGGTGGGACTGTTCGCCGATGACAATTTACGGTAGAGGGCTGAGAAATTGAAGCGACTGTTGAATATGAAGGATAGATCGTTCTGCAGATGGTTCCCTATCTTTTTATCATGGATGGTTGCACCACGTTCCCAGTGGTATTGTGAGTGATATGCCATGCTACTGCTGATCCAATCCAGCAAAGGAATTCTCTCAAAGGGGAAAGTATAGCTTAGGTCAGCTGTTTGATTGTACCTCAGAGGCCTTCCCAGTCCACGTAGGCTGAGCATCACCGAGTCCTTCCATATCTCATAGTCGCTGCGGTTAATCGCTTTGTTTACCTGTAAGTAGGGTTCCTCTACTTCTGCCAGGGTGCCGGAGTGAAAGGATGCATTCAGGTATTTGGTAAGGTTCCAGGTGAGGTTAAACTTTCGATCCCAGTAAAAATTGTGGCTGAAGGACAGATAGGCTGAACGACTTTCATGTGCACCTTCCGCGAAGGTATTCAGGTCACGCAACTGCCTCTCTCTATAGTTGCGGTGAAGCGTATTGCTGATGCTGATATGTTCAGGAAGAAAACGGAACTCAAGTAGTTTGAGCAGATTGTTGATGTTATTTTCTTTCAGACTTTGGAAGGGTTGCCAGGACTTGACATGGGGTGTGTACGCATATAAAACCTGAAACCGCTGATCACTTTCCGTGTCATATGCGATCTCCGGATTTTTCTGCTTTAACTCATTCCCGCTGTAGGAGAAGGTGAAATTCGCCGGATCATAGGGCATTGGGTTCTCGCTGCGAATATTCATCCTGAGGTTGTTCAGACCGATGGTTCGTTGTGACGATTCGGTAATTGCGATCTTTTCAACTGAGTCTCTTTCGGTTTGCGAGGGCAATTGCTCAATTGTTTTCGAGAGAAGGATATCCTTGTTAAAGGGATCATAAAGGGGAGTCTCCAGGAATTTTGAGATGGAATAGAAGAGGGGGGCTGTGATCTTTGCCTTTCGTGGGAGAAAGCGTCCCAGGTCCATGTTAAACGTGAGGTGAAATGAGGAGAAGTCGTTGTTGCGACGTTGCTGCAAACCATGGCTTAAAGCCCCGAAACCGGCGGTCTCCTTCCTGACCGAGAATTGTATGTTGCCTATATCGGAAAGGGTGACTCCAACATTACCCTCTGCTGCCCATCCACCTTTTTCATCAAACTCGCTCAATCGTAATTCGTTCACCCAGACCTCTCCGGAGCTGGCGATGCTGCTGTTGTTGCGAATGCCAATCATCATCACTTTTATTTCAGCCAGCGAAGGATTCCCCATGACGGTAATCATGCTTCCCTCTTTTTCGGGATTGGCTTCACTGTAGGGCAGATAATAAGCATCTTCTTTACCTGTCTGTAACAAGCTGTTTCTTTTTAGCTTAAGACTTGTAAACAACTCCAGCGGAAGGTCAATTCTGTTCGCTTCAGGCCACACCTTCTCCCTGTCTGACGTGATCTGGTTGTTGTAATGTCCTTCAGCTGTAAGATGAAGTGGAATTTCAATTTCGTAGTAATTGTTGCGATAGTCGGATCCAATTCGCATGAAAAGGGATAGATCACCATCTTTAAGAGTGCCAGGGTCCTCTTCTTTTTTTTCAGCATGAACGAACATTTGCAGCCGCTTGTAGCGTCGCAGGTCATGCATGGCACTTTTGTATATGGCACGACTATCTCCTGCCTCTAACTGATCAATCTTGAGCGAGAGTGCCTGTTCGTTCTCCTGCCTTAGTTGCGGTTGACTGGGGTCAATGATGCGTGTTACACCCGGCGGTAACACGTAATTGACCGGTGTTCTGTTACTGTTCTCCTCAAGGTTTACAGCCTCAGTGGTGAGTTGCCCCTGCCCGGTCTGACTGCCGCCGGTTTTCAGGTCTCCCTGGTAGCTGCGCCATTCACTGCGTACAAGACCCAGTGTAGCAAACCGCAGGAATGTAGGTTCTTCGAAGCCGGTCAGTAGCATTCGCATAAACCGTATGTTGTGGAATCCCTCAATATTTCCTGTTTTCGATTCAAAATCATTGATCGGGATTCTGAAGAGGTACCACGTCACTTTTTCCTGTCTTCCATTTCGTAGTGTCACGCTAACCTCTCTCTTATCAGCAATATGATTGCTACCCGCTTGCATCTCCTCTCTACGCAGGGAGACGCGATAGATATAATAAGCCTCCTGTTCGTTGAGTGTGTTGTCGCGGTCGATATCTTCCACATCAGGTGTGTTGCGTGAAGCCGAATGGAAATCGGCTTCCTTGTCGGGCGCCAGAGAGTTCCCTTCCGTACCGTTGTAATATTTGTATCGCTCGAGGATGCTTAATTGCATGCGATCCTGTTCTTCACCCCGATAATGTTGGAAACGATCACCCGCAGGGTCATTCAGCGGTGAATTCCGATCTGTAATCATTCGAGCCAGGGTTGTTTCAGATAGACGGGGTTTCAACTCCTCAAGGTACTGCACATATGTAGGGAAATTTTTTTCTTCTTCACTGCTTAGTCCGTTAAGACCAACATCCTGTTTCTCCCGATATTCTTCACCCAGGGAGTTGTCGAAACCATATACAGTGGATTGTCGTTTTGGATTGAGCCCCCATACGCTCTGCTCAACGCTGCTGCTGTCTCTGTCCACCGACAACCCATTCTCGAAGAATTTCTTGCCATCACGCAGTACATCTTCTGATATCTCTCCAAGATGAATGTAGAGATCACCACCGCCTGAGACTCCCAATGTGTCTCCTGCAAACGGATCCATGAGCCAGAACTCGATGTACTCGATATTGGCTGTCTCAAAATCACGTGTCTCAAGTGGACGCGTGATTCCTCCCCACCTGCTGCCGGGGTTCAGTAGATATCCTTCGCTGTCTACCTCTCTGTCGAGGTTGTAGGGTCCTCTTTCTGCCGGATAATAGGAAAGGTTGAGTACCGGGAGGGTCGCCGGTTGACCATAGAGGAGGTCTCTTTCCGGAAAGAGCTCCTGTTCGTAGATCTCCCTTACCCGGTGGTCGGAGAGCTGTTCGTGGTCATTTCTGATGTGAGTGGGTGTCAGTGACGAGTTCTTACGGGTAAAGATGCCATCGATTTGGTACCATGAGAGCAAGGCTCTGTTCTTGCCGTTTTCAATCTGATTGGTGAGTGCCCCCTCCGGAAAAAGAGCTCCTGCTCGATTGTCAACAGGTGTAGCAGCAAGTGACCAGGCATAAGGTGCACGTAGGTCGATCATAGAGGCTGCCGATTCGAAGTCATCCATGTAGGAATAACCTCCTGTATACCGGTTGCTGTAATGACCCGGAATCATCTGAGCGAATGCCAGATCTGCCGTGAGTTGTGAGGGTGCGGTAGCATCGGTGAAGGGGAGCAGGTTTAACAGGTTGGTTAGGGCGATTGATTCTTTTTTCCAACTCAGGTTTGACCCCCACAAAAGGTTCCTTGTTGCTTCATCACCATATGCTGTCTTGACAATCAGTGGTTTCTCGGTATAGTGCATCAGGGTAGCACCCATTGAGAACTCTTTGTTGAAGTTGTAGAGAAGGTTTACCCCCGTCATGGTCTTGCGCTGCATCTGTGAGAAGGTACGCTCTTCCAGTGTTATGTTGAGCGGAGTGCCTGTTTCCAACAGAGAGCTGTTCAGGATTGTTACACTTCCCGAGAGATAGTCTACCGTGTAGTCAACACCTTCCGTGAGGGTGATGCCTCCTGCGGTTATTTTAACCGATCCGTGAGCCACGTTCGTGGCGTTGAGACTGATCACGCCATTTGATGTAGCACGGTATTCACCACTTATACGGTATTTGTTCTGCTCGGCATGTTGTCTCGCAACCGTACGGGTGGAATCATACAGTGACTGAAAGAGATATCTTTCTGCAATCCTCTCATCCCCGATCACTTTCTTCAGGTGGGATCCAAATGGTTCCGTCACCGGGAAAATAATCCTCCCGTTTTGGGCATCCACCGTAAAGCCATCCAGAAAATCGAAAACTCCATCCGGATAGGGGTCATTCCGTTCGTTCAACCTGTCGAGTTGCATTACCCGCAGCAATAGTTTATCATCTATGCCACTTCCCGGCAGGTAGTTAAGGTATACTCCCGCCGAGTCGCTCTGGCGTGTAATCTCCAGCCGGAAGTGATCCTCCTCCAGATTGTAAGCTCCGTTGCCCAGTGAGTAGATATTTTTCATCATCAAGTCCCACACGGGTGATGAGGGGGAGAGTGAAACCGGTTTGAGTAGCTTCAGAAACAAGGCATCTTCTCCGCTTCCCTCACCAATGTCTGCGGCAAATTCACCTACCTGATAAACCTCTCCACCGTAGCTGTACTCAAAAGCTACTGCCAGCACCTGGTCTGGTTGCAGAGGCATGGAGAGGGAGAGATAGCCAAGTTCCGGCTGGTAGCTATATTCTGACGGGTTAAGTAACCGTGCACTTTCCAGCTTTTCATAGTCGGTTCCTTTCACCACATCACCCGGAAGCAGTGCTTCTCCCTGGCGAATGTTCCGTATCCCACCGTAGGTAGTGATCATCTCATCATAGAGTGTGTTTCCGCGGTTGTAGGGGATCTCATCCGTTCCCAACGGTTGCCATCTGGGGTTATGAATGTTTTTGTGTTCACCCAGGTCGGCCAGCGCTACGATGTTTCTCACTTGGCTGTAATCACCCTGCCGGTTGGTGACCCATACTTCAACACGGGTGATTGTGATCGGCGAACGTACATAGGGTAGAGTGCTCGTGGCGCTGTCGTAGTTGTCCCGAAACCAGTATGAGAGGAAGAAATGGCGATTCTCATCGTAGTTGTCAGCAGTGATTGAGAATGGAGTAATCTGTCTCCCCCCGCTGCTGTTGATGGTTTTTACTTCCGATTGTTGTCGTGAGAAGAGGGTATTCACCTGTAATTTGCCGAACTGTAGATCTGCCTTGATGCCGAAAAGGGCAGCACCGCCATCGATCAAAGGGTTCGATGTAGACATGGTGACGTTACCCGCTTCGATGTGTCGGATAATCTGGTCATCATCACCCCGATATGCCAGTTTGAGTTCTTTACTCCGGTAATCGAAGGTTGCTTCACTGTCATAGTTTACATTGAAGTCGATCTTATCACCTACTTTTGCATTCAGGTTTAACTGTATCTGCTGGTCGAAATTGAATATGTTGCGTTTCCTGGCCCGTAGGGGAAGGGTGGGATTGTCGGTCACATCTCTTTTCATGCCGGCACTGATCTCCATCGTTCCCTGGCTGGAGAGCTGCACGCCACCCGGTCCGAAGATTGAAGTGAGTTTCTGAGGTTCTTTTCGCACACCCGTAACCGTGAAAGATCTATCGTGTGAAGTGATGTTATCGGCAGTAGCCCGGTCTCTTTCCCTGAAATAATCACCCTGCATCAGCCGCAACCGATAGGCCATGTATTCCTTTCGTGTCATGGTGGTGGGGGTAGAGAGCAGGTGCTCTCCAATTTTCTTTTCGAAGATATAGAGCCCCGACAACGGATCATATCGCACAATAGTTTTTACCCCGGCTGTTTGTTGCTGGGCAAAAAGCGACATCATCCCGTTCATTAGCAACAGAATGAGGAGCGTATATAAAAAGTTGTTCTTTTTTAAAGAGACCACTGCCTTTTACGATTTTTGTTGCCAAAAATGCGTATTACGTAACCGACCACTGTCAGAGTCTCTTCAAAGCTTCTTTGATTATACCTTCTACCGGTAGGGAGGAATCTTCCCCGATGATTTTTGATACTACTTTTTGTGAGGCTGTTTGTACAAACCCAAGCATTACCAGTGCGGAGACCGCAGCCTGACCCGTTGCATTGAGCCCCTCTTTTGACGGGAGTGCCAGAGGACTGTTTTCGTCGTTGAATCGAATCTTATCTTTCAAATCCACGATGATTCGCTGTGCCGTTTTAGCGCCAATACCTTTTACCGATTGGAGCTGAATGGCATCCCCCGAAGCGATCACATTTTCCAACTCACGTGAGCTCAGGGATGAGAGGATCATCCTGGCGGTACCGGGTCCCACACCTGAGACGCTGATCAAATGCTGAAACAATTCCCGCTCATGCTTTTCTGCAAAGCCGAACAGCAGGTGAGCATCTTCCCTGATCGATTCGTGAACATAGAGCATGGTCTCCCTCTTGCCATTGATGGCGGCAAAGGTATTGAGTGAGATGTGCATTTTGTAGCCAATCCCTCCACATTCAATTGTCACATCGGCGGGGGTCAGCTCAGCCACCGCTCCCTTGATATAATCTATCATCTTTCTTTAACAGTTGGTTGATTACGTAATACCGTTCATATAACGGTTGTGATGCCGGAAAAGTATATGAACGGCGAAAAAAGAAGGTTGCGGCAGAGTATCTCCGACAGTCATTCTCCATGGTTAATGGGTGAAGGTGTGTCCCCTGGCCAGTCCCCCCTCACCGGTTTCCTTGTAGAGCGACGGCAGGTCATGCCCTGTCTCCTTCATCACATTCACTACGCGGTCGAACGAGACACGGTGGATACCGTCAGTGAAGGATGCGTAGAGGTTGGCGTCAAGTGCACGGGCTGCAGCGTAAGCGTTGCGCTCAATACAGGGGATCTGAACCAATCCGCATACCGGGTCGCAGGTCATCCCAAGATGATGCTCCAGCCCCATCTCGGCAGCATACTCAATCTGGGCCGGACTACCCCCGAAAAGCTGGCTGGCAGCTGCTGCCGCCATGGCACAGGCAACCCCCACCTCTCCCTGGCATCCTACTTCGGCACCCGAGATTGAGGCGTTCTCCTTCACGATGTTGCCAAAGAGGCCTGCAGTGGCGAGGGCTCGCAGTATTCGGTTGCGGCTGAACTTGCGGATCTCTTCAAGATGAAACAGGACCGACGGTACCACACCGCAGGAGCCACAGGTCGGTGCGGTGACAATCTCGCCGCCTGAGGCATTCTCTTCTGACACCGCCAGAGCATAGGCAAAGACCAGTCCCCTGGACTGGAGTGATGCCTTGTAACCCTTTGCCTTGATGAAATAACCTGCAGCTTTGCGATGGAGAGCAAGGGGGCCAGGCAACACCCCCTCGTTGTCGAGACCGCGGGTTACTGCTGCCCTCATCACCTCCCAAACCTGGTCGAGGTATTCCCAGATGCCTGCTCCTTCACACTCTTCCACGTATTCCCAGTAGCTTTTACCGGTACGCTCACACCAATCCATCACCTCCGTCAGCGTTGACATGGGGTAGATGTCCCTCTCCTGATCTTCGGTGAGGCCGATAATCTTCTGCCCATCCGAGAGAGCACCTCCCCCCACACTGTGTAGGGTCCATGTTTCGAGCAGCTTGTTGCCGGCATCATAAGCTTCCAGTTTCAACGCGTTTGGGTGAAAGGGCAGGTAGGTGGATGGAAGCCATACAATGGTGGTTGGTGCCAACGGTTCCAACACCTGCATGATCGCAACATCGGTAAGATGTCCCTTGCCGGTGGCGGCAAGGCTGCCGTAGAGGGTCACCGTGAAATGAGCAGCACCAGGGAAGGCATTTGCGAAGAGCTGTGCTGCTTTCCTTGGCCCCATGGTGTGACTGCTTGAGGGTCCGTTGCCGATGCGGTAGAGTTCTTTGATCGATTTCATTGTTTTCAGTTGTGTAACCGGATTATGTTGCTTCTTACAAAGATAGCGATAAAATTAATCCTGCACAACGCAACTGATTGAACCGGTTGATCAGGATGCTCTCCGGCAAATAATGCTTACATTTGCAGATCAAGTCAAGAAAAAATCTTATGAGTGCAAAGAAAACCTATCGTTACGAGATCGAAGCGCAGGATATAGACTTCCGCCGCCGACTCTCACTCAGTTCTCTCACAAACTTCGTGCTGATCACTGCCGGCCGCAATGCCGACGAGAACGGCTTCGGCTTGCTGGAGTTGCAAAGTGACAACTTCACCTGGGTACTCTCACGCCTGGTAATAGATATGGATCGGATACCGGATGAGAGCGACAGCCTGGTCATTGATACCTGGATAGAGAAGATTGGTACTGCTTTCACCACCCGTAACTTCCGGCTGTTTGATGGCTCAGGAAAGGTGATTGGCCATGCTGCTTCTTCGTGGGCGGTAATTGATATGGTTTCACGACGCAGCGTGATGCTTGACACGCTGCCTGGAATGCAACATTTTGTGGTGAAAGAATCAACACCAATCGGTGAGCCGGGGCGCATTCCGAATGTTACGGGAGAGGAGGCCAATCATTTTCAGGTGAAGTATAGCGACATCGATATCAACAGCCATGCCAATAGCCTTAATTATATAAAGTGGTTCTCTGATTGCTTTTCACTCGACTTTTATAGGTCTCATCATATCCGGCGATTTGAAGTCAATTTCCTGAAAGAGATTGTGTTTGGGGGTGAGGGAGTGGTTTACAGGCAGGAGGTTTCACCGGGTGATTTTCATTTCCAGATGGAGACCCGTGAAAAGGGGGTCGCATGTCGTGCACGCATTTTGTTCGATGAGGTGCCACAACTGGGCCTATGAATCAAAAATCAGTTTCAGCGCATGTAGGATATCAGATTTTTCGGCATGCTCGTTGAGGATCATTAACACCGTATCGTGACCCGCAAGAGTGCCCATCACACCTTTGATGTTATTGGCATCAATGTCACAGGCGATGCCTTTTGCATAGCCTGCCGGCACCTTGATCACCGCCATCTGACCGGAGAAGTCGATACCGAGCAGTCCATGACGTATAAACGGGGACATGAGTCCCTGTTTAACCACTCTTGTTTGTGACAGTTGAATGCCCGGCAACCGATAGAAGTAATTGCCTGCATTGTCCGGGGTCTTGGCGATCTTCATCTCCCTGAAATCACGTGACAGGGTTGCTTGTGTCAGTTCAAAACCCTCCTCGGCAAGACGTTGCAGCAACTCATCCTGACTGTCGATAGAGGAGCAGCCGAGGATGCGGGCGATGGCTTCCTGTCGTAGTTGCTTTTGGGTTTTATCCATCATCAACCCTATTTGCCGCCGAAGTTGAAAACTACCGGTATGGGGGCCGGTACTTTCACCAGCGTTTCACCCACGTAAAATTTGGGCCAGAGTTTCACGGATACCGAAGTTTCGTTTGGTGTGATGCCGAGGAAGCCACTCATCTCGCTGGCCACCCGCTCCTGTGAATAGCGATTCATAATACTTTTCAGATCCACGCTGATAGGCACCCCGATCACCTTTGTTTCACCCGGTTCAATGCGGATTGGTATATCCATCTTACCCTCCACGAACTCCATGTCGTTGATCTGGATGGCATAATCAAGTGCATCAAGAAAAGCGGCGGTGGTGTTAGGGTTGGTGACATCCATGTTGAGTGTCATGCTGAAGGGTATGGTTTGCATCCCCGATCCACCTGAGAGGATGGTGGCAATGGTGGCCAGGTTGGAGAGCGAAATGCCAGATGCATCACCCAGGTTGAGGCCTGAGAGTTGTATGTTATTGAGTGACCTGTAACGATATTCACTTTGGGAAAGCTGATAAGCACCCCCAATCTTGTTCATGATGTCACATCCTGACAACAGGATCATCACACTGAGCAAAAGGATAGATTTCTTCATACTTGTAGTTGTAGTTGTTGTTTACTTGATTGTGACCATGGTAGCGCCGTAGCCATACTCCTGGAAGGATGCATCCTGATGGAAGCAGGTAGGATATTTCTTCTTCAGTTCACTCAGGATGGCTTTTTTCAGTACACCATCTCCTTTACCGTGAATAAAGACGATTTTCTGGTGTTTGTTTTGTCGGTGTTCAGACATCACCTCATTGAATTTCTGTAATTGATATTCCAGTACATCAGCATTGCTCATGCCGGCGGTGGTGTCTATCAGCTGATCGATGTGGAGATCCACTTCCACAACAGCATTTTTCTCTTTTTTTTCGATGCGTTGAATCCGGGGACGTCTTTCGGGAGTTTCTTTCTCCCTGAGTGCTCGCTCTATTTCACCTGCCGAGACCAGTATCTCCCGTTCGGGCTGATCGTTACGGATGATGTAAAAGAGCAATGCATCATCTTCAAAATAATCGTTCTCACGGAAACTGTGCAGCTTGTAGAATTTCACTGTGTCGATACGCAGTTCCACGGAGCAGGGGTTTTTGAAACGAAACGGTTTGTTGTGTTTGAATGCGATGAATTGCAGCGATACCTTCTCTATCTCATTGAGTTGTTCTTTTCCGAACTCTTCCAGGAAGATTTTGGTGTTGGGTTCCACGCTGCCACTGTAACGACTCTTCCAGCTGTTGTTCTCACGGCTCATGTAGTTGAAGAAAAGCCAGTAGTTGCTATCGTTCACGAAGTAGCACTCGTATCCGGTAGAAGAGAGATTCTTTACATCGGAGGGCAGGAATGCCAGGCAAGCTGTGATCTGTTCTCCTTCACGGGTCTCTTCCGGGATGTCGGTGACGGTTACCCTTGCTTCGGGTGTCTTTTGTGCTGCTTCTTCTTTTGCAATCAGTTCCTCTTTTTCGGCAACCTGACCCAGTTTCTCGTTGCCGGAGGCTTCCACCACCACACAATCAGAGATCATCACCGGCAGGTCGAACCCATGTTCGTCCTCCACCATTACCAACTGTTTGTTGAGAAAGCCTTTGACGGTACCTCCCCCCACTGTGCTAAGAAACCGCACCTTGTCACCTACCGATAATTTCTTCATTTGTATGATCTTTCTGTTACAATTAAGTCTTTCTATTTCGGGTTGGAAATCTCCGATTGAGGTCTCTTATGTTTGTTAGCTGTTGCAAAGATGACTAATTTTGCAGAATAAATGAATTAATTAAAACGAAAAATCCATTTTGCGTTTATAAAAAATGAAAAAAGAGGAGATTATCCATCTACCCATATCCCGCTTCCATTACGAACTTCCCGAAGATAAAATCGCCAGGTATCCGCTTCCTCAAAGAGATGCATCCCGGCTGTTGCTTTATGAGGAGGGAGAGATCAGTTCCAACGAATTCATCGAACTTCCCGACAGGCTTCCTGAGGGCAGTATGTTGTTGTTCAACAATACCAGGGTGATCCATGCCCGACTGTTGTTTTACAAGCCGGGTGGAGCCCGCATTGAGATTTTTTGTCTCACGCCCTCCCTGCCGGCCGATTATGCGATCAACTTCCAGCAGCGTAAATCCTGCGCCTGGCAGTGCATGACCGGAAATGCCAGAAGGTGGAAAGAGGGCCCCCTGGAAATGAAGGTGCCAACCGATAAAGGGGTGGTGACGCTTCAGGCCGAGAGGAGTTCACGTATCGGAACAGAGAGTGAGATTCGTTTTAGCTGGAATGATGATCGGTTCACCTTCTCCGACCTGCTGGAAGCAGCAGGTCGGTTGCCTATTCCTCCCTATTTGAACAGGCCTTCGGAAGAAAAGGATGAGGTGACTTATCAAACCGTTTATTCACGCATTGAGGGTTCTGTTGCGGCTCCTACCGCCGGACTGCATTTCACACCGGAGGTGATGGAGCGACTTTACGCCAGAGGGATAGAGACTGCCGAGGTTACACTCCATGTGGGTGCAGGTACCTTCCGACCGGTGAAGAGTGAGACCATTGCAGATCATGAGATGCATACCGAGTTTATCTCGGTGGAACGTGAGACCATTGAGAAGTTGTTGCATCATCAGGGAAAGCTAGTTGTGGTGGGCACTACCTCTCTGCGCACGGTGGAGAGTCTCTATTATATCGGCAGGAAGTTGCTGGACCACCCTGACCTGCAACCTCATCAATTGAGCGTGATGCAGTGGGAACCTTATGAGGAGGAGGTCACAATTCCACCGTCCAGTGCACTGCAAAAAATTCTCAACTACCTTGACAGAACGGGTGAGCAGCGTCTGATGGCCAATACCCAGATCATTATTGCACCGGGTTATGGCTTTCACTTCCCTGACGCACTTATCACCAACTTTCACCAACCACAGAGCACCTTGCTTTTGTTGATTGCCGCTTTCGTGGGGGATGATTGGAAGAAGATCTACAACTATGCCTTGAAGGAGGGGTATCGCTTCCTCAGTTACGGCGACAGTTCCTTGTTATGGAAAAAAATGAAAGAAGACTCTATTTAGGTTAAAAAATAGCACTGAAACAAAGTGCTATTAGCCATTTTTTCGTATCATTGCAACAGAAACAAATCAAGTCCTGAACCCTCAATTGGTACCATCACATTGGTAAAGAAAACAGCCCGCATACTCGCGATCATCGTTGTAAGTGTTATATTGGTTAATATCATACTCTACATCGCATTGAGTGTTCCTGCTCTCCAGAAGAAGGCTGCGGGCATCGCCATCGGCAAGCTGAAACCGATGATCGGAACGGAGGCATCACTTGAGGGGATCCGTATCAAACTGTTCAACACGGTAGAACTGAACGGCCTATACCTGGAGGATCAGCAACAGGATACACTGCTCTATGCCGACAGGATAGCTGTGCGCATTCATGCGCTGGAGCTGCTGAAAAAAAGGGTCTACGTACAGAAAGCTGGACTGGAGAATCTGGTGGCAAACGTGCATCGTCCGTCTCCCAACGAACCATTTAACTTTCAGTTCCTTATCGATGCATTCGCCACCGAAAAAGATACTGTGAAAGTTGAAAAGAGCAAGTGGCGCATCACTGCTGAGGAGCTTTTGATCAAGGAGGCATCGCTCCATTACCATGTTGATTCGGCTCCCACTACCCCGGGACAGTTCAATGCGAACCACATCGACCTGCACCACTTCAATTTCAGGGGTAATGCGGATTTTGAAAGCATAGAAAAAATGCAGGCAGAGGTCGCATTGATGGTATTCACAGAGGTGAATGCCGGATTAACTCTTTACAACCTCAAGGCCTCCGTTGTGGGAAAGGGTACCAGGATTGAGAGTGATGGACTGCAGCTCCATCTCAACAATACTGAGCTCGAGGTGTCTGATGCCTCCTTCGACCGGAAGAGCCAGGCGTTTGCCGTGAAAGCCCAGAGTGAAAAGAGTGACCCAAGGGATATTGCTATCTTCTCTTCCAGATTGTTACATCTCCACAAACCAATCTCTTTTGACCTGAAAGCCGAGGGCGAACTCCCGGAGGCAACCGTTGATGAGTTCCTTTTCCATTACGGTGAGGATACCCACATCAACTTCACCGGTAAGATTGAAGATTACCGTAATTTTGAACGGAGCGACCTTCAATTGTTGATTAGCGATCTCTCTGTGTCGCAGGAGGACCTGGAGTCTTTTATCCGTATAGGGCCTCCCGGTTTTGCATCGCCACAGCAGCTGTTGGCGCTGGGAGACATGGATCTCCGCTTGAAGGCCGATGGCCGGTTGAACAGTTTCCGTTATGAGGGTTCCGTCTTAACCGAACAGGGTGAGGTGAGCATGAACGGCAGGGGGGCAATCCGCAACGGTTTCAAGCTGATGACCTTCGAGGGGCCGGTGCGGGCTGATGAGATTCGTCTGGCAAATATCCTTGGTGAGAAGACCGGCCTGGGGGATGCATCCCTTTCGTCAGAAGTGAAGCTGACGATTGAGCCGTCACTGGTTACCGTGGATGCCAATGGCACCCTTGAATCGGCTTATTATAAGGGGTATCATTATACCGGGGTCAATTTTGCAGGCAGCTACAGCGGTGACAATGTCACGGCACAGATCAGGCGCGAGGGTGAACGCAACACGCTGGATTTAATGGGTGACATCACCTTTGGTGAGGAATTGCGTTTCGACGTGGAAGGAAGCGTCGATCAGCTTGACCTGCGTCCTTTTCTCATGATGGATCATTGGAAAGATCCGAGAGTGAGTCTTACCCTCGACGGTGAGTTTACAGGTCGCACGATCGACGAGATGGTAGGTACACTGGTGATCGACAACACATCATTGAGTGACAGCAATTTCATCTATAACCCCGGCCCCATCTACCTGCAGGCACTGGGCGACAGCGGAGAAGGGAAAAAACTGCAGGTCTACTCCTCCTTCCTGGAGGCCGAATTGAGTGGTGATTACTATTTCTCCAGCATCGGTCGTGAGGTGATGCAGGTGCTGCAACCTCATCTTCCTTCCCTGATTGTTGCGCAGGATCAATCCGTGACACGGAATAACAATTTCCAGTTAAACCTGCTGATAAAGAACACCGAAGATCTCTCCTTTGCCTTTGGCTTACCGGCATATAACGTAGAGCATGCCACATTGAAGGGAACGGTGAATATGGCGGCCGATGAGCCTTTGCTGATTGAAGGGTATCTGCCACGACTCATGATGGGCAACAGCGATATCCGTGAGACACGTTTGGACTTGCGGACGGACGTTTTAAACGGAATAGGGTTGAATGTGAACAGCTACCTGGTGCAGGATAACGGTTTCATCAATGTTCGCCTGGATAGTGATGCTGCTGATAACAGGCTGGATAACCATATCTTTATCGATCTCGAACAGGGGAAAACCAACGCGGAGGGGGAGATACAAATCTCCATGGATTTCATGCGCGATGAAGCCGATCAACTTGCTTCCGATATCCGGATCCACCCCACCAGCCTTATGTTTAATGGGAAGAGGGTGGATATCAACGATGCTGCCATCGCCTATAGCAAGGATCGGATCACAATCGATAACTTCGGTTTGAGGGAAGAAAACATGTTGCTGCTGGGGATCGAGGGTGTTGCTTCGAAAAATGAGGCCGAATATATAAGAGTCTTCTTCAACAACACTGAACTCGCCAACATTCTTGCAGCATTCAACATATCGAACTTTGCCGGTTCCATCAAAGGTGATATCTATGTGCGGCAGATGCTGGAGAGTCCCATGGTACACACCGAGGACTTACGCATTGAAGACATCACTGTCTACAATGATACCATTGGCACCTTCACAATTGAAGCCAACTGGGACAACCTCTACTCCGGTCTTGACCTGAATGCTTACCTCGTCAACGACCGGAAACACCTGCTCGATCTCACCGGTTATGTTCCGCTTGGTGAGAAGAGTCCCTTGCCGATGGACGTCAACCTCCATATTCAGGAGTTTGACCTGAAAGCAGTTCAACCACTTACCTCAAATATTTTTAGTGAACTGTCAGGGTTTCTTAATTCAGAGGTCGCCATTACCGGCAAGCCCTCGGCTCCAATCACCCGGGGTTGGCTGGGTATCGACAATGGTGAGATGAGGGTAGCCTTTACCAATGTCGCCTACTCCGTTTCGGATACAATCGATATCAACCCTGACAACGTGGGATTGCGCAACCTGGTGATCCGTGACCAGAACAACAACAGGGCCACTGTCAACCTCAACCTGTTGCACTCCAACTTCGGGGGGATGGCTTACAATGCCTCCATCCGGATGAACGACTTCATGTTGCTCAACAATGAGAACCGTACAGATATGATGGCTTACGGTAACCTGCGTCTTTCAGGTGATTTAACCGTGAACGGTTCATCAGAAGGGATTTTTGGCAGCGGGAATCTTTACAGTTCCAGCCGTTCGGAGGTGACGGTGGTATTGCCTCAGACGGCTCGTGCTACCGAGTACAGCGGCATCGTGTACATCAATACACCACAGGAGAACGATTCGCTTGCTTTCCTGAAAAAGAACAATGGTGAGAATGAGAAATCCCAGTCGCGCCTCAAATCAGGCATTCCCATCGTAATGCGTGCCACGGTTAACCTTACCCCCATGCTCGAGGCTGCGGTGGTACTCGACCCAACTACGGGCAACGCGCTTGAAGTGAGTGGTGAGGGAGAGGTAAACGTGGATTTCAATTCACGGTCTACTCCACCGGTACGACTGTATGGTGATTATGTGATCAACAGCGGAAAGTTTCATTACAACCTGCAGAACCTGCGAACAATCGATTTTAACATCCGTGAAGGGAGCCGTCTCACCATGGAGGGCAACCCGCTCAACACACAGTTCAACATCACCGCGTACCTGCCGGTGAAAGCCGACCTTGCAGCACTCAGCCCCACCTTCACAACCGAGCTGGCCAATACCCGCGTGCCGGTGAATGCACTGCTGCATATCCTGGGCGACCTGGAGGCGATGGACTTGCAATACGACATCGAGCTTCCGGAGAGCTCGAATGATATTCAGCAACGGGTGAACAGTTTCATCAATACTGAGGAGACCAAGATCCTCCAGTTCGCCTACCTCGCCACCACCGGCAGTTTCATCCCTTCCGAGGGATCACCGGATATGAATTTCGGTCCTTCAGTCTTCAGCCGATTTGCAGCCAACACACTCGCAAGGGGGTTGGATGCACTTTTTGCCAGTGCGCTGAGCGACAACTGGTCCATCAGCACCAACCTGGAGTCGGTAGATGGTACACTCGACAATGTGCGGATGGGGGTCGATGTCTCCACCCGTCTGCTCAATGACCGTTTGCGCATCACCACCAACCTGAGCTATGGCGACAACAGCATGTTGGCCACTCAGCAGGCTTTTATGGGCGAGTTTGAACTGGAGTATGACATCAACAACTGGTTCATGATCCGTGCTTTTAACCGTGCCAACGAGCGTTTCTACCGGCGGACACCCACCACGCAGGGCGTAGGGGTGGTGGTGACCAAGGAAGCCCGCTCGTTCCGTGAACTGTTCGATTTTCGTGTGACCAGAAGGAAGGAAGAGAAAGAATAGCGTCTTATGAGGAAATATGTCATTGTCATAATGTCTCTGTTGCTTGTCGCATGTAATGTGACGAAGAAGGTGCCTGAAGGCAGTTATCTCCTGAACCAGGTGAAGATTGAATCAGATGTGAACGGTATCGGTGGCTCTGCTCTTAAACCTTATCTGCGTCAGCGCCCCAATTCCTCCATGCCGGTGATCGGTAAGTTCAAACTGCACATGTACAACATCCCCGACAACGACTCCACCTGGCTCAACCGTCAGCTCCTTCGTTACGGAGAACCACCTGTGCTCTTCAACGAGCAACTTGCTGAAATTTCTGCCGAACAGATCCGCTTGCATCTCAACAACAAGGGGTATCTCAATGCAGAGGTTGACACTTCCGTGGTGAAGTGGGATAAAAAAGCGGAGATCTCCTTCCTGGTTACAGGTCATGAACCACACCGCATCCTCTCGTTCCGCGACACCATACGCTCAGCCGATACCACCATCCATAACATCCTGCAAAGCACCCGTCGACCGGAGATCATCAAAGAGGGTGACCTCTTCGATCTGGGTGTACTGGAGGAGGGAAGGGAAAACCTGACCACAATCTTGCGAAACAGGGGTTATTACGACTTTGTGAAAGATGATTTATACTTCATGGCGGACACCACTGTGGGCGATCACCAGGTGGATGTGACACTGGCGCTGAACAATCCCAGTGACACCACACGTCATAAGCAGTACACGATAGGTGAAGTGACTGTGATCAACGGAGTGAATGAGGCTTTACTGAGTGACTCCACGCGTCGCCATCAACTCGACACTACCTACTATCGCGGCTTGCAGATCATCTCTGAAAAAGAACCATTCCTCCTGCCAAAAGCGGTCTACTATAACACCTTCATCCGCCCCGGAAGACTTTATTCCGACAGGATCGTGGAACGTTCCTACTCCTCCCTCAACGGCATGGGACCGGTAAACCAGACCGCAATAAATATGCAGCGGATGCAACGGAACGACTCAAGCATGATCGATTCGCGCATCACCCTCTACCCGGGCAACCTCCATTACCTGCAGTTCGGGGTGGATGGCACCAACTCGGCTGGGGACCTGGGGGTGGCCAGCAATGTTACTTACGAGCATCGCAACTTCCTCAGGGGAGGGGAGACCTTCAGGGTGCGACTCAATGCCGCCTACGAGTTTATCCGTCCCACTGATAGTCTCGACCTGTTGGACAACAGTTACTATGAATATGGAGCAGAGGTGTTTCTTTCCATTCCGCAACTGCTGCTCCCTTGGATGTTGAAACGACTTCAGGACCAGCCTTCTGCTTCTACAGAATATGCCATAGGTGCCAATTTTCAAAAACGTCCCGAGTACTTCCGGCAATTCTTCAACCTCTCCACCCGTTTTCAATGGTCTTCCATGGAGTGGAAGCTGTTGCATGTGCTGGAACCGATGGGCGTCACCTATGTGCGAATGCCCTGGTCGTCGGAACGTTTCAAGGAACTATACCTGAGTGAGGAGGCAAATCCGATTCTGCGTTACAGTTATGATGAGCAACTGATCGTCCGCACTGCTTATAACCTAACCTATACCAATTATAACCGTATAGGCCGGCGTGCTATGCCCAAGATACCCTTCCGCATCCGCTCCGGAGTGGAGGTAGCCGGATGGCTGCCCCGCATCGTCACAGGATTGGGTGGGGGTGAGCAGAACAGCCGTGGCTTCTACGAGTTCTTCAAAATCCCCTATGCCGAGTACGTCAAGGGGGATATTGATTTCGCTCCTACCTACCGCATTGATGACCAGCGCACGATCGCTGCCCATGCCGCCATTGGTGTTGCCTATCCCTACGGCAATTCCACCATCCTGCCCTTTGAGAAACGTTACTTCGGTGGGGGAGCCAACAGCGTGAGAGGCTGGAGCACCCGTACCTTGGGGCCGGGATCCTACAACAACGATTCCACGCTTTCCGATTTCGGGCGAAGAGTAGGTGATGTGAAACTGGACTTCAGCCTGGAGTACCGTCGTAAGCTCACCAAATTGATCGAGCTGGCAGGGTTCGTGGATGCCGGCAACATCTGGACCATCCGCGAGTATAGTGAACAGCCGGGCGGACTCTTTGAGTGGAGCAATTTCTACAAGGAGCTGGCCGTAGCCTATGGCCTGGGAATACGATTCGATCTCAACTTCCTGCTCATTCGTGTGGACGGTGGCATGAAGGCCCACAACCCCGCACTCCCGGTGGGTTCCCGCTGGACAATCTTCAAACCAAACTTTGGACGCGACTTCGCCTTCCATTTCGCCATCGGCTACCCATTCTGATTTTGCCCGCTGCTGCAAGATTTTCTCCATCTTCTTTCCCTTTTCAAACTCTCCACCTGCTTGTCCATCACCCTGATCTATACGGATGAACAGATTGTCTTTTGCCTATATTTGGAGGAGAATCAGCGTGTCCACCTTCTTTGAGGCTGTCTCATAATATTACATGAGACGGCCTTTTTCTGTTTATACGCTTCAGTATGAGTAGCCCTGTTTCAGGAAGAAACAATCTACTTTCTTCGTTACTGGTTCTAATCTCGTTCTAATCTCGTTCTAATATGGTTCTAATCTCGTTCTAATAGATTCGAACCAGATTAGAGTCAGTTACGACTGAAATGATACGCAGTAAAAAGCCATATAAGGCGAATCTTAGTGGGTGGGATGAGAAAAGGCCATCTCATTTGTATATTGAGACAGCCTCACCCTCCGATGTCTTGCCTATCTGAAAATCGGAATACACTTAAAATAGATTAAAACAGGGTTGTAAACACTTCAATTTTTTTGCCAGTTTAAAAGCAAATGTTTTACTTTGCAAAACAAAGTACTTTCAAATGGAAAAAGAAAAATATCTGAATGATTTGAGTGAGATCCGGAAGATCATGAGTCGTTCTTCTCGTTTTCTCTCGTTGAGTGGTTTGTCAGGGGTCTCGACCGGTCTTATAGCGTTTGCAGGAGCATTGCTGGCAGGGCAGCTGGTTTTTAGTCGCGGTAATTATCTCCTGGGGGAGGCTGTTGTGATCAATGGCGATGAGATGCGGGTTCTGGTATTTATTGCCTGCGGTACCCTGCTGCTGTCGGTAGTGAGTGCCCTCTGGTTTACCATTCGCAAGAGCAAGAGGGAGAACCAACGAGTGTGGGATGCCCAAGCCGAAAGGCTACTTGTCAGTCTGCTGATTCCGTTGATTACCGGAGGACTAGTCTGTGTGATTCTGCTCCGGATGGGATATGTGGGTTTCCTGCCGGCGATGACACTGATCTTTTATGGGCTGGCGTTGGTGAACGGTAGTCACTATACCCTCAGCCACATCCGCTACCTGGGGTTGGCGGAGATTCTGCTGGGGTTGCTGGCTCTCATTTTTATCGGTCAGAGCCTTTACATCTGGATGCTTGGCTTTGGCCTTTTTCAGATGGTGTATGGGCTGTTGATTCAACGTCAAAGGGGAGGGGTGTGAAGGAGTTTCTGAAAGATCTGGACAAGGCGTTCGAGAACAGGATCCGGCTGGGCATCATGTCAGCGCTGATGGTGAACGAGCAACTCGACTTCACCTCGCTGAAGGAGCTGCTTGGTGTCACTGACGGCAACCTGGCCAGCCACCTGCGCTCATTGGAGAAGAGCAACTACATCACCTTCTCTAAATCATTTTTGGATCGCAAGCCGCTGACCCGTTACAGTGCCACGCCCCTGGGTAAAAAGGCATTCACGAAACACATTCATGCCATTGAAAATCTTTTGCAGTCCTGACCCGGAATGGTGACAGAGGAAGTTATACAAAGATACCAATTTCGTAACATCACATTTATCAGACAAAAATTTTGGAAACAGATTTGAACCATAAGACAGAGTGGAAAGAGCTGCTGCCGATGCTTGCGGGCTGTTTGCTCGCCGCCCTTTTGGTGAAGATACCACTGCTTGCAGGCTTTGATCCAGACGAGGAGACTTTTTACGCGAAGCATATCGGTATCATCGTCTTTGCCGGACTATCGCTCTATCTTTTCCTTGCCGGGAAAGATAAAAACTGGTTACTTGGGGGCATCTCCTTGTTGGTTTACGCGCTGTCGGCACTCTATATCAACCTGCTGCCGGAGGGGGAGGGGAGTGATTCGGTTCTGCTGGCCTATATTCATCTGCCGCTGGTGCTCTGGTCATTTTATGGGTTGATATTTATCGGGTTCGACCGGAAAGACCTTGCGCGGCGGGTCGGTTACATCCGCTACAATGGTGACCTGGCCATCCTGACAGCGCTCATCCTGATCGCGGGGGCATTGCTTTCCGGCCTGACCATCGGGCTCTTTTCCGCCATCGACATTCTGATTGAAGATCTCTACATGGAGAACGTGGCGCTTGTTGGTCTTGTGGCAGCTCCCATCGTGGCCACCTTTATCATCAGGAGCTATACCTCGCTGACCAACAGGATTGCGCCGGTCATCGCCGCGATATTCAGTCCCCTTGTGCTGCTCACACTCCTGATCTTCCTGGTTGCAATCGTGGCTGCCGGGAAGGATCCCTATTCCGACCGGGAGTTCCTTTTGATATTCAATCTGATGTTATTGGGAGTGACAGCGATCATCGTTTTCACGGTCACAGGCATGTCGCACCGTAAGCGGCAGCGGTTCAGCGAGTGGATTCTCTTCTTGCTTTCCATCGTCACCTTGGCCATCGACCTGATCGCCTTGTCGGCTATCCTCTACCGCCTCGGTGAGTATGGCTTCACTCCCAACCGGACAGCGGTGCTGGGTGCCAACCTGTTGGTACTGGTAAACCTGATTCTCATGACGGTTGACCTCTGGAGGGTACTGTTCAAGGGGAAGGAGATCCGGCGGGTGGAGCTGACCCTTGCCCGTTACCTGCCCCTTTACGCCCTCTGGACAGTGATTGTAACCTTCCTCTTTCCGTTGCTCTTCGGATGGCGTTAAGTTGTTCTATTCACTTTCATCAGCAGGCTGACCAAAAAGACCACCACCGTCAGCAGGGCTGCCGAGAGCATGACATGGCTTATTGAGAATTGGGTATCGAGCAGGGTTCCCAGTACCGGGGGGCCGGCGGCGGTACCCAGTACCATGATGGTGGAGAGGTAGCTGCGCACCTGTCCCAGTTGGGCGGTGCCGTACACCTCCGCCTGCACCGCCGTCTTGACGGTGCTTCCCAGGCCCGACGAGATTCCCAGCAACCCATAGAAGAGCGGGAAGATCCACTTGTTGTCGAACAATGTCATCGCGGTGAATCCTGCCAGGGCTGGCAGGAGGTAGTATGGGAAGAGCCGGATGCCGCTGTAGCGGTCGATCAGATCGCCGGAGAAGAAGATAGAGAGGCCGTTGAAGATGGCGAAGAAGGAGAAGGAGAAGAGCACCCAGGAGGGTTCCCATCCCTTCTGCTCCGCGATGGTGTACTGGTATAGCATGATGGCAGTGCTGAGGAAAGGCATCAGGAAGATGTTGGCAGCGATCTGCCAGAAGGTGCGGCTCAGCAGGAAGTGGTTCTTGCCCTTATTGCCAAATCCATTTTGTGAAGAGGTGTTCACCTTCTCCTTGTCGGGGGTGATGCGTATGATCATCGGCAGCATCAGGAAGAGCGAGAACAGTGCCAGCAGGATCAGTGAGAGGCGCCAGCTGACCAGTGCACTCACCAACGCGAAGAGGAAGGGCAGAATCAGCTGCGCGGCGGGATGCCCCAGGGAGGTGAAGGCGAGCGCCTTGCCCCTCTCCCTGTCAAACAGCTTGGCAATGCCGGTGGAGGCGGTGTGTGTCATCAGTCCCTGGCCGAAGAGCCTTACAAGGAAGAGGCCTCCCAGCAGGAGAAGGAAGCTGTTGGCAGTGGTGAGCATTCCTACGGAGATGATCAGCCCAATGAAGATGATCAGGCTGTACCGACGCAGTGGCATCAGGTCAATGTAACGGCCGAAGAGGGGCAGGGTGAGGGCTGAGGTGACAGAGATCAGTCCGTACATGCTGCCGAACTCACTGTTGGTGATTCCGATCTCAATAATCCAGAAGGGAACCAGCAGGGAGACGAAGAAGGTTTGCCCGAAGGAGGAAAAAAAGTTAAAGAAGAACCCGTAGGACATCAGCAACGGGTGATTCTTTAATAGCTTGACCCACTCTTTCATTTGTACTGTTATCTTATCAGTTTCTTTGGATTGTTCACCGGAATCTTGTATGTTGGGTCTTCCAGCACGTTCACGTCGATGATTGCGTCGGCGTTGCGGAGCAACAGTTTGCAGTCGTCACTGAGATGGCGTAGGTGTACCCGCTTGCCCTGCTTGCGGTAGCGCTGCGTGACGTTGTTTACCGCCTCTATGGCCGACATGTCGGTGATGCGGCTCTCCCGGAAGTCGATGATCACTTCCCGCGGGTCGTTCAGCGGGTCGAATTTCTCTGCAAACGCTTTCACCGACCCGAAGAAGAGGGGTCCGTAAATCTCATAATGCTTGACACCCTCCTCATCCACGCTCTTCCTGGCACGGATCCGCTTCGCGTTCTCCCAGGAGAAGACCAGCGCCGAGAAGATGATGCCGGTGAGCACCGCCATCGCCAGGTTGTGCGTCACCACGGTGATCACTGTCACCAGCACCATCACGAAGACATCTGAGACCGGCATCTTGCGGAAGGTGCGGAAGCTGGCCCACTCGAAGGTGCCGATGGCCACCATGATCATCACACCGGTGAGTCCTGCCATCGGAAGCTTCTCGATTAAGCCTGAGCCGAACATGATGAAGACCAGCAGCATCAAGGATGCAAAGATGCCGGAGAGGCGGGTGCGGGCGCCGGATGAGGTGTTGATCAGACTCTGGCCGATCATGGCACAGCCCCCCATGCCGGAGAGAAAGCCGGAGGCAATGTTGGCTGTACCCTGGGCGATGCACTCCCTGTTACCGTTGCCGCGTGTCTCGGTCACCTCGTCGATAAGATTGAGTGTCAGTAAACTCTCAATCAGTCCCACCCCCGCCAGGATGGCCGCATAGGGCAGTATCAGCATCAATGTCTCCCCGTTAAACGGGATCTGCGGTATTCCGAAGGGCGGAAAGCTCCCTCGGATGGTCTCCCCAGGGTTCAGGGTGTCGGCTACCGTGGTGGTATGGATCCCCAGGAAGATCACCAGTGCCGAAACCACCACAATGGCCACCAGTGAGGCGGGCACCGCGGTGGTGTAGCGTGGCAGCTTCCAAATGATCAGGATGGTCAGCAGCACCAGACCCACCATCGTGGCCAGCTCCCGCATGCCGCTGTGAAAGAGATCACCCCCGGTGACACCTCCTCCGTAGAAGAGCGATTGCAATGCTGCATTGTTTTCGATGATGGCGGTGAAGGTGGGCATCTGGGAAAGGAATATGATGATGGCCAGACCGTTCACGAAGCCGAACATCACCGGGTGGGGCACCAGGCGGATGAACTTACCCAGTTTCAGCAGGCCGGCAGCAATCTGGAAAAGCCCCCCCAGCACCACGGTGGCAAAGACATATTGCATGATCTCCGCACTGCCGATACCCGGCGTTACTGTCCTCAACTCTGTGATCAGTCCCAGGAAGATCACCGCGATGGCTCCGGTGGCACCCGAGATCATGGCAGGTCGTCCCCCGAGGATGGAGGTGACAAGGCCCATCACGAAGGCAGCATAAAGGCCGGAGAGAGGTGAGAAGCCTGCGATCATGGCGAAGGCGATCGCCTCCGGCACAAGGGCGACCGCAACGGTCAGTCCCGATAAAATCTCTGTTTTGTAGCTGACTCCCTTGTTGGAGCCCAGCATGGTGGAGAGTGAATAACCCATCTGTCAGTCAGAATTAAGGGGAGTGAAAACTGCTCCCCGATTTGAATGATAACCTAAAAACAGCTGCAAAGATACGAAAAAAAAGAAAAAATTCGTTCGAATATTTGCGAATTGGTTTTCAGTTCGTATATTTGCGAACTGTAATGTTTTACTCAATCGAAACAGAAACAATTAATATGTCAAAACAACCCTTTACAGAAGATCAGATGCAGTTGGTTCGCATCGCCAAGGCGCTAGCCCATCCGGTACGCATCGCCATTTTGCAGATGCTGGCCGGTCAGAGTTGCTGTTACCACGGCGATATGTCGGAAGTGATCCCGGTAGCCAAGAGCACCCTTTCGCAACACCTCAACAAATTGAAAGAGGCGGGACTGATCAAGGGAGAGATTACACCTCCCATGGTGAAGTACTGTATCCACCAGGAGAACTGGGCGGCGGCGCGGGAGTTGCTGGGTGGCTTTATTGACCATGTAGCCAAGGTTGAGAGTTATTGTTAGAAATCAACAAATATCAATCCGATGAAACAAATTCTCTTTCTGATTTTATCCGCTTTTCTGTTGATTTCCTGCGTAAGCGGGAGCAGCAAGCAGGCGGGAACCAGTAATCCTGCCGCCGAGAGAGCGGCTGATCATTCAACAGAACAAACAGTTACACCTGCTGATCCTTTAGTGGTTTATGTCTATTATTTTCACGGCTCACAACGCTGCAAGACCTGTGTCGCAGTGGAGAAGGCAGCCCGTGAGTCGGTCGCCGCCATCTATGGTGAGCAGGAGCAGGTCCGTTTCGTCGAGGTGCCGACCGATGATGCCGCCAACAAGGGATTGGTGGAACAGTATGGTGTCACCTGGAACGCACTCATCGTTGCGAAGGGTGATGACCACGTCGACATCACGCAGAAGGCGTTTGCCAATCCGGAAGGGGTGAGCGGGATGTTGCAGGAAGAGATTGAACGTAGACTTTCGTAAAAACAGCGCATAACATGATGGAATTACTGCAGAGTATGACCGAAGCCTCCGGCTGGCCGATGCTCACTGCGTTCCTACTGGGACTGATGACAGCCATCAGTCCCTGCCCCCTGGCTACGAATATCACTGCCACCGCCTATCTGAGCAAAGATATCGATATCAAAAGGCAGGTGCTGTTCAACGGCCTCTTCTATACCCTGGGTAGGATGTTCACCTATACCGCACTGGGCATTCTCTTCTATTTTGGTGCCAGCCAGTTCAGGATTGCATCTGCATTGCAGGGTGTTGGCGGTATCTGGCTCGGTATCGCCTTGCTGGTGATCGGTATCTTCATGCTCGATCTCATCCGGCTGAACCTGCCCGGGGTGGGGAAGATGACTGAGAGGATCGAAAGGAAAAAGGGGAAGAAAACCTTCTGGGATGCATTTCTACTGGGACTCTTCTTCGCGCTGGCGTTCTGTCCCTACAGCGGGATGCTCTATTTCGGGGGATTGATCCCCATGACGATTGCCTCTGCATCGGGACTGCTCCTGCCACCGATATTCGCCATCGCAACAGGGCTCCCGGTGATCATCATCGCCTGGCTGCTGGCATACAGCGTGAGCAATATCGGTAAGTTTTACAACAGGATGAACAGTTTCCAGAAGTGGTTTAAACGTGTGGTGGCAGCACTGTTTATCATGGTGGGCGTTTATTACATCATACAAAACCTCTGAGAAAGATTTAAAGGAACAAATTATAGAACGACAAAAAAAATAATTATGGAAGTATTGGTATTGGGACCCGGTTGCAAGAAATGTGTTTTGACCTACGACGCCATCAAGAAAGTGGTGGAGCAGACCGGAACTGAGGTGTCGCTCCGCAAGGTGGAGGATATCATGGAGATCATGAAGTATAACGTGATGACGACACCGGCAGTGGTGGTCGAAGGAGAAGTGAAGCTGAAGGGGCATGTGCCCTCCGAAGCGGAGATCAGGAAGGTACTGGGGCTTTAAGCCTCCTCTCGTCAGCCACAACGCAACTGCGCCGTCTATATAACTTGCAGTTGTGTTCTTAAAACAGATATCAATGGAATCAAAAAAAGAGTTGAAATACCTGGTTTGGATGGTCCTTATCTTCGGGGTGATCTTCTTTCTGCCCATCGGCAAAGAGCGTTTCATGACCGCCATTGACGCCACACTCGACCTCTCCAAGTGGTACGCGCAGGAGCATGTGATCCTCTGCCTGCTGCCGGCATTCTTCATTGCAGGGGTGATTGCGGTATTCATCAGCCAGGGGTCGGTGATCCGCTACTTCGGGGCGAACGCGAAGAAGTGGCTTTCCTATTCCGTGGCATCGGTGTCGGGAGCCATCCTGGCGGTCTGCTCCTGCACCATCCTCCCGCTCTTCACCAGCATCTACAAGCGGGGCGCGGGTCTGGGACCGGCGGTGGCGTTTCTCTACTCGGGTCCGGCCATCAGCATACTCTCCATCATCCTCACCTGGAGCATCCTCGGCACGGAGATGGGCATCGCCCGCATGGTCGGAGCCATCCTTTTCTCCGTGGTCATAGGATTGACCATGGCCTTTATTTACCGCAAGGAGGAGAAGGCAAAGCAGGAGGAACAGATGAACTTCGAGGCACCGCCCCCCAAACGGCCGATAACGCATACCATGTTTCATTTCTTCACACTGATACTGATCCTGGTGGCTGCTAACTGGGGTGCACCTGCATCGGATGACCAATCGAGCGTCTGGTTTCATCTCTACTCTTATAAGTGGTATATCACCGGTTTCCTGGGGCTGATGCTGGCATACTCACTGATAAAGGTACTAAAAATTAAATGGCAATGGGTGTTGCTGGGGGTGACTGCGACAGCGCTTTCAGCACTCCTTGCCAGCAAGTTTATTTTCAACCCCAAGATGGTGCCGCTGGTACCCATGGTGGTGGGTATCGCTGTTCTCTCGCTCGTGACCCTCTTCGACCGGAACGATGAGGAGAACAGGGAGTGGACTCTTTCGGCCTGGGGTTTTGCCAAGCAGATCATGCCGCTGTTGGCCATCGGCGTGGTGACCGCCGGTTTCCTGCTGGGATCGACACACGACAATGTGGCCATCCCCGGAGTGGTGCCCAACGAGTGGATCGAGTGGGCAGTAGGGGGAAACTCGCTTTTCTCCAACTTCTTCGCCAGCTTCACCGGGGCATTTATGTATTTTGCCACGCTCACCGAGGTACCCATTGTGCAGGGACTGCTGGCCAGTGGCATGGGTAAAGGTCCTGCCCTAGCGCTGCTGCTTGCCGGTCCCTCGCTCTCATTGCCCAACATGTTGGTTATCCGCGGGGTGATGGGTACGAAGAAGACCCTCGTTTACGTGGTGCTGGTGATGATCATGGCCACCTTCACCGGGCTGGTCTATGGTACCTTCTTTTAAAAAACGTCTGCAACACGTTTCAGTTGCAACACATGACATTAAAAAAACCTATTAATCCAGAATAAGATGAAGATACTGATTTTATGTACCGGCAACAGCTGCCGCAGCCAGATGGCACACGCCTTTCTGCAATCGTTCGATGCAAACATTGAGGTTCGCTCCGCGGGCACCAAGCCCTCACCAGAGGTTCACCCTCTGGCGGTGAGGGTGATGGGCGAAGTAGGGCTTGACATCAGCAGCCATCGTCCCACCCTGGTGGATGACTATATCAATGAAGCGTGGGACTATGTGATTACCGTCTGTGGTGATGCCAACGAGAACTGCCCTGTTTTTACCGGCAAGGTGAAGAAGCGTCTCCATATCGGTTTTGAGGATCCGGCAAAAGTGACCGGTAGTGATGCGTTTGTGCTGAGCGAGTTTCGTCGCATCAGAGATGAGATCAAAGAAGGTTTCACCCAATTCTATCAGACGGAAATCCAATGAAACAGAAAAATCAAGGCATCAGTTTTTTTGAACGTTATCTCACCCTCTGGGTGGCCGGCTGTATCGCAGCGGGCATCCTCATCGGACAATATATCCCTTCTGTCCCGGCTACACTCCACCTGTTTGAATACGCCAATGTCTCCATCCCGGTGGCCATCCTGATCTGGCTGATGATCTTCCCGATGATGCTGAAGGTCGATTTCAACAGCGTGAAGAACGTGGGCAGCAAACCGAAGGGGATTCTGATTACAGGGGTGACCAACTGGCTGATCAAACCCTTCACGATGTTCGCCATCGCCTGGCTTTTCTTTTTTGTGCTGTTCAAGTCGCTCATTCCGGCTGAACTGGCCGACCAGTACCTGGCCGGTGCGGTGCTGCTGGGTGCCGCACCTTGTACCGCCATGGTGTTTGTATGGAGTCATCTCACCAAGGGAGATGCAGCCTACACGCTGGTACAGGTGGCGTTGAACGACCTGATCATCCTGGTCGCTTTCGTGCCGATTGTGGGGCTGCTGCTCGGCATCGGCGGTATTGCCATCCCCTGGGATACGCTTTTTCTCTCTGTGGTGCTCTTCGTGGTGGTACCGCTGCTGGCCGGCATGCTCACCCGCATCTACGTGGTAAAAAGGCGGGGTATCGACTACTTCAACAATGTCTTTATCAAGAAATTTAACCACATCACTGTGGGGGGATTGCTGCTCACCCTGATCATCCTCTTCTCCTTCCAGGGCGACACCATCCTGCAGAACCCGCTCCATATCCTGCTGATCGCCATCCCGCTGGTTATCCAGACGGTGTTGATCTTCTTCATTGCCTACGGATGGGCCAAGGCGTGGAGGCTGCCACACGACGTGGCTGCCCCTGCCGGCATGATCGGTGCCAGCAATTTCTTTGAGTTGGCGGTGGCAGTAGCCATCTCGCTCTTCGGCCTGGAGTCGGGTGCCGCGCTGGCCACCACGGTGGGTGTGCTGGTGGAGGTGCCGGTGATGCTGATGCTGGTGCGGATCGCCAATAACACCCGGCGGTGGTTTCCCAAACCGACAGCGTGAACCGGATCACACTTTTTTTGTTGAATGAAGTGTAAATAAAAATTAAGAGAGATGAGAAAAAAGAATGAACTGCTGCGTGCACTTACGCTGAAAGATGCGGTGGGCGTTGGGCTGGGTGCGATCATCGGTGCCGGCATCTTCGTTGTGACAGGTGTCGCTGCGGGCGTCTCAGGTCCTGCCTTTATCGTGGGACTGATTATCGCGGGCGTCATCGCCTCCTTCAACGGGCTGAGTTCTGCACAGCTGGCTGCGGTTTATCCCCACTCGGGGGGTACCTACGAGTATGGTTACCAGCTGCTGTCGCCCTCCTTCGGCTTCTCTGCCGGCTGGATGTTCCTGATCAGCAAGCTCTCTGCCGCCGGGGTGGTGGCCATCGGCTTTGGCAACTATTTTCACCAACTGTTGCCGGTAGCTTCTCCCATGCTCATCTCAGTGATGGCGGTGATCCTCCTGACGGTGGTCAACCTCTTCGGCATCAAGAAGGCGGGACTATTGAACCTGGTGATTGTGACCTTCACCCTACTCTCCTTGTTCTACCTTGTCTTCAGCGGGATCCCGGCAGTGGAGAAGCGCAACTTCACCCCCTTCGCCCCCTTTGGTACCTCCGGCATCGCAGAAGCTGCCGCACTGCTTTTCTTCGCCTTCACCGGTTATGCCCGCATCGCCACCCTGGCGGAGGAGGTGCACCGTCCGGAGAAGACCATCCCCAGGGCAGTGATTATCACCATCGCTTCTGCCATTCTGCTCTATGCGGCCGTATCTGTCGTGGCCATCGGCGTTGTGGGAGCTGAACAGATGGCAGCCAGCACCTCCCCCCTGCAGGTGGTGGCCAACGCGTTGACCACCCCAGCGGTAAGTACCGTGGTGACCATTGGTGCCTCGACCGCCATGCTGGGGGTGTTGCTGAGTCAGATACTGGGTATCAGCCGCATGATGCTGGCAATGGGCAGACGCAACGACCTGCCTCCCTTCTTTCAGAAGATACATGGTCGCTACAAGGTGCCCCACCTTGGGATTCTCTTCACCGGTCTGCTCATTCTTATACTCACGCTGACCGGCTCCTTCGAATTCATCGTGCGGGCGGCATCCTTCACCATCTTGCTCTATTACAGTATCACCAACATCTCCGCGTTGCGGCAACCGCGTACCGAACAACGTTACGGGAGGGTGATTCCCCTCCTTGGACTGATCGGCTGTCTGGTGATGTCGGTCTCGCTGCCGCTGAACGTGATTCTGGTGGGTGTCGGGCTACTGATCGCTGGCTTTCTGCTCCGGTTCCTGTTTCACCGGATCTGGAGATAGGATATTCATTTTGGTTAGATGTCTCTTTTCGGTTATCTTTGATTTTCACAATGAAGGATATATCGGAAGAAATTATCATCCCAGTCAGTTGTGTCAAACTTTTTTCAAGAGAATCAACATAACAGGACCCAAGCCAACAGAGACACACCGGATGAAAGGTTTCGACCAGTTCGGTTCCCTGTCGAACGTGATCCGGTATTCCCATATCATTGTGTGATTACATCTATTACGACAACATAATAATTGACAAGATGGATTACAGGGATAGCGTGTTTCTTTCGGTGGCAGAGCATCTGAGCTTTTCAAAGGCGGCAGAAGCATTGCACATCAGTCAGCCTGCCGTCTCCCGGCATATAAAAGAGCTGGAACAACGCTACGATGCCAGCCTGTTTGAACGAAAAGGCAACCGCATCTACCTCACCGGGGCAGGGGTGAAGTTGTACCAAGCACTTAAGGAGATAGCACAACACTACCGCGAACTCGATTTTGAGATGGGTGAGTTACATGATGTACAGGCGGGTGAGATTATGGTCGGTGCCAGTTCCACAATCGCTCAATATGTGATCCCCCGGGTGATGGCTTCCTTCCACAAGCGTTATCCCCACATCCGGCTGCACCTGATGAACGGCAATTCGTTTGAGATGGAACAACTGCTTCTCGACAACCGGATTGATCTGGCCTTGGTGGAAAACCTCTCCTCACAGTCTGGTATCCGCTACCGTGATTTCCTGCACGATGAACTGATCGTGGTGACAGGCAAGAGCAGCCTCTATGCTGAACGGGCTACGATTGAGAAAGAGGATCTGTTGCAGATACCGCTGGTATTGAGGGAAGAGGGCTCCGGCACACTGGAGGTGATCAGACAATATTTTGCCCAACAAAAGATTCTTTTTGAGGATCTCAACACACCGATTCATCTGGGCAGTACCGAGTCGATCAAGAACTTCCTGCTCGACTTCAACGGGCTGGCTATCATCTCCGAAAAAGCGGTCCGGAACGAGTTGTACCTCAAAACACTCGTCAAGCTGCAGGTAACAGGTATCACCTTTCCCCGTACATTTCGCATCGCACACAAAACCGGACACAAAAGCCGACTGGCAGAACAATTTGAACTATTCCTGCTGAATTACGAATTATAGCAAAGATAACGGTCTTTTGTTTAATTGGATAGTGTAGCAGTATGCCTTCTCGGTTGACCATTATCTATAACAGAATGTTATATGTTATAACTATTTGGTGTTTCATTATGCTATAATAATCCCTACTTTTGCTCTTAAAAAAGCATGGAAGGAGTAAAAGTTAGAGGTAAGTATCTGTTAACAGGAAGAAAAGAAACCATCTATAACAGGTTCTATCACTTTGTGATATTTCTTTGTTTTCTACCCTTTCTGTCGCCGGCGATTGCGCTCTTTGCAGGATTGCTGTTTTCCCTGTTCGGGTTCAGGCATGCCACAATACATCGTTTCACCTCGCCGGTTCTTCAACTCTCCATCGTGCTGATGGGTTTCGGGATGAGCTTGAACGAAGTGATCACTGCCTCAAAAACCGGTTTCGTGACCACGGCCATCTCCGTTGTCTCGGTGATGTTACTCGGCATCCTGCTGGGCAAACTTTTCAGGGTGGAGAAGAATATCACGCTCTTGATTGCTACCGGTACGGCCATTTGCGGGGGGAGTGCCATCGCAGCGGTTGCCCCCATCCTGAACAGCAAGAGCTACCAGAACTCATTCGCACTGATCGTCGTTTTCGTGCTGAATGCCGTCGCTCTTTTCCTCTTCCCGTTTGTAGGACGGGAGCTGGGTCTGAGTCAGGAGCTGTTCGGCAACTGGGCCGCCATCGCGATTCATGATACCAGCTCGGTTGTGGGTGCCGGGGCAGAATATGGAGAGAAAGCCCTTCAGGTGGCCACCACGGTCAAACTGATACGTGCGTTGTGGATCGTCCCGTTGTCGCTGGTGATTGCCTTCCTGCAAAAGAAGAATGGCGCAAGATCGGTGAAATTTCCCTGGTTCATTTTATTCTTCTTCTTCGCGATTCTCTTTGCCAATTTCTTCCCGGGGTTACAAGCCAGTTACGATCATTTCAGCTGGTTGGGCAAGCGTGGAATGGTGATCGCGCTATTTTTGATCGGATCAAATATCACCTTGGGTGAAATCAAACAGTCCGGTCCCCGTAGTTTTGCCCTTGGCATCACCCTGTGGGTACTGACCGCTGTCGGCTCTTTGTTTTTCCTGATGCGATGATATCTCAATTGTTATAGGCGATAGAAGTCAATGAACCACTGGTGAAAATGTGCCAGACCTGTTTGGATAGGCGTGGAGGGTTGGTAATTGAAATTTTCCAGCAGCAGGGTGGTATCAGCATAGGTAGCAACTACATCACCCGGTTGCATCCCGGTCATTTTTATATTTGCTTTTCTGCCGGTGATTTGTTCGATTGCAGTCAGAAAATCGAGAATTTTCACGGGTGATGAGCAACCCATGTTGTAAATCACATGCGGAGGGTCACCCGATGGCGGAGCAGGGAGGAGTTTCAGGAGTCCCTCCACCACATCACCTATATAGGTGAAATCGCGCTCCATCTCTCCATGGTTGAACAGCCGGATGGGGTCACCATTCAGCACAGCAGACATGAAAAGAGATGGAGCCATATCAGGTCTACCCCAGGGTCCATAGACCGTGAAAAAGCGGATGCCGGTGCTGGGAATACGATAGAGGTGTGCGTAGGTGTAGGCCATCAGCTCATTGGCTTTCTTGGTAGCCGCGTAGAGGCTCACCGGATGGTCTGTCGGGTCTGTTTCCCTGTAGGGTATCTGCTTGTTTGCACCGTATACACTGCTGGAGCTGGCATATAGCAAGTGTTCGACGGGATGGCGGCGGCATGCTTCCAGCAGGTTGATGAATCCGGAGATGTTGGCATCGATATAGGCGTAGGGATTTTCCAGTGAGTACCTGACACCGGCCTGTGCAGCCAGGTGAATCACATGTGTGAACCGCTCCTGGTGAAAGAGAGTCAACAGCCTCTCTCGGTCGTTCAGATCCATTTTTACAAAGCTGTAGGAGGGGTATAGGTTGCTTTGCACTGCCTTGCCGGCTGTGATTTTTTCTTCGGTTATCCCTGTTTGATGCAGCCGTGCATACTTCAACCGCACGTCATAATAGCTATTGATGAGATCAACACCCACCACCGGATAGCCATGCTGTGACAAGGCCCGTACCAGGTGAAAACCGATGAATCCAGCAGCTCCTGTGACCAATATTTTCATATCTTTTATCATTGAAAAAGTACAATTGTGTAATCTCCGATCTGGTACTGTGCATTGTTTTGAACAGCCATCCGGATTTCGTTGTCGCGATCTATCACTTTGGTTCGCAACAGCAAGAGCTTCTTCTCGACTGATGGTTCTATAATATCATCTTTCTCCACCTTGATGACATCTTTTCCGAGGTAGACATCCATATTCTCCGCGCGGGAGATACGGTAGACCCAGTATTCATTCATCCCCTGTTCCTCGTAAATATCATTGGCTTTCTCACACAGTGCCCTCCAACCGAGATAGGGGTTTAGCTTTGGCATTGACCAGCCTGCAACAAAAAGGGCTAGCAGGATACCCAGCGACATGCTCCTAATGGCTGTGACAACGCTGCTTTTTTTATAGAGTTGGTAGATGGTCACCACTCCCGAGAGCGAAAGGATTCCTGAAGCAGCATAGATGAGCGGTATTCCGAGGTACCGCATCTCATTGGAGCGAGAAAGCAGGATGAGTGCCGGCAGCGAGAAGATCAGTATGATGGCCGGTATGGCCAGGGAAAGGTTGATCCACCGGTTGCCGCTGCGAAACTTCGGAAGCATCATGATTGTGAGGCCAATCAGAAACGGAATCACCGGCAGGGAGTAGATAGCCAGTTTGGCACTGATGAGCGACAGCAGGACCATTGAGGAGAGCACGATAACGGTAAAGAACTGTTCCAGTTCACTCCTGATTTTCCTTTGAACAAGCGAGGCGGCTACGATTCCAATGGAGAGGAGCGACCAGGGAGCCACCGCGTACCAGCTGGTGATGGCATAGTAATAGAGAGGTTCCTTATGATGGAAAGAATTGATGCCGCGTCCCACCGTCTGCCGGAAGAGCAGGTTGTGGATGTACTCCCTGCCCCCTTCCAGGTAGACCCCTGTAAACCATATCAGGCATCCAGTGAGAAGAATCGCAAGGCTTTTCCATCCCCAGTAACGGGGTAAATCCGACAATTTCTTCCTGTATGCCAGGAAGACCAGGGTGGCGACCAAGGGTATCAGGATCCCCAGCGGCCCCTTGGAGAATAGAGCCAGAAAGATATAGAGGGGAAAGAGCAGGCTGTTGCGTTTCAGCTTTTCTTCCTGGTACATCTGGTAGAAGGTGTAGAGCGACAGCACGATGAACATGTTCATCAGCATATCCATCCGTACGATGACTCCCACACCGACAAAGAGTCCCGTGGTCATCAGCATCATCGAGGTGGTGGTTTCGTCTGTATCCTGCTGGCGTCCCATCCAGCGGGTCATGGTGGCGATGATGACTATTGCGGGGATGATAGAGAGCAGGGCGTAGTACCACATCCGGTGTGCACCCAGCAGTTGTTTCCCTGCCATCATCAGCCAGAAATGAAGGGGTGGCTTATCAGCATACATTTCACCCTGGTTGGTGAAGGTGAAGATGTTGCCATTTTGGAGTGCCTCATCTACGATGTTCAGGTAGCGTAACTCGTTGGAAGGGGTGAAGTCGCGCAACAGCAAGATGGGTAGTAAGGCGACGAGCCAGACCAGAAAGAGGTGCGATTTCTTCATGATGTATGTTTATTTTTCAGACCGATCATGATGTTACGGCTGTAGGCTACAAAACCAAATGCCTGGCCCAGGATCAGTACGGGGTCCAGTCGGAACAGGGCATAGGCGATGATCATTATGGAGCCCAACAGGCTGATGATCCAGAAGCCCACCGGAAGTTCCGATTTGTGATGTGCCGCGGAGTAGATGAACTGATAGAGAAAGCGCAGGGCAAAAATCAACTGTCCTGCCGATCCGAACAGCAATAGCCAGAGGGGTACATCCCTGTTGTTGAAAAAGGTTTCGATGAAACCGGACAAATCCCCCAGCATGATGCCCAAGGCCGCAAGAGGCGTCAATAGCAGGATTGCACGGATCAATAGAGGTATCTTTTTCCAGAGTCCCTGAATATGCAGGTTCCAGAGGTAGATGTAATAGGATATGAACTGTCCTAGGATGATGGCAAAATCATCACGGAGCACTCCATAGATGAACAACAGGTAGGATCCCAGAATACTCAGGATCCAGAATGCCGGAGGTGAGAGGATTCTACCCGCTTTCTCGGTCGCGATCCACTGGTAGAGGATGCGTGCGGAAAAGAAAATTTGTGCCAGGAAGCCTATCGCAAATATCCAAATGTTCCCTGCCTGCATAGGTTAACCGAGGTTGTGCTCTTTGATTTGGTAGTTGATAGCCCGTTTCTTCATCCATCGGTAAGCGAAGCAATCGATGAAAGGTCCTGATAACCTGTTCCAGAGGTGATACTTTGAGGAGCCGGCGTTTCGTGGGTAGTGGCGCACGGGAACCTGTTTCACCTTTCCGTTCTGCAACAGAATCAGGGCCGGCAGGAAACGGTGCATCCCGTTGAAGAGCGGTATGCGTTTGGCGGCATCGGTGTGCATCACCTTCAACGGACAACCGGTATCCGACACCCCGTCGCCCGTCATCATGCGTCTGTAGCTGTTGGCAATCTTTGATTGCAGCTTTTTGAAGAATGAATCTTTCCTGTTGGCCCTGATACCGGTGACGATTTCATAATCGTCAATATCCTGCAACAATAGGTTGAAATCTTCCGGATCGGTCTGCATGTCGGCATCCATATAGCCTACGTAATCGGAGCAGACATGGTCAATCCCTGCTTTCAGGGCAGCACTCAAACCCCCGTTTTGTTTGAGGTCGAGATAGAAAAATGAATCGTTGCGGGCAGTGATCTCACGGATTCGTTGCAGACTATTGTCCTTTGATCCGTCGTTCACGAACAATACAGCAGTGGAGATGGCAGCGTGTGGCAGATATTGTCGCAGTTTGTATTCCAGGGCGTAGATGTTCTCCTCTTCGTTGTAGACCGGTATCACAATTGTGAAACGAAAAGATACCGTAGGATTGTTCTTTTCCTGCATTTTGTTGACTTAATTAATTCGTTAAAAGTAAACATTTTTTTCTTAATCGTTCAGATATAGCCTATTTTATCATTACATCAATATGGACCTATCTCTGTTAGTGATGGGCTTCAATATTGTTTCAGATGTACCCTGATTCGACTGATGTGATTCACATAAAAATAAGACCCTCAACTGCAGGGATATTTTGTTAGAAAACACTATAGAAATCCGGTTTGATGCATATTCCTGCTCTGATCTGTAGATCTCTACGTTTGTAATCAAGCAGGCTGTCACCTGTGCCGCTATACAATTCCCCAAATATATATTGGTTGAATTTGTCCGAAATCTTAAAACCCGCCGTTAGTTTCAGATTTACGTCTTTCACACTTTTCCTGAGACTGTAGGTGCCTGAGAGCCACCATTGGTTGCCCGATGTCTTGTAGTCAGCTGTAAAATAACCGGTTCCTCTGTAATCATACAAATCGATGTTCTCTTCTTCATTCATGAAAGGGATTATTACCTTAAAACTGACCGCCAGGTTGGATGTGAAAAAATATTTTCCTGATAAACCAAGCCAGTTGGTGCTCCTTGAATCAAGGCTGTCTCTACCGTTGGATTCATGTTCCAACTGCAGGAAGGCTGCACCGGTAAGACGGTTGTCGACAATGATGTATCTCCCCAGTCCGATTCCCGGATTGTAATTGCTGTCCCTGAAGGGAGCAGACTTCTGATAAATATCCCAAAACGACTTTTGTGTATAGGTGAGATAGAGAAATGAGTTGAAGGGTAGCCTGCTTGTGGTAAGCCTGTGTCTGATACTTACCTGAAACCTGGCGTCGGCAGTCTCCCCGTCAATTCTTTTGTTTAGTGGGATGCCGGAGATAAAATAATTATCCTTATAAATCGAAAATGGAGGCAACCCGTCCATCTGGTTAATTATTTCATCCTCTGTGATCGCTAACTCCTGCCACTCTTGTGCCATTTTCGATTTTGCAGTTTCAATAAGTCCTTTAAGCGGCAACACTACTGAATCGGTAGGTGCTGTCATTGACTTAGCTGTTATTTCCTGTGTGAATAAAAGCATCGTCAGGATAAAAGATGACAATAATAGATACTTCATTGTTTTAAAATTGGAATCACATTTTTCTCATCATGTATGGTCAGGTTCTCTCGCATGGAATACAAATTTATTTGTGCAAACTCATCATAAGTTATTGTTGCGATTCTCATTTTCTTTTATTGTTCTCTTTTACATCCGCTCCCGATTATCCTCTTTTCTTATAGCTGAGTATTGCCCAACTATTCAACACGATGGCAATCAGTGCCAGTACAAATAAGTTGCCGGATACATCTGCCAGGGTGCTGCCGTTCAAATAGAGCATTCGAAAGGTCTCAGTGAGATAATTGAAAGGGTTGATGCTTGCAATCAGTTGAGCCCATGCTGGCATACTGGAAACAGGGGTGAACATACCACCCAACAGAACCAGAATGAGGATAAAGAACATCACCAGGAAGCTGGCCTGCTGCATTGTCTCAGAATTGTTTGAGATAATGATACCCAGTCCGGAAACAGAAATGATAAAGACAATGGCAGAGAAAAGTACGGCTATGGCACTCCCTGCCGGCCAGAGGCCATAAATCAGAAATGTGACGCTGATCGAGATGATCATCACCACGATGCCCACGACCCAATAAGGAATCAGTTTGGCAAGAATGAAGTTTATTTTGCTTATCGGTGTGACATTGATCTGGTTGATGGTGCCGTTCTCTTTTTCCATTACAATGTTCAGTGCGGGTAAGATGCCGCATATGATGGTGAGCAGCAGTACCATAAAGCCCGGAATCATGAAATTCTTATAATCCAGCTTGGAATTAAATTTGTATTGTGGAATAATTTCAACCTTTGGCAACCGCATCAGGGATGCCCTGGATTGTGGGGGGACGGTATGCATGAGTTCATCGCGTAGATCAGACGAGAAATCGTTTGCGATCTGCATGATGTAATTACTACCCAACAGTCCCTGCGTACCATTTACGGCGTTCACTGCAACACCCACGCCCGATGTCCTGGCTTTTACCACATCCCTATCGAAGGAAGCCGGTATCTCAAGAATCATATCTGTTTCCCCCGATTCCATATTCATCATTGCTGTCCGGTAATCGGGTGGCGTGTCATTCAGATTAAAATAGTGTGAAGCGGCTATTTTGTCTGTCAGTCTCTTGGAATAGACACTTTTGCTGTGATCTACCACATCGATTTTGATGTTCTTTACCTCGAAACTTACTGCCCAGGGAAACACCAGCAACACCATGGTGGGAAACAGTACAATAAGTCTTGGAATCAACGGATTCCTGAACATCTGTTTAAATTCTTTTTCGATGAGATATTTTAATGTCTTCATAATTATATGTTTAATCTGATCTTGGCTGTTTCTTTTCAGCGTTGAAACGTTGTAACAGGTAACGTTTAATCAAGTCGCTTTTTGGTTTTTGCAATGGTTATACCCAACAGGAACAGTGTCATCCCGGTCATGATGAACAACTCTTTTCCGATCATGAGAAACCCCTGCCCCTGAATCATCACTTTGCGCACCGCCTCAATAAACCATCGTGCAGGGATAATCGATGAGAATGCCTGCAGTACACGGGGCATGTTGTCGATGGGGAAGATCATCCCTGAGAGCATCAGCACAGGGATCATGGCTGTGATGGCTGAGACGATTACAGCATTGACCTGCTTATCTACCAACGTTGAGACGGTCAGCCCGTATGTCAGTGTCAGTATGATATAGATGAGGGCTATCAAAAAGAGCAACAGCAGGCTGCCGTTGACAGGTACACCCAGGATAAAGTAACTCAGGATGAGAATGATCAGGAAATCAACAAAGGAGATGATCATATAGGGAATGGTCTTCGCAAATATCATGGTCCCCTGTTTCAATGGCGATGCAAGCAGGACCTCCATGGTCCCTCTCTCCTTTTCGCGAACTATGGAGACTGATGTCATGATGGTACAGATAATCATCAGCACCAGTCCCATGATGCCAGGCACGAACATGTAGGATGATTTCATCAGCGGGTTGTAGATCATCCTGTTTTCCGTTTGAATCTGAAAGGGTATCTGCCTCAAGTCTGTTTGCTCCTGCTGAAATTTGGCGATGATAGCCGTCGCGTAGGTGGTGGAGATGGATCCCCTGTTGGGATCGGAGCTGTTTGACAGGAGTTGTACAGCCACTTCTCCCGAGTGCACAAGACTCTCCTGAAAGTTTTGCGGAAACACCACAGCCAGGTCTAGTTCTCCTTTTCGCATCGATGCATTCATCTCATCCATTGAGTACATGTTACCCTGGTGATTGAAATATGGGTTTTGTCTGATACGCTCCGCGATGCCTGTGGTGAACGCATCGGGTGTTGGGTCATAGAAAGCCACGCGGATGTCCTGTACCTCCATGTTAATGGCAAAGCCAAACAGCAGGATCTCCACTACGGGCATCCCCAGGATGATCAGCAATGTCCTGTTGTCGCGCATGATGTGGCGGAACTCTTTTTTTACAAATGCAATAAATTGTTTCATCACTCTCCCCTTTTAGCTTTACGTGCCAGTTGTTGAAAAACCTCGTCCATCGTCTCGGCATTAAATCTGCGTCGTAGTTCGGCCGGTGTGTCCAGGGCATCAATGCGGCCATCAACCATGATCGATACCCGGTTGCAATATTCTGCTTCGTCCATGTAGTGTGTGGTAACAAAGACGGTGATTCCCCTGTCGGCAGCATCATAGATCATCTCCCAAAACTGTCGCCTCATGGCCGGATCGACTCCTCCGGTAGGTTCGTCCAGAAAAACAATCCGGGGTTCATGAAAAATGGCTACCGAGAATGCCAGCTTCTGTTTCCATCCCAGAGGCAGATACTTTACCATGGTGTTGCGTTCCTGCTCGAAATTAAGTTGCTTCAACAACGTGTTGGTTTTTTCAGCAATCGCTTTGTCCGACAACCCATATATTCCCCCAAATAGGCGAATGTTCTCCCATACTCTCAGATCTTCATACAATGAAAACTTCTGGCTCATATACCCAATGTTCCGTTTGATCTGTTCATTCTCTTTGATGATGTCATAACCTGCCACGGTTCCTTTTCCGGCTGTAGGCATGCTGATTCCGCAAAGCATCTGCATGGCAGTAGTCTTACCGGCTCCGTTTGCACCGAGGAATCCGAATATTTCCCCCTCCATCACATCAAAAGCGATGTGATCTACAGCTGTAAAGTTGCCGAACTTTTTTGTCAGATCTGACACTTCAATTACTTTTACACTCATACTTCTAATTTGTCAATGCCATAAAACAATCTTCCACACTAGGTTCGACAGGAGCAATGCGTACATCGCCGAATCCTTTATCTGCAAGGTACTGCTTCAGTTCGTTGGGGTGTATTCCTTTTTCAACTGTAACATGATGCTTGTCACCAAAAGCAAAGCTCGTTTTTATCCCTGCATGGTCACGCAGGGCAGTCAGTAAGGCTGACATTTGAGTACCCTCCACTGACCATAAAACCTCAGCATAATCATCAATGATGCCCTGCGGTGTATTGCTCGCTATGAACCCTCCATCACGAATGAGTGCGATCCTGTCGCAGCGACTTGCTTCGTCCATGTAGGCTGTGGAGACCAAAATGGTGATCCCCTGTTCCCGCAACCGTCCCAGCATATCCCAGAACTCCTTTCGCGATACAGGGTCCACACCGGTAGTAGGCTCATCAAGGATTAGTATCTCAGGCTTGTGAATCAGCGCACAGCTCAATGCCAGTTTCTGTTTCATACCCCCGGAAAGGGCACCTGCACGGCGATTTTTGAACGGTTCTATCTGTTGGTAAATATCTTTAATCAGATAATAATTCTCTTCGATGGTGGTGTGGAAGAGTGTCGCAAAGAATGCAAGGTTCTCCTCCACGCTCAGATCCTGATATAGAGAAAAACGGCCGGGCATATAGCCAATGATTTGTCGTACTTTCCGGTAGTCTTTCACTACATCGAGCCCGTTCATGATTGCCATTCCGCTGTCAGGAAGGATCAGCGAAGCCAAAATCCGGAAGAGTGATGACTTTCCGGCACCATCCGGGCCGATAACACCAAATATCTCCCCATCATTCACCTGGAAGGAGATGCCATTCAGAGCTTTTATGTTGCCCTTCCTGTAGCTTTTATTCAGGTTCTCAACTTCTATCATTTTCTTTTCTTGTTCATTGCTCCGTTGTGATTATTTAAACTTCACCTCCCCATACATGCCAATCTTCAGATAGCCATCGTTGGGAACAGCGATTTTTAGCGCATAGACCAGGTTGGCTCGCTCATTTTTAGTCTGTATTGTTTTGGGTGTGAACTCTGATTTGTCGGATATCCAACGGATCGTACCATTGTATGTTTTCATGTTGCCTTTACCGTTGTCCACCCTCACTGTAACCTCATCGTTCAGTTTGATCTGTGCCAGCTGGTCATTTGTTACATAAGCTCTCAGATAGAGGGTGCTTGTATCTGCAATTTTAAAGAGGGGAGTACCCATGGTGGCTAATTCGCCCTCCTCAGCATATGTATTCAGCACTGTTCCCGTAATAGGCGAAACGATTTGCGTCTTTTCAAGCTGATCGTTCAGCTGAGCAATCTGTATTTCGAGGGTAGAGCTTTGCGCGGAGATACTTTTGCTGCTCTTTTCCAGTGTTGAGGTCAACGCCAAAAGTTGCTTCTGCTGGACGTTAATCTGTGCCTCTATGTCATCGAGTTGCTTCTGGTTGGCTGCATTGGAAGCAAGCAGGTTTTTTACTCGTGCCCGTTCTCTTTCCAGGGTTCTGATTTGTTCCTGAATTGCCGCCGTCTGCTTCCGAATATCAGGTTGTTGTGAGCGGATTCCTTCAGCATTTGAGAGAAGGCTCATTTTCTGGAGGTAAAGTTGGGTGCTGTCTATCTGCCCCACCTTCTGCCCTTCATTCAACTGATCCCCATCCTCTACCGTCAGATCAAGTAATACTCCGTTGGCTTGCGACGAGACAATGATTTCCGTGGCTTCGAATGACCCTGTGGCGTCATATTCTCCGCTGCTGTTGTTGCATGAAAACAAGAGGAAGGTGAGAGAAAGTGCGGTTACTAATTTTAATGGCTTCATAGTTCGTTGTTATTTTTGCTTGTTACTGATTTCTGTTATCAAACGCTTCTGTACTGCTCTAATTTGTAGTCTCTATGATGGTTGTACGACTATTGGTTCACTGCATGTTTGAGTGAATAGATTGACATAAGGAATTGTATTTCATGCAATGTCTTTGCCTGTTTTGCCGCTTCCTCCGAGTTGATCTCCTTCATCAGATCAGAGACAGTCATTGTGCCATTTTCCACCTTCACCTCAGCTGCTTCCCTGATCAGTGTTTGGTGACGTATAATCTCATCATCATCCTGCATTGTCTTCTGGAATTTTTCAACTTCTGTCTGCAGTTGCGGTATCTGCATCCTAAGGTTGTAGAGAAACGTTTTTCTTTGGCTATCAAGTGTCTGTTTTTGAAGATTGATCTTCTTTTTGTCGTTGTTGTACCTGTATAGATTACCAAAGTTCCATGATAAACGTACCCCCCCCAGGAAGTATGGTGAAAATTCGGTGTCAAACATGTTGAGTCCCGGCTTCCCGTACCCTCCCTGTGCAAAAGCCGATAAGGTGGGCCTGTTTTTGGCTTTCAACAACGCACTCTGAGTATCAATCACCTCCTCCTGTGCAGTGAACACCTGCAACTCGGGACGGTTGATGATTGGACTGATCATTTCAGTTTCCGGATTTGGTTTTACAAATACCATTTCTTTGGTGAGTGTTTGCCCCGTTACAACCGAAAGCATCCGCAGATAGGCATCCAGTGTTGCTTCCAATTGGATACGCTTTTGTTTTGCTTTGAGGATCTCTACTTTTATTGTACTCAGGTCGGTTTCATTTGCCAAACCGTGTAACTGGTAAGTTTGCACATTGTCATAGTTGCGCTGTAATTCTTTTTCCAGAATCAACTGTTGCTGCAGGCTTTCTTTCATCAGCAGGATGCCGAAGTAGAGGTTGTTCACCCGTTCTCTCAGGGCGTAGACCTCTGTGTCCAGTTGCTTCTTCTCCAATTCAGAATTGGCTTTCAAGCTTTTTTTCTGTGCTGAGACATTGCCGCCATCCCAGATCAGCTGATTCAGTTCTGCCACAATTCGGTACTGATCCTGATCCGGTACCGGAATCTCTAGAGGCGGCATCCCATCGGGTATGTCCAACTCTATTTGAGTCACATCTGATTGCCATGTTGCCTGTGATGTAAGGATGCCTTGTGGGAGGTACGCCTTGTTTGCATTTGCGAGGCTGAACGCCTTTGTTTTCTCAATGATATCATACCTGGCCATGGCAGGGTAATTTGCTTCTGCCATCTTCTGAACCTCGTTAAGTGTGATAATCTGTGCTTGTAAAAACAAACTGTTGACGCAGATCAATCCTATGCTCAAAAGAAGTTTTTTCGATTTCATATATTTATCTGTTTATTTGGTTATTGAAATAATCCATTCCGGGATCTTCTCTTTACGTTTTTCCACGAACTTTGCAAACTGATCTTCCTGTACCAGACCCGAGGAAAGGATCATCGGCTTGGCGATAAAAGGAAACATGATCATGCCCAGCGTGTTGACGATCAGGTCCTCTAGGGTGATCGCCATGCCACTCTCCCTGAGTTGTTTTTCAATCACCGGCTCCGCATGCTGACGGGTCTCCCGTATGAGGTCCGCAAACAGTTTTTTGTTGACGGACCACTCGTTCAGGATGAAGAGGGGGAGATCCTCGTTTTCGAGCAGCAGCCGCGTATAGTTTTCTGAGATCATCCTGATTTTCTCATCGATGGGGATTGTTTCGTCCGATGCAATCGGTCCCATCGCACTCAGCAACATTTTCAGTTTCTCTCGCACCACGTTCCTGAAAAGCTTCTCCTTGCTGCCAAAATAGTAGTTCAGTAACGCCAGGTTGGTACCCGCCTCCTCTGCAATCTCCCGGGTTCGGGTAGCTGCGTATCCCTTTTGGGTAAAGATCTTGTCGGCAGCACGGATTATTTTTTCTTCTGTCGAAATTGATTCCTTCATTACAATAATTTCTAATTGATGTGGCAAAAGTATGCAACCTTTTCGAGTTAAACAAATGATTAAAACAAATGATTAATCTGTTTATTGTAATTTAACATTGATCGATATTTTGATAGTTTGTTATCTCATCAAAATGTGTCTATTTTTTGTAAAATATTATGGAGTTTTAAAAGAGGGAAGGGTGTCTTTAACTAGAAAAGGTGGACAACATTGACCGTGACATTGAAAAGGAATGGAAAATGAACATCGCTCTTGTTCTGAAGAGTACATGATTCAATGGCTGCTCTTTAAAAATACTTCCCTTCCGGTTGGAGAGCATAAAAAAAATGTCGGACCAATTAAAATCAGTCCGACATCCTTTTGTGCTCTTTCAAGCTATTGATTTACAGTTAATTGTGTTGTCTTGCCAGGACTCGAACCTGGACAAACAGGACCAGAATCTGTTGTGCTACCATTACACCACAAGACAGTTTCGGAGTGCAAAAATAGACAATTTTCCGAGAACAAAAAAATATCGGCTAAAGATTTATCTGTTCCGGCTCCAAAATCACCATTTTTTTCCCGTAATGGGTGAGTAACGAAGCGTAAACCGGGTGTTGCTGCAGGATTTGTGCATTACCGATAAGGAAAAGTTGTTGTCGTGCCCTTGTGATGGCTACATTCAGCTTGCGGTCCACCGTGCCATCGTGGTTGAGGTTGCAGAGGAATTGCATCTGATAGGGTCGGTTTACACAGAAGGAGAGGAGGATCAGGTCGCGTTGGCTTCCCTGGAACCGCTCAACTGTGTCGATCATCACCTCTTCTGCCCCTGGAAAGCCGGTTGCCTCAAGTAGGTGCCGTATCAGAGCGATCTGATTACGGTAGGGAGCAATGATCCCGACATCATGTGGGTCGAGTGTTTTTCCGTTGGTCAGGTAGAGGTCACGGATTGATTGCAGCAGTCGAACGATTACAATGGCTTCCGGTTCGCTGGTTTTATCTGCCGGACCGTCATGTTGCAGTTTCTCTGTGGAAAGAAATGCTGTACGTCCGGTAGCAGCGAGATGTTGCAGCGGATCATCATTTCCAGGAGCCAGATGCCACTCTTCCGACTGCCATTCGACGGCGGGGAAAAGGTTGCCGGAATAGAAATGCCGTGCCGGGAAAGCAGCGATCTCCTCGTGCATCCTCCCTTGGTGCGTGAGCTGTGCCGTAGCATGATCCCACCCCTGATCGGCGCAGCGGCGTATTAACCTTTCAAACAGCGAATCACGGCAGTCGGTGATACCTGCCTCCCGCAGCGGTATCTCTTCGACACGGGAGAGCGACGCTTGTTGCAGAACGATGGTGGCAAGCTGGTTGTGGTCGCCTATGAGGATGAATTTATCAAACCGTGGCAGAAGGCCGATGATCTGTGGCTCAGGTATCTGGGAGGCCTCATCCACCAGTGCCAGGTGGAAATGTTTCAGGGTGAAGAGCTCCATTCGTCCCAGGATGGAGGCCAGCGTGGCCACATAGATGCGGGTTTCTTCCATCTCCCGGCGCAGTGACTCCCTGTTGGGTGCCTTCTCTGCCACCTTTTGTAGAAGCCTGTGGCGGTACTTGGGGGCACAGGAGAGCTCCGTACCCACTCGGATAAATCTGTCGCACACCCCCTCATTGCATCCCAGGGCTGCGTCGATCGCATCGCACAGCTCATCCACAGCCCTATTGGTGTAGGCCAACACAAGGATGTTGCATTCCGGTCGGCGATGATACTCTTCGATCAGTCGACGTGCGAAGATTGAGGTCTTCCCCGTACCCGGGGGGCCTACAATTAGGAAGTACTCCTCAGCCGCTACTGTACGACGAATGATGTTTTGTGGGTATGGCAATTTGTTTTCATCCCTCAGAGACGGATTCACAGGGGGACGCAGTCCCAGCAAAAGTTCTTTCTTGGAAGGGGTGGTCCTGAGGAAAGCATAGAGGCTCCGATACATGCTGTTGAAGGAACTGTCGAGGCTGTCATGCTCAATGGCCCAGAGCCGGTTGTTGTCGAAGTAGTGCCTGTTCCGCTGTTTGTAACGGAAACGTACTTCCACAGTTTCACGGTTGATGTGTACAAGTGTACCCTTCAGAATCTGTCGGTTCAGCACCGTGTCGCGGTCATCTGAACGCGGGTAGACAATGCAGATCTCCCCCTCACGGAAGTTAGCAATCTCCTGGTCTTTGCTGTTGCGGGTGAAGAAGATGGTCATGTCACTACCTTCATCGTTGATCTCCAGGATGGTGAGATCGTAAAGCACATCGAGTGCGGCTGCCCGTTCACTAAAATCACTGTTCCAGAGCGATGCCAGTCCGGTGGGTGTCTCATAGGCCACATCGCCGATCTTCTGGAGATAGAGCTCACGGGACACGAAGCGGATGAAGCGATAGAAGTAGGCCTTTTCAAAGTCACTGCATCGGGCCAGCAGATCACGCATCTCATTCACGCGGGAGCGATAGAATGCCGGCACCTTTTCTGTTTCGGCAGCCGTAGCAAACAGACCATTGAACAACGCTTCCACCGTCTGATTGTCTCCCCTTATCACTGCCTGCTCGTTCGCAACGATCCGGTTGCGAATCCCGATGATTTGCCTCTCAAGATCCTGCCACACCGCAGCAAAACGCAGGTTGGTACCCGGCCGGTTGCCGGCAGAGTATAGGATCGCCGCATCAAGGGAATGGCTGTCGAGTCCAAAGACTCCTTCTATCATCATCCGGTAGATTGCCGTCTGTACCTCGTGATTGAGGGCTATTTTGCCGTCATCCCCGGGAGGGTAGGGCAACCTCCCTGATTTCAGTTCCACGATCTTCGCTTCACCGCTGCCGGGGAGTAGGTGTAACAGGTCGAGCCGTCCCTGGAAACCATACCGCTCGCTGAAGAAGGAGGGTTCCAGCGTACAGTGATGCAGGTCGATCTCCATACGCGGTAAATCGTCCCGCACAACCCTCCGTATGTTTTCGAACTGGCTCCTTGCCTTCAGCATGAATTCGCGAAAATCGGCATTGGACTGAATGTCAGCACAGCTGGTGTATTCGAAAGGGGATTGTTTGAAGGAGCGCAGAAAGATTTCGTCGAAGGAGAGCTGCTCCGGGTCCGAGGCGAAGACCAGCTCGTCGAGGAAGAAGTTGGCCAGGTTACCCAATAGCAGGTATGAACGGTTCTCTTTTTCGCTGAACTTGTTGCGGAAGTAGTGAAAAGGAGTAACGGCATAATCCTGGAAACATTCGGCAAGGGCAGAGGCGTCTATCAGGTAGTCCGGTTCCAGTACAATTAAGCGGGGAGTGAAAATACCTTCTCTGTCGGTCTTACAGTCGATCAGATTGAGTTGTGCCCCCACACGTAAAGGATAGCACTGATCCTCTTCCGGTGCATCTGTCACCAGGTGTGTGTAACGCACCTGTATCTCTGTACCGGGTGGATCCTCACAACTGCAGAGTAACTCACCCCGTTCCGGATCGCACTGTAGCAGTTGAACCCGTAATGTGGAGGAAAGGGGGAGTGATATCCCGGAACCCTCTCCTTCACTTTTCACAGGGGCAGATGCTCCATCCTCCCGCGAGGAACCCCTGCTGGCAATCTCCAACAAAGTCTCTACCGCTATTCTCGCTGAACGGTAAAGTTGCATGGCAGACTGATTATCTGGTTCGCGGCGCAACTCCTTTACCCGTACCCGAAAGTGCTGCAACTGCCATTCCAGCTGACGCGGCAGTTTCAGTTTCTGGGAAATGAACATTATTCGCGAGAAGAGGTTGGAGAATTGTAGCGACTCTTCCTGGGTCATCTCTCTGCAGAGGCGCTCCAGGATTTTTTTTAATTGTTTCACTTTCTCTACTGCATCCAGAGGTGATGCAGAGAGTGCTTCAATCTCACTGATATAGGGGGTGGCGTCAATCATTCAAAAAGTAATACAATTCTGGGGAGAAAGATGGCAACACCAACTACAAGTGCTGCCATTGCCATGATCAGCACCGCTGCCGCAGAGAGATCTTTCACCTTTTTGATGGTGGGATGGATCTCCTTTTTGGAGGCATAATCGGAGAGATGTTCCAGGGCACTGTTGATTGCTTCCAGTGACACTACCAAGCCGATCAACAGAACCAGAATCAGCCACTCCACCTTCGAAATGTGAAAAAACAGGCCCATCAGCAGTGCCGCTATTGCTGCTCCCAACTGAATCAAAGCATTGGGCGTCTCCCGGAAAAGTAAGCCGATACCCCGGAAAGCATATCTGAATGAATAGATTCTGTTTTTTATATATTTCATTGAATATATGTACTATACATACTATTGTTGATGGAGCATTATTAACGGGGGTGTCCCCGAATATGAACTTCAATCCATTACATACGGTAAGATCAGGGATTCCGAATCTCAAATGTACAAAATATAACCAAAACATTTTTATCTTTGTGGAAATGGATTCGTGTCCGAAAACCAATCGCACTATGTCTAACCACTGTCCTCTTTGTGGAAAAGAAAAATACAAGGAATCACTTTTTTGTGATGCCTGTTCAAATAAAATACGTGCCGAATATGAGTTGGACCTTCCTCAAAGGGAGCAGCAGTCACCTTTACCATCAACTGACAAGATGTCCAATATAAGATTGGATACTTTTACTGGAGCTAATTTAAAACAAGAACAAAATAAAGAGGCAGATGAAGTCAATTCAGCTACATCGGTTGATAAAGAAAATGGCATAAGCCAAAATACAGATAACGTTGAATCTGGGGTAAAAAGAAAAAGCAACGGAAAAATAACACGAAGAATAAGACGTATCGTTACTCTGCTCCTTTTATTGGTTGTTTTCTTATTTCTCTACAATAAACTGATCCGAAATGATAACCTGGAAAGAAGCAGCTGGGATGCTGCCATGAAGGCAAACAGCGTGACAGCTTACCTGCAATATATCGAGAAATACCCGGACGGTCTGCATTTTGCGGACGCACAAGCGGCGATGATGCGGCTGAAAGCAGAGGAAGCAGCACGATGGGATCAGTTGAAAAAGAGTGACCGGATAACAGAACTGCGTGATTTCCTCGAATCAAATCCGGAAAGTTACTACACCCCATTGGTAAAACGACGACTCGATTCCCTTACCTGGATGGGTGCACTTCATTCCAATACCGCGGCAGCATATAACGATTACATGTTGATGGCAGAAAGCGGAGAGTTTAACGGTGATTATCTGGCGGATGCGGAAACGCGTTACCGTCAACTCTTCCAGACCTATCCGGTGGATCAGGCCACGCTAGACAGCATCCGCTCTGTTGTGAATGGTTTCAGCTCAGCGCTCAGTTCTCTCGATCATGCAAAACTGGAACCATTGTTGGCTCCCCGTCTGCAACGATACTATTTCAGAGGTCCGCTAACACGTGAGCGATTGTTGGGTGAGCTGTTGGTCGATGCAGCAAAATCCACTGAGCCAGCCGTTGCATATGTTGCAGACCTGGAAGGTGTGCAGTATGAGAAAACCATGGAAGAAAACTATAGGGTCAATGTACCATTGCTAAAATCCTACAAGGGCGCCGGTATCAACGAACAGATACCCGGTTACATCCTGCATCTGGAAATGAGCCCTTCTTTTCAGATCAGCTCTCTCCATGAAACCAAACCCTATCCCGGAGCACCATGAAGGTGTGCTGCGCTTAAGATCGATTCTCATATAGTAAACCAAAACAGGAACCGTTTGTTTACACAGTGACTATGCAGTTTCAACTTACATCAGAATACAAACCTACGGGTGATCAGCCCGAAGCCATCCGGTCACTGCTGGAAGGACTTCGCGACAAGGTGCCCTATCAGACGCTGTTGGGTGTCACCGGCTCTGGCAAGACCTTCACCATCGCCAATGTGATCGCTCAGGTGAACAAGCCCACGCTGGTGCTAAGCCACAACAAGACGTTGGCGGCACAGCTCTACAGTGAGTTCAAGAGCTTCTTCCCCCACAACGCGGTGGAGTATTTCGTCTCCTACTACGATTACTATCAGCCGGAAGCTTACATCCCCACCACCGACACCTACATCGAGAAGGATCTCTCCATCAACGACGAAATAGAAAAACTACGTCTGGCGGCCACCTCCTCGCTTCTCTCGGGACGGAACGACGTGATAGTGGTCTCTTCAGTCTCCTGCCTGTACGGTATCGGCAATCCCGAGGATTTCAACAAAACCACCATCGAGGTCACCGTAGGGCAGAATATCGAGAGGGATCAGTTTCTGCGTTTACTGGTCAACAGCCTCTACTCTCGCAACGAGACAGCCGATTATAACCGGGGAAACTTTCGCGTGAAAGGGGATACGGTGGATGTCTTCCTGGCCTATCACGATTACATCATACGCGTCATCTTCTGGGGAGATGAGATCGAGAGTATCGAGTCGGTAGACCCACTCACAGGCGTCACCATGGAGCGGCTTGACAACTATCGCATCTTTCCGGCCAACCTCTTCGTAACTACACAGGAGCGGATCAACCGTGCCGTAGATGAGATACAGCTCGATTTGGGCAGACAAGTGGATTTTTTTCAGGAGATTGGCAAGCCCTACGAGGCCAAAAGGTTGTACGAGCGGGTGACATACGATTTGGAGATGATCAAGGAGATTGGCTACTGCTCCGGCATTGAAAATTACTCCCGTTACTTCGATGGTCGCGAGCCCGGCACGCGCCCTTTTTGTCTGTTGGACTTCTTTCCGGAAGATTATCTCACCGTGATCGACGAGAGCCATGTCACCATCCCACAGATACGTGCCATGTATGGCGGCGACAACTCACGCAAGAAAAACCTGGTGGAGTATGGCTTCCGCCTGCCGGCAGCCATCGACAACCGCCCTCTCCGCTTCGAGGAGTTCGAGGAACTGACGCCGGAGATCATCTTCGTCAGCGCCACGCCTGCCGACTATGAGCTGGAGAAGTCGGAGGGGATTGTGGTGGATCAGCTGATCCGCCCTACCGGTCTGCTGGATCCGCCTATCGACGTGCGTCCGAGTCTCAACCAGATAGACGATCTGATGGAAGAGATTCAGCTCCGTGTGGAGCAGAATGAGCGGGTGCTGGTCACCACCCTCACAAAACGGATGGCGGAAGAACTGACCGAGTACCTGGCGGGGAACAACATCCGATGCAACTACATTCACTCGGACGTGGAGACGCTCGAACGGGTGAAGATCATGGAGGAGCTGCGCGGCGGACTCTTCGATGTGCTGATCGGTGTCAACCTGCTCCGCGAGGGACTTGACCTCCCGGAGGTGTCGCTGGTGGCGGTACTCGATGCCGACAAGGAGGGATTTCTCCGTTCCCATCGCTCCCTCACGCAGACGGCCGGCCGGGCAGCCCGTAACGTGAACGGCAGGGTGATCTTCTATGCCGACAAGATTACCGACAGTATGAAGAAGACGATCGACGAAACCAACAGGCGCCGCGAGAAGCAGATGAAATACAATGAAGAGCATGGTATCACTCCCCGGCAGATCAAAAGGGCCCTATCCTCGGCATTGAGCAAGGAGATCACCGCGACAGCCGAAGCCAGGGCTTATGTGGAGCCGGACTACTCCTCCCTGGCCGCCGAGCCTTTGGCGGAGATGGCTACCCCCGGGGAACTGAAAGCCAAGATCGAGCAGACCCGTAAGGCGATGTTGGCGGCCGCCAAGAAGTTGGAGTTCCTGGAAGCTGCCCAGCTGCGCGATCAGCTGGTGATGCTGGAAGAGAAACTAACGGCATCTAAAAGTTAAAACATACAACTATAACTATAACCAATGAAATCAGACATTCAAATTGCACGAGAGACGTCGCTTAAAAAGATCAAAGATGTGGCAGAGAGCGTGGGCATACCACGTGAAGAGGTGATCAGCTTCGGCAGGCACATGGCCAAAGTACCGCTCAGCCTGATAGACCAGAAGAGGGTAGAGCAGAGCAACTTGATCCTGGTAACCGCCATCACTCCCACCAAGGCTGGTATTGGCAAGACCACCGTTTCTATCGGACTGGCCCTCGGACTGAACAAGATAGGCAAGAATGCGATTGTGGCACTGCGCGAACCCTCTCTGGGACCTGTCTTTGGCATGAAGGGCGGGGCTGCCGGTGGCGGATATGCACAAGTGCTCCCCATGGAGAATATCAACCTCCATTTCACGGGCGACTTTCACGCTGTGACAACCGCACACAACACCATCTCGGCGCTGCTCGACAACTACATCCTTCGGGTGCAGGGTACCGGCGATGAGATCAAGGATGTCCTCTGGAAAAGGGTGCTCGATGTGAACGACCGCAGCCTCCGCTATATCGTAACGGGGCTTGGTCCCGGCAACGGTGTGCCCCAGGAGGCGGGCTTCGACATCACTGCCGCGTCGGAGCTGATGGCCATCCTCTGTCTCGCGGAAGATGAAGCCGACCTGCGCCGCCGCATCGAGAACATACTCCTCGGATACAAGCGCAATGGCAACCCATTCACGGTGAAAGACCTGGGTGTGGCCGGTGCCATCACCGTGTTGATGAAGGATGCCATCAATCCCAATCTGGTGCAGACCACTGAGAACACACCAGCCTTCGTGCATGGCGGTCCCTTTGCCAACATCGCCCATGGTTGCAACTCCGTGCTCGCCACCAAGATGGCGATGAGCTATGGTGATTATGTGATCACCGAGGCAGGCTTCGGTGCTGATCTGGGTGCGGAGAAGTTCTTCAACATCAAGTGTCGTAAAAGCGGTCTTCGCCCCAAGTTGACAGTGATCGTGGTAACTGCGCAGGGTCTCAAGATGCATGGCGGTACGCCGGAGAAAAGTATCAGGGAACCGGATATGGTAGGTTTGAGAAAGGGGCTTGAGAACCTGGAAAAACATCTCGACAACCTGGCGAAATTTGGCCAGTCGGTGGTGGTGGCATTCAATAAATATGCCTTTGACACTACTGATGAGATTGATGCAATTAAAACCTTTTGTGAAGCACATGCTGTTCCCTTCGCGGTGAACGAAGCCTTCACCGATGGAGGGGAAGGGGCTGTGAATCTGGCTCATGCCGTGGTTGATGCAGTTGAGAATGCTCCCTCCGGCGACTTGAAGTTCACTTATGCAGATGAGGATGACATCGAGACCAAACTGACCAAGGTTGCCATGCAGATCTATGGTGCCCGCGACGTGGTGTTGGGTGAGAAGGCGCTGAAGATGCTGAAGCTGATAGAGGGTACCCCCCTGTCGAAGATGCCTGTCTGCATCGCCAAGACACAGTATTCCTTCTCGGCCGACCCGAAGTGGTATGGTGTGGCGAAAGATTTCCGCTTTAAGATTAATGACCTGGTGATCAACCAGGGGTCGGAGTTCATCGTGGCCATCGCCGGTGAAATGATGCGCATGCCCGGTCTGCCGGCCGATCCGCAGGCGACCCGCATTGATATCGTGAACGGTGAGATTGAAGGGTTGAGCTGATAATTACAGCAACTTGAGTATCATCAGGATTCGAGTCGTAGCGATCAGACCCACATCAGGTCGCTCATGATCCCGTCGGAGATGAAGATTCCCTCGCGGGTGAGGATCAGACTATCGCTCTCCTGGCGTACCAGCTCTCGCTTCAGGTAAGGTTCAACGTTTCTCATGCAATGGTCGAGAAACTCTTTCCCGAACCGCTTTTCCAGTTCTTGCAGGTCGATGCCCCACATGGTGCGGAGACCTGTAAGGATGAACTCGTTGTATCGCTCCCCTGGGCTCAGCAGTTCCATCTCCCGCTCAAAGTTGCCGCTCTCAGCGCCTTTGTTGTAGCGGAGGATGGAGCGCACATTCCAGGAGCGGCTCTCCCCGTCGTAAGAGTGGGCGGAGGGTCCAAGACCGATGTAGGGAACATCTTTCCAGTAGGAGCTGTTGTGTCGCGAAAACAAACCTTCCTTTCCGAAGGCGGAAATCTCATAGTGAACGAAACCCGCTGCGGTAAGCCGGTCGATCAGCATGGCGAACATCCGGGTACTGGTCTCCTCCTGCACAGGGGTTATCCTTCCAGCTTGTAGCAGACGGTGCATGCGGGTACGTTCTTCGTAGATCAGATGATAGGAAGAGATATGCTGAATATCCAGTGCAAGAGCCTGCTCAAGGTTTCGTTGCCATATCGCGATGGTCTGGTCCGGTAGGCCGTAGATGAGATCGATACTGATGTTGTTGAAGCCGTGCTGTTGGCAGCGCTTTACCGCATCTATCGCCTCCTGTGCGGTATGGCGGCGGCTGAGAAACTGCAGCTCCTTGTCGTCGAAGCTCTGGATTCCAATACTGAGGCGGTTAAAGGGGAGGGCAGCCAGCATCGTTGCATATTCCTCGGTGAGATCGTCGGGGTTGGCCTCTACGGTGATCTCCGCATCCGGCTCAATAGCATAATGGTGGTAAAGGGTTTCGAAGATTTGTTCAAAGTGATGTCGTTGCAGGCGGGAGGGGGTACCTCCTCCGAAGTAGATGGTGCTGATCGGTTCCTTCGACTCCTCCCTACGAACGGATGCCTCCACACAAAGTGCCTCCACGAAAGCATCTATGTGGGACTCGTTTGTACCCATGTAAAAGTCGCAATAGGTGCAACGCGTCTTGCAAAATGGTATATGGAGATAGAAGCCGGCCACTATTCGGTAAGTTTCTTGTAGGCTTTCAGGTACTTCTGGAGCCGCTCCAGATCCTTTTCCGTTACCTTCTCCCAGCGGCGGATATCCATGTTGTCGGTCAGGTCCAGTAGTTTCACCCGTGTGGCAAGTGCATCGGCCTTCACGCGACGGATCGATTCCTCATAGGGTTCTCCCTCACGGCGGGTCAGCGCATCCACGGCTGCCACGATCTCCTGTGAGAAGCCTTCAGCAGTGAGTTGTTCCAGGGTCCATTCACTATCCTCCACCACGTCATGGAGCATCCCTGCAATCTTCTCCTGCAGGGTGTGGCCACCATTCATCACCCGGTAAGGATGCTCAATGTAGGGACGGTCGTTGTGGGTGTCGAACTGTCCCATGTGCGCGGTGAGGGCAATCTCTATGGCCCGATGCAGTTGTTCTTTCAGTGTCATTTTTTTTTCATTATTTCTTTGGCCCGTACTGGCTCATCGGTGGTGATAAAATCTACCTTCAGCCCAATTGCTTTTTGGATATCTTCAGATTTGTTTACTGTCCACACGTTCACTTTCTGACCTAGCTTATGAGCTGCCTCCACCCACCGGGGATGGTTGAACAAGACGTTGTAATTGTAATCAGGTCCTGCTACCCCCATTGTGGAGAGCACTCCGGGTGACATATCCCCGTTCAGGTAATAGACCTTGGCTTGCGGATCAATCTGGCGTACCAAGTGCAGAAAGTGGATGCCAAAAGAAATATACTCCACCTTGTCCTGCAATCCGCGCGCATGTACCATTTCAATTACCTTTTGCGCCAGCTCCACTTCTCGCTCCTTCTTTTCGTGCGGCTTGAATTCGATGATCAGTTTTGTCTTTTTGCATTTCTCGAATGCATCCAGGTATTCTTTCACGGTTGGCAACGGCTCTCCGTTGGAAAGCTTTACCTGCCGTAAGATGTTGAACGGGGTCTCTTCCACACGCAATTGTTTCCCGTCGAGGGTGACTGTCGCATCATGGTTCACTACAGGGACCCCGTCGGCGGAAATCAAGATATCTACCTCAGAGCCGTAGACACCGATCGAGTCGGCTTTCATCAGTGCGGTGATTGAGTTTTGTGCCGATCCTTCGGTCTTCCAGAAGCCTCGGTGAGCAATGATTTCTTGCGATGTTGCACTGTTTGTGTACAACAGGAAGAGAAGCAGCCACACCCATATGTTATCTTTTTTCATTTTCATTTCAATTTTTAATTATAGGGATAAAATTAGCACAATTCCCTAAATCCTGCGGGAAAAAGTTATGAAGAATCCTTAAATGAAGGCAATAAAAAAGATCGCTCATATGGCGATCTTTTTTCCTTGAATGTTATAAACTCTCTCCAAAGTCCTCCTTGAACTTGGCTATCAGTTTCTCAGGCCAGTCGCTCACCGGCTCCAGTCCTCCCATGAAGAAGCGTAGCACCGGTGGTTCATAGACGAAGCGCAGGCCACCGATCAGTTTGCGGTTGTCGTAGAGCCATTTCATGCGGTCTTCAACATACTTGATCTGCGACAAAGTGAAGACACGCCTCGGCACCGCCAGGCGTACCAACTCCATGTCGGCGTAGGTCTCGTTGCCATATTCATCCCGCTGGTTGGAGATGGAGCCACGCTCCATGCCCCTGATACCGGAGATCAGGAAGAGTGCTGCTGCCAACGCTCCTGCGGGGTACTCTTTCTGAGGAATGTGGTCGCACACCTGCATTGCATCCACGTGGGCACCCAGTACTCCTGCCGGCTTGATCATCGGTATGCCGTGTGCATCGAGCGCGTTCACCAGGTAAGCGATGAAGCTGGGGCTCTGGCTGATCATGGTCTCATCGAGCGTCTCATAGAGTCCCACTGCCATTGCCTCTATCTCGCGAACAGAGATGCCGCCGTAGGTAAGGAACCCTTCAAAGAGGGGTACCAGTGCCTCCAGTTCGCGGTATATGTCGGGGTTGTCGGTGCAGATACCGCCGCCGCGCGAGGAGCTCAGCTTGCGGGCAGAGAAGTAGACGATGTCGGCCATGGCGGTCATGGTACGCATCACCTCACCCATGTTGCTTTCTTTGAATTCCTCCTCGCGCTGTAATACCAGGAAGGCGTTTTCACCGAGCAGGCTGGCATCGAGCACCAGCCGGATGTTGTACTTGTCGGCGATGGCCCGCACATCGCGCAGGTTCTGCACTGAGAATGGTTGACCCCCAATCAGGTTGGTCGACGCCTCCATCCGGATGTAGGGGATGTTCTTGGCACCATGTATCTTGATGGTCTCTTCCAGCTTCTCGATGTTCATGTTACCCTTGAAAGGGTGGGAGGAGTTGATCACGTATGCTTCGTCGTAGAGCAGCTCGGCGATCTTGCCGCCATACTGGGTGATGTGTGCCATGGCGGTGGTGAAGTGGTAGTTCATCGGCACCAGGTTGCCCTTGCGCACGTAGGCATTGGCTAGTATGTTCTCTGCAGCCCTGCCCTGGTGTACCGGTAGGTAATGCTTCTTGCCCAGCACATCCTCCACCGCTTTCTGAAGGCGGAAAAAGCTCTGAGATCCCGCGTAGGCATCATCCGCCTGCATCATCGCCGCCAGCTGATTGTCGCTCATGGCGTTGGTGCCACTATCGGTGAGCATGTCGAGGAACACATCCTTCGTATTCAGCCGGAAGGTATTGTAGCCTCCCTCTTGTAGTGCTTCCAGTCTTCTCTCGATGGGCACCAGGTGTAGCTTCTGCACCACCCGTACCTTGTGTAGCTCCAGGGGGATGTTTTCCCCGTGATAAAATTTAATCTCGTTCATGATCGGTTAGATAACTGTTGTCTGATTGTATAATAATTGTTGTGTTAAGCTTTAATATTGATGTTGTTTCAGGTATTATTCCGATAAATGGAAATTCAAAGGTGCAAATGTAGGGAAATTTATTATATTGACAAAGGTTTGGGTTTTTACTTTTCCCCATTTGAGCATGAATCGGTTGGTAGGGTTGTCGTTCGCATATCATGGGAAGCTCATCCTATATTCTAAGTTAATACCACCCTTATATCCACTCCCATAATTATTGGAGTGGATATAAGGGTGCAATAAGGGTGCAATAAGGCTAGAGCTTTTCAAAACCCTGTCTCGTCCTGAAATAGCTTTCTCTAAATGTAAATTAAAAGCAGGCTTATGAACAAAAAAAGAGCAATCCGGGGAATTGATGACCGACCCTTTACATGCGATCAATGATATAAAATTGTTATTTGCCAAACTTGAATTTAAATTATTCACAAAGAGAGAAAGCCCCTTTGCGAAAAAACGCTATATTTGTGTGTTATAAAACTATCATTCATCAAAGACTCACATTTAAATTCAAACAAATCATGGAGAAACCCTATGTAATAGGCATTGATGTCGGCGGTACCAATACTGTTGTCGGCATTGTGGATAAAAGAGGTCAGATATTGAACAGCGGCAGCATCAAAACAGCCAAACATGCGGAGGTGGAGGACTATTTGGATGAACTGACCACGTTGATCAACGACCTGATCAGTCAGACCACTACAAAAGATCAGATCAAGGGGATCGGTGCCGGCACACCCAATGGTAACTATTTTACCGGCAGCATCGAGTTTGCACCCAACCTGAACTGGAAAGGGGTGATCCCATTCGCCCAGATGCTTGAAGAGAGTGTGGGGATCCCGGTGGCACTCACCAACGATGCCAATGCTGCAGCGATCGGTGAGATGACTTACGGAGCTGCCCGGGGCATGAAAGATTTCATTGTGATCACCCTGGGTACAGGGGTGGGAAGCGGTATCGTGGTCAACGGGCAGTTGGTCTACGGTCACGATGGCTTTGCCGGCGAACTGGGTCATGTGATCATGCGGCGTCACAACGGACGTCTCTGTGGTTGTGGCAGAACTGGTTGCCTCGAGGCATATACCTCTGCTACCGGTGTGGCCCGTACAGCGCGCGAGTATCTGGAGTTGAAACCCGATGTCCAGACGAGACTGCGCAATATTCCCATGGATGACATCACCTCAAAGGATGTGTTTGATGCGGCGATGGCCGGTGATGAGATGGCGAAAGAGATTTTCCGTTTTACGGGTGAGATGCTCGGTGAGGCGTTTGCTGATTTCGTTGCTTTCTCCAGTCCCGAGGCAATCATCCTCTTCGGTGGTCTCTCCAAGGCAGGCGATCTGATCATGAACCCCATACGGGAAAGCATGGAGAAGAACCTGCTTTCCATTTTCAAGAACAAGGTGAAGCTGATGTTCTCCGATCTGAAGGAGAGCGATGCTGCCGTGCTGGGCGCCAGTGCGTTGGGCTGGGAAGTGAAATAAAGTAAATACTGTTTTCCGAAAGGCATATTTAAGGAATGTTACCAGCGGTGACATTCCTTTTATTGTAAAAAACAATAGGGACATTGAACGGAAAAGATCAATAGATTTTATATCTTTGTACTCCTTTAGCAACTAACGTGTCAAAAAGAGAGTTGATGTCGCAGAAAATACAAACAGCCCTCATATCCGTATATCATAAAGACGGTTTGGAGGAGATCCTTCAGGAGCTAAACAATCTTCGGGTAAAATTTATCTCAACGGGTGGAACCCGTGAATTTATTGAGTCGTTGGGATATGAATGTGAAGGGGTGGAAGAGGTGAGTGGTTATCCTTCTATCTTGGGTGGGCGTGTCAAAACGCTTCATCCCAAGATCTTCGGCGGTATTCTTTACCGACGCGAGAACGAAGCTGATAAGAAGCAAGTAAAAGCTTATGATATTCCCTCCATCGATCTTGTCATCGTGGATCTCTATCCTTTCGAGCAGACAGTAGCTGCCGGGGGCAGCGAGGAGGAGATCATAGAGAAGATCGACATTGGTGGCATCTCCTTGATACGAGGGGCAGCCAAGAATCATAAGAATGTGCTGATCGTTTCATCCCGTGAACAATATAAGCCTTTGTATGACCTCCTCAAGGAAAAACAGGGCGAGACCGATGAAGAAGATCGACGTTGGTTTGCCAAAGAGGCTTTCAAGGTCTCTTCCGGATATGACTCAGCCATCTTCCGTTATTTTGATGAGAATGCCAACAGTGCACTTAGGGTGTCGCATGATGAGGGGAAGCAACTTCGTTATGGTGAAAATCCACATCAGAAAGGGATTTTTTACGGTGACTTCAACAAGATCTTTGATCAGATTCACGGCAAGGAGATCTCTTACAACAACCTTCTCGATATCGATGCAGCCATCTCATTGATTGCCGACTTTGATGAGACGGCACTCGCCATACTCAAACACAATAACGCTTGTGGCATGGCTTGCCGACCTACAGTCAAAGAAGCGTGGGAGGCAGCGCTGGCAGCCGATCCTGTTTCCGCGTTCGGGGGAATCGTCGTGACAAACAGAACCGTGGATAAGGCAGCCGCCGAAGCCATCAACAGCATCTTTTTCGAGGTGATCATTGCTCCGTCGTACGATAAAGAGGCACTCGAAATTTTGTTTCAGAAGAAAAATCGTATAATTTTGGTGCTAAAATCGGCTGAAAAAGCTTTGCAGCCAATGCTATACCGCTCGGTGCTCAACGGCATGCTGGTACAGGATAGAAATGCGAGCATTCAAAGTGCCGCTGATCTTAAGGTCGTGACCGATAAGGCACCTACTGCATCCGAGACTGAAGACCTGCTCTTTGCCAACATACTGGTGAAGCACACTAAGTCCAACGCCATTGTCCTGGCCAAAAACAAACAACTCATCGCCAGTGGTACAGGACAAACGTCGAGAGTGGATGCACTCAACCAGGCCATTGAGAAAGCCGGAACCTTTAAGTTCGATCTCCATGGAGCTGTAATGGCCAGTGATGCCTTCTTCCCGTTTGCCGATTCTGTGGAGATTGCCCACCAGGCCGGTATCACTGCGGTGATACAACCGGGGGGGTCGATCCGCGACGCTGATACGGTCGATTATTGCAACAAAAACGGTGTGGCAATGGTGACCACCGGTGTGAGACATTTTAAACATTAACACAATAGCTGAGGGCTCAAAGCTGAAAGCTGATAACTACAAATATTATGGGTTTATTTTCATTTACACAGGAGCTGGCCATGGACCTCGGTACCGCCAATTCCGTGATTGTGAACAATGCCGGAAAAATTCTCCTGGATGAACCATCCATCGTGGCACTGGATCGCAAAACCGACAAGATGATCGCACTGGGGGAGAAAGCCAGGCAGATGCATGGCAAGACCCACGAGAATATACGCACCGTGAGGCCCCTGAGAGACGGGGTTATTGCCGACTTCAACGCGGCAGAGCAGATGATTCGGGGGATGATCAAGATGGCCAACAAGAACAAGGGGGGGCTCTTCTCTCCATCCCTGCGCGTGGTGATCTGTATCCCTTCCGGCAGTACCGAAGTGGAGATTCGTGCCGTACGCGACTCGGCAGAGCATGCTGGCGGACGTGATGTATACATGATCTTTGAACCGATGGCGGCTGCTCTGGGAATCGGCCTCGACGTGGAGGCTCCCGAGGGTAACATGATCGTTGACATAGGCGGCGGCACCACCGAGATCGCCGTGATCTCGCTGGGCGGCATCGTCTCCAACAAGTCTATCAAGATCGCCGGCGATGACTTCACGGAGGATATTCAGGATTACATGGGTCGTCAGCACAACATCAAAGTGGGAGATCGTACCGCTGAGCAAATCAAGATCAACGTGGGATCGGTGCTTACCGAGTTGGAGAATCCACCCGAGGATTTCGTGGTGCATGGTCCCAATCGCATGACCTCACTGCCCATGGATGTGCCGGTCTCTTACCAGGAGATTGCGCACTGCATCGAGAAATCGGTGTCGAAGGTCGATTCAGCGGTGCTGAGTGCCCTTGAGCAGACTCCTCCTGAGCTTTATGCCGACATCGTGCGCAACGGTATCTACCTGACCGGTGGCGGAGCCTTGCTAAGAGGTCTCGACAAACGTCTTACCGAGAAGATTGGAATTCCTTTTCGTGTGGTTGATGATCCCCTCCATATGGTGGCAAAGGGAACAAGTATTGCATTGAGGAACATAGATAAATTCACCTTTCTGATGAGATAGGAATCATATCGGCTGCTTTGCAAAAGGGCTTATCTGAAGTAGGATTGTATGCGTAATCTGTTCAATTTCATCATAAGAAATAGTCATTGGCTGGTTGCAATACTCCTGGTTGCATTCAGTTTTTACCTTTTGTTTGCGCATAACTCCTATCAGAGAAGTGTTTATCTCACATCTGCGAATCGCGTTTCGGGATGGCTCTATGCTGCTTCGGGCAACGTTTCTTCCTTTTTTCTGTTGAAGAAAAACAACCGGGAATTGCTGGAGCGAAACGCTCTCCTAGAAGAAGAGTTACAGAAATGGAGAGAAAATGCAGATACATTTACGGGGAATGATTCTCTTTCTGCAAAGGCTTTTGTGGTTGACTCCTCACACGTGCTGCCTCAATTTACCTTTATCCCTGCTGAGGTGGTCAACCTCAGTTTCTCAGGTGTTAACAACTTCATCACCATCAACAAGGGGAGCAAACAGGGAATCAAACCCGATATGGGGGTGATTTCCCACCGGGGTGTGGTAGGTGTGGTTTCTAACGTCTCAGCCAATTTTGCCGTGGTGATCCCTGTCATCAATCCTAAGTTCAGGCTAAGTGCCCGTCTCAAGCATTCGGAGAACAACGGTTCCCTCTCCTGGAGTGGCAGGAACATACGTGAAGCAGAGGTTCAGGAACTTCCGAGACATGAAAATTACAGCATGGGTGATACCGTGATCACCAGTTACTCACGCATCTTTCCCAAAAACCTCATCATCGGCACTGTAAGTGACCTGGGTAAATCGGCCGATGACAATTTTATCACGGTCAATCTGGAGCTGGCAACCGATTTTTACACCTTGCAGGATGTATTGGTGATCGACGACAGGTATTATGAAGAGCAGAAGGTTCTCGAAGAAATAATGGAGCGATGAAAATCAGTTATTTACGTGAATTGTTTTTGTTTCTCCTGTTGATTCTCCTACAGGTGTTACTGTTGAGCCGGATCAGCCTTTTTGGTATGGCTACACCCTTGATATATGGTTATTTTCTTCTGAAATTGCCTCTGGGAAGGAATCTCTTTTACGTGATCATCTCCGCCTTTCTTATGGGGTTAACCATTGATATCTTCCTCAATACTCCCGGCATGAATGCTGCAGCCATCACGTTGGTGGCAATGTTCCGCAAATCATTGATGGGGCTGTTTTTTGAGAAGGATGAGTTTGAGGGGTTCGTTCCGGGGATGAACAATGCACCCGCTCCTTTTGTCCGGTTTACCATCTTCACGATTTTCATCCATGTTACCCTGTTGTTCTTCATCGAATCATTCACGCTGTTCAACATGATCAACACGCTCCTGCGGATCATCATATCCGGGGTTAGTTCCATCCTTCTCATCATTGCCATTGACAAGCTAATCTATAGGAGAAAAAACAGTGAACAGTCGTAACACGCTTGCCAACAGAAAAAAAGTGATTGCTGTTGCCGCAGTGATCATTGCGCTGATCTATCTTGTACAGCTCTTTCACCTGCAGCTCCTGAGCCCGGAGTATCGTGAGTACGCTGACAGCAATGCTTTTCTGCGAAGAACGCTCTATCCTGCCAGGGGAGCTATTTACGATCGTGATGGGAACATGCTTGTATACAATCGTCCTACATATGATGTGATGATGGTGGTGCGCGAGATGGATCAGTTCGACACCCTTGACTTTTGTCGCACACTTAACATAGACATTGAGCAGTTCAAGCAACTCGATGCCGATATGAGAGACCGTCGCAGGAATCCCGGTTATTCATCCTACACCCCTCAACTGTTTCTCTCACAGCTGAACGTGAAAGAGTATGGGTTGTTGCAGGAGAAACTTTACAAGTTTCCGGGCATCTACATACAGAGTCGTACCGAGAGACAGTACAACTATTCCGGTATGGGGCTGATACTGGGATACGTTGCCGAAGTGGACAAGAACAGGATGGCAGCCGATCCTTACTATGTGAGGGGTGACTATGTTGGTAAATCCGGTATAGAACTCTCACACGAAGAGGATCTGCGCGGGGTGAAGGGGGTGGAGGTATTGTTGCGCGATGCCCATGGTCGGGTTCAGGGGCGCTACGAAGAGGGGCGGCACGATAAGGCCCCACTGTCGGGGAGTGACCTGACGTTAAGCATCGATGTTGACCTGCAGGCCTATGGCGAGCAGTTGATGCACAACAAGGTGGGCAGTATCGTGATGATTGAACCGAAAACAGGTGAGATCCTTTGCATGGTATCTGCCCCCACCTATGATCCTGCAATGCTCACAGGAAAGGAGTTCGGGGCAAACTATCTGTCACTGGAGAATAACCCCTACAAGCCACTGATCAACAGGGCTATCGCCGGTACCTATCCCCCTGGTTCCACCTTCAAGCCTGCACAGGGACTTGTCTTCCTCCAGGAGGATATCATTACTCAGGAGAGCCGTTACTCCTGTTTCGGGGGGTATCCACCCCTGGGTGGACGCCCCGCCTGTCACGGACATGCCTCTCCGCTTGCCATACAGTATGCACTCGCCACCTCCTGCAACTCATTTTTCTGTTACGGTTTAAATGGGATGCTCAGCAACAGGAGCAAGTACAGCAGTATCGGTGAGGCATTTGACATCTGGAAGGACCATATGGTGAAGATGGGATTCGGCTATCCGTTGGGGGTAGATCTCCCTTCCGAGAAAAGAGGTTTTATCCCCAACAGTAAATTTTATTCGAACGTCTTCAAAACTGAACGTTGGAATGCACACAACATCATCTCCATAGCTATTGGCCAGGGAGAGATTCTGGCAACACCCCTGCAGATAGCCAATTTGGGAGCTCTGATTGCAAACAGGGGTTATTTCTACACACCTCATGTGGTGAAGGAGATCAAGGGAAGGGAGCTGGATGAAGCTTACACCACCCGTCATGAGTCTGGCATTAACAAGGCTCATTTTGAGCTCACCGTAGCAGGTATGGCCGATGCAGTGACCGTCGGCACTTGTCGTGGCATCAACCTGGAACCTTTTTTCGAGGTTTGTGGCAAGACCGGAACAGCAGAGAACCCGCACGGTGATGACCATTCGCTCTTCATGGGTTTTGCACCAAAAGATGATCCGCAGGTGGCGATTGCAGTTGTGGTGGAGAATGGTCGTTTCGGTGCTAGCAATGCGGTACCGATTGCGCGGCTGATGATGCAGCAGTATCTGCAGGGTGAGATTCCGGAGAGTGATCGCTGGTTGGAACAATCGGTGATCAACCGGGAGATCCTGCCTTACGTTTATACGCGTAACCTGCCGACAAGGCAGAATGAGACCAGTAATCAAGAAGTTGAATGATGATCTATCAAGGCAGTAGCGATCGGCTGGAGAAAGGTAAAATTGATTGGATGACAATCAGTTTCTATTTTCTTTTTGTGTTGTTGGGATGGCTTAACATCTATGCTGCCAGCTTCGATTTGGAGAATGCCACCGGCCTGTTCGATCTCTCGGGGAGAGCGGGATCACAACTGGTCTGGATTGGCAGTTCCCTGTTACTAGCATTTGCACTTCTAAAGATTGATGTCCGCTTTTACGAGACCTATGCCTTTCTGTTTTATCTGATCGGTATTGCCTTGTTGCTCATCACTCTGGTGGTAGCCAAGGAAATCAACGGTTCGCGCTCATGGCTGATCATTGGTCCTGTGCGACTTCAACCGGCCGAGTTCATGAAGTTCCTCATCGCCCTTTCACTTGCCAAGGTGTTTAACGCCTACGGTTTTCGTCTCATGGAGCGACGTAACCTCATCCTGGTTTCAGCCATCATCCTGCTGCCGGTACTGTTGGTTATTGCGCAGAGCGAAACAGGCACGGCATTGGTCTACCTCAGCCTGATCCTCGTTCTTTACCGTGAGGGACTTCCGGGAGGCTTTCTCTTCATGGGGATTGCTGCGATCATTTACTTCGTGTTGGGAATTAAGTTTTCAGACACCAATGTAGGTATCATCTCACTCGGTGAATTTATTACCCTTCTGCTGATTGTTATTTTTAGTGCCTCCATGATCCGCAATTATCTCAAAGTGTTGAGACCCTTTTTGATGATGCTTCTCTTGACTGCAGTCACCTTTCTTGCAGCTTACATCCTCACCCTTTTCGGGATTTCAATTGACTGGGGGATAACTGCCTTGGCAGCATTTTCCCTGTCAGCACTCTATTTGATTTTTCTCTTTTTCCGATACAGACAAAGGAGCTATCTCTACGTTCTGCTTTTTATGATAGGCTCATTTCTGTTTCTCGAATCGGTGGAATATGTTTTCAACGATGTGCTGCAACCACACCAACAGATGCGTATCAAGGTGACGCTTGGCATGGAACAGGATTTAAGTGGTGCCGGTTATCACGTGGGACAGTCCAAAATTGCCATCGGTTCTGGCGGATTGACCGGAAAAGGGTTTCTCAATGGTACCCAGACCAAGCTTAAATATGTACCAGAGCAGGATACCGATTTCATCTTCTGTACCATCGGTGAAGAACATGGATTTATTGGCTCAGCCATCATCCTGATGCTGTTTATGGTCTTTATTCTGCGATTACTTCATGTGGCTGAACGACAGACCTCCGTTTTCGGACGGGTATACGGCTATTCAGTCACCAGCATCTTCCTCTTTCACCTCGTTATCAACGTGGGGATGGTGATTGGCATCATGCCGGTGATCGGCATACCCCTTCCTTTCTTCAGCTATGGTGGTTCTTCACTCTGGGGATTCACCATCCTGCTTTTTATCCTGCTGCGTATCGACAAGTCGCGCAACAGGAATTGAAAAAACTCTTTCAATCTCTATCATAGCTAATTAAAAAAAGCCTATTTTTGTCAAAAAGAGACCCTGATGACAAAAAAAACAGTGCTGATTACTGGTGCATCCAAAGGTATTGGACGTGAGCTGGCAATAATTTTTGCCGAAAGGGGTTGTAACCTGTTGCTGGCTGCACGCAGTGAGCAGGATCTCAACGAACTGAAACTTTTGCTGGAGAAGGAATATGATGTGACGGTGCAGACTTTTTACAGTGATCTCTCATTGCCCGATGCTGCACAACAGCTTTTTGAGGCGGTTAAATCACTGGGGATCGATGTTGATTACCTAGTGAACAATGCCGGATTCGGTGATTATGGAGCCTTTGCTGATACATACTGGGAGCGCTATGGGAAGATGATACAGCTCAACGTGACTGCACTCACCCAGCTCACCCATCTCTTCGTCACCCAGTGGCGTGGCCGTAAAAAAGGCAAGATCCTCAATGTCTCCTCAACCGCAGCCTTCCAACCCGGTCCCATGATGGCGGTCTATTTCGCCAGCAAGGCCTTCGTGCTAAGCCTCTCTGAGGCGATAGACAATGAGTTGAGACCTGAGGGGATTACTGTCACTGCCCTCTGTCCGGGACCCACCGCCACCCACTTTGGTAAAGAGTCCAAAATGAATGCCTCGCAGTTGGTCAAAAATGTGCAGATAGCTGATGCCCGGTCTGTTGCACTGATGGGTTATCGTGCCATGATGAAAGGGAAGCCGGTGGTGATTCACGGTGCCATGAACAAGATAGCTCCTTTTTTCATTCGTTTCATGCCCAGAAAATGGGTGACACGTCTCTCCGCGCAGGTAATGAAGAAATAATTGATCAGGATGAAACCGATCGCCCATATACGTTCCGATTTTTCTACCAAGTTCGGTATTCCCCGCCAAAGCGGTTTGATAGCTGAACTGAAGGGAGAAATTATCTTTGAACCGGAATATCGTAATCCGGAAGCCTTGAGGGGCCTGGATCACTTCTCTCATATCTGGCTCATATGGGAATTTTCCGCCTCGAAGCGCGAGAAGTTCTCGCCCACCGTTCGTCCCCCGCGACTGGGTGGCAACAGGCGCATGGGTGTTTTCGCCACTCGCTCTCCTTTCAGGCCCAACCCCATTGGTCTCTCTGCCGTCAGGCTTGAACAGATTGATTGGCAGACCGATGCAGGGCCGGTGCTGTATGTGTCGGGTGCCGATCTGATGAATGGAACACCCATTCTTGATATCAAGCCTTATATAGCCTACAGCGACTGTCATGCGGACGCGACTGGAGGTTTTACAACCAATGTTGCACGCTCCCGGTTGGAGGTGATGATATCCTCGGAGTGGCTGCAGAGAATTGCCCCTGAAAAACATCAGACGCTCAGGGAGGTGCTGGCCAGCGATCCGCGACCATCCTATCAGGATGATCCGAATAGAATCTACGGACTAGCTTTTGCCGGTCTTGATGTGCGTTTCACCGTGTCGGACAATGTGCTGACAGTGGTAGAAGTGATTGAATTACTATAGGTCTTACATAAAAGGACTCAGATGAGAGATCTCATTGGCATATGGCTGATGAGCTTATGCCTGCAGGCAGTCACTGCTCAGTATCCGCAGATCCCTGTGGACAGCGTCCTATTATTGTTCTCCCAAACAGAAGAAACCACACAACAACACCGTTTCCTGTGGGACAAGGATATCTACGGTCCCCTCATGCTGGTGGACCCAAACAGTCGCGAGATTTATGCCAACATGCCGGACAGTGAGGGGTTGCTACAATTCTCTGAGGGGATTTACAGGGGAACCCTTCCTGAAGAGGTACCCCTGGCCAACACTGACTTTGAGTGGGGAGGACGCCACTGGGCGATGATCCGTCTGCCGTTACCACCTGACCGGTATGACCGCCTGGAGCTTTTTACGCATGAACTTTTTCATGTTGCCCAGCCTTCGCTCGGTTTTCATTTCAGGCGCGAAGAAAACAGCCATCTTGATCGCAGGGAGGGACGCATCTATCTACGTCTTGAAATGGAAGCATTGCGACAAGCCCTGTTGGCAGGGAGGTATGCACGCTCGGAGGAGCATCTGCGCAACGCCCTTCTTTTTCGCCGATACCGTCACCAGCTCTACCGCGGATCCGAGGCTGCCGAGAACCAACTCGAACTGCTGGAGGGGTTGGCCACCTATACCGGTCAGATGATGAGTGGCCGTGATAAATGGGAGTGGCGCAACAATCTTATATCCCGCCTGCAGATTTACAACAGATCCCTCTCCTTCGTACGTACATTTGCCTACGAGACAACCCCTGTCTATGGCTTCTTTCTCTACCAGAAAGAGAATGAGTGGAACAAACAGATTACCGGTGAAAGCGATCTTACAGCATTTTTTGCAGAGGCTTTTGGTATGGATCAGCGCATCATCCTTCAGAGCTTTGTGAAACAGGTGGCGATGGAGTATGATGGACGTAAAATTTTTGATGAGGAGATGAGAAGGGAGCTCTCCAACAACACCCGTCTGGATATCTACCGGGAGAAGTTCCTTGAAGAACCCCACCTGGAGATCCGCCTGGAAGAGATAGAACTGGCATACGACCTACACGGGGTGATTCCACTGGATGAAGATGAGGGCACCGTATACCTCTCCATACAGATCAGTGACCGATGGGGAATCCTTCGTGTGGAAGAGGGTGGGGCCCTGATGCGTTCAGACTGGCGTTGGGTAATTGTGACCCCACCACTGGAGATTGAAGGAAACAAGGTGATTGGTGAGGGATGGACCCTGCAGTTGAACGATGGTTACTTTGTGGAGGAGACAGCCGACGGAATCTACTTCATCTCCCGTAAACAATAACTCTTTTTTATTACTTTTGCACCCAATTTCAGATGCAACGTGATGAAGAAACTGATTCGTTTTTTGGGGAAAGTGATGCTGTGGTTTATGCTGCTCTCGATCGCAGGAGTAGTTCTCTTCCGGTTTGTTCCTGTTCCCGGCACTCCCCTGATGGCCATTCGTTCGGTGCAGTCTCTCAGCAAAGGAGAGCGACCGATGGTCAGCTATTGGTGGGTTTCCTACAATCAGATCTCCGATCATCTGAAACGGGCTGTGATCGCTTCCGAAGATCAACGCTTTTACGCTCATAAAGGTTTCGACCGCATCGAGATCGAAAAAGCAATCAAAGAAAATAAAACACGCAAGAAGGCCCGCGGTGCAAGCACCATCTCTCAACAAACCGCCAAGAACCTCTTTCTTTGGCCGCAATCATCCTGGTTTCGCAAGGGTCTGGAGACCTGGTTCACGCTTCTAATCGAACTGACATGGCCCAAGGAGCGGATTCTGGAGGTTTACCTGAACATCATGGAGACTGGCGAGGGGCTCTATGGTGCCGAGGCGGTTGCACGAAGCCATTTCAACAGCACCGCTGCAAAGCTCACCCCTCAACAGTCTGCGCTGATAGCGGCAACGCTCCCCAATCCGCTGGTATACAGTTCACGCAAGCCGGGTCCTTACATTCAAAAAAGACAAGGCCAGATCCTCGGTCAGATGCATGCCATTCATCTCGTTGAGGATGGTGATGAGCGGTAATCCTCCTGTCCACGAAATGATTTGCTGCAATCTGTTTGGCAATGAGCCGGAAATTCGTTATTTTTACGGTTCCATTCGGAGTACCTATGAACGAAGCTGAAAAGAGAGTTGTTGGGAAGATGATCGCCATCTACTGCCGGAGTAGGCATGGCTCCTCCGGTCAGTTATGCGAGGAATGTGAGAAGTTGTACCGATACGCGGAACAACGGCTCGAGCGTTGCCCCTTTGGTGAACAAAAACCCACTTGCGAATCTTGCACCGTTCACTGCTACAAGAGCGACATGCGGCAGCAGATTCGTGAGGTGATGCGAATGGCTGGCCCGCGCATGCTGCTGTTGCATCCGATAGACGCCCTCCGCCATTTTTACAGAGAACATCAGAGAAACCGCAGATACGCTCGGGGAGCGAAAATCCGTAAAAATGAGACAGGTGAAACAGCTTAGTTACGATAGCATCATGGCCGATGTGTTGGCAGAGCACAATGAGTTGATACCTGTCCTCAACCGGTTCGGAATCCGTCTCGGTGTGGGCAATCAGACTTTGCTATCATTATGTGAGGCACATGACCTGAAACCTGAATTCATCCTGACCGTCCTGAATGTTTACCTCGACGACTCCTACATGCCAGATGGCGTGTTGCAAATGTTCGACACCGGTTTGATTGCCGATTATTTCCATCGCACGGTGGAGAACTACATCAATGTGTTGGTCCCCAACATCGAGAAGCACCTCAACGCTTTCATTGCCCTCAGTGGTAGTGAAAACCGTGAACTTGGCATGCTGCGTACTCTTTTCGTCCGGTTCAGTGAAAGAATGACCGGGTACATGCAACGGATGGCCAATGAAGAAGATGATGACCTGCCTGATGACCTCTTGCATGACCTGAAAAGCATCCTGATCAAGCATCTCGCACAGGAGTACAACCAGAACCTCGCTTATGCCACTATCTTCTCGATACACTCATTGGAAAAGGATCTTGCAGCACACAACAGGTTGCGCAACAGGGTACTTCGGCCCAAACTGAATGAACTTGATCATCTCGGAATGAGTGAGCTGCGGCAGTCAATTGCCGGGGAACACAACCATTCCCGTAATGGTGATGCGGATCGCACGCTCACCAACCGAGAGACCGAGATTCTGCGGCTGATCGTGCAGGGTCGCACCAGCAAAGAGATCGCCGAGCAGCTGGTGATCAGCCACAACACGGTGCTCACCCACCGCAAGAACATCATCGCCAAGACGGGGATCAAAACAGTCTCCGGGCTCACCTTCTACTGCATACGGAACGGGTTGATCTCTTTATGATGAGCTCACTCGCCAAAAACTACGATTCATATGTCAAATTCAACTTTTTTTCGTCTTCCCGAAACCAACTACGGAGAAGTCCTCGAACATGCATACGACATTGCCCTCCTTCCCTGGGGAGCAATCGAACCGCACAACTACCACCTGCCCTACCTGACCGATGCCATCCTCACCTACGAGATCGCGGTCAACTGTGCCGCCAGGGCCATGGAGCAGGATGTCACCTGCATTGTGATGCCACCGATATGGCTCGGTTCCCAGAATCCTGGCCAATGGAACAAACCCTTTTGCATACACACCCGCAGTGAGACTCAGAAAGCGATCCTGACGGATATAGTAGCCTCCCTGCATGGACAGGGGTTCCGCAAGATGGTGATCATCAACGGCCATGGCGGCAACAGCTTCAAACCCTACGTGCGCGACCTTGCGATGCAGTTTCCCGACTTCACCCTTGTCGTGGTGGACTGGTGGACCACGGTGTCCACCGCCGGTTATTTTGAAGAGCAACCTGATGAACATGCCGGTGAGCAGGAGACCTCAGTGATGCTCCATTACCACCCGGAGTTGGTAGATATGGCAAAGGCGGGTGATGGTAAGCTCGCTCCCTGCCGCATTGATGGTGTCAACAACAAAACAGGTTGGATGCCGAGGAACTGGGATGAGGTGTCGGCAGATACAGGCATCGGTAACCCCATGAAATCGACCGCCGAAAAGGGAAGCCGCTATGTGCAGGCAGTGGTGGAGAAGATCACCTCCCTGCTGGTCGACATGAAACATGATGGATAGGGGAGAGGATATGTTGTATCTGTGGCAATAAAGGGCTCAAACGCTTTTAAAAGAGCACAAAATATCCTACTTTTGTCCCCTGAATTCCGGGGCGATAAAAAGTCGTGGAAGTGAAGCAGACAAGCGTCAGAAAAAACCTCAAAATAATCATTAAGTAGTAAAGTATGAGCAAAGAGAGAGAAAAACTTTTCACCGATTTCCCACCGGTTTCCACCCAGGAGTGGATGGATGTCGTCACCAAAGACCTGAAAGGTGCCGACTTCCAGAAGAGACTGGTTTGGAAAACCAACGAAGGGTTTCAAGTGAACCCCTTCTATCGTGCCGAAGATGTAGAAGGAATGCCCTCGCTGGAGAACCTGCCGGGACAGTTCCCCTATGTGCGGGGCACCAGGAAGGATAACGTATGGTATGTGCGTCAGAACATCGACGTGCAGGATTTCGCCGAAGCCAACCGGAAAGCAATCACACTGATTGGCAAGGGAGTTACCGCCCTTGGATTCTACCTCCCCGATGAGGGACTCACCGCGGAGAAGATTGCGATACTGCTCAAGGGCATCGCCCCCGACAAGGTGGAGCTTAACTTCAACACATGCATCTCACATACCCGTATGCTGGCCCGCCTGGTGGTCGACTACGTGACAGCGCAACAGCTGGATGTGATGCAGTGCTTCGGTTCCATTGAGCATGACCCCTTCCGCAAGATTCTGAAGCTTGGTGTCGATGAGCCCAACTGGCTGGACCAGGCGGTGGAGATGGTACAGATCACCGCTCCGCTGCCCCGTTACAAGGCACTGGTCGTTACCGGCGAACTGCTGAACAATGCAGGGTCCTATGGCTATCAGGAGCTGGGTTACAGCCTCTCCTACGGCAACCAGTTGCTCTCGAAGCTGATCGAGAAGGGGGTGGATCCCTCGCTGGCAGCCAAGAAGATCAAGTTCAACCTGGGTGTCGGCACCAACTACTTCATGGAGATCGCCAAGTTCCGTGCCGCCCGCTGGCTCTGGGCAGAGATCGTCAACGCCTACCGCCCCCCCTGTCCCCACGACTGTGACAACAAGGCTGCCGACGGCACCTGCCGCTGTGCCGCCAAGATGTACATACATGCCATTACCTCACGATTTAACCAGTCGCTCTACGACCCCTACGTGAACTTGCTGCGCACGCAGACCGAAGCCATGTCGGCCACCATTGGTGCGGTCGACTCGCTCACCGTGCGTCCCTTCGACGAAGCGTTTGAGACCCCTACCGCCTTTGCCGAGCGCATCGCCGTCAACCAGCAACTGCTGCTGAAGGAGGAGTCCCACTTCGACAAGGTTACCGATCCCGCTTCCGGCTCTTATTATATCGAAACGCTCACCACTTCGCTGGCGGAGCAGGCCTGGAAGTTGTTCCTCGAAACAGAGGAGAAGGGTTTCTACGAAGCACTCAAGGCAGGCACCCCGCAGGATGCAGTCAGTGCTTCTGCCGACGCCCGCTTTCAGGCGGTGGCCAACCGTAGGGAGATCCTGTTGGGCACTAACCAGTATCCTAACTCCGGTGAGACAATGGCCGACAAGGTCAAAACACTCCCCGACGACCAGTGCGGATGCGGTGCTGATGGTCGCAAGACCCCGCTGAAGCCACTCGGCACACGCCGTTTGGCTGATCCCTTCAATGAGCTGCGCCTCGCCACTGAACGGAGTGGAAAGCGGCCTAAGGTGTTCATGCTCACCATCGGTAACCTGGCCATGCGGCTGGCACGCTCCCAGTTCTCCGGCAACTTCTTTGCCGCAGCCGGTTATGAGCTGATCGACAACCTCGGCTTCAAGACCGTGGCCGAAGGAGTGCAGGCAGCCCGTGACAAGCATGCCGATGTGGTGGTGCTCTGCTCGAGCGATGAGGAGTATGTGTCTTTTGCCCCGGAGGCGTTCGACCTGCTGAAGGATGGCTCCGAGCTGTTCGTTGTTGCTGGTGCCCCAGCCTGCATGGACGATTTGAAAGCCCATGGCATTGAACACTTCATCCACGTGCGCAGCAATGTGCTGGAGACCCTCAGGATGTTTAATGACAAACTATTATCAATCTGATCCGATTCTCTGAATCGGGCAGCGACAAAATAAAACAATGGACGGAGAGGGAAAAGTGATCAACTGGATCAAGGTAGCCCACCCCTGGGCCATCCCGGCATCGGCTTCGCCGGCGCTGGTAGGCTTCTCATACGTTTTTTATCTTTCCCAAACGGGGGATATTGAGGGTGTGAACTGGCGCTTTGGCCTGCTTGGAATCCTGGGAGCCATCATCTTCCATCTCGCCGGCAACCTGATCAGTGAGTACCACGATTACGTGAGTGGTGTGGATATCAAGGAGAAGACCGGTCCCGAGCGATTGATAGTGAAGGGACTCTTCAAGCCCAAAACCGTATTGTATTACGGGTATGTGGTTTTGACCGTTGGTATCCTGCTAGGCATCTATCTTTTGGTGCATACCGGCCTGCCCATGCTGGCTTTCGGCTTCATCGGCATCATCAGCTCCACCCTTTACCACCGCTTCAAGTATGTGGCGCTGGGCGATCTGATCATCTTCATCAGCTACGGCATGGCAATCGCCCTGGGGGTGGCCTACGTGATGAGCATGCAGCTCATCTGGTCAACCCTCCTGGTGGTGGCTCCCACAGGCTTGCTGGTGGTGGCGATCCTTCATGCCAACAACACGCGCGACATGCTGCAGGACAAGGCTGCCGGCATCCGCACGCAGGCCATGCGCCTGGGGGTGGAAGGGTCGCAGGTGGTCTACCAGACCCTCCTGCTGCTGGCCTACATGCTGGTCGCCCTGGCGGTGTTGCTTGGGATACTGGCTCCCCTGTCGTTCGCGACGTTGCTGAGCTTCCCCCTGGCAATGCGGAACATCAAGCTGATGAAGAAAGTGACGATTGAGGATCTGGGTATCATCCGCTTCCTCGATACCGACACCGCCAAGCTGGTGCTGATCTTCAGCCTGCTGCTCGTAGCTGCCAATTTTGTCGCTCCCATGATATAAAGAATCAAATCAAACAACCTACAGAATATGCAACCAAATTTCAAAGATATTGACATTCAGAACGACGGTTTCTATACCGTCGACGTGAAGGAGTGGGCCGAAAAGAATGAGGTCAAGGCCGACTGGCTCACACCCGAGCAGATCCCCGTGAAGCCGGTCTACACGAAAGAAGACCTCGAAGGGATGGAGCATCTCAACTATGCTGCCGGTATGGCACCCTACCTGCGCGGACCCTATTCCACCATGTATGTGATGCGTCCCTGGACCATCCGCCAGTATGCCGGCTTCTCCACCGCTGAGGAGTCGAACGCCTTCTACCGCCGCAACCTCGCTGCGGGACAGAAAGGCCTCTCGGTAGCCTTCGACCTCCCCACGCACCGCGGCTACGACGCCGACAACGAGCGTGTGGTGGGTGATGTGGGCAAGGCAGGTGTCTCCATCTGCTCGGTGGAAGACATGAAGATCCTCTTCGACGGCATCCCCCTCAACAAGATGTCCGTCTCGATGACCATGAACGGTGCCGTGCTGCCCGTGCTCGCCTTCTATATTGTGGCAGCACAGGAGCAGGGTGCAAACCTTGATGAGATGGCCGGAACCATTCAGAACGACATCCTCAAGGAGTTCATGGTGCGCAACACCTACATCTACCCGCCCAAGTTCTCGATGAAGATCATCGCCGACATCTTTGAGTTCACCTCACAGAAGATGCCTAAGTTCAACTCCATCTCCATCTCCGGCTACCACATGCAGGAGGCGGGTGCTACTGCCGACATCGAGCTGGCCTACACGCTGGCCGACGGTATCGAGTACCTGCGTGCCGGTATCGATGCCGGCATCGACGTGGATGCCTTTGCACCCCGTCTCTCCTTCTTCTGGGCAATCGGCATGAACCACTTCATGGAGATTGCCAAGATGCGTGCTGCCCGTCTCTTGTGGGCGAAGATCGTGAAGAGCTTCGGTGCGAAGAATCCCAAGTCGATGGCACTGCGTACTCATTCGCAGACCTCAGGCTGGTCGCTTACCGAGCAGGATCCCTTCAACAACGTGGGTCGTACCTGCGTGGAGGCGATGGCTGCGGCACTGGGTCACACCCAGTCGCTTCACACCAACGCGCTGGATGAGGCAATCGCCCTGCCGACCGATTTCTCGGCACGCATTGCCCGCAACACCCAGATCTACATTCAGGAGGAAACGCAGATCACCCGCCAGGTAGATCCCTGGGCCGGTTCCTACTATGTGGAATCACTTACCCAGGAGCTGGTAGACAAGGCATGGGCTCACATCCAGGAAGTGGAAAAACTGGGCGGCATGGCCAAGGCCATCGAGACCGGTATCCCCAAGATGCGCATCGAGGAGGCGGCTGCACGCACCCAGGCACGCATCGACTCAGGTGTGCAGGCCATCATCGGAGTGAACCGCTATCGCCTCGACAAGGAGGACCCGATCGATATCCTGGATATCGACAACACGGAAGTACGCAAGCAGCAGGTAGAACGGCTCAACAACCTTCGTGCCGGTCGCGACAACGCCGCGGTAGAGAAGGCACTCGAAGCCATCACCCGTTGCGTGGAGAGCGGCCAGGGGAACCTGCTGGAGCTCTCGGTGGAGGCTGCCCGTGTGCGTGCCACGCTGGGTGAGATCTCTGATGCATGTGAGAAGGTAGTAGGACGTTACAACGCAGTAATCAGAACAATTGCAGGAGTGTATTCATCAGAATCAAAATCAGATGCCACGCTCGAACAGGCGCGTGCGCTGACCGACCAGTTCGCCCAAAAGGAAGGGCGCAGACCCCGAATCATGGTAGCCAAGATGGGCCAGGACGGACATGACCGTGGCGCCAAGGTAGTCGCCACCGGCTATGCCGACTGTGGTTTCGACGTGGACATGGGACCCCTGTTCCAGACACCCGCCGAGGCGGCCCGCCAGGCGGTGGAGAACGACGTGCATGTGCTGGGTGTCTCATCCCTGGCTGCAGGACACAAAACCCTCGTACCACAGGTGTTGGAAGAGCTGCAACGCCTCGGACGTCCCGATATCGTGGTGATTGCAGGAGGAGTGATCCCCGCGCAGGACTATGATTTCCTCTACAAGGCAGGTGTATCAGCCATCTTCGGTCCCGGCAGCTCGGTGACCAAGTCGGCCTGTGACATCATGCACATCCTGATGGCAGAGTAACGATCAACGCTAATTTTAAATTTTTATTCCGCTTTCGGTGCGATCACATGTGATCCTGCCGGAAGCGGAATTTAATTTCTGGTAGACAGATGCCATCTTGCAGAGATGCTGCCGTTGTGCCGCACTCTATTTGTTACCTATTACGTGAGATGCTTTTTGTCAGCTTCACATTCTGCTATTCAAGTTTACTAATTAATTTTATCACCTCTTTTTCTAATGCTTGATGAATAACAGGAAAAGTTAAATCACTTGGTTGCTCATCAAACAATTCAATTCTTTCAATTTCCGATTCAGGTAAATCGTCCAGTTCTTCAACTCTTGCATAAAAGACTTTCCCGTAGTTTTTTATCTCATTTAATTCAACCGAATAATAAAATAATGGTTCAATGGCATATTTCTTTGCTCCCGTCTCTTCATACAATTCTCTCTTTGCTGTATCAAATATACTTTCATTTTCCTCCCTGTGTCCACTTGGGACTACCCAACCACTTCTTTCCCTGTGCTTCACGTAAATCCATTTGTTCAAATATTTAGAGAAGATGATTGCATATTTCAATTTTGAATTATCAAATTCATCGTTTCCAAAAATTTCAATTTTCATAATTTGATTGTCTTCTGATTTCGCAGAAGTAATTTTTCCGATTATTTCTTTTTGTTTATCGTCGGTCAACATTTCAAACGCTTTTAGTACCCTTGACTCCTTGAATGTTTCAACAATTTCTTTTTCTGTGATTTATTCCAACGAAGTTAACAAATAAAGTGTTACTGTTACCCTGTCGCCACCACTTTTGTTAATTTCCTTTCTGATTTTCTCATTCACAGAAATAAGTTTGTCCTGTCCTGTTATTGTAAAGAGGTTAATACGGTCAATTTTGTAATTGTCAATTGTGCCTGACACTTTCAATGAACCCCACTTTCCAATAATCTGTTTCGTGTTTGGAATTTGAATATGATATGTCCACGCACCTCTGCCTGGTTCATATCTTAATTCGAGTTGTTCGTCTTTTACTAAGTATTCCATTTTTTTACGGGTTGTCTTTTCGCCTGACTGCTAACGTGATTTTTTACGCAATAAATATACAACTTTCGTAAATACCCTATGTGAAACATTCGCAAATTGATATCAATATGTTCATGCCGGATATTGTATCACATTGAATATCTATTTAATGTGGCGTTATTGGCTTTTTATATTTTTGCATTTACGAATGTTTCATTGAATCTATCATCGTGGACACAGAGAGTTGGATAAGCGAATTTGAGCGGAAATTGACTGTACAGCAATAAAGTTCCAGCTCAACATCAAACTGCTTTGATGCCATATAGGTTCATGATTTCTGTGCAAAGTTGGTGTTTCCAATTTCAGAACGAGACAGAACGAGACAGGGGATTTGCTGCCTCTAGCCTTATTGCACCCTTATTGCACCCTTATATCCACTCCCATAATTATCGGAGTGGATATAAGGATAGAATATGGAGACAATAAGGATAGACCAGTCCACTACCTGTCAATTATCTACTCAATCAGATTTTTTGTAACCGATTGCACCCTTATGATGTCATATCACCATAAAATGAAAAAGCATTAGATGCCGGGTGTCCCGATGGCGCGCAAAAGGATCCCTCCGCTCAATGCTTCATGGTTTTCCATTCAACAACAAAAAGTGATATGATACAGAAAATAATTCTATTCTTTCTCCTTGGCAGCATTTTTCTGCCCATCAATGCACAAATTCAGGGCACGGTAGTCGATAACGAAAGCAATCCCATCTCATTTGCCAACGTGGCACTCTATGCAATTCCAGACACCATGCTCATTGCAGGCACCATCACCAACCAGGAGGGGCAGTTCACCCTCAACAGCGACCACAGTAGCGATGCTTTTCTCCGGATATCCTTTATAGGATATGAAACAAAGGAGGTGGAGGCAGTCAAAGAGCAACACGTCACACTGTTGCCCGAAACTACCGAGCTGGGCGAGCTGGTGGTCAACGGCGACTTGCCCCGGATACGAGTGCGGGATGATGCCCTGGTGACAACGGTCGAGAATACGGTGCTGAGCAAGGCGGGCACTGCCGATGATCTGTTGAAACGATTGCCGGCAGTGACGGGCGACGATGGTGCCTACGAGATCTTCGGCAAGGGTGCCGCCAAGATCTACATCAACAACCGCGAGATGCGCGACCCTTCGGAACTCGACCGCATCAGCTCGGCAGATATACGGGAGGTGGAGATCGTCTACAATCCCGGTGCACGCTACGATGCCTCGGTGAAGGCGGTGATCCGCATCCACACCGTGCGCAAGGTGGGCGACGGCTTCGGCTTCGACCTCCGCTCCTCCTACCTGCAGACCGTGAACACCGACCTGCGGCAACAGCTCAACGTGAACTACCGCAACAATGGCTGGGACCTCTTCGGCACCCTCAAGTACGAGCGCTATGCCTACTTTCAGGAGAGCATCATCCGTCAATCCACTTATGTGGATACCCTCTGGACACAGGAGAACCAGCTCCGTGTGGATGGACTCTCCAATCCCCTTACAGCCGTGGCCGGCATCAACTACGAGTTTTCTCCAAGGCATCAAGCGGGGATGAAATACACCCTCACCACCTTTCCCGGCAAGAACCGGGACATTGCCTCCACCAGCAGTGATGTCTATGCCAACGGCCAGTTTTTCGACCGGCTGGTGAGCCGCGACAACCAGCAACACGACCTGCAGCCCCGTCACCGGCTCAACGGTTATTACAGCGGTACCTTCGGCAAGCTGACGGTCGACTTCAACGGCGACTTCTACCGCAGCACCCAGACCACCCGGTCGAACATCACCGAGAGCAGTGAGGAGCAGGACGACCGTACCATACGTTCCGACAACCGTATCTACAACCGGCTCATCGCCACCCGTACCATCCTCACCCATCCCCTGCTGGGGGGGACCCTCTCGGTGGGGAACGAATTCACCCGTACGCTGCGGGAGGATGATTACCAGACAAGTAATCCGATGATCCCTTCCTCCGGTACGGAGATACACGACCAGAACCTCTCCTTCTTTGCCGAGTACAACCGTACCACACCCATCGGGCAGATCACCGCCGGCCTGCGTTACGAAGATGTGTTCTGGGACTATTTCCGTGACGGGGTGCGGAACGATGAGTTGAGCAGGAGCTATGCCCAATGGTTTCCCGCACTCACCTACAGCAACCGCTTAGGCAACGTGCAACTGCAGATGAGCTATTCGGTGAAGACGGTCCGACCGGCCTACTGGCAGATGGGCAGCAACATCTTCTATGCCAACCGTTACACCATGCAAACCGGCAATCCTTTCCTGAAACCCACCACCTTGCACGATGTCTCGCTGATGAGCTCCTGGCGGTTCCTGCAGCTGGCGGTTTCCTGGAAACAGGAGAAGAATGCCATCATACAGTGGGCCGAACAGATGGAGGAGAACCCGGCAGTGACACTTTTGTCGAACATCAACATCCGACAGATACCCAGTTTCTCCGCTTTCCTCACAGCATCGCCCAAGGTGGGAATATGGAGTCCACAGGCAAGCATCGGTTTCACTGCTCAGCAGTTGGAGATGGAGATACGGGGTGAGCTGGTAAGGATGAACCGTCCCCTGCCCATTGCATCCTTCAACAACTCCTTCACATTGCCCAAAGGGTTTCTGGTCACCCTCGATTCCCGTTTCCAGGGTAAGGGATACCATCAGAATTTCCGCACCACAAGGAACCAGTACATTGTAGATGCAGGCATCACCAAATCATTCTTCGAGGAGAAGCTCTCGCTTACCCTCAAGGGACACGACCTCTTTCACGGCCGCAAGATGGGCATCTTCGCCTTCAACGACCGGCTCGACATCTACCAGTACTCCGAGTGGGACAGTCGCGAGCTGGAGTTAACGGTACGCTACAAGTTCAACGCGACCAAGAACCGATATAAGGGCAACGGTGCCGGCGACCGGGAGATCAGCCGCATGAGCAACTGACCGACAAAAAAAAGGCCGTCTCATGATTGATGAGACGGCCATAGGTCAGATTGTTTCGATCTCCGAATCGATGAAAGCGATGCGTTCATCCATCCACTTTTTCATCTGCCGTATCAACTCCTGATAGCTATTGTTCTTGGTGACGGGCGTGGCATTCGGCAGTTTGAAGTTCTCCGCCTGCGATTTATCCAGTTTCGCTGCCATCGTTTCAATATAATCAGTGATTCCATCCACCTGCGGTTTGATTTCTTTCCACCGCTCTTTGTATTTGGTACGAAATTCGGGAATCTCCATAAACCGGGTAAAGAAACGGGCACCGGGTCTGGGATCACTGTTCCCCTGATAAAAGATCCTGTTCTTGGTGACAAAGTAGGCATTGTATCCGTTGTAACCGAAAGCCCAGTCAAAATCCCACAACGGACCCCACTTGATTTTCGAATCCGCCTCCTTATAGCAGTAGGTGCTCTTGGGATGTTCCAGCTCCTGGTTGCGAACCAGCTCATTGATCAGCATGAAGTTGATCAGCGACTCGACATCGGTGTGCTCCTCGAAGGAGTTGTTGGGGAAGTCGGCTTCAAACAGCGCATCTTCAAGTCCCTGCATCGCCTCTCTGATATACGCCATCTCCGATTCGTTGTTCAGCTCAGGTTCAGCAACCATGACGGGCAGATTGAGGCGAGTGGTACGGAACTTGTAATCTTCATCGAAATAGGCGTCCAGCTCCACCATAAAGCCTCCGTTAGTGTCAATGTCGACCCTTCCTTCACCTACCTCCTTCTGTTCGGTAAGCTGGTAGTTGCCTCTGTAGGTCCCGTTGAGGAACAACTCAACATGAATGGAGGATTGATTGAATTCCAACCCGAAGATACGTCCCAGCTGGAATGCCACATCGTTCATCAGCAATGTGGGGTCCTGATAATTGGCAAGCAGGATCCATTTTTTCGCCTTGGGTAAGCCAAAGAGGGAGGTCTTATTGGGAAAGTCAATCCGGTATGGTTTTTTAGGCATGTACCATGTGGTGTTTCCCCTTCCGCGAATGGTCATCCGTGTTGCTTCGACATCAAAACTGTTCTCACCGGGGACGGTCAGCTCAAACTCTGAGGGGAGCTTCAACGTCTTTTCTACCACCTCTGCAGCGCCATCGACATCAACGCTGATGACAGGAAGGCCGGTGAACATGGGGCCCTTGGCAATCAGTTCATATGATGCCGTAACCCCCTCATCCGTTTTCACTGTCAACGTCTGCTCTCCGAGCAAAGGGTTTGTTGTGACGCCACTGACCAGTTCTTTCTCCCCGATGTAGAGCCTTGCAGGTGTCTCAAAACGGGCAATCAGGTTTTTCACGTTAGGAATCCAGCGCGAGCTGGAGAGCGTGATGGTCTTCGCGTCATGGTCGATGACACCAGTCAGATCTTCTTCCAACCCGTTGATTCCCGCCGGAATAGAAAAGGAGCTAATGAATTCATAGCTGGCTTTCTGTGTGATGCTGATGGCTCGGGGGGCAGGCAAACCCTCTGCAGAGACCGTGATGAGGGTGCTTCTCTCTTTTCCCAGTGCAGTGTTTTCCGACACCGTAATGCTGAGGATGTTAGCAGACAACTTCGCACTGATCCAGTTCAGATCGTCCGATGGGATGTCAATATGAACAAGCGAAGCGTTGGTTTGTATCTCAACCGAAGCCTCCTGTTCATCCGGCGAATCGAAGACGATGGAGCTCTTGTCGAGAGTGAGGTTCACCTCCTCAATTTCATCAATCTTGTTGCTGCAGGTAACGAGTAGCAGTGCTATAAAGGGTAACAATGCCATTCGGACCTTCATGCTCATTGACTGGGTACTTTTATTTTTCATTTTCATGGTTCTAGTTGGTTGTCATTAAAAGGCTGCTACTGTTCACGATATCCGAACAGTAGCAGCTCCCGTCAGCGACGGGATTTACCTTATATCTGCAGGGAAAATTAGAAACGCATGAAGAAATCCCATGTCTCTTTTGCGACCCAGTTCACATCAGATCCGGGATCCTTCACGTTTTCGGTATGACCACCCACAAAGGAACCAAACAATACCGGATATTCTTCGGGAAGACCTTCAAACTCTGTGGTGACATGGGTGGGTGTGGTGGCTACCGGAACCTCCGGCAATTGTGTCAATCCGTTGTTTTCGAGGTGTGTCAATACGCAGTACTTGCCCCCCTGTTTGAGCTCATCGGAATTGACAAACTTGCAGAGTCCGTCTTCCGTACCTGTGGTGCTATAGAAGGCAAGTGGCTCTTTTTTATTTTCGGGAAGATAGATGTTCCAGTTGGCCGGAGCATAACAGGCAACAGCACGTAAGTCTTTCTGGAAACTTAACGATAACGAGTATGTGAACATAGCACCAAAGCTAAAGCCGCAGCTAAATATGCGTGAGGTGTCGATGCTCAGCTTATCCTTAAACAGGTCAAGCATGTCGGCAAAGAAGATATGGTCTTTGTCGTCACGTCCGCGCCAGGGCGAACGGTCGGTATATCCTTGGGGTGCTACGAAAATGACAGGAATGCCATCTCTTTCGGCATATGTTTTCAGGCCATAATAGTTCTGGTCAACCATTGTCTGCATGCTTCCCCCCATCATGTGCATAGCGAAAACCAAACGGTATGTTTTGTTCTTATCATAGTCTTCGGGAATGTCAATGGTATATTGCCGTGTAAGACCTGCACTTTCAATGGTATAGGTTCCGCTCTTGAAATCTCCCAGCTCTTTGCCGTAGCCGGCGCTGGGTGTCGGCTCATTTTTTAACTTGCGGGATTCATCGACTGATTGTGCATGGAGTGCAATAAAGAATGCTGAAAGGATAAGGAGTACAATTGTTTTTCTCATTGTGCATTAATTTTTAAATGATATTTAATCTATGACTTCGCCACCATTTCTCCCACCTTCGGGAGCCAGATCGATGATCCAGCCACAAAATTACAGTTTTATCCCAAAAATCCAAACAAAATTAAGCCGTCCCATTGTACATGAGGCGGCTACAACAATTAGCAATCCAACCAAGACGCTAGCTTGTGATCAGCTTTTCTTTTCGGGAACCGATGAGAGAGTAGGGTTCTCAGCCAGCTCATCAGGCAGGGTAAGCTCATCCCTTAGTGTGACATGCTGTTCCGGCAGTGCGCGAAATGTGGTGGGTTTGTACCCGTTATAGGATACCTTCATCAGTTTGTTCACGCTGTAATAGGCGGGAAACTCGAACTCACCCCGTTCATTGGCAGTGGTACCGGCTATCAGCACGGAATCGGGTAGTGAGTAAATAGCCACCTTGGCATTTCTTACTGGATTGTTACCTGCATCGGTCACGGTACCCTTGATCTGGGCACTCATCGGGAATATCATCCCGATTAAGAACATTGTAAAAAGAGTTTTTTTCATCACCATGATTTTTAAATTGTACATTGATAAGACGCATTAACTCAATCTTTGGTGACATAAAAAGTGAAATATCTTACTCTGTTTAACAATTATTCAGATAGTCATCTACCAATGATACCCAATAAGCTGCACCAAGGGGTAGCAATTCCTGATTGAACACAAATTGTGGATGGTGTACCATCTGTCCCTGACCATTGCCTATCATTACATAGTTGCCCGGACATCTCTCGAGCATGAATGCAAAGTCCTCACTCCCCATGAGAGCGTCCGCATTCCTTTCCACACGATTTTCTCCAAATGTTTTCGCCGCTACGTCAGCAGCCCAACGTGTATGCTCGGGTGTGTTCACCAGTACCGTTCCGGGAATACCTTCTCTGATCTCAACAGCACAATGAAAAGATTCGGCCTGTGACCGGGTAATGTGGCGGATTCTTTCAAGCACCATGCTGCGTACTTCTTTGTCCATATTTCGGATGCTCAATTTCAGCAAAGCCTTTTGTGGAATTACATTACCTGCATTGCCCGATTGAAAAGACCCTATGGTTACAACGCTCTGTTTCCAGGGTGACACATTCCGGCTGACAATGGTCTGCAACGCCATCACCAGTGATGAGCCACAAACCAAAGGATCAATACTCAGTTCCGGCATAGAACCGTGAGAGCCTTTTCCGGTAAGTTCTATTTCCCAGTTATCGACGGCAGCCATGGTTTCTCCTTCACGGAAATAGAATTTTCCAAACTCCAATCCCGGCATATTGTGCATGGCGTATACCGCATCCACTGGAAAACGCTCAAACAATCCATCGGCTATCATGGCTGGAGCTCCTTGCATGGTCTCTTCGCCCGGCTGAAAGAAAAAGCGTACGGTTCCATCAAAGTTTTGGGTTTCGGCAAGGTATTTGGTAGCTCCAAGCGGCATCGCCGTATGACCGTCATGGCCGCAAAGATGTGAGCATCCCTCTCTGCTACTTTTGTAGGGTAAATGGTTCTCTTCCTGGATGGGCAACCCGTCGAAATCGGCTCGAATACCGATTGCTTTGTTACTGTTCCCTACTTTTAGCGAAGCGACCATGCCATACTTGCCAACACCTTCTGTCAATGTATAGGCACCAAACGATTTGATCACCTCGGCAATATAACGCGCGGTATTTTCCTCTTGCATCGATAGTTCAGGATGCTTGTGCATGGTTTCCTGCCATGTTCTCAATTCATCCTTATTGTTTTGCAATGCTTTTATCAGTTTGGCATTCATTGGGTACGATTGAATAGGTTGATAAATGATATGTGAATGGATACTACCTGTGAACAACAGTTGCTGTCATCTCTTGACAAATGTACCCGATTCTTCGATCATTCAATAATGTTTTACATTCCTGTTCTTACCTTAATACACAAATTCCATGTTCCAATGTTCGGCTATGGCCTTCAATTCCTGCTTGGTAAGGTAGGTCACAGCGCCATGCTTAGGGCTTTTGAAATTAGTGGTTTTCATTACACCCTCGTTAAAATGGCCTAAATTCGTATATGTGATAAAATCGGTTGTTTCGCTGAAACCCATGTTGCTGGGTCTGGCCCCATACACATCATACATTAGTACATATTTGTCCGTTCCCAGACGCTTGAACAAGTTAGGCGCTTCTGTTGATACCGTTTCAGGATCAATGCGTTTGTTATCGGTCTTATAACCTTCATTAATCTTGGATGAAACCGAATGCAATATCCTGGCATCTGAGACATAGAAGAGTTGGTATTGATCACCTACTTTGGTAATGTCGCCATCAAGACCTCCAATTTCAGTTATTCTTTTAGGAGTTGTTTCCAGCTTGGTGAAATCATCGTCGGTATAAGAATAATACATATGGCACTCCTTGTTATTGTAACGAATGGTAAAATAAACCATCATCTTTCCGGCCGCAGGGTCATAAATAGTTTCCGGAGCCCAGGAACAGTCGATATCACCAAGCTCAGGGAATGCCTTATCGACGCGAAAGTCAGAGTGAGTCCAATGAATCAGGTCGTATGATTTCATGAGAACAATGGCCCGGTTATTGCCCCAACCGTATTTTTCAGCGGGTCGCTCAAATTCAGTATCGCGAAATCCTGCCCGTTTACCAAAAATATGCAAGTCGGTCATGGCCAGATAAAATGCACCATCAGGGCCACGTGTAATGTGTGGGTCCCGAACACCCTTCTGCTCTGCCAACTGAGCGCCAATAAATACAGGGTTGCCACCATTGACGTCGGTAAAAGTATAGCCGTCGCTACTGATAGCCATATAAGCTGATTGGTCCTGATCTTTGAAATAGACTAACAAATAGCCGGTCAGGTCTTTCTCATCAAATTCCCCTTTTTGGGGTATTTCCAGCTTAGGAACTATTTCAATACCCGTGTACTCCGGACTATTCTGTGAATAACCTGTGGGAACAGACAGCAAACTCATCACAATCATTACCAACAAACATTTTTTGTTTTTCATTGAGGATCAATTTTTTTGTTTACAGAAAGTATTATAAATAAGTATATTCAAAATAAAATTGCAATTATAACAAGCCAAAAGTGAACTTGTTATGTGAGTCGTTTTTGTTGTTCGCACTGATTTATTGTTTTCATTAATCGTGCTTGTCGGGTTTCTTCTTGTTTGGCACCCATGATCCATCGCATAACTGCTTTTCTGTAGGACGGTGCTTGCTTCATGAAAAACTCCCACGCTTTTTTGTTTTCTCTAAATTGTGTCTCATAGGGTGAATCAAGAAGGGTTGCGTCATTTTCGTAGGAGTAGATCTCTGATTTATCTTCTTTCCTCAAACTAAATGCTTTGACTCCGGCAGGTTTCATGAGACCTGCTTTTTTGAGTGCTTCGATCTTTTTGATGTTAACTGCACTCCAGTTGCTGTCATTCCTGCGTGGGGTGAAACGAATGCTATAGCTCTCCTCGTCGATTGATCTTCTGATACCATCAATCCAACCAAAGCAGAGTGCCTGGTCGACCGATTGTGACCAGGTCATTGAGGGTTTACCGCTATTAACTTTGTAGAATCCAACCATCAGCTCTGTTTCCTTCTCATGATTACACTCCAACCATTCCCTAAAATCATTTTCTGTTTGAAAGAATGTCAAGGACTCTTTGGTTGGTTGAACTCTTTTGGTTTTCGATTCATGCTCATTCATGCTCATTCATTCTTATTGATTACATTCACATCCGAGATCACTTCAGCAATTTTTGTTCCATTCGTATGGTGGGTTTCAATTATCATTTTGCTCTGTTTATTGAATTACGCTGGGGTTTCTTTTTTTTCGCACTTCATAATCTCGCATATGTCTCAACTCTCCACGAAATTCCACTTTCTTCATGAGTGTCAACTATTTCATCCTGTAATGTAGAACTCGCTTATTTCGTACAATATCTAATCTCTCGTGAATAAAAATTGTCCTCCTCCCTGTTTCAGCATCATCGTTTTCTCAGAAGGATTAAACTCCAGCACAATTCCCGCCAGCTGGAAAATAAACATATCTTTCTCAGTAGCTTCTAGTGGAAATGATGATTGGCCTGTAGCTTGAGCGATTAGTTTATTGTTATTTTTCGTAACAGTTATTTTCATTGGTAGTTGAGCAGAAGAGTAAATTCCTAAATATTTATCTAAATCTTCAGATTGGACTTCAATAGTTGAAAACAGAGGAATATCGTAAGGTTTATCATAAACAGCACTTAACACTGAAATAGAAATATCATTATTGTTATAGCTTGTTCCGTTTGACATTAATGCATAGGAAATATTTCCTTCAGAGAAATGTGAGAAGATGGAAGTAAATCCATCAATACCCCCGCTATGACCATAACCAACTGTTTGATTAAATGGAAATTGAAACAGACCCATTCCGAAGTTGTCTTTCATTGTCATCATTTTGTTTAGACTGACACTGTCCAGCAATTGTCCGCTAAACAGAGCGTTGCTGAATTTTATTAAATCTGTAGGGGTTGAAACGATTCCACCTGCTCCCATTGGAATTGAACTATCCGTTTCAGGAGCTAAGTTCCACGTCTCCAAAAATCTGTATGATTTACTCTTTTTGTTTGGATTGTTGACAGTCTCTCCGAAACTGGTGTTTTTCAATCCGATTGGGATCGTAATATGTTCTTCTAACAATTCCCCATAGGACTTTTGATAACTCTTCTCAAGGATATAACTCAAAAGAATGAAGTTTGGATTGCTATATTGAGATTTACTGTCTGGCACAAAATCACTACCTCTGTTTGCAATGATTGTCACCATTTCCTGTTCTGTCTTGGGTTGAGTATACCAGGTCAAATAATCAATATCTTCCGTGAAATCATGTATGCCGCTTCTGTGATAGAGTAAATCGGAGATTGTAATATTATTTGAATTTTCAATTGTTGGAAAATACTTGTCAATTGTCTGATTCAAGTCAATCTTTTTCTCCTCAACACCTTTTAATACCAATACAGTTGTAAAGGTCTTCGATATGGAACCTATGCCGTATCGTGTATTGTTATTCGCTTTGAGCTTATTCTCAAAATCTGAATATCCCAATGATCTTGAATAGATTATTTCTCCATTTTGAGAAACGGCAACACTGCCCATAAATTTATTGTTAGACTCAAGGGCATCGAAATAGTCATCCAGTTTGCTTTTATCAAAATTTTGAGACAAAGCTATCTGCCATAAAATTCCTAAATTCAGTAAAACCAAAATTATCCTTTTCATAATTTAAAATATTTGTATGTCGCATTATTTGTTGAAGGCCGACAATGTATGTCAACCTTGATAGCTTTCATCACAGTCTCTTCGATAAGAAATACCCAACTCTCTACATTGTCAATGTACTGAGAAAGGTTTTTGAAAATTTAATCATCCAATCCTTGAAGTCCATTGATTTTCCTTGACGGTTTTTTACATGGTCACCAACTCACTCGTTCTCGCATCATTTAACTGCATTTTCATTGTAAATAATTCGATACCCATCACCATCAACAGCAAGTCTTAATCCAAAGGTGTCATCAGGATTTGGAAACCCGTTAATATCACCCGACAAGACACTACGGCTTAATGATACCATATCTTTTAACTTTACCAATGTTTCCTCATTGTAATTGTTGTAATGCCCCGGATATAGATAGTTGATTTTTTCGGCTTCCATTATCGCGCTGATTTTCTCACAGGTGGTGATGAATGTGGAGAAGTCGACAGTCAACAACAGCAAACTTGATCCAAAAGAGTCACCACTGAAGCCGTAGCCGGCAGTTTTATCTATGAAAGTGGTGGATCCTGGCGTATGCCCGGGCGAAAAGACAACTTCCAATTGCCTGCCTCCCAAATTTAAAATCTCCCCATCATACAGGTAGTTCACTGCTCCACGATAGTTGCCCATTAAGGAGGGTATCAATACCGTATCACCCGGATTGATCCATATCTCCGGGAAGCAATTAATGGAAGGACCGGTATGATCGGGGTGCACATGGGTGGCAACCAGAGTGACCGGCTTATCCGTAATTGAAGCAACAATCTTGTCCAGATTTTTGATGTTGGTTCCAGCATCAATCAATATGGCCTTGTCGTTTCCCTCAACGAGATAGAGGCTTTCCTGAAACATTTGATTGCCTGAGCCAACCCAGGTATGCTCATCAATTTGACGAAAAACAACATCATCATTGTTGAAAACAATTTTACCATCATTTTGTGATGAAGCTTGCATGAATGCCGAATTCCCAATAAAAACAAATAATATGCAAGTGAGGAATGACTTTTTCATTTTGAATAGTTTAATTTAATATCGTCCAAATTTGTTACTATTCTGAAGTTTATTACATTACGCACCGGAGTAAATTCTTCCACATAGAAAGTAATGTACAAAACTAGAAGATTCTCCGACCAATTTGTGTTAAATATAAAAAGAATAAGGTATATTTGTACTCTTTTAACACAAGCAATTATGCAGCCTGTAGTTCAGAATGGATGAATCAGTGTAGATATAAAGCATCATAAATTTTTTTTCACCATGAAACAATTTTCAAGTTTACTACTCACATTCTTTATTGGAGTTGGATTATTCTGTACGGGATGTAATCCAAAAAGTGACCAAGATCAGAATCCCGTTGTTGAAACTACCGCCGGCGATGTGTCCGGAAGTGTGAACGACAGTGTCTATGCATTTCTGGGGATACCCTATGCCAAGGCCGACAGATTCATGCCTCCGCAGGATCCCGATGCCTGGGACGGTGTGCGCGAATGTACCGACTTTGGTCCGGTAGCCAGACAAATTGTGCCCTGGTATCCCGATTCGGTACAAAATGAAAAGGAATTGTTCAGTGTGAATGTATGGACACAAGGAGTCAACGATGGCAAGAAACGACCGGTATTGCTCTGGCTGCACGGGGGGGGATTTCATACGGGTGCCAGCAATGATCCGATGACATATGGTGAAGCAATGGCAAGAAAAGGAGATATCGTGATGGTATCGGTCAACCACCGTTTGAACATTCTCGGTTTTCTGGACCTCTCGGCTTGTGGTGAGAAGTACGCCCAATCGGCCAATGTGGGAGTGCTCGACATCGTGAAAGCCCTCGAGTGGATTCGGAACAACATTGAGAGTTTCGGCGGCAACCCGGCCGATGTAACCATCGTTGGTGAATCGGGTGGGGGCGGTAAGGTAGGTACCATCATGTGTATGCCTGCTGCACAAGGTCTGTTCCACAAGGCAATCATTCAAAGTGGTACCCTGCTCAACACAATGACCAAGGAGACATCGCAGCAGCTGGGTCTGGCTGTTCTGGAACAGCTAGGTCTCACCCCTGAGGAGGTGGCGAAACTGGATACCATCGCATACGCCGATCTGGTGAAAGCCGGTAATGAGGCGATCGCAAAGATATCTGGTCCGAGAAGACCCGGTTCACCCACCATGTTTGGCTTTGCACCCTCCGTTGATGGGGTTGTCTTGCTGCAACAACCCTTCAGCCCCGGTTTCGCCGAGATTTCAAAAGATATTCCGGTGATGATTGGTTCCACCCTGAATGAGATGATGCCCGTTGCCTACGGTGAGAAGGAGTTGACCCTTGAGCAAGCCAGGGAACGCCTTGCAAAAGTGTATGGCAACAAAACCGACCAATACATTGAACTGTTTGCAAAGGCTTATCCTGATTACACACCGCAGGATCTGCTCTCCATAGATACGGTTTTCAGACCCTTTACCATCCGTACCGCCGATGCCCGCGCAGTGGAGTCGAGCGCACCGCTCTATGTCTATTTCCTGGCGTGGAAGAGCCAGGTTGACAATGCCTCGAAAGGATCATTCCACGGGTTAGACATTCCGCTGGCATTCAACAATGTCGATTTGAGAGCAGACTGGACCGGCAACACAGAAGAGGCATGGGCCCTCGCTGACAAGATGAGTTCTGCCTGGCTCAACTTTGTTAAGAATGCCAATCCGAATGTCGAGGGGGTATTGCCCGAGTGGGAACCCTACACTGCAGAAAACGGTGTGACGATGTATTTCGACAATGAATGCAGAATCGTCAACAACCACGACCGTGAGTTGATGCATTTCATGGTACCTGTCGAATAGATATCAGATTTACGCAAACTGCCCCGCCAGAATGAATCCGGCGGGGCAGTTTGTTTGTTGTATAATTTAAACGCTCATCTAATCTAATAATTTTACCCATCTACCTTCTTTGTTGCTTCTTACAATGGCATCTATCACTCTCATGTTCTGAATGGAGTCATTCAGTGCAAACTCAATGGTGCGATCTTCAATGATGGCTCTTGAAAAATAATCAGCTTGCAGCGTATATTGGTTTACAGGGTTAAACGTGACTTCTTCTGTATATTCGTTGGTGTGAATCCAGACACGAATCATCTTGTCAAATGGTGCATTTACAGGTATTTCCACATCAATCCTGCCTTCTTCGCCTACAATATTGACTCGTTGATAGGGCATTAATTGGGTGGAACATGTAAAGGATGCGGTTGTTCCTGTTGAAAAAGAAAGAATTCCAGTCGTTAACCTGTCCGTTTTCATCTCAGGATCCATATCCATCATTCCGATCACTTTTTCCGGCTCCGAGTTGAGGATGAATCTTGAAAAGGAAATGCAATAACAACCAATATCCATCAAAGCACCGCCTCCTATTTCTATCTTGTTCCTGATATTATTTGGGTCAATATTATAGTATGAAAAAAATAGATTTATACTCCTGATCTTTCCAATGGTTCCGTTGTCAACAATCGACTTCACTTTATGCCATTGTGAGTGATGACGATACATGAATGCCTCCATTATTTTCAAATGAGGAAATCGTTCTGATGCTTTTAATAATTTTTCTGCTTCAGCGGAATTAAGTCCGATCGGTTTCTCACACAAAACATGTTTCCCTGCAGCTAGTGCTTTGATTGACCACTCCACATGCAGATGATTGGGTAGGGGTATATATACTGCCTCAATCTTCGGATCTTCTAAAACTTTATCGTAGGAATCATAAACCCGTTCTATCCCATGTTGCAATGCAATTGTCTTTGCAAAATCGCTGTTTCCAGAGCCGATTCCCAAAACGCGGCTGTATCTACTTGCCTGAATAGCCGGTATTACCTGCTCTCTGCCAATTTTTGCAGTACTTAAAACTCCCCAATTCACGATACTTTTCATCCGTTCAGAATTTAATTGACATTAAGGCCAATGGTGTCACAATAAATATGTTTATTGAATAACGTTTTTCGTTATGAAAAGTTAGGAAGTTAGGTGCTGCCGATATTGCCCAATCAATGATTAAAAGCCCACTCGATTTGCTCTGATTCGCCGGGAGAAAGAATAGATTAAATCTTTCCGCCTCCGTGTTTACTCACGTGTTTAAATACCGGTTCAATGTTGAAATAGATCCTTTCTACACCGAAGCGGTTTTTTCCCAGTGATAGGTAATTGACCTTGTTTCCCTTGAGAATCTTGTCTTCTCCACCAAAGGTGAAGCCCAGGAACGGGAGAATGTCATACTCATGCGCCACCTTGATCACATAGAAGGGTGTCTTATCCGACATACCGTCACCGCTGCCCACGATTGCATCCTGCACGATACGTCGTTTGCGGGAGATATCCTTGTATGCCTCCGTGTCGTTTTGTTGTGCGTAGACCAGCATCCTGGCGTTGAAGGCTCTCAGGTTGAAGGGATCTTCTTTCAGAAGTGATTCGCTATACTGAAGAATTTGGTTGAAATCATCAGCAGAGAATGAACTTGTGGTCAGCACCTCGGCCAGCAGTCTGTTGTAACGTGATGTATCTGCGGGGATGTAGTCCGGTTGGTAGACATATCCGAAGTAGAGGTGTCTTCCCTCTTCCGGTGTCATACTGGCATCGCTGTTCAGATATTTCTCCAGCAGCTTGGGATAGTAGTAGGAGGAGGAGGGTTCTTTCACGTTCCGTTCAATCTGACGGTAATCGGGAGCCTCGAAAAACTCTTCATCCTGGGCATATCCCTGTAGGATGGTCACCAGGAACAGGGTGATGAGTAAGCCAATTTTTTGCATATCAAATACATTTAATTGTTTCTGGCAAATGTATAGCCTAATTTCGTTTCCGCCAAGAACAGGTCACTAAGAAAGCTTAATTCCCCATTCCTGACGGTTACTTTTTTACTGTTTGCCGGAGACGGTAACCTCCTTATTGATCTTGATGATCAGACCCTGCAATACACTGCCTGGTCCCAGTTCCACAAATTCTGTGGCCCCGTCGGCAATCATCTGCTGTACCGACTGTGTCCACTTAACGGGTGAGGTGAGCTGGGCGATAAGGTTGGCCTTGATCACTGCCGGATCGGTTTCACCGTTGGTGGAGACATTCTGGTAAACGGGGCAGAGGGGCGCGATCACCTCGGTCGCCTCGATAGCCTCACTCAGTTCCAGACGGGCAGGTTCCATCAGCGGAGAGTGAAAGGCTCCTCCCACTTTCAACAGCAGGGCTCTCTTGGCACCCGCCTCCTTCATCAGTTCACATGCTTTTTCCACGCCTTCGATGCTGCCGGAGATAACGATCTGCCCCGGACAGTTAAAGTTGGCCGCTACCACCACCTCGTTGATGGAGGCGCAGATCTCTTCTACCTTCTCATCGGGGAGTGCCAGTACTGCTGCCATTGTGGATGGCTCTGCCTCACACGCTTTCTGCATGGCGAGTGCACGCTTGTAGACCAATTTGAGACCATCTTCGAAGGTGAGTGCCCCCGCGGCGACCAATGCTGAGAACTCGCCCAGTGAGTGGCCGGCCGTCATGTCGGGTTTGAATTCCTCACCCAATGTTTTGGCAAGGATTACCGAGTGAAGGAAGATGGCCGGCTGTGTAACTTTTGTCTGCCGCAGGTCCTCTTCGGTTCCTTCAAACATCAGGTCGGTGATGCGGAAACCCAGGATCTCGTTTGCCTTCTCGAACAGCTCCCGGGCGACGGGAGAGCTCTCGTACAAATCTTTGCCCATGCCCACAAATTGGGCTCCCTGTCCGGGAAATACATATGCTTTCTTCATACACTTTAACAATCTATTTTTTTTGGTTCTTACAAATTCTTCAATAGAAATAACACACAAATGTCCTTACGGTTCATAGAGGTCAGCTTTCAGCTAACTGCTGACCACTTATTTGCTTTTCTCCCTGATCTCCACGCGGCGTATCTTTCCGCTGATGGTCTTCGGTAGTTCGTCGACAAACTCGATGATTCGGGGATATTTGTAGGGGGCCGTCACCTGCTTCACATGCTCCTGGATCTCACCGGCAAGCGCATCGCCCGCCTGATTCCTATAATCGGCAGCCAGCACGATGGTGGCCTTGATCACCTGTCCCCTGATCTCGTCGGGTACACCGGTGATGGCGCACTCCACCACGGCAGGATGGGTCATCACGGCACTTTCCACTTCGAAGGGGCCGATGCGGTAGCCGGAGCTCTTGATCACATCGTCGGTGCGTCCCACGAACCAGTAGTAGCCATCTTCGTCACGCCAGGCCATGTCACCGGTGCGGTAGAGGTGATCCGCATAGACACTGCGTGTGAGTGCCTCATCGCGGTAGTAGCCCATGAAAAGGCCAAGCGGATGCTGATCGTCTGTGTAGAAGACGATTTCTCCCTGTTCCCCGTCTTCGGCCGAGCGACCATCGTGTGTAATCAGGTCCATCTTATAGAGCGGATTGGGAACACCCATCGATCCCGGTTTGGGTTCCATCCAGGGGAAGGTGATGATGGTGGGGGCGGTCTCGGTCTGTCCGAAGGCCTCCATCATCTTGATGCCGGTCTGTTGGTAAAAGCTCTCGTAGACCGAAGGGTTGAGTGCCTCGCCGGCGGTGGTGCAGTACTCCAGTGCAGAGAGATCATAGTTCGAGAGATCCTCACGGATCAGGAAGCGGAAGATAGTGGGCGGGGCACAGAATGAGGTCACCCGATAGGTGGAGATCATGCGCAGCATCTCCCCCGGGATGAACCGCCCTTCGAAGTCGTAGACGAAGACGGAGGCACCAACGATCCACTGGCCGTAGAGCTTGCCCCATACCGCCTTGGCCCATCCGGTATCGGCCACCGTGAGATGCAGGCTTCCCTCGTGCAGGTTGTGCCAGTACTTCGCCGTGGTGATGTGTGCCAGGGGATAGGTGAAGTCGTGGATCACCATCTTGGGTTGTCCTGTGGTGCCTGAGGTGAAGTAGAGGATCATGATATCCTCGTTGCGGTTCACCGTTGCCGGCCTTACAAAGGGTGCGGCCTCGTTTACGCCACGATGAAAACCGAGCCATCCGTCGGGGATCTGTTCTCCCACCAGGATGCGGTGTTCTACTGTGGGGGATTGCTCCATGGCCAGGTTCACATGGTTGATCAGGTTCTCATCCTCTGTAGCGATGATTGCCTTGATACCGGCGGCGTTGTTGCGATAGGCTATGTCCTTATCGGTGAGCAGGTGGGTGGCGGGGATGGCTACTGCACCCAGTTTGTGCAGCGCTAGGATGGTCTGCCAGAATTCGATGTTTCGTTTTAGGACCAGCATCACCATGTCTCCCTTGCCGATGCCCAGCGACTGGAGCCAGGAGGCGGTTTGATCGGAGAGCTCTTTCAGCTCACCGAAGGTAAGGTCTCGATGTGCTCCCTGGTCGTTGGTCCAGCAGAGCGCCCGTTTGTTGGGTTGTGTACGGGCCCACTCGTCAGCCACATCGTAGGCGAAGTTAAATTGCTCCGGGACGATGATCTTATAGTGCTCCGTAAAATCCCGGTGGGATGAAAAGGAGGTCTGTTTTACAAATTTTTCAATCATGATAACCTTTTGTCGGTAAGTTGTTTATTTAGGGGTAAAGGATCACGGCGAGAAACTTTACCGGTTTGTCGTTCAGTGCTTTCATGCCATGTGGCAACGAGGAGTCGAAATAGATGCTATCCCCCTCGTTCAGAACAAGTTCCTTGTCATTGATGGTCATGCCCATGCTCCCCTCCAGGATCATGTTGAACTCCTGACCGGCATGGATGCTCTTGTAGAAATCGGATTCTATCGGCTTGGGTTCGACCGTCACCACGAACACTTCTGCCACGTTGTTGGTGAAGCCTGCCGTGAGAGACTGGTACTTGTAAGCCGACACCCGTTCCGCGCTTACTCCTTTGTCCTTGCGTGTGATGAAGTAGGAGTTCATTTTCGGTTCGGTGCCGAACATCAGGGTAGCGAGGTCTACGTTGAACTCTCGCTCGACGCGCTGGAGAAAGGAGAGTGAGAAATCGGATTCTCCGGTCTCATATTTCAGGTACTCATCTGTCTCAGTCTCCAGTTTGCGGGCCATCTCCTCCGGTGTGAGGTCGAGTGCATCACGCAGTCCTTTGATTCGTTCGCCAATCTGCGTCAAATCTGTTGTCATTGTGGTTGGTTTTATGCTATTTACAATCAGTTAGTTTCTTCATTTAAATGAACAGGAAAAGGCTCAATGCCATAATCCCCATCCCTGCCACCAGTCCGATGATGGAGAGGTGGTGCTTGCCATACTTCTCGGCACTGGGCAGCAGCTCATCCAGCGAGATGTAGATCATCACTCCTGAAACCGCTGCCAGGACGAAAGCGTTGAGCACAGGACTCCAGAAGGGCAACAGGAACAGGTAGGCGATCAGCGCACCCACCGGTTCTGCCAGTCCCGAAGTGAAGGAGAGCCAGAATGCTTTTTTTCTGCTGCCGGTAGCGTGGTAAATGGGTACCGCCACAGCGATTCCCTCGGGGATGTTGTGGATGGCGATGGCCACCGTAATGGGTATGGCCACCTCCAGGGTGGTGAGTGCCGACATAAAAGTAGCGATTCCTTCGGGGAAATTGTGGATGGCGATGGTGATGGCTGTGATTACGCCGGTCTGCTTCAGGCGGCTGTTGCCTTTCATCTCCTCCACACGGTGCATTTCGTGTGGGTTACTTGATTCGGGTACCAGGAAGTCAATCAGCGCGATCAAGGCGATCCCACCGAAGAAGCCCAGGATAAGGTAAAGCATTCCGACTTTCTCACCGTAGTGTGTTGTGAGGGTCTCAACCGACTGCGGCATCATCTCCATGAAGGAGACGTAAATCATCACACCGGCTGAAAGTCCCAGGGCCAGGCTGAGGAAGTTGGTATTGGTGCGTTTGGCCATGAAGGCGATCAGGCTGCCAATACCGGTGGAGAGACCGGCGAACAGCGTCAGCAGAAATGCAAGAAGAATGGTTTGGTGTTCCATTATGCTATTTTGATAATGGTTTGCATGATTTCTTGGTGTATTTTTCCGTTGGTGGCGACCATCTCTCTACCAAAAAGATAATTTTCTCCGTCGCTGAAATCGCTGCATCTGCCACCGGCACATTGCAGAATAAAGGCTCCGGCTGCTACATCCCACGGGGAGAGCCCGGAATGGAAGTACCCATCACTGACGCCAGCTGCCACGTAACAGATCTCCAGCGCGGCTGATCCCTTGATGCGGAAGCTGCAGTGTTGGAACTGTTTCATGGCGTTTGCCAGGATGATCTCTCCTTGTATATCGAGAGAGTAGGGGATCCCGAAGCCAATGTAGGCGTTGGTGAGCGATTCCTGACGGCTCACCTGCAGAGGAGACCCGTTCAGGGTGGCTTCACCCTCACCCGTTGCTACGAAGAGCTGATCGGCCACCGGATCGAACACCACACCCAAGAGGGTCTGTGATTCGCGCATCAGGGCGATGCTTACTGAGTAGGGGCAGTCGCCGTGAACGTAGTTAGTGGTGCCGTCCAGCGGGTCGATAATCCAGCTATATTCCCGTTCCTCATAGTGAACGGTTTCTTCTTCCGTGAGGAAGGAGGCTTCGGGCAGGATGAAGCTGAGTCCTTCCACCAGCCTTCTTTCCGCCTCCTTGTCGATATAGGTGACATAGTTGCGGGTGCCTTTAAGCTCGATCTCCCCTCGCTGGAGGGATTGTTGTTCTGCTTTCAGGTAGGCACCGGTGGTTCGTGCCAGGGCTGATACCTCATCTGCAATTCTCTTTATATTCATGTTAATATCTTTCATCTGTATTTTTTGAAATAACTGCAATCAGCTACTTATCGGGGAACATTGACTCCCACCAGCGATCATCCTCCTTGAGCCATTTGGCAAACCAGGCGTAGATGGCATGGTTCCATGCAATCCGTTTTTGGTAATCATAAATGGCGTGGTTCTCACCCTCCACCTGAATAAATTCAACCGGTTTGTTCAACAGCTTTAATGCGGTGTACATCTGGATGCTCTCGCCGATGGGTACATTGGTGTCAGCTGTGCCGTGCAGTAACAGCAGCGGTGTATTGATCTTGTCGGCATGGAAGAGAGGGCTCTGCTCTACGTAGAGCTGCGGATTGTTCCATGGGTAACTGTCCGCGCTGGCACCGGCACTGTAGGAGTAACCCCAGTAGCCTTCGCCCCAGTAGCTGGTGATGTTGCTGATGCCGGCATGTGAAACAGATGCGGTGAAGAGGTCGGTTTGTGTGATCAGGTATTGTGTCATGAAGCCACCGTAGGAGGCTCCGATGTTGCCAATCTTAGTGCCGTCCACGAAGGGATGTGCCGCTGTAAATGCTTTCACGCCTTCAATGATCTCATCGGCTGTTTGCTTGCCCCATGCGTTCACGTGGCGTGCCGAAAACTCCTGCCCATAGCCGGTGGTTCCGCTGGGTTGCAACGTGTAGACCACATAATCCTGAGCGGCATAAACATGTAGTGGATAGGTGCTTTCAAAGATGCGGTTTGTGGGACTGGTACCTCCGTAGTAGTAGACAATTAGCGGGTATTTTTTCTTCGGGTCGAAATGAGGCGGCAGATAGTAGCGTCCCTCAATCTGATCGCCGTAGGAGCTGGTGAAATGCCATTCCTTCACCTCTCCCAGTTGCATCTCATTGAGCTGTTTGGCATAGGGATCTGCGATAAGGGTCGACTCGAGCGTCTTGAGATTCAGCAGGTAGCTCCTTGCCGAGTTGGAGGTGCTGACACCGGTGTAAGTAGCCCAGTGAGCATTTTCTGCGATGTTGAATGAGCGTATCACCTCTTCTTTCAGTGGCAATTTTTCAAAGCTCGCCTTGTGGGGTAGAAAACGATAGACATTCACACGGTCTCCCTCCTCTACGCGGTAGTAGATGTTGTTGTCTGTCTTGTTCCACTGCTGGGCGCTGATGGTGGGGGCGAATTCTCTGGTAACAGGGGTCACCTCCTTGCTTTCAATGTCCATGATAAACGACTGGGTATCGTAACTGTTGGCAATCTGTCCCGGTTTGATGTTCAGCCCAATGCTGTTGAACGCCTCCGGGGCACCATGGATCAGTAATTGTTTTCCATCGGGAGAGAACTGTGCAGAGTAGACATAGCGTTCATCTTCCCAGATGGTATCGGTTGTCATAGTCTCAAGGTCCAATCGGTAGAGCGTGCTGATGCTAAACGGGCGTTGGGTGAGATCCTCATCGGATACCGAAAAAAGCAGATAGCGCACGTCGTTGTTCACATCATTGATCGATGCGGTTTGTTTTCCGAAAGTAAGTTGCTGGGTGAGTCCTGTATCGAAGAAATAGCGATAGAGGAAATACCGGTCGCGGTAGTGCGACTGCCGGTCGTCGATGCCAATCAGCCGCTTCAGTCCCCCGGGATTGCTGGGGGTGAGACTCTCCTTTGAAGAGTAGAAGAGCGATTGCTCATCGGGGGCGATGAGAAAATTTTCCTTGTGTAGCTTCTCCGCTCTGATCAGCGTCTCCATGGTGAGCGGGTTAAGAGTATAGAGAGTTCTGCCCTCCTCCGTATCGGCCACGAAGGTTAGAAGGTCTGATTTTGGCATCCATCCCAGTTGTGGACGGCTCATCGGCTCGGAGAAGATGACTCGTTGTTCCCGGCTGTCGTAGATCTGCGTGTGGGAACGGTTCTCTCCCCCGGGCAAGGTCTCACGAAGGGACAATAGTACGAACCGCCCGCTTGGAGATATGGAAGAGCTGTTCACCCGTGTTCCCTCAAGGATATCCTTGATATCGATCCGTCTCTTTCCTTTTTGGTTGAATTGATAAACCAGTAGTGAGTCTCTCTCCTCCGGTCTAACAGCTATTTTCACCATCGTGTTGTTGGGATCGTCTGATTTTGCCAGCAGTTTAATTACTACGTGACTGTTGTTTGTGAAGTCGTTCAGCATAGCATCAGCCGACCCGGCCAGGTGTAGGCTGTCATCGATAGCCTGCTTGGTAGCACGTTTCACGTTATCTATCCAAATCTCCAGTGGGTTGGGGGAGGTGACGGTGAGTTTGCCCTTCCCGTAGCGGTCGGCAGACAGGTAGAAGGAGACCAGCTGAAAGGCTTTGCCCTCTTCCGGTTTTGGCAGGGTGAAGAATCCCGCTGTGTCGGCTTGCAGCTTACCGGTGTACTTCTCTGGTGCGGGGAAATTGATGATGGTGGAGAGCAGCAGCTCATCAGAGTATGGTTTGTCGCTGAGGTTGACACTGTCCAGCAATACCGGTGTTTGTACTTTTACCGGTCCGAAGGTGGAGACTTCTGCCGGGGAGAAGGTGATTTGTGCCACGACCGTTCCGCCAAGTAACAGCAGGATCAGGAGAATGGTTGAGAATCGTTTGTTCATATTTTTTATTTTTTTGCTTTCATTTTTCAGCTAACCCATACAAAATGATCGTTAAAATGCTCCTTCAAATCGGGAGGAGTTTCAAACAGGCCATATACGGCAGAGCCTGATCCACTCATGGAGGCATAGAGTGCTCCCATCTCATAAAGCTCCTTCTTGATCTGAGCGATTTCGGGATGTTTTTTGAAAACCGGCACTTCGAAATCGTTTTTCAGCTGTTCCTTCCAATCGCTTATCGGCAAGGAGATGATCTCCCTGAGTGACAGCTCTGGTTGCCGGGGATTGATCATTGCATAAGCCTCTGCGGTGGAGACTCCGATATCGGGTTTAACCAGTACCAGTGTAAGATGGCTCAGGTCCAGATCAACCGACTCCAGCAGATCGCCGACACCGGTGGCCAGGGCAGGCCGGTTCCGGATGAAAAAGGGACAGTCGGCACCCAGACGGGCGGCATATGATGCCAGCTCTCTGTCACTGTAACCCAAAGCAAAGGTTTCGTTAAGCAACTGGAGCATGGCGGCCGCATCGGAAGAGCCACCTCCCAGTCCGGCACCAAAGGGTATTTTTTTGAGAAGATGGATCTCAATGGATGGTATTTTTTTTACCGATGCGATCAGTTTCCAAGCCTTGACCACCAGATTCTCTTCCTCATTTCCTTGAACTGGGATGCCGGTTTGAAAGAGTTGATACCCCTTTCCCTGGTTTATCGCTTTGTCATCATGCATTGGGATGATCTCCAGGGCTTCTTTCAATTCGATCGGATAGAAGACTGTTTCCAGATTGTGGAAGCCATCCTCCCTTCGTGCGATGACATGCAACCCCAGGTTGACCTTTGCGTTGGGAAATCGGATCATAGAGAGTTCTTTTGTGCAAAGATAAAGAAAATTCAGAAAGAGCTACAAAACTGTCATCTGTTCTGCAGGATGCTTGTCTATAATTATGAGGTTAAACGGATGGTTGCACCGCTACAGTTCGAAGGCTGCACGCACGCCGATCTCCTCAAATCGGGTTTTGTGGAATGCGACAAACAACCCTGCATTGAAGAAACGGTTGCCAATGCCATAACCCAGTTCACTGTATGACTTGATCTGAGGTGTATGAAGCTGACTCAGGTAGAGTCGTTCTTTGTCCGCAAAATCGGAGATGAAAGGGATGTTTTTAAGAATCAGAAAAGGTGATTCCAGCATGATGTGGCCCTGAAGGTATGAGTCGGATGCGTTGTAGAGACTCCTGCTCAGCAGGTTGAAGTTGCCCCCCAGTCCGTCGTCCCAGTTCTCAGGAAAGTTGTTTTTAGAGAAATAAACAAAATCGGCAAAGTATTCCGTCTCCTGGTTGATGAACTTCCCGGCACCGATGTGATACTGGAAGGAATGCATCAGTCCGAAGTCAATCTTTTGGCTGATGTCCAGTTCAATGCGGTTGTATTGCGAAGTGCTGCCCAGTAGATCCAAAATGCTTCGTGAAAACTCCACCTTAAAGGTGGGATAATCGGAGCGGGCATAAATCTTCTGTCGTCCTTCGAAACGATAATATTGTTCTGGTGTCCAGCTAATCCTTATAAAGGGGGCAAAGGAGCGCTTTGTGCCGAAGAGTTGACCGATGGGGTCACCATCGAGCGTCAGTGAACGGAGCATCGTTACGTTGTTTTTACTCCTACGGATATGGTAGTCTACCCCTGTCTGCAACAGCAGACCGTTGGTGGCTTCGAAGGTGTTGAAGAGTTTGAAATAATAATCCTTATAGTAATTGAGGGAAATGTCATCGAAAGAGATTCCCTGATTTTTCAGTTTATCCCTTATTTGATCCACGAAAAGAGAACTGTATGAGGGATTGCCAATTCCGAGGGAGAAGGTGGCACTACCCAGACGCAGCGGTTCGTAATTAAAGGTTGTGGTCAGGTCAGTGAAAAACTCCTTGCGACGGAACATGTAACCCGCAAAAGCATTGACCTTGATGTTGCGGCTACGCTTCAGGTCGGCCATGAATGAGAACTTCTGGCGGTAGGTGATCCCGTCGCGGGAGCTATACCCCAACATTAGTGGGTTGAGGAGACCGGAGTAACCGAAGCGTGTCGATTTGTAGTGGTAGCTGGAGTTAACAACCATTCGTTGAGCCATCTGTTGAGCCATTCGGTTGTTGCCCAGTGAATCGTTGGTTTTTTTTTGATTTTCACGGATATTTTGCTGTTGACGATAACGATTAATCACATCAACCTCTCTTGCCTGAAGATGGATGGGACGAATCTTCTCCCAGAATAGTGAATCACTGCGCAGTGGTACCGAATCGAGTCGCACCTTGTAGGAGTTGCTGATGTTCAATGATCGTTTTGGTTGCTGGAATTGCCGCAATGCAATTTCCTTGTAGTTGATGCTGGCAAGATGCCTGCCGGCCAGCACATTCCCAAGGTAAGCCGCCGTCTGGTAAATTGTGATGGTCACCGGTAAATAGTTGGTTACCCACTCATCACCCATGGTCATCTCGAAAGAGAAATCGGAAAAGATATCCAGTCCTTCTCCCCTGAAAAATATCACCCTCCAGGTGCCTTTCTCCACGATAAAAGATCCTTTTAGTAGTTTCGGGTTCTCGTAGATGGGGGCAAAATGGATGTTGTAATACTCTTTGTTGTTGGATGTGAATGACTGATATAAAGTGTATCGGTAATATTTAGCCGTGCTGAACCGGATGGGCATAAAGAAACTTTCGTCGTTTGTGGTTTCACCATAAATGTTGATGTTGAGCAGTTCAAACGGAATCAGGTCTATATCTTTTTTTTTTGTCAACGTGCCTGTTACATGACGGATGTCCTGCACAAAAGTGTTCGGATATTCGTACCGCAAGTCACTGATGGTTTCAATTACTGCATCGTCATTGTGGGGATCGTGTAACACAAAGTCGGGAATCAGACTTGTATATTTGTAGAGAAAATTCTTTCGAATTGTTTCCACGTATGAGCGCACATATACCTCCGCTGTGTAGGTTTCTACCAGCTCGTTGTATTTTTCGGCAGCACTCATTGCCCTGTTCAGAATCGTATCTGTAGGCAGATCGGATCTGAATGCGTAACAGTTCACAGTAGCAATGAATGGGAACAATATCACTATAAGGATAGCTCTCTTCATTCAGATTGCAAACATACATTTTTTTTTTACGTCCGGAACAAAAACCGGAGTTCAGGTTCAAATTTAACAATATTCCCTATGAATAATTATTTGTTGAGGGGTACAATCATAAAAAACTTAACTATTTTGGAACAATCAGTAAATAAAATCCGTATATTTGTGTTCTAGAACATAGTTCTATAACACTGGCACCCGTGAAGATAAAAGAAATGATGGATATTTCCTCGTCGTTGTCTGGTATATGGAGAATGTTAAGCGCGACTGAACGTGATCAGTTACGCAGCAATGCCCGTATTGTTCAATTTAAAAAAAATGAACTGATTTATCTGGAAGAGGAGAGTCCGAGAGATCTGATGATACTCTTTAAAGGAAAGGTGAAAATTTTTAAAAGTGGCGTTGGAGGCAGAAGCCAGATCATTCGTATCATACGACCTATTCAGTATTTTGGTTATCGTGCTTATTTTGCAAAGGAATCATACGTCACCGCCGCATCTGCTTTTGAAGCTTGCACCGTATGCATGGTTCCGATGGAACTGATTGAACAGTTTCTGCGCAACAACGGTGAGCTGGCTCTCCATTTTATTCAGATGTTGTCTGTAGATCTTGGAATCGCTGATCAGCGGGTTGTGAATTTAACCCAAAAGCATGTCCGGGGGCGACTCGCAGAATCACTCCTTTTCCTCAAGGAAACATATGGTATGGAGGAGGATGGTGCCACCATCAACATCTATCTGGCCCGGGAGGATCTTGCCAATCTTTCCAACATGACTACCTCCAATGCGATACGAACTCTCTCCAACTTCGTGAATGAAAGAATTATAAGTATTGATGGCAGGAAAATAAAGATCATTGACGAAGAAAGGCTGCATAAGATCAGCAGAATTGGTTAATCTGCTTAATTTTCTTAAAGTTTATCCTCCTCTGCGCCTTATTGGTGACAAGTTACTACCTTTGTGATCCAATTGACTATGAAAGAATGATTCAAAAAATAGCCCGATCAATCATTTCATCCTATTACAAACCGGTGAAGGCATTTGTGAATGATCCACACGGCACACAGCAACGCACGCTCAATTATTTGTTGGAGCATGGCCGTAAAACCCAATATGGAATAAACCATCATTTCGGACAAGTGAGCAGTGAAGAGACATATCGCTCGCATGTTCCTGTCGCAACCTATGAGTATCTGCGTCCATACCTGGATCGCATTATTGTGGATAAACAAAAAGATGTGCTGTGGGATACACCGGTGAAGTGGTTTGCCATGTCGTCAGGCACCACTGAGGATAAAAGCAAATATATCCCAGTAACGCATGAATCGTTAAAAAATGGCAACTACAGGGCAGGCTACCATATGTTGGGTATTTATGCACATCATCATCCCGACACCTCTTTTGTCCTGGGTAAATCGCTAGTGCTGGGCGGAAGCCAACAAATAAACCGTATTGGTGATGGAATCTATACAGGTGACATTTCAGCTATTTTGATGAAAAATCTCCCGGGACCTGCCAAGCGACGTAGAACGCCGGAGAAGATTGCCTTGCTGCCGGACTGGGAAGAAAAATTGCAGAAACTTGCCGATTTCGCTTTGGGTGCTGATATCCGTTCATTCGTAGGAGTGCCTTCCTGGATGCTGGTATTGTTGAAAAAAATCGTGACCGATAGTGGTCGTTCCATCCCTGATATCTGGCCTAACCTGGAGGTTTTTTTTCACGGGGGAGTAAGTTTTATCCCTTACCAGGAACAATTTGAAAAACTCATTCCTATGGATCGTATGCGTTACTGGGAGACTTACAACGCATCAGAAGGTTTCTTTGGTGTGCAATACACTCCTGATTCGAAGGATATGTTGTTGTTGCTTGACAATGAGGTTTATTATGAGTTTATTCCCGCAGGTGAATGGGAGAAGGAACATCCTGAAACGGTGCCCTTGAGTGGCGTTCAAACAGGGAAGCAATATGCTATGGTGATCACCACCAGTGGTGGGCTGTGGCGTTACAAAATTGGAGACACCGTTGAGTTTACCTCCACCGATCCTTATCTCTTCAGGTTGACCGGCCGCACCAAACAGTTCATCAATGCTTTCGGCGAGGAGTTGATTGTTGACAATGCCGACAGGGCACTTGATGAGGCGTGTCGTTTTACAGGTGCCAAGATCACAGAGTACACTGCTGCACCTATCTTTTTCGGTGACAAGAACAACGGTGCGCATGAGTGGTTGATTGAGTTTGAGACACCACCTACCAACCTGCAACTTTTCACAGAAAAGTTGGATGAATGTCTGATGAGGCTCAACTCTGACTATGAGGCAAAGCGTTCCTACAATCTGTCTCTTAATCTTCCAGAGGTGAAAGTACTCGATAAAGGAGTGTTCTACGAATGGATGAAACAAAGAGAGAAGGCAGGAGGACAAAACAAAGTGCCAAAGCTCTCAAACGACCGCAGACATGTGGATGACATTCTCTTTTTCACAGCAACTAAATCCTAAAATTGAATAAAATAGCGATTCCCTTTTCGCTAAGTAAGAAAGAATGCGTAAATTTGCACGTTAAACCCGACTTGAAACAAGATGAGAATAAAACCATTCTATTTTTTGCTAATCATTTTGGTGTTAAGTTCCTGTAACGAGTACAACAAGATACTGAAAAGTACTGACCGGGATCTGAAATACACCTACGCGAAAAAGTATTTCGAGGAAGGAAAATACAATCGCTCCATCACGCTTCTTGAGGAGCTGGTAACCTTTATGAAAGGTACGGCCCAGGCTGAAGAATCGCTTTATCTGCTGGCTCAAAGTCATTACAATTCAAGAGATTATTATTCAGCCACTCAGGTGTTTACCACCTACTATAATACCTATCCCAAGGGAGAATATGCGGAGGCTGCACTTTTCTACTCTGCATATGGGATGTACCTCGATTCACCAGACCCGCGACTGGATCAGTCAAAGACCTATATGGCAATCGCCGAGTTTCAGAAATATATTGAACGGTACCCGCAAACCGAACGTGCAGATCAGGCCAAGAACTATCTTTTTGAGTTGCAGGAAAAGCTTGCTTACAAGGAATTACTGGCAGCACAGCTTTACCTCAATCTTGGGAACTATATGGGTAATAATTACGAGTCGGCAGTAATTACAGCAAGGGAAGCAATGAAAAGTTATCCCTATTCCAAGTATCTGGAAGATTACCAAATGACCATTCTTCGTGCCCGATACGAATATGCACAACGCAGCACACTGCTTGTACAACCGGAGCGCTACAGATTGGTGGTGGATGAATATTTCAATTACACCAACTCATTTCCCGACGCGAAATACAAGGGTGAAGCCGATCGTTACTACCGGGAGGCACAAGAGAAGATTGAGTTGTTACCCACAAGTTGATTAATTTTGAAAAAGAATAATTTAAGATAACAAACAAAAATGGATTACAGAAAAATTGCTGCAAGTACCAACACGGAGAGTCGTGATGTGATGAAGATGTCGGAACCGGTAGGCAATGTCTATGAAATGGTTCGTGTCATCAGCAAAAGAGCAAATCAGCTCTCTATAGAGATGAAACGCGACCTTGATACGAAGCTTCAGGAATTTGCATCATACAGCGACAACCTGGAAGAGGTGTTTGAAAATCATGAACAGATTGAGATATCCCGTTTTTATGAAAAGCTACCCAAACCGTCATTGATGGCGATTGAAGAGTGGAAAGAGGGACAGATCTTTTATCGTAATCCCGCCAAGGAAAAAGAGCTATTCTAAGGTTATGTTGCAACGGATACAGACGCTTTTCCTGTTATTGGCAGCAGCAGCAATGCTGACTGCTTCGGTGACGCCCCTGGCTTCCTTTAGCTACAATGGTGATGAGGTTTTGTTTGAAGCAATGGGAATCTATCTCAACGGCACGTTGTCCGACTCAACCTGGGGTCTTTTTGTGATTGGTGTTGTCAGTACCCTGCTCGCGCTGGTGACCATTTTTATTTACAAAAAGAGGATGTTGCAGATCAGGTTCTCTATCTTTAACACTGTGGTCATGGTGGGTTTTTACCTCTTCTTTGCATTTGTCCTTTATCAGGTTTATCCTGTAGAGAATCTACAGTTCCAGCGCGTTGGGCTGGGGGGGATCATGCCGGTCATTGCTATCATTCTGAACATCCTTGCCATCCGTAAAATTGGTGCTGACGAAGCACTGGTGAGATCGCTGAACCGGTTAAGGAGATAAGAGATTGATTTATCGAATAGAAGCGATATTCCAGTTTGATGGGATATCGCTTTTTTTGTTGTCGTAGGTTGCTGTGAGGAATGTTTGTCTTTGATTGTGATTATGCGTAACTCAAGCCTTCCATCTCATAAAAGGGTGTTCTATCTGCTGGTGATGGGAGTCTCCGGATTCCTCATGCCAATCATCGCCACCGCCGAGACTGTATTCATCCAGGAGATTACGGCATCGCAGAGGATGGGCAGGGTCTTTTCAATCATTCAAATCTTTACCTCGGCGGCAATGCCATTGGCCATATTGCTCTTTGGTCCACTGGCCGATGTGGTCTCAGTGGAGACATTGCTGATCATCTCAGGCTTCCTGCTGGCAATTGTGGGGCTTGTTTATCAGCTCACCAACAGAGATTCAGAACGACCACTCCTCTGAGGTCCTTGCTTTTTCTCCTTCATCATTTGCCGGCACCTTGGCTTTGGTCTGGATAGGCGTTGTGGTGGTATTTTGTACTCCGTCTCCCTTGTAATAGGTGAGCAGCTGGGGCATGATCTCCTGGATACGGGCGATACGTTTGCTGTCGGTAGGGTGGGTGCTTAGAAATTCAGGGACCTCTGCTCCCCCTCCGCTTTGTGCCATCCTGGTCCAGAACGGGATAGCTACCTGTGGATTGTAACCAGCCATCGCCATTATGATCAACCCGATTTCGTCGGCTTCATATTCCTGCTTGCGGGCATAAGGCATCATCACTCCATACTGAGCACCCAGACCAAAGACGGTACTGCCCAATTGCTGCATCGCCTGTGAGTTGCCCAGTAGGCCTCCGGCAATGGCCCCTCCATATTGCAGAGCAACCTGCTGGCTGATCCGTTCATTGGAGTGACGGGCTATGACGTGTGCGATCTCATGACCGATAACCACGGCAAGTGCTTCCTCTGTCTGTGTTACAGGTAGTAATCCGGTGTAAATAACCACCTTGCCGCCGGGCATTGCAAAGGCATTCACGCTGTTATCTTTCACTAAATTGAACTCCCAGGCATAGTTTTCCAGCTCCGACTGATAGCCGTTGTTGGTGTAAAAGGTCTCTACCGCTTTGGCGATACGGCTGCCGATACGGCTGACCATCTGTGCATCGGTTGTGCCGCTCTCCAGAGGTGCGGAACGCATGAACTCCTGATATTGCTGCAGGCTGAGTGCGATCACTTCGTCGTTAGATACCAGTTGCAACTGACGTCTGCCGGTAAAGGGAACACTTCCGCAAGATGACAAAAATACTGTTGTCATCAGTAAGAAAAACGTGAATCGGCTGGTGTTGAGAAAATTTCTTTGTTTCATTATTTTGTTTGTTAGGGTATTGGGAATCGTTGTTTGTTTTTTATTTTACCTGTATATTGACAAATTTATCATTAATAATAATGGCCGGGATTAAATCTCTACAACAATTAAACAGTTTTCCACAAAAGTAGTTTAACTGCTCTCCATTTTTTGCTTTTGATTTTATACTCAATTTTCTTATCTTTGGACAATTTTTAGTACTCTTTTCACCATCAAATAAGCGTTAGATCCTCCACTTCATTGTGCCGAGGCTCTTATTTCTCATATATACAGACTATGTCTCCTAAAGAAACGAACGACGACGACATCAAAGACAAACAAGAAGCCATAGAGGGGGCTGATTCCGATTTCACAGGCAAGAGCATGACAAGTGCGAAGATACCGGTGCGGCTGGGCGATGACAGCACATTGAACCTCTCCAAGATGTACCAGAACTGGTTTCTGGACTATGCGTCTTATGTCATTCTGGAGCGTGCCGTGCCACACATCTCAGATGGTCTCAAACCGGTACAGCGGCGTATCCTTCATGCCATGAAACGGATGGATGACGGGCGCTACAACAAGGTGGCAAACATCATTGGAACAACCATGCAGTATCACCCCCACGGTGATGCCTCTATCGGTGATGCTCTGGTACAGCTGGGACAGAAGGATTTGCTCATCGACGCACAGGGTAACTGGGGGAATATACTCACTGGTGATGGAGCTGCTGCCCCCCGATACATCGAGGCGCGTCTCACCAAGTTTGCACTCGAGGTGCTCTTCAACAACAAGACCACTGAGTGGAAGCCTTCTTACGATGGCAGGAACAAGGAACCTGTAACCCTGCCGGCTAAATTCCCCCTTCTGCTGGCGCAGGGAGCGGAAGGAATTGCCGTGGGTCTCTCTTCCAAGATATTACCTCACAACTTCAACGAGCTGTGCGATGCTGCCATCGCTTTCCTAGAAGAGAGGACGTTCAAGCTCTATCCCGACTTCCAGACAGGTGGATATATCGATGTTGAGAAGTATAATGACGGTGAGCGTGGCGGATCGGTGAAAGTGAGGGCAACCATCCAAAAGCTTGACAGCAAGACACTGGTCATTAAAGATATCCCTTACGGCAGAACCACTGCCAGTGTGGTTGACTCCATCCTCAAAGCAAATGAAAAAGGGAAGATCAAGATCAAAAAGGTTGATGATATTACTGCGCAGAACGTGGAGATACATGTGCAGCTGGCAGCCGGAGTCTCATCCGACAAGACCATCGATGCACTTTACGCATTCACCGACTGTGAGATCAGTATCTCTCCCAACTGTTGTGTAATTGACGAGGACAAGCCCCACTTTCTGACGGTGAGTGACGTGTTGCGGGTATCTGTCGACAACACCCGTCACAGCCTCCGCAGGGAGCTTGAGATTGAAAAAAGCGAGAAGCAGGAAGCGTTGCTTTTTGCCTCACTTGAAAAGATATTCATCGAGGAGCGGATCTACAAAGATCGTGAGTTTGAAAACGCGGCCAACATGGAAAAAGCGGTCACTCACATCGACAAACGGCTTGAACCCTTTAAACCCTCCTTCATCCGTGAGATCAACCGTGACGATATCCTGCGATTGATGGAGATCAAGATGGCGCGCATCCTGAAGTTTAACTCTGACAAGTCGAACGAAAACATTGCACGCCTTGCTGACGAGATTGGCGAAATCGATCACAACCTGAACAATCTCACCGACTACACAATAGCCTGGTACCTGATGTTGAAAGAGCGTTACGGGAAAAACTATCCCCGTCGCACCGAGATACGCAGCTTCGAGAACATAGAGGCGGTGAAAGTGGCTGAAGCCAACGAAAAGCTTTATGTCAACCGTGAAGAGGGATTCATCGGTACCGGCATGAAGAAGGATGAGTTCGTATGCAACTGTTCCGACATCGACGATATCATCATCTTCTTCAAGGATGGTAAATATAAGGTGGTGAAAGTTAGCGAGAAGATGTTCGTAGGCAAGAACATACTCTACGCCAATGTTTTCAAGAAGAACGACAAACGTACCATTTACAACGTGGTCTACCGCGACGGCAAGTCCTCACCCCACTATATCAAGCGGTTCCCCGTGACAGGAGTCACCCGTGACAAGGAGTATGACCTGACCAAGGGAACAGCAGGATCGCGCATCGCCTACTTTAGTTCCAATCCCAACGGGGAGGCTGAGACCATCAAGGTGATTCTCAAGCCAAAGCCGCGACTGCGCATCCTACAGTTTGAGAAAGATTTCAGTGAGATTGACATCAAGGGTCGAAACGCAATGGGTAACATACTCACCAAAGCGGAGATACACCGCATTCAGCTCAAACAGAAAGGTATTTCCACGTTGGGTGGGCGAAAAGTATGGTTCGATCCCGATGTCTATCGCCTCAACTACGAGGGGGGCGGCAATTACCTTGGTGAGTTCCAGGGTGATGACAAAATTCTTGTGGTGACGGAACGGGGTGAATTTCATATCTGCAATTTCGACCTCACCAATCATTTTCCCACAAACATACGACACATTGAGAAGTACGAAGCCAACAAGGTCTGGTCGGCTGCCCTGTTCGATGCAGATCAGGGATTTGCCTACCTGAAAAGGTTCACTTTCGAGGCCTCTGAGAAACCACTCAACTTCATGAGTGACAACCCTGCCTCGCGATTATTTTTACTGACAGATGTGGTATTTCCGAGAGTAAAGGTTATCTTTGGCGGAAACGATGATTACCGGGAGCCACTAGAAATAGAGGTGGAAGAGTTCATCGGTGTGAAGAGCTACAAGGCCAAGGGCAAGCGTCTCTCCAACTACGTGGTGAAGAAGGTGGAGGAGCTGGAACCAACTCGTTTTCCGGAACCTGAACCTCAGGAGACGATGAAAGTTGAGATTGAAGATGAGAATGGTGACACACCTCTCTCTGACGCAGACCTGCGGGATGAGATCACCGGACAAATGAAACTGTTCGATTGATCCTGATCTCCTTTCACCGATAATGTACCCGCATTGGGTCACAAGAGAAAAAAGATGAGTAAAACAACGATACTGGCATTGTTATGGTTCTCCCTCTGCTGCACCATCCAGGGACAGCAGGCAGAGGATATGCCTGAACCTACCGTGAACCATTCTACCATGATTGGTATCGGCAAAGCGTTTCTTTCTGACAGTTATCTCTCTCCACTCACCTACGATGGTGTGAGCGTAACACTGTTGCACGACAGGATCAAAGCTTCTAATTATTTCGGTGGTGAACTTCTGCTGCAACAACAATTTCAGATTCAGACAGCTATCACCAAGAATCCAACTGCTTCCGCTTCTGAATATTACGGAGATATAAGGTGTCATCTCAACAGCTATTATCCTTTGTTCAAAGCAGATCGTTTCACCCTTCTGGGTGGGGGCGGAGGTGCTTTGACGCTGGGAGGAATATACAATGTTCGGAACTCAAACAACCCAGGCTCACTCAAGACATCCTTCAACCTGCAGCTCTCAACGATGGCTCTCTACCAATGGAAAGAGATCACTTTACGTTGGCAGCTCACATCTCCCTTTGCTGGGATGTTTTTCTCACCGGAGTATGGACACTCCTATTATGAGATTTTCACTCTGGGTAACAACAAAGGAATAGTTCATTTCGGCTCTTTCCATAACCAACTGGCATTGAGAAACTATTTCACAATCGACATTCCCATTCGCAACTTCACTCTTAGAACAGGCTATCTGGGTGATTACCTGCGCACCGATGTGAATCAACTCGACACCAGGATCATCTCCCATCAATTTGTAATTGGACTTGCATTCGAGTCAATTCATTTTGGTGGCAGGCAGGTACAAAACAATCCTTCTATCAATAGCAGTTATTATAGGTGAGGAGTCGAATAAATCAATAAAATTCTAAATTGTGATGCACAATAATTTTGATGATAACATTGACAGACATGGTACTGACTCTGTGAAGCTGGAAAAGATGAAGGCGATCTTCGGTAGGGACGACCTGATCCCACTTTGGGTGGCTGACATGGATTTCAAGTCGCCTCCGGCAATCACCGAGGCTCTGAGAGAAAGGGTAAACCATGAAATCTTCGGTTACACCATTTCTTCCGAGGCCTATTTTCAAGCTATCAGAGGCTGGCTCGCCGATCGGCATGGCTGGCAGGTTGAAAAAGAAGATATCTGCTTTGTGCCAGGTGTGGTAAAGGGATTCGCCTTTGCCATCGATCAGTTCACTGAAAAAGATGACAAAGTGATTATCCAGCCTCCTGTTTACCACCCCTTCCGGATGGTAACCACCTCACTAGGACGTGAGGTCGTGAACAACCCGTTGTTGTTGGAGGATGGGATGTACAGGATGGACCTGAAAGGGCTCAAATCCATTCTTGCCCACCAAAAATGCAAGATGCTGATTCTTTGCAATCCCCACAATCCGGGTGGCAGGGTGTGGTCGCCCGATGAATTGCGGGAACTGGCTGAGATTTGTTACGACAACGATGTTTTTGTCGTTTCCGATGAGATCCATGCCGACCTGGCGTTGCCAGGGTACCATCATACCCCTTTTGCAACTGTGTCAGAGAAGGCTGCTGCCAACTCACTTACACTAATGGCTCCCAGTAAGACATTCAACATTGCAGGCATCGTAAGTTCTTTTGCGGTGATCCCGGATAAGCAGATTCGGAAGCACTATTTTTCATACCTCGAGCCGCGTGAACTCAACCAGGGCACTCTCTTTGCCTATACAGCCACCACGGCGGCGTATGGGAAGTGCGGTGACTGGTTGGACGAGATGCTTTCATATGTGCAGGGCAACATTGATTTTGTGGATCAATTTCTGAAAGAGCATATTCCACAGATCCATGCCATGCGCCCGGAAGCCTCCTTTCTGGTATGGCTCGACTGCCGCGGGCTGGGTCTCACTCGAGGGGAACTTGTGAAACTGTTCGTGGAAAGGGCTGGGCTTGCTTTGAATGAGGGATCGATGTTTGGGCCCGGTGGCGAAGGCTTTATGCGGCTCAATGTGGGAACATCTCGCTCCATACTGAAAAAAGCTCTTAATAAACTGAAAAAAGCGATTGATGGATAAACATCAGTTGCAGCCGATTGTTACAACGTTTGCAAACAACATACAACTTTTTAAATATTTTTTTAACGATGAAAATAACTGACAACAAATATGTCACACTTACCTATGACCTCAATGTGGGTGAAGGTGAAGAACGGGAATTGATGGAACAGGCTACTGCTGAACGTCCGCTGGAGTTCATCTATGGTACCAACTCCATGCTTGAAGCATTTGAAAAGCAGATCGAGGGACTCTCCGAGGGAGATAAGTTTTCGTTCCGGCTCACCCCCGATGAAGCCTACGGAGATTACGAAGAAGAAAAGGTACTGGATCTGCCCAAGTCGATCTTCGAGATAGAGGGCAAGATCGATGAGAACGTGCTGTTCGAAGGTAACACCGTACCCATGATGGACTCTTCCGGCAATCGACTCTCCGGCTCGGTGGTTTCGATAGGAGATGAGACTGTGACCATGGACTTCAACCATCCGCTGGCGGGCGAACTGATGCATTTTGAGGGAACCGTAACAGGTGTGCGTGATGCCTCTGCCGAGGAGATCGCTGCACTCTTCTCCGGTGGAGGCTGTGGTGACGGAGGCTGTGGTTGCGGTGACGGGGAGCATGAAAGTGGTTCCTGTGGTTGCGGTTCAAGCTCCGGCGGAGGCTGTGGTTCCGGTTGCAGCTGCTAACGATACATAAACCTTTGCAAACCGGGTGGCATCCATCCCGGTTTGCCTTTTCTGCTCAATGGACAATAAAGATTGTGTAGCCGTATGAACAGTTTTGGAACACTTTTTCGTTTGACCTCCTTCGGTGAGTCACACGGAGCTGCCGTGGGTGGTGTGATCGACGGATGCCCCCCAGGCCTGCTGATTGATTTGGATTTCATCCAGTCGGAACTTGACCGACGTCGTCCGGGACAGTCACGTATCACCACCCCTCGCAAGGAGGCTGACAGGGTGGAGTTTCTCTCCGGCATCTTCGAGGGTAAAACTACAGGTGCACCCATCGGTTTCCTCATTCGCAATGAAAACCAGCAATCGTCCGACTACGATCACCTGAAAAAGGTCTACCGTCCCTCACATGCCGACTATACCTATCACCTGAAATATGGACACCGTGATCATCGCGGAGGGGGTCGTTCCTCTGCGCGTGAAACCATCTCGCGTGTGGCGGCGGGTGCAGTAGCCAAACTCTATCTCAATCAACTGGGCATCCAGATCCGTGCCTTCACCTCTCAGGTGGGACCCATACGGCTGGAGCATGATTATAAGGCTTATGATCTTTCATTGACAGAAGAGAACATGGTTCGCTGCCCCGATCCGGAAACGGCCGAAAGGATGATCAAACTGATTCAGGAGGTACGCTACCAGGGTGACACCATCGGTGGGGTGATTACCTGCGTGGCGAACGGTGTACCCGCTGGCTTGGGTGAGCCTGTCTTCGGTAAGCTGCACGCCACGCTCGGCTCGGCCATGCTGAGCATCAATGCTGTGAAAGGGTTCGAGTATGGCACAGGATTCAATGTAGAGCTGCGTGGCTCTGAGGTGAACGATCACTTTTTCAATGACGGAGGGAAGATCAACACCCGTACAAATCACTCAGGTGGAATTCAGGCGGGTATTTCCAACGGTCAGGATATCTATTTCCGGGTTGCCTTCAAGCCGGTAGCCACCATTCTACGGGAACAAGAAACGGTTGACATTCAGGGCAACGACACCACCATCAAGGCTCGTGGTAGGCATGATCCCTGTGTGCTGCCCCGTGCAGTTCCCATCGTGGAGGCAATGGCAGCCATCACCCTGATGGATCACTACCTGCTGGCGAACGGCGGGAAGTAGGAGTGCGACAGTTGTTGCTCCCACGCCGCTATCACCGCATCTCTTTAAACCTTTAGTCTGTTCCGGCATCAAAGAGACAAGTTAAACCTCTAAAGAAGCAGGATGATGAAAAAGATAGCTACCACTCTCGCACTTGCAATGATATCGGTTGCAATGTTTGCACAGATCGACTTCAACCTTTTTGTCCGCGATGTGGGCAACTACGCACGAAACTACTCCGATGAACAGGTGATGGGCCTTTATGAGGATCATTACGAGGTGCCTCGCCAAACGCTGCTGCAGATATTCGGCGGTTTTGGCAACGACTGGGGCAACGTGTCGCTCGGATTGGAGATGAGTAACCTGCTCGGGGTGCCTGTTGGTGAGCTGATGGGTTACTACCGCGACCATCCCCGCGGCAACGGATGGGGAGAGATGGCACAACGCTACGGCATCAAGCCGGGATCACCCGAGTTTCACCGGATGAAGGCGATGATGAGCCAAAAGCATGGCTACTGGAGAGAAGTTTTCGATGATTACGGCAAATATCACGAGAAACGTGACAAGCGGATCAGGAAGCTGCAGGAGAAAGAGATGAAAGCCTGGGAGAAGCAGGCCAAGTGGGAGAGAAAGCAGCAGGAGAAGGCGATGAAGGCTTGGGAGAAGGAGGAGAAGAAGATCCGCAAGGAGCAGGAGAAGTGGATGAAGAAAGGTGGCAGATGGTAAACGACAACAACCCCTCGTAATGAAATCAGCAATCCTCGCAATGATATTGTTGGCTGCCGGATCGTTGTCCGCGCAGCCAACAGCTCTGTATAGCCAGACCGACCGGGAGATCTTCAGGGAGTACCTCACTGCCATTGAACCCTACCGGGAAGCTCCGTTACAAACCATTTTGGAAAAGACAGCGCTCTTCTTCCTCGGTAGGCCCTACCGGGCTCACACGCTGGAAGGGAGTAGTGATGAGCATCTGACAGTGAACCTGAGGGAATTCGACTGCACCACCTTTGTGGAGTCGGTAGTAGCACTGTCGCTGACAACTGAAAGTGAGGTGCCTTCCTTCGAAACTTTTATAGGTCTGTTGCAGTCATTGCGTTACCGCAACGGAGCAGTCGATGGGTACGCCTCCCGACTACACTATGCCACCGACTGGCTTTGGGAGAATGAACAGCGGGGAGTGATCTGTAACCTGTCCGCTTCACTGGGGGGTGTGAAGGAGGAGAAGCCACTCAATTTTATCACCACGCACCGTGATGCTTACAGCCGCCTGAAAGAAGATGATGCAATGCTGGATCGCATTGCCCTCACGGAGGAGGAAGTCAACCTGAGAGGTGGTTTTTATTATCTGCCTAAAGAGAGGATAAAAAAAATGGCAGATCATATTCCCCATATGGCAATCATTTTTTTTACAACCACTATTGACGGATTGGATGTTACCCACATGGGATTCGCTTTCAGGAAAGAGGAGCATCTGACTTTCCTGCACGCCTCCAGTACGGGTAAGGTGAAGGTTGATGAGCATTCAATTGAAGAATATATCCGTAATCAGCGGAACATGACCGGTATCATTGTTGCAGACATTAATCCTGCCTATTCGAAGTGATTCTTGTCATCCGAATCCTTACTCTTGACCTGTTTTCCTGCAAACCATCTGTCGGTTAGTTTGAAGGCAAGATTGACCATTAGCACAAGTAATGCTGCGATGATCAACTGCCAGTACATTGCGAGCGCTGCCAGACAACCCAGAGCGGCACTGCACCAGATGGTGGCTGCGGTAGTAAGTCCATGCACACTGGGACCCCGATGAAGGATCACACCTGCGCCCAGGAACCCGATACCGGTGATGATCTGACCCACGATGCGGGAGGCATCTCCTTCACCCTCATTTAGCAACTCCAGCGATATGAGCACGTAGATCGCTGCACCAATCGAGACCAGTGTATTGGTACGCAAACCGGCGCTCTTGTTGTTGATCTCACGCTCCAGACCCACGACAGCACCGGCGGCAGTGGCAGCCAGCAGACGGATGATGAATTCCAATGGTTCCATATTCTTTCGTTCTTAATTGTACATGTTGATGATCTTTTCAGCACGCTTCACGAAGTGATGCATCCTTTGCTGATCCTCCTCCTCCATGGAGGGCAACCGGTCGGACGGCCAAGGAATCAGCCGATAGCGGATACCATCATCGCGAGTTGTTTTCTCTACCCATACCAGCGAGTATCCGCAGGTGTCAATCACCGCCGGTGACTGTTCATCCTCTTTGCGAATCGTTATCTCCGCCAGCATACCTCCATCGGTTAACTCACGCTGCTGGTTGGAGATGAAATTGCCGAGTGAGTAATAAACCACGTTTCGAATCTCATCCAGCTCTTTTTTCACCTTCATAGGCTGTACCACGTGCGGGTGATGCCCAATGATGATCTGCACGCCCTTACGCAAAAGAAGATCGGCAATTGTTTGCTGTTGTTGCGAGGGGTTGATGCGGTATTCCTCCCCCCAATGGAGTTGTGCAATGATGATATCGGGCTTGTATAGTGCTGTCATCTTCAGATCACGGACGATCTGAATAGTGTCGATGGTGTTTACCACGTTTGGCTCTCTCACAGGGAGCCCGTTGGTGTTGTAGCTGTAATTGAGAAAGGCGATTCGGATTCCGTTCTGTATCACCATCAGCGGATAGTAGAGTGATCGTTTTTCAGGATCGGCAAAGGTACCGGTGTGTCGGATGCCGAGAGAGTCCAATGCCCGAATAGTTCTCTCTACTCCTCGGCGCCCACGGTCCACGGCATGGTTGTTGGCCTGGAAGAAAATGTCGAAGCCTGCATCACGTAACGCTGTGGCAAATGCATCGGGAGCGCTGAAGATGGGATAACCGCTGTAAGGCTCACCACCCAGTGTGGTTTCGAAGTTGAGTCCTGCGAGATCCGCAGTGCTAATCTTCTCTTTCAGCAGGTAAAAACAAGAATCGTACCGGTAAAGACCATCTTCACCCTTTGCTCCACGGATCTGTGGCAGGTGTTGCATGGCATCTCCGGCAAAGAGAAGAGTGACACTTCTCTCCTGCGATTTCAACTGTGTGAACTGCAACAGGAACAGCAAGATACAGAGTGTTGTGCGCATATTGATTGGTTTTCATGAATATTTCTGTGTCAAAATAGAATGAAAACGATTATCGCAGCCTGCAACCACCTCCTCCGGAGCAATCAGGTCAGGAATACTGGTCTGAGATCTTCTCCCTGATCTCCTCAGCGGGAGGAATCTTCACAGGCTGGTCGGGTTGGATGATCGAACGGTATGCTTCAGGTTGGGTTAGCAGTTCGATGGCCTTGTCATAAACCTTGTCGTCAGACAACAGGTGCCTGAGCACCCCCTTCTTGTAATGATAGCGCTGCACAATCTCTGTTTCGATCATGCTACTGATATCATCCTTGAAGAGTACCAGATCTCTGTCGAGGTTGGGCTTCAGTTTTGCTTCCAGTGCCTTGTACTCATCCGCAGCCACATCCATGTATCCCTCGAACTCCATCAGACTCTTTAGCTGCTGCAGCGTGCGTTCACTGAACTGGTCGTAGGTGAAATTCTTCGATTTCACAAAGTCGATGAAGGAGTCGTAGTCGGTGTCCGGCAATCGAAAGAGGTGGGGAGGAGCAATCTCCTCATGTTTTTGAACCCATTCCGTCACGTAGTCGAAGATGATGTTCTCGGTCATCAGGTAATAGGCGATCGTACCGCCACTCTTCTGGGGAATGGTGATATCGGGGGTAATGCCACCACCATCGCGAACCTCACGACCGTTGCGAGTGTGGAATATGTTCGTCAGCGAGTCGGGTACACGTGCCACGCTGCCATCCGGATTTCGGTGTGAGTAGTCGAGTGCCTGAATGCAGCGGCCGCTGGGAATGTAATACTTCGATGTGGTAATCTTGATGTTGCCTCCATAGGGCAGGTTGCGTGGTGTTTGCACCAATCCCTTGCCAAAGGAACGATTGCCTACGATCACAGCACGATCGAGGTCCTGGAGTGCGCCTGCTACGATCTCCGATGCCGATGCCGAACCTGTATCGATCAGTACCACGATGGGTATGATTTCGTCCAGCGGCTGCTCCTGTGTGAAGTAGGAGCGATCCCACTGCTTTAACTTCCCTTTGGTGGAAACGATCTCTTCTCCTTTGGGCACAAAGAGGTTGACAATTTCGACAGCTTCATCAAGAATACCACCACCATTGCCCCGCAGGTCCATGATCAAAGAGGAGGCCCCTTTCTCTTTCAATTCAGCCACTGTTTCCCTGACCCGGTCGGCACTTCGAGTGGTGAAGCTGCCAAAATGGAAATAGCCAATTCCCTCATCTGTTACCGCGGCATAGGTGATGGGATCCATCTCAATCTTTTCCCTTTCAATGTTAAAGGTGCGCTCCCTTTTCTCACCGGGTCGTTTTATTTTCAGCTCGAGCATCGTGCCGGGAATTCCCTTCAGCTTGTCACTCACCTCCTTTACGGTGGCTTTGCGCATATCCTCCCCGTCAATTTCCAGGATGACATCGCCCGCTTTCAGCCCCGCCTTGTCGGCCGGGAGACCTTCGTAAGGCTCGTTGATGATCACTTTTTCGTTGCTGTAGGAGATGATGGAGCCGATGCCGGCGTACTCACCCGTGGTCAGGAACTGCAGGTCACCCATGTTCTCCTCTGCATAATACTCTGTGTAGGGATCCAGCCGGGTGAGCATGCTGTGAATCGTGCGTTGCACCAGGTTGTTCACTTCGATGCTGTCCACGTAGAAAAGATCCAGTTCACGCAGGACGGAATTGAAGATGTCAATATTTTTGTTGATGTCATAGTAGCGTTTGTTCTGTTGCTCATCGGGTACCTGTGCAATCATGTGCAAAGCTGTGAAGGATGCCAGCAGCAGAAAAGAGTATTTCTTCATATGGAGGTTATCGCTTAATGGTTGTTCCTGAAACGGGCCGGTATGTTGCAACCCATTCATGGGCAAAGAAACAAATTTTTTGTGAAAATGTCTCTTACTTTTGGTTATATGTTTATAATATTGCCTTGCAAAGCAGATTATCTTTATCTTTGCGGTCGATCTTCCATTAACAGTCTATTAGGATGCGCACACTTTTTCGTTACATGTCCCTGCCATTGTTCGTTGGGTTGCTCATATTCACCGGCACCTGTCTGATAGGACCCGGGAGCGTTCCGAATATGCCAGAAGGGTTCCCATGGGACAAGGTAGCCCATTTCGGACTCTTCTTCCTCCTCTCCGCTGTCTCTCTCTACGATTACGATAAGCTACACAATGGTTCGCCCTCCCGTATCAGGTGGATCTTTTGGGGGGTTATCCTGCCGGTGCTCTACGGAGGTCTCATCGAGTTGCTGCAGCTCTACATCTTTACCACACGCAGTGCCGAAATGGGCGATTTGATCGCTGATGTTGCAGGATCACTTACCGCTATGTTGCTTGCAATAATTTACGTGAGAAAAAGGAAAAAATCAATAAAAAATATATCTTTGTAAATTAACAACGCTAAGTCATCATGCAGAAATACATCACAATATTGGCCATTTTGCTTTTAATGCTTTCCTGCAACGGATCATCCAATCAGAAGCAAAGCAGAAACGTGACCCCTCCATCCGGTGTAGAGACGATAGAGGTCGGGGAACGGGAAGCCGATGATTATCAGTTTCTGGTAAGGGTAGGCGATGAAGCTCCCGATTTTCGGATGCAGCTCCCGGAAGGTGACAGCGTCAGCCTCTCCTCCCTGCACGGCAAAGTGGTGATGCTGCAATTCACTGCCAGCTGGTGTGGCGTTTGCAGAAAAGAGATGCCCTATATTGAATCAGAGATATGGCAGCGTCACAAGCACAATCCCTCTTTTGCCCTCTATGGCATTGATCGTGAAGAGCCTGTTGAGAAGGTGAAGGAGTTGGTCAACGCAACCGGTGTCACCTATCCCATCGGACTTGATCCGGATGCCTCCATCTTCGGTCGTTATGCCGAGAAAGAGGCCGGCATCACCCGCAATGTGATCATCGACAGGGAGGGTAAGATCGTGATGCTCACCCGTCTTTTCAAAGAAGAAGAATTCAACCATATGGTACAAGTGATAGATTCTTTGTTGTTGGATAATTAAATTAAATGCCTTATGAAGTACGAAGATTTAAAAATTCTGGATGAGTTGAGAGAAAAAGGTAGCATCACTGAAGAGGAATACCAGCGTGAGAAAGCAAAAATGCTGAACGATGAGACCTCTCACACAAACAGTGGAAAACAACCTCTGTTTGGGCTGACTGAAAACACTTACCTGATGCTGATGCATCTCTCACAGTTTGCCGGCGCCATCGTGCCGCTGGCCGGTTTCGTGGTGCCCATCATCATGTGGACAACCCAGAAGGATGTGAACGCACATGTAGATCTGCATGGCAAAAACATCCTCAATGCAATCATCAGTTACGCGATCTACGCGCTCATACTGACCATTACTGTCATCGGTATTCCCGTAGCCATTGTCCTGGGTGTTTTATATGCTGTTTTCGTGGTCATTGCAACAGTAAAAGCAAACAACGGTGAGTACTGGAAATATCCCTTTACGATACAATTTATTAAATAATGGCGCAGGAGCAACTGGTAAACTATTCAAACGTACAACTTAGCCGCGAGGAGAACATCATCCTCCGGAACGTAAACCTCACGGTGAACCGTGGCGACTTTCTTTACATCATCGGAAAGGTGGGATCGGGTAAAAGTACCCTGATGAAAAGCATGTATGCGGAGCTGCCCGTAGAGTCGGGCAGCGCACGTGTGTTCGATTATGAACTGACCACGATCAAACGCCGCCTGGTTCCTTTTCTGCGTCGCAAGATCGGAATTGTCTTCCAGGATTTTCAGTTGTTGATTGACCGTACGGTGGAGAAGAACCTGGAATTCGTGCTCAGGGCCACCGGCTGGAAGAACAAACGGGAGATCAGCGACCGCATCCACGAGGTGTTGGTACAGGTGGGGATGCAAAACAAGACCTACAAGATGCCGCATGAACTCTCAGGAGGCGAGCAACAACGTGTGGTGATTGCCCGTGCATTGCTCAACTCTCCGGCACTGATCCTGGCCGATGAACCTACGGGTAACCTCGATCCGGAAACGGGAAGCCAGATTGTATCACTCTTGCATGAGATTGCAGAGAGAGGTACGGCAGTTATCATGTCAACGCACAACTATTCCATCGTAGAAGCATTCCCGGGCAAGATCATGCGTTGTGAGAACATGGAATTGCTGATGATGGCCAATTGAGAACCATCATTCTGCAGCGCTTCTATTTTTTTATGACATCAGCCAAATCACTCTCTCTTTTTTTGTACCTTTGCATCTTCATAAAACAGATCATACAAAATTACCCCAATCGTGGCTGATACTAAGTATATTTTTATTACAGGCGGCGTTGTTTCCTCTCTGGGTAAGGGAATTATTGCGGCATCACTCGGAAAGCTGTTACAGGCAAGAGGGTATAAGGTAACCATTCAGAAGTTCGACCCATACATCAATGTGGATCCCGGGACACTGAATCCCTATGAACATGGTGAATGCTATGTCACCATCGACGGACATGAAGCCGACCTCGACCTGGGGCATTATGAGCGATTCCTGAACATACAAACCACCAAAGACAACAACATCACCACCGGACGCATCTATCAGAATGTGATCCAGAAAGAGCGTCGTGGTGATTACCTGGGCAAAACAGTGCAGGTGATTCCCCACATTACCGATGAGATCAAACGGAACGTGAAGTTGCTCGGTGTGAAGAAAAAGTTCGATTTCGTGATCACAGAGATCGGTGGAACGGTGGGTGATATCGAGTCGACTCCTTTCCTAGAAGCAGTGCGCCAACTCCGCTGGGAGCTGGGCAGAAATTGCTTCTGCCTGCACCTTACCTATGTGCCCTACATTGCTGCTGCCGGTGAGGTGAAGACCAAACCCACACAACATTCGGTGAAGGAGTTGCAGTCGCTCGGTATTCAACCCGACATGCTGGTGTTGCGTACCGACAGGAAGCTGAGCAAGGGTGTACTGGACAAGGTGGCTCTGTTCTGCAACGTGGAGCAGGGTGCCGTGATGCAGTCGGTCGACGTTTCCACCATCTACGAGGTGCCGGTGATGATGCAGAAGCAGGGGATGGATGAGATTGTACTGCGCAAGATGAACATGCCAGTGGGTGAACCCGCCGACTTGGAACCATGGAAGGCTTTCCTCCAGAAGCGAAAAGATGCGCGCAAAGAGGTGCGTATCAAGTTGGTGGGCAAGTATGCCGAACTGCCGGACGCTTACAAGTCGATCAATGAGTCATTGTCCCAGGCTGCCATATACAACGACAGGCAGCTGGTGTTGGATGTTTGTCATTCCGAAAAGATTACCGACGAAAATGCAGACGAGATGCTTGGCGATGCCGATGGCATCGTGATCGCACCAGGCTTTGGCCAGCGGGGTATCGAGGGAAAGTTTGTCGCGTTGCGTTATGCCCGTGAAAACGATGTTCCCACGTTTGGTATCTGCCTGGGGATGCAGTGCATGGTGATAGAATATGCCCGATCGGTACTGGGACTCGAAGGAGCCAACTCCACCGAGATGGATCCCATGACACCCCATAAGGTGATCGATCTGATGGAGGAACAGAAGCATATCACCAATATGGGTGCCTCAATGCGTTTGGGAGCGTACGATTGTCTGTTGAAGAAAGGATCGCTGGCATACAAAGCGTACGGAAAATCGAAGATTGAGGAACGCCACCGGCATCGTTATGAGTTCAACAATGCCTACAAGGAGAGTTATGAGGCAGCCGGAATGAAATGCAGCGGCATCAACCCCGATTCAGACCTGGTGGAGGTGGTGGAAGTACCCTCCTTGCGTTGGTATCTGGGAACACAGTATCATCCGGAATACAACAGTACGGTTATTTCGCCCAACCCACTGTTTATGAGTTTTGTGCTGGCGGCATCAGAAACAAGAGAATTGAGAAAGAAAAAATAGCTTATCACTTTGCAGCTACCGGCTGCTGACAACTGAAATATGGACAAAAATACTATCATAGGATTGCTGCTGATTACGGCGATTATCATCGGCTTTTCTATTTACAACAGACCCTCACAGGAACAAATTGCTGCGCAGAAACGGATGCAGGACTCACTTGCACTCGTCGAAATGGAGCGTGCGGCTGTCACTGCAAACAGTGTCGATGACACCCTTGAAAATGTAGGTGAGTCAACCCAGGGAAGCAATGCCGCCGATTTCTTCGGTGCCGCTGCCGCAACACCTGCGACTGCCACCGATACCACGGTCGCTGCAAGCCTTGCTTATTCCGATTCGCTCTCGCTGACGGCATCCTCCGATAAAACCGAACAAACGGTGGTACTCGAGAACGAAAAGGTAAGGATCCGGCTCAACACCCTGGGAGGAAGCATCCGGTCGGTACAGCTCAAGGAATACCTGCAACATACCGGTGACAGCCTTTATCTTTTCCAGAATGATGAGGCCCGTTTTAACATGGATCTCTTCAACCGCAACAGTGTACGCCTCTCAACCGAAACGGAGGTGTTCACCCCTATCCGGAATGCAGACGGGAACAGTGTGACCATGCGGTTGCAGACCACACCGGGGCAATACATCGACTTCATCTACACGTTGCCTGCCGATGAGTACATGATGGCTTTCGAGGTGCGTGTAGCCGGCATGCGCAATGCCCTTCATCCGGAGAGCCTCACCAACTTCAAGATGTTCTGGGAGCAGGATATCCGTCAACAGGAGAAAGGGAGGATGTTCGAGAATCGCTACGCGCGCATTCATTACAAATACGACCGTCAGGATGTGCAGAAGATGAGCGAATCGAAAGATGATAAAAAGGAGCTTTCAGATCCGCTTAAATGGTTTGCCTTCAAGGATCAGTACTTCTCTGCGATTGTAATCGGCGAGAAACCCTTCAGCAATACCATCCTCACTTCGAAAGTGCTGGATGATCCCGACCATATCAAATCCTATGCTGCCGAGGTATGGGTGCCGGGTGAGTTGAGTGCCGAGAGTGACTTGATCACCGCCGGTTTCAACTACTATTTCGGGCCGGTACATTTTAACACGCTGAAGGCCTACGACAAAGGGGTGAGCGACAGCTCGCAAAAGCTGGAACTGGAGGAGACCGTTTACCTGGGTTACCGTTGGCTGAGCTGGGTGAACAAGTGGCTCGTGATTCCCGTCTTCAATTTCTTCCTCTCCCTGAATTGGAGCATGGGGCTGATCATCCTGATCCTGACGCTGATGGTGAAACTGGTGATCTCACCGCTCACCTACAAATCCTACATCTCCTCCGCCAAGATGAGGGTATTGCGCCCGCAGATACAGGAGCTGGAGAAAAAATTCCCCGGCAAGGAGCAGGATATGATGATGAAGCGTCAGCAAGCCACCATGGAGCTTTACAACAAGGTGGGGGTAAGCCCGATGAGCGGCTGCCTTCCCATGCTGATCCAGATGCCGGTATTGCTGGCCCTCTTCTTCTTCTTCCCCTCGGCCATCGAGTTGCGCCAGCAGGGATTCCTCTGGGCCGACGACCTCTCCACCTTCGATTCGCTGATCTCATGGAGCGGTGATATCCCCTTCGTGACCAAGTACCTGGGCAACCACATCAGCATCTTTTGTCTGTTGATGACGGTGGTGAACGTCTTCTACACCAAGTACAACATGAGCATGACCGACACCGGTGCACAGACAATGCCCGGGATGAAGTACATGCCCATCTTCATGTCGGTATTCATGTTCTTCTTCTTGAACTCCTATCCCGCAGGTCTGAACTATTACTATTTCCTATCCACGCTTTACACCATTGTGATCACCCTGATCATGAAACAGACCATCAACGAGGATAAGATACTCGCAGAGCTGGAAGCCAACAAGAAGAAACCGAAAAAGAAATCGGGTTTCATGGCACGACTTGCCGAAGCACAGAAACTGCAGGAGAAGCAGGCACGCGAGAAGGCAAAAGAGAATGCTAAACGCAATTACCGATAAGAGATCAGATTTCTGATTCCATTTTGGCCGGGAGTATCTGCTCCCGGCTTTTTTAGTCTCCCTGCAAGATGGAGGGTGAACTAATTTTTGGGATGATTGTTCTAACTATGAATTTGCCCCAGATGAAAAGACCATTCTACGCTTTAATGAGTGAGGCTTTCTGGTGAAACAGATGAAGTTTTGAATAACAAACTGATAAATATTAAGGTTATGAGTGAAGAAAAAAAAGTGCTCGAGTATGATGAGGATGATTCGCTGAAATTTATCAGGGAAAATTTACCCGAAGAGATGAAGAGTGAACTCTCTGACGATGAAATTAACTACATTGTCGACTTGGTGTATGAGTTCTACGAAGAGAAGGGATTCCTGGATGAGAACGATGACACCGAAATCGAGATCGATGAGGATGAGTTGCTGGAATACATTCTGAAGAATGCCCGCAAGGATGGTATCAAAGACTATACCGACGAACAGATTGAGGCCATCGTTTCGGGTGAACTAGCCTACTGTGATACCCTTAACTTGTTCGATTGAGGATCTCTATCTGTCAGACAGAGATGACATTATATTTTGCAATTCTTAAATAAACAAGAAAAACTATGAAACAAATTTCAAAAGTATTTGCCATTGCTCTCTTGGGAGGTGCGATGATATTCTCCAGTTGTGGATTGAACAGAACAGTACAGGGTGGCGGAATCGGTGCCGGTGCTGGTGCTGCCGTAGGTGCCGGTGTGGGTGCCATTGCCGGAGGTGGCAAAGGAGCTGCCATTGGAGCCGGTATCGGAGCTGTGCTGGGCGGAACGGCCGGAGCCATCATCGGCAACAAGATGGACAAACAGGCAGCCGAACTGGAGCAGATTGAAGGTGCTCAGGTGGAGAAAGTAAACGAAGGTGAAGCTATCAAGGTCACTTTTGAATCAGGCATTCTCTATGCCACCAACTCAAGCACCCTGAACATTGCTTCCCGTACTTCGCTCGACAAGTTCGCCACATCATTGCTGAACAACCCTGATACCGACGTCAGGATTTACGGACATACCGACAGTACCGGCAGCGATGCCATCAACAACCCCTTGTCGGAACGTCGCGCTGAATCTGTGTACAATTACCTGATTTCAAAGGGTGTCTCCGGCACTCGCATGGTTTACGAAGGATTTGGTTCCACGCAACCGGTGGCTGACAACAACACTGTTGCCGGCAGGGCTGAAAACCGCCGTGTAGAGGTGTTTATCCTGCCCAATGCCAAGATGATTCAGGAAGCACAGGAACAGGCTCAGTAATCGAGCTGAAGGAATATTAAATTTAATCGCGCTGCCTTAACCGGCGGTGCGATTTTTCACATTCATACAACAATACCAGATGGCAGAAGATTTATACATAGCAGAGAAGGGTTCGTTGAAGGAGAAATATGAGTCATTGATACCCCAATTGAAGGCTCTCATCGAAGATGAATCTGATATGGTGGCCAATATGGCAAATGTTGCAGCAGCACTGAAAGAGACTTTCAACTTTTTCTGGGTCGGTTTCTACCGGGTTGAGGGAGAACAGCTGGTGCTGGGACCTTTCCAGGGGCCCGTAGCCTGTACCCGGATTGCTTATGGAAAGGGTGTCTGCGGTATGGCCTGGAAGGAGGGGCAGACATTGCTCATTCCTGATGTGGATCAGTTCCCGGGTCACATTGCCTGCAGTTCGCTATCCCGTTCTGAGATCGTGGTGCCTGTTTTCAAGGGGAGTGAGGTTTGTGCCGTGCTCGACGTCGATAGCGACCGCCTTGCAGCATTTTCTGAGACGGATGCAGTTTACCTCCAAAAAATAGTGTCTCTGTTAAAATTTTAGTCGCTTTTTTTTGCAATCATCAAACAATGCATTATCTTTGTACCCGCAAATTCAAACAAGATGCTGACCGTGATATCGGCAAGAGAGCCTGATTCGGAAAAGCAACAGTTTGCATAAGTAACTACCTTCGGGAACATATTGCGAAAGTAGCTCAGTTGGTAGAGCACGACCTTGCCAAGGTCGGGGTCGCGGGTTCGAGTCCCGTCTTTCGCTCAAAAAAATACTCCTGAACATATTCTGTTCAGGAGTATTTTTTTTTGTGCTGAAGCCATCCTTATCTGATGCTGACAGAGACCTCTTTAAGGATATCAAGAGCGGTGGTGATCGTGCTCAGGTCGGTGAACAGTTTTCCGTTTTCACCGGCATAGTGGCTGTGTCCGATAGGTGTGAGGGGTACTGATAGACCCGGGTGGTCGCTGTCGATCTCAGCCATGTATACCAAGGCAGGCTGGCTGGAGGTCATATACTCTTTGTTGCCGGGGTAGCGGTTGTTGGTCCAGTATTCATTCCAGTCCCATGACTGGTTCACCTCCAGGTAGATCCGGTACTTTCCCCGAAGTGGCTGATCACTTTGTAGCCGCTTCTTGAATGAGTTTTTTGGTGTTGCACCGGTATATGCATCGGCAACAGGTGATTGGGTGGTGGGGAGTAATGTCCCCTTTTCGTTGGTTACATTGCGTTGATGAATCCAGTAGGGTAGTGAGGCAGGTCGTGCAATCTCTCCCGGCATCCATCTGCCGGTACGTCTGCTACCCCGCTTGAACACCCCTTTGCCGATGCTTTCAGAGACAAATAGTGTTTGGATGTAACGGCCGCAGCTGTCGGCCAGCCAGATCGCATATAGTGGATGGTTGTGTTGTTTCCCTTTTTCTGCCTGCAGCAGAATTTCAGATCTTGCTGCTTGTTTTTCAACTGTCGTGGATGCTTCCGGTCTCTCTTGCGCTGTTAGCATGCTGCCGGAAAGGATCATCAACAGGATAAATGATATTGTTCGCATAGTTGTAGCACTTTAAAATTTGACAATGATCCCGATGGTGGGAAGCACAGTGCCACTGTAGGTCTCTATTTTCCTCAGTTCCTGCCTCCCTTCGGGGATACTGGGATCGTATGATGAATCCATCACCACTCCTTCCGGTGTCCTATTGGTGTAAATGGGTGGGTTATCCGACTGGAAGTTATAGGCGTTCTGTACGTCTGCATAGAGGTTGAGCATCCAGCGGTTGTAATAGAACTCCCTGTCGATTCGTAAGTCCAGTTGGTGAGAGTCACCGAGCCGCAGGGTGTTGTAGTTCGCATAGTCAATGTAGGCCTGGTTGGTGACACTCCAGGCCGCCTTGCTGCTGGAGAGTTCCATGTCGACGGGCGAGTAGGGGGCACCCCCCACATATCGCCAGCGCATGGAGATGTTCCAGTTGCGCGGCAGGCGGTAGCTCCCGATCAGGTTCACCATGTGACGGGTATCCCAGTTGGAGGGGCGGTAGGTACCCTCGCTGTCGGTAAACTCACTCTTGAAGAGCGTGTAGGTCACCGTGCTGTTGAGCTTCTTCCAGTCGAACAGCTTCCCGGAGAACTCAATCCCGTAGGCTCGTCCCTTGCCGGTGGAGATGATCTCCTCGTCGCCGATCTGTCCGTAGTCAGTACCCTTGCCGGCGATGCTGATCCCTTCTCTCACCGAGAGGGGGTAGTTGACATATTGCTTGTAGAACCCTTCCAGGTTGAATCGTGTCACATCGGTTGGCCTGTACTCGAAACCGGCGATCGCCTGGTTGGAGATGATATGCTTCAGTTGCTCGTTCCGGTTGACGAAGTTGCCCTCTGCATCCTTGTAGCCCAGCGTGGTGTAGGCAGGTCGCATGGCATATCGCCCGACGTTGCCGTTGAGGTCCCATTTATCGTTAATCCGGTAGGAGGCGGAAAACCTTGGGGAGATCTGATTCAGGGGATTCCCCATATTTTTGTTGTAGTTGTTGCCAATGGTGTTGACACCGAGTGAGAGGGAGAGCCTGTCGTCGAGGTAGGTGTCCGATGCCTGTATGAATGCCTGGTAGGACCAGAGGTTGAGGTTGGTGCTGTAGATCAGGTCGGTGAGCGAGCCCTCCACGAATGCCTTTCGATTGGTGCTGTTGGTGTAGTGTGAGTAAGTGACACCGGCACCCACCAGGATCTTCACCGGCAGGTCGGGGTAGCTCCGCTCGAAGCGCAGCTTGTTCTCCGCCTCATCGGAACGGTAGTCCGAGATTTTGGGGCGCGACTCATCGTTCTCCTCATACTTGTAGTTGTTGTTGCGCAGCATGTTCCGGCTCAGTACCCAGGTGTCGAAATAACGGTCGCTGAAATGCTTGTAGACAGCTCCCACGGCGTAGTTCCACTGCTCATAGATGGGTAGGTAGCTGAGCAGGTACTTCTGAGCCTCGGTGCCAGTTTCCTGCAGGCCGGTGTTGAGTGTCATGTTGTCGATGGCGCCGATGCCGATGAAGGAGAGCTCGTTCTTCTGGTCGATCTTGTACTTGTACTTCACCTGGAAGTCGTTGTAGGTCGGCAGGAAAGGGAGGCCAATCAGCTTGAAGAGGAGCTGCAGGTAGGACTGGCGGGCAGAGACGATGAAGGTCGATTTCTCACCGATGGGACCATCCAGGGTGAAGGCGGCATCGGAGGCTCCCACGGCAAGCTGGGTATGGATGCGGTCGGCGCTCCCGTCCTTCTGACGGATGTCCATCACAGAGCTGAGCGCGTTGGGGCGGCTGGCAGGGAAGGCGCCGGTGTAGAAGTTGATTTCCCGCACGAAGTCGGGGTTGATCACTCCCACTGCACCCCCTGAGGAGCCCTGCGTGGCGAAGTGATTGATGATGGGAATCTCCACCCCGTCGAGGTAGAAGACATTTTCTGATGGACCGCCACCGCGCACGATCAGGTCGTTCCGGTTGGGATCGGTGGCCCCCACGCCCGGCAGGGTCTGCAGTACCTTTGAGACGTCACGGTTCACACCGGCAGCCTTCTCGATATCCTTGACACTCACCGTGGCAAATGAAACGGGACTCTCTATCTTCTTCAGGTTCACGTTGGGGCGAATCACCACCTCGTTGATCAGGGTGGATGACTCCGGTACGGCGATGTCGATAAAAACGGTCTGGTTTCCCTGCACCTGTATCTCTGCCGAAACGGTAGTCTCAAACCCCACGTAGCTGACGATCAGCCGCACGAATCCGGGGTCGATGCCGGTGAAGATAAACCTGCCCTCCAGGTCGGTGGTGGAACCGGTCAGGGTGCCCTGAATCTGGATGGTGGCAAACTCCAGCGGCTCGTTGTTCTTCTCATTGTATACACGCCCTTCAATCCTTCCCTGCTGCGCATGGGAGAGCAACGTAATTAGCAGTAAGAGCAGTGACAGTATCGGTTTTCTCATTGTTATGGGATGGGTTTTCTGGTTTAAAATATTGCGTCAGTTGAACCGGAGATAGATGCTAAAAACAATTGTGAGAATGGAATCCGGTAATGCCACTATATTTATTCACTATAAACAATAAAGATTCATTTCTGTTCTCACGTTGATTCCATAATTTAAACTTGGGTTTAAAATCTAGCACAGTTCTGCTGTTGCGTATAGAATTTGAAAATATATAGTTCATATATATTTCGTTGAACATTGGTGGGTGAGGCCGTCTCATATTTCAGGACGAAACAAGGTTCTCAGAGTCTCTAGCCTTATTGCACCCTTATTGCACCCTTATATCCACTCCAATAATTAGGGTCTGCTGAATAATAGATATTTATTCTGAAAATCAGCAAATTAAAC
>DAINAS010000003.1:0-173775 GCA_036733365.1 Proteiniphilum sp.
CGCTGATTTACTGCATTTTATGACCGCACTAAATTTGAAGGGGACAAGTCAGGAACATCCACTCTTACTGTCATTACCGGAGATAATGACTCCGGAAGATTTGAATATTCGTTATGTCGGCTATTGCCGACATAACTTTTTTAATTGTGGAAATAAACAATAAAAAATTGTTATTCCATCAATTTGTTTTATTTTTATTGCATCGTTCAACGATATAACAACCAACAGAATCCTTAAATATGAAAAAAACCTCCTTTTTATTACTCTTACTGCTCTTTTTCGTGGTAAGATGTGATAAAGACCCCGGTCATGTCACCCAATATGAAACTCAGCTTGCCTTCCCCTCAACTATCGTTGAAGGGAATTCTACACCATCCGGGGTAGTGATGGAGTGGCAGCAGGGCGCACAGATAGGCGTTTACACCGAGGGGAACCCCAATCATCGCAACATACCATTCAGCACGAATGGCACCGGTTATTTCAGTTCTTCCAACAGTCCCATCTATTTCCCCAAGGGTGAGGATTCGTTTAACATCATCGCCTACTACCCGTACAATCCAGGACTAAGCGGCAACACACTTCCGGTCGACCTCTCCACTGATCCGCAAGACATTCTCTACAGCAACAATCTACAAGGTATCACATCTGCAAACAAGAACATGGTGAACAAGTTGATCTTCGTCCATCTGCTACAGCGGATATACATCCGGATTAGCACTTTGGATGAAACATTGTTCACCGGTAATCTGGAGGCCAATTTAAAAGGATACACAAAAGGAACAATCTCTCTGAATGATGGCTCCTTGGCAGTGCAGGAGGGAAGCAGTGGCATCATCCCACTGGAAATCACCGGCACAGGAAGCGAGAGAATCGTCAGCGGATTCTTACTTCCCTCAGAGGGTGACAGTGTGGAACTGACCATCACGGTGGATGCGTCACTATACAAATGGATCATTCCCCTGACGAGGAAGCAAAATTATGTCTACAGTTATGGCGTGGAGCTCAGTGAGGGCAACCTGAAAGTGTCATCCCCTCTTGATGAAGGGAGTAGTGAAGAGGCTTATACCTTGTATCCGGTGAGTAGCTCCAATCCTCCTCCCGTTATCCCTGCCGATTCGGGTGATAGTGACCTCACGGCCGCACAGATCTTCATGGAGACACCAGTGCCAGCCGGCGGAACCATCCCTTCTGACAGGTACCAGGTGACCCACATGATCAGCAATCTCAGTTGGCTCAACAACAGCAATGCCACAGGTGAGGTGAGGAATTACACCATTCATTATGATATAGAAGATATTTATCCAGTTTGGGTAGCCTATCCCCTTCATCCCTCCTTCATGCGTTCGGGCAATCGAACAGACGACTGGCAATATGACCCGCTGATACCGGTGGGGTATCAACCCGATCTCTCATCCAAATGGCAGACACGTACGGTAAGCAGGGGACACATGCTGCCCAGTGCCAGTAGAAGTGCCAGTCTGAACCTGAACAGGACAACCTTTTATTTCACCAATATGGTAGCTCAGAACGGCGAGATGAATGCCACCACCTGGAATGATCTTGAGGAGAAAGTACGATACTGGAGCAAACAGACCGGGTATGATACCCTCTATGTGGTTACCGGATCTATCCTGCCATCCCCGCCTGAAGCGATCAACTATGCGCTGGATGCTGCCGGTAGAAAAGCTGCCATTCCAAAATACCTCTATAAGACACTTTGCCGAATGAACAAGCAGACAGGCGAGTACAACACCATCGCATTCAAGATGGAGAACAGCACTACCGGTATCGATTATACCAGGAGCGTGCTCTCTGTGGAGGAGTTGGAAAAGGAAACAGGATTCACCTTTTTCAGTAAACTTCCGGCAGCTGTTGCTACAGAGGTGAAGAAGCAAAAGAGCCTCAGCAAATGGAATTAACGAGCAGCAAAATATGACTATAAAAAAAGGGTTGTCTTCTTTTACAGAGACAACCCTTTTACTTTTTCGTTAAACCTCAAAGGAAAGTTTGCAGGTCATTCGGATCGATGTTCATTGCGGTGATCACACCTTGTTCGTCGATCAGATAGCTCCTGAAACCATTCTTGAAGCTGAAATTCCGGTAGAGCTCAGAACCTGCACCGCTGGTTTCTCGGTAACAGAGAATCTTCTCCAGGTGATCCATAGCCAGTGTCCGCTCCAGCACATTCGGGTTTTCATCAAAGGATACCGAAATGAATGTGACATCTGTGTTGTTTCCTGAAAGGAAATTATAGAGCTGAACATTGGCTGCACGGGATTGGGCATCGTAACTGGCCCAGAAATTCAGCACAACTTTTTTACCTTTCAATTCATGCAGTGCAAGGCTCTCTCCTTCCGAGTCCGTCAAAATGATGTCAGGAAACATTTCTCCGGGATGATAACCTATGGATGGCAGATCTCTTTTTACAGATCCTGATGAGAGCGCAAGTGAAAGAATTGCTGCAAGGCAAAAGTTCACATACTTCATAAAAAAATAATTTGATTACTATTCAGATTCAGCTGTTGCTTCTCGCAGCATGCTAAACCTCTTGTCTACACCTACTTTTCGCTAAAAGCAGGTAAAATTGGTCTGCAAAAGTAGCTTACTTTTGCTTACGAACGCACATTTTCCCCAAAAAGAAACCTTATGAATGTTAATATAATTACTTATTATCTATTTAACGGCTCACTGTCAATCTATTACGGAAAAGAAGGACTCTACAGCTTCGAGGGAACAATCTTTGAGAATCACTTTCTTGTCGCTGTCCAACAGGTAGATGGTCGGGATCGCCTTGATATCATAAAGTCTGTCTCGTGTAATTGCCATCCCGGGATCGTAGCCATGCAACCATTGTTGCGGCATCTGAGGCAGATGATCTCTCCACTCATCCGGTTCACTGTCGGGGTAAATGGTTAGAACGGTAAGCATGTTCCGTGTGGGACTGTTCAACGAGAAGGCTTTTTTCAGGACCGGTGAACCATCCAGGTATTGGATGACAGTTTCACAGGTGGGGCAACCGGGATTGGAAAAGAGTAGCAGCAGATATTGGCTATTGATATCCCACAGGTTTCGGGATTCACCCGATGGTAGCATGAACGTGAAGTTGTTTGCCTTTTCACCCACTCTGTTGAGCTGTGTCATCTCGAGCTGAAGGAGGTAACGAGAGCGGTCAGCCTCACCAAGCAGAGGGGAGCTGCTGAACTCTTTCAACACGGGAATATAAAGCTCTTCGTTGCGAAAAGGAGAATTGGGATCATAGAAATACTTCTCCATCAACGAGACAAAGTAAAGGTACATGTTGGTATCAGCTTGCGCCCTGTCCAGAGTATTGATAAGTGGTCCGTCGGATTCACCGGCAGGCAAAAAACCAAGGATATGGATGTAATCGACAAAAGCCTGTTCCGTGATTGCCGGTTTTCGAGTGAGGGTGCTGTCGGAAAAATCGAACCGATCCCAGTAATGTGTTATCAGAAACGCTCTTCTTTCGTCAGGATCGGTAAGCGTTTCAGGCAGGTGCGGCAACACAAAGGTATCGGGTACCACTGTTTGTGTTTCATAAACCTGATGTGTCTCCAATCCGCTCTTTTTACTCGATGAACAGGCAAGGAGGGCAAAAATGGCAAAGCAGGTGCAACAGGCAAAGTAGGTAAGGTTTTTCATTATCCTTGATGCTATGTGGTTACGGGAGTAAAGGTAGTAAAAAAAGAGAGATAAGTGGATGAATGAAGCATGCCTCAATTGAGAGAACCAATAATTTTCGTATATTTGTAACTCATACTTTGTCCGATTCATACATGGATAATTACATCGTTTCAGCAAGAAAGTACAGGCCCTCCACATTCCATAGCGTAGTGGGTCAGAATGCACTCACCACCACACTGAGAAATGCCATTGCCGGCAACAAACTGGCACACGCCTACCTCTTCAGTGGTCCCAGGGGAGTGGGTAAGACCACTTGTGCCCGCATCTTTGCCAAGACGATCAACTGCCTGAATCCGACAGCTGAACATGAAGCCTGCAACGCCTGTGAATCGTGCGTAGCCTTCAACGAGCAACGCTCCTACAACATCCACGAGTTGGATGCCGCCTCCAACAACGGGGTAGATGACATCCGCACACTGATAGACCAGGTTCGGATACCTCCTCAGATTGGTCGCTACAAAGTCTACATCATCGATGAGGTGCACATGTTGTCCCCGGCAGCGTTCAACTCTTTTCTAAAAACACTGGAGGAGCCGCCGGCACATGCCATCTTTATCCTGGCTACCACGGAGAAACATAAAATCATCCCGACCATTCTCTCCCGCTGCCAGGTCTATGACTTCAACCGTATCAGCATCGGTGACATCGTGGATCATCTGCAACATGTGGCAGCGCAAGAGGGAGTAACCGCCGAAGCAGAGGCACTCAACATCATCGCTCAGAAGGCTGATGGGGGAATGCGCGATGCGCTCTCCATTTTCGATCAGACGGTAAGCTACACGGGTGGAAAGATCACCTATCAGTCGGTGATTGAAAATCTGAACGTACTGGATTACGAATATTATTTCAATCTTACTGAGGCAATACTGGCAGGGAACGTGAGTGAATCTCTTCTGATACTGAACGACATACTCAACAGGGGGTTTGAAGGACAGTACATCATCAGCGGCATTGCCTCACATTTCCGTGATCTTCTGGTCAGCAGGGATCCGGTAACTGCAGGGTTATTCCAGGTGGGAGCTTCCATTCGGGACCGTTATACCGGGATGGCTAAAAGATGCAGCAATGCATTTCTCTACGAAGCAATTGCCATTGCCAACGATTGTGACCTCAACTACCGAATCAGCAAAAACAAGCGCCTAATGCTGGAGCTGATGTTAATCAAAATGTGCCAGCTCACCGAAAGAGGCACAGGGGTGAAGGATGAAAAAAAAAAGGGTCTGAAACCGATCGAGACAGGGCGCAAAAATAGCAGCAACCAATCTGCTACAATCGCTACAAGCAAACCCATCAAGGAGTCAACGCAGCAGGTTACCACAGCAGATAAACCACCAGAAAATACAACAGCGCTTACCACCTCACAACCGACAGTGATTGATCCTGAAGGAAGAGCCTATGCTGCAGCTCCCCCTCCCGTGAAGGGTAATTCACAGAAAAAAAGATACACCTCAGTTTCCGGCATGGGTGTTTCACTCAGTTCACTCTCCGAAAATAAAGTGAGTGAACCCGAATCAACTGGTGAGGTAAAAGAGATCTCCGGATCGCGTCACTTCAGCGAAGGGGAATTGTTGGCAGCCTGGAAAGAATTTGCAGAGAAACTCACCGATGAAAAGCTGCTAAAAAACACCATGTCGCTTTATCTGCCACGATTGATTGGTGAGGAGCTCTTCGAAGTGGAGGTGAACACGGAATTGAACAGTCAATACCTCAACGACAACAGTCACTCCATTCTCTCCTTTCTGCGGGAGAAATTAGACAACGGAGAGATCACCATGTCTATAAGGATTGCTGAGGGAAATGCCATCCGCAAGGCACTCACTTCTCGTGAGATCTTTGACGAGATGACTAAACAGAACTCTTCTCTCCAGAAGCTTTCTGATGAGTTTGGACTCGAACTGAGTTAATATTTCTGTCGGGTGTGATTACACCTGTACATGTCTATCACATTGATAATTTACCCCTTGCGAACCACACTTCATCTTTTGTTGTTGTTGCCTCTCATCCATGCCTGTAGTGGGTCAGAGAAAAAAGAGCCAGATCAGTCACCTGAACTGCAAACAACAGCTGTTGAGACAATTGTTAGTCCGGCAGACACTATCGTCGATGCCAATTACAGTTTCGAAGAAGCCATCGCGGGAACGAAAGCACCCGATGAGATCATTGCTCAACTGGAACTGCTGGAAGTCCTTTACCTCTCTGTAGATGGAGAGATTCACAAGGGACAGATCCTGTGCAACAGGAACATATCAGCCGACATCAGGAATCTTTTCACCTTTATGCTGGATGAGGGTTTTGTGATTGAGAAAGCAATTCCGGTGGTGAGGTACAACTGGAATGACAGCCTCTCGATGGCTGACAACAACAGTTACAGTTTTTGCTTCCGTGACATCACCTATTCAAAGCATGCGCATGGCATGGCAATAGATATCAATCCTCGCTTCAATCCTCTTCGATGGAAAAAAGTGAATCGCCCCAACAAACCCTCCGGAGCACTCTCCGACACCACCGTCAACGGTACGCTCTACCCCGGCCATCCGGTTGTGAAGGCTTTTGCCGAGAAAGGCTTCTACTGGGGTCACGGTTTCTCGAAATATTACGATGATCATCACTTCGAGAAGCGATAGAAACTAATAACCAATCCAGGATTCTCTGTCGAGACTACGGTAACTGATCGCTTCCGCAAGGTGTCCTGGCCTGACCGACTCGCTACCCGCAAGATCGGCAATAGTGCGTGCCACTTTGAGAATGCGACTGTAGGCGCGAGCTGAAAGAGATAGTTGCTCCATGGCAACTTTCAACAGCTTCAGCCCCGTTTCATCAGGCTGTGCAAATCGATGGAGCATCTTGTTACTCATCTGGGCGTTGCAGTATATACCACTGATCTTTTTGTACCGTTCGCGTTGAATCTCACGTCCACGTATTACTCTCTGGCGAATTGTCTCACTCTTTTCGGTCTCTCCTTTGGCAGCCATTTTCTCAAATGGTACCGGCACAATCTCTACATGCATGTCGATACGGTCGAGCAAAGGGCCCGAAATCCTGTTGAGGTAACGTTGTACGGCACCGGGAGTGCATACACATTCTTTATCAGGATGGTTGTGATAGCCACATGGACAGGGGTTCATTGCTGCCACCAACATGAAGTTGGCCGGATACTCCACGCAAGAACGGGCTCGTGAAATGACGATCTTGCGATCCTCCAACGGCTGACGCATCACCTCCAACACGTTGCGGTTAAACTCGGGAAGTTCGTCCAGAAAAAGAACACCGTTGTGGGCCAGGCTGATCTCTCCCGGTTGTGGCCAGGAACCACCTCCCACCATTGCCACATCGGAGATGGTGTGATGAGGAGAGCGAAAGGGGCGTCGGGCCATCAATGCGAGGTGTTGTCCCATTTTACCGGCCACGCTGTGTATCTTTGTTGTCTCAAGTGCTTCCTCCAGCGCAAAAGGAGGGAGGATGGAGGGCAGCCTGCGGGCCATCATCGATTTTCCTGAACCGGGGGGACCAATCATGATCAGATTGTGGCCACCCGTTGCAGCCACCTCCAATGCCCGTTTCACGTTTTCCTGACCTTTCACATCAGAGAAATCATACTCAAAGGAGAGTCGTTCTTCCAGAAATAGATGTTCCAGATCAACCTCAACAGGTTGCAAACTGTTCTCCTCGCTGAAGAACGCTACCACTTGAAGAATATTCTCCACGCCGTAAACAGATATCCCCTCCACTACGGCAGCTTCTCTGGCATTGGATGCGGGAAGTATCAGATTGGTGTAACCCTGCTCTTTTGCCATCACAGCAATGGAGAGGGCTCCTTTCAGGGGCAGGATCTTCCCGTCGAGTGACAACTCACCCATCATCAATGAGTCTGCAAGGCGATCGCTGCTGATCGCACCGGAAGCAGCAAGTACTCCAACCGCCAGGGGTAGGTCGTATGCCGATCCCTCCTTGCGGATGTCTGCCGGTGACATGTTGATGACAACTTGCTGACGGGGAAAACGGAGGCCATTCACCTCCAGTGCAGATACAATTCGTTCGTGGCTCTCCTTTACAGATGCATCGGGAAGTCCAACCAGAAGAAAGCGGATGCCGCGTGAGACATTCACCTCGATGGTGATAAGTGTGGCGTGAATACCTTGTACAGCCGCTCCGAATACCTTGACCAGCATGTAACCGGGTTTTGAATGAAACTTACTCTCCGGAAGCCTCCGCGATCACTTCCGCGATACCATGAGCAGGGATGTTACGCACCTTGATAATCCCGTCGGGATCAATCAGAATGTTGTAGGGTATGTACTGTACGTTGTAACTTTCCACGATATCTGCTCCCCAGCCTCTCTTCTCGGGAATGGTAATCCAGGCAAGAGAGTCACTCTCGCTATAACCCATTGGATAAACATCTGAGTCGATGTAGATGGTGACAAATGCCACCTCTTCCTCATCCATCTGATCATACTCCTCCTTCAACAACTCTATCATTTCACGGGAATCATCGCCGGCAGTAGAGACAAATGACAACAACAGATACTTCCCTCTGAAATCGTGCGATCGGATCTCCTCACCCTCCTCATCTTTCAGGGTGAAATAGGGCATCCTGGCACCCTCAGCCGAGCGATTAATCATTTCGGAATATGCTTGCAGTTTCAGGGCCAGCTCACTTTGCATTATTTCTCCCTGCATGTAACCAAGCACACGTTCAAGAACCGTGGGATTGTCACTCTGAACAAAGAAACTGTTGATCAGAATGAGGCTTGACAATTTTGCAGGATTGGCTTTGATGGATTCTTCCGCCCTTAATGCCAATTCATGATTCAGCACATTGAGTTTCAACAACTCCTCCTGTCGTGAACGTGAAAGAGTGTTACCTGTATCGAGTTCACTGCTTAGCCGCAGATTCGCGAGCAATAGTTCGCGTTGTTTGAGCAGATCCTCATTTTCTGATTTAAATAGTGTGAGCGCATCGTTCACTTCGTTCCCCCTGACTTTGATCAGATCAGGCAATAGTGCATCACCGTTCACCGTAATACGGTCATCCTTGTCCGCAAATACCACTACCGCACTTTCATAATGATCGAGATAGAGTGAATAAGCGGTTAGGGTATCGGGGTTGACCGCATGGTTAAAACGGCCTTTACTGTCTACCGGAATGGTGTCAATCGCCAGAGAATCGGACGACAGGTAAGTAGCAAGAATGTAGGTTGAGTCCAGATGCCCAATTTTACCCTTGATAAAGGTTCCCTCAGGGCTGCCGCAGGAGAGCGCCATCCAAAGGGTGACAAGAAAAAAAAGTATGCCTGAACTTTTTGCCATAGATAACCACAGTTTTTTCAGAACTGTTATTTCAATTCGATATGCTTTTAGGCGTAGCAACCGCCCAATCTTCCAATTAGACAAAGGTAGTGTCTATTTTTAAATATTCAAACATTTTCACATTTATTTTGTTTTATTTTTTATCTCAACCCCGAATCCTCCAAAGTACCATCAGAATATGGATGAAATTCATTAGATTTGCATCACCAAATTGCTGTCAGCCTATGTATTTTTCTATTGTGATCCCCCTTTATAATCGTCCTGATGAATTGGATGAGTTGTTGGAAAGTCTCTGCAAACAGAATTTTGATAATTTTGAAGTGATCGTAGCAGAAGATGGTTCGACTATAAAAGGAGACCATGTCGTGAAGAAATATACGGATCGGCTTAAGATCAACTACTTTGAAAAGAATAACAGCGGCCCCGGTCTCACCCGAAATGCCGGTGCACTCAGAGCCAGTGGCGACTATCTCATTTTTTTCGATTCCGACTGCATCATACCTCCTCACTATTTAAAAACGGTTTATGCATTTCTTGAAACAAATCAAACAGATGCATTCGGTGGTCCTGATGCTGCCCTCCCAACCTTCAGCCCTATACAGAAAGCTATCAACTATGCAATGACCTCCTTCTTTACCACGGGTGGCATTCGAGGCGGCAAACGATCAATGGAAAAATTCCACCCGCGGAGTTTTAACCTTGGGGTATCGAGAGATGTATTCAACCACTTAGGAGGGTATGGCACCATGCGTTTTGGGGAAGATATCGATTTCAGTCTGCGACTCATAGAAGCAGGATTCCGTACTGCTCTCATCCGTGAAGCCTATGTCTATCACAAGCGACGCTCCACTTTCCGCCAGTTTTTCAAACAAGTCTACAACTCAGGCATAGCCAGGATAAACCTCCATTTGCTTCATCCCGGATCCCTCAGGCTGGTACACATGCTTCCCGCCCTCTTTGTTGCAGGTATGGGGATCGTGCTGGTTGTCTCATTTCTGCTGCCTGCACTTCTTTTATTCCCGCTGCTCTATTGCCTGCTGGTTTTCCTAGATTCAGCACGCATCAACCGCTCGGCAAAAGTAGCACTATACAGTATCGCAGCCGCCTGGATACAACTCACCGGATACGGCAGCGGCTTTCTTGCGGCTGTCTGGAAACGTTTAATCCTTAAAAGGGGTGAGTTCAGGGCGTTTGAAAAGAAATTTTACAATTAGTCCTTTTGACCGTAAGCAAGGTCACCCGCATCACCGATGCCCGGTACGATGTAGGAGGAATCATTTAGCTCGGGGTCGATGGCTGCAGCCCATATGGTGGTTTTCTCTTCAGGAAAATTTTGAATGCAATAATCAATGGCCTGCTGACTGGCAATGATGGTGGCAATGTGAATGTGTGAAGGATTTCCCTTGGTGAGCAGTGCCCGGTAGGTAAGTTCCATGCTGCCCCCCGTGGCCAGCATCGGGTCGGTCAGGATGAGCGTCTTTCCCTCAATCGAGGGAGAGGCAATATACTCAATATGGATGTCAAAGGTCTTGTGACCTGTCTCCTTGTATTTACGGTATGCCGACACAAAAGCATTCTCAGCACCATCAAAATAGTTGAGCACCCCGTGATGGTAAGGCAGTCCCGCCCGTAATATGGTGGCGATCACAATCTCCTCATCGGGTACGCTCACCTGAGCCACATCGAGGGGTGTGGTCACCTCGATAGTCTTGTAACGCATCTCCTTGCTGATCTCATAAGCCATGATCTCTCCCAGCCGCTCGATGTTGCGACGAAAACGAAGCCTGTCGCCCTGGATGGAGACATCGCGAATTTCACGGACAAAGGAGTTGAGTAAGGAGTTGGTTTCCGAAAAGTTGGTTACTTTCATGCTTGTGGTTCTAAAGTGATCGATCATTTTTCGGAAAACAAAGGTAATGATTTTCGGCTCTATGGTAAACAAATACCCGATTTTTTTGTTGAAATAGAAGTTTTTCTGCGAAAAAACAGATAATTAAAGAAAATTTTCTTTAATTCCTTTCCTGTTTCAGGGAAAAACACTATATTTGTATCGCTGTTTTTAGGTTCATCAAAACTGAGTTTAATTCAAACATACATAACAACCCAAAATTAATCAAGATGGCAAATTTAGATTTAAGCAAGTATGGCATTGTGGGAGATTTCGAAGTCCTTCACAATCCTTCCTACGAGACACTTTTCCAGGATGAGATGAATCCTGCCAACGAAGGCTTTGAAAAAGCCAAACTAACAAAAACAGGCGCTACAGCTGTATACACCGGAAAGTTTACCGGTCGTTCACCCAAAGACAAATTCATCGTTGAAGATGATGTAACAAGAGACACCATCTGGTGGGACGGCACCATCAACCGTCCTTGCACCACAGATGCATTCAACTATTGCAAAGGTCTTGTCACCAACCAGCTCAGCACAGCAAAAAAAATATATGTGGTGGACACCTTCTGTGGCACCAACGAAGATACCCGCATGAAAGTGCGTTTCGTAATGGAGGTAGCATGGCAGGCTCACTTTGTGACCAACATGTTCATCCGTCCCTCGCACTACGAACTGGCCAACTACGGTGAACCCGATTTCGTATGTCTGAATGGATCGAAAGTTGTCAATGACAAGTGGCAGGAGCAAGGCCTCCACTCTGAGAACTTCACCCTGTTCAACCTGACAGACAAGATGCAGGTAATCGGTGGCACCTGGTATGGTGGTGAGATGAAGAAGGGTATCTTTGCCCTGATGAACTACTACCTGCCTCTGCGCGGTGTAGCATCCATGCACTGCTCTGCCAACGTGGGCAAGGATGGTGACGTGGCCATCTTCTTTGGTCTCTCCGGTACCGGTAAGACCACCCTCTCTGCCGACCCCAAACGTTACCTGATCGGTGACGACGAGCATGGCTGGGACGACAACGGTGTCTTCAACTACGAAGGTGGCTGCTACGCCAAGACCATCAACCTCACAGAGGAAAACGAACCTGATATCTGGAGAGCAATCCGTCGTGACGCCCTTCTCGAGAACGTGGCTGTGGATGATGAAGGCAACATTGACTTCACCGATATCTCCGCTACCGAGAACACCCGTGTTTCCTATCCGATCCATCATATCAGCAAGATCGTGCTCCCTTCACGTGCCGGTCACGCCAAGAAGATCATCTATCTTTCTGCCGATGCCTTCGGTGTACTGCCTCCGGTATCCATTCTGGACGACAACCAGGCTCAGTACCACTTCCTCTGCGGATTCACCTCCAAGCTGGCAGGTACCGAGAGAGGGGTAACCACACCACAACCCTCCTTCTCACCCGCCTTTGGTGAAGCGTTCCTGACGCTGCACCCCACCATGTACGCACAGCGTCTGGTAGAGAAGATGAATCAGCACAATGCCAAGGCTTACCTGGTGAACACAGGCTGGAACGGTACCGGCAAGCGTATCTCACTGAAGGATACCCGCGCCATCATCGATGCCATCATCACCGGCTCGATCGAAGAAGCTGAAACTTTCCACGTGCCCATCATGAACCTGACCGCTCCGGTGAAACTGGAAGGGGTATCCGATATCCTCGATCCCCGCAACACCTATGCCGACAAGAGCGAATGGGAAGCCAAGGCAAAGAAGCTGGCCGGCATGTACATCGAGAACTTCAAACAGTATTGCGACAACGATGCAGCCATCGCGCTGATCCCCTCAGGACCGCAGGTTGACTAATCGCAATCTTTTCCATATCCAATATGCAGAGAGGCTGTCCATCGGGACAGCCTCTCTCTTTTATCTGCATATGATCACTCAAGCTTCCTGCAGGAAAGTTTATTCCAGAATCATCAGTTCTACCTTCCGGAAGTCAATGGGATGACTTTCGCTCTGCAGGGAGATGGTTCCCTTGTGCAGCATCTTGTCACCACCGTTGAGGTCGAACAATAGGGGATAAGTGGCATCCCGCTCATCCAGCTGCGGTTGGTTGTACTGCAACACGGTATCGCCGTTCACCACATGGTAAAGCACCTCATTGCCCCTCACCTCCAGTTCTGCTGTCACCCACTCTTCTCCGAAAAAGAAGTCGGAACTAGAGCTGATGCAGTGATCCAGGATCAACTCATCCTCCATCACGATATTGGTGCCGGGGGTGCAGACATTCATGTTGGTGCGTTCCACCAGTGAGTCGCTTCCAAGCAGCTGCACCTCCACCGAAGTGGGAAAATCCTGGTCGAGTGTCATCGTCTCCGGACGCTGACCATGCACCATGATGCCGGAGTTACGGTAAGCCCACCCCTCACCACCGGGACACTGTTCTCCCACGAAACGATATTCCACCCGCAACTTGTAGTGCGACAGCTCATCCTTGTAGAAGAGATGACCGAACCGATTGTTAAAAGCATCATACTGATCATATCGCACCTTGAGCAAACCATCCTCCACACGGAAGGTGTTGCCATAGTTGTCACCTGCCTCATAGCCGTTGATCTTGGGTGTCCAACCGGTAAGGTCCTCCCCGTTAAAGAGTGAGATCCACTCATTCTGCTCGCTTTTCTGCTGACATGAACCCAGCAACAGTAAAATCAGGAAAGGGGTCATCCAAAAAAGAATCTTCTTCATCGTTTCAATATTTAAAGGTTGTTTGTAGTTACAGGCGTTTGGGCAAAGATACAAAACAATTGCAATAAAAAATCCCGCCTCTGGGTGAAGCGGGATTCAATCGTACTGTTTAGACAAGGAATCAGCCTCTCAGCAACGCATTGTCAATTGCCTCCTTCGAAAGCTTCTTCGTACAGAAGAACCAGTCGTAGCAGTGCATATCTTCCTCTTTGGTCTCCATCCGTTCCTTGGCTACACCACAGGACCCGGCAGTAGGTACGATCACCTCGTCACCCGGACGCCAGTCGGCAGGAGTGGCAACTCCAAACTGATCAGCGGTTTGGAGTGCGATCAGGACACGCTTCAACTCGTCAAAGTTGCGTCCCAGCGAGAGGGGATAGTAGATGATGGTGCGGATGATGTTCTTCGGATCTACGAAAAAGACCGCGCGCACCGCCTGAGTGGAGTTCTCATTGGGCTGGATCATGCCATACTTCTTGGCCACCTCCATGGTGATGTCCTCGATGAGCGGGAAGGTTACCTCCACATCCTTCATCCCCTTGTATTCAATCTTCTCCTTGATGGTGCGCAGCCAGGCGATGTGGCTGTAGAGGCCATCTACCGAGAGGCCCACCAGCTGACAATTGAGTGCTTCAAACTCAGGCTGCATGCTGGCGAAGGTCATGAACTCTGAGGTACATACCGGCGTGAAGTCGGCCGGATGACTGAAAAGGATCTTCCATTTGCCTTCAAACCCTTCCGGGAAGTTTATGATACCCTGTGTTGTCTTGGCGGTGAAGGAGGGTGCCTTGTCACCGATTCTCGGCATTGCCGGATTGTTGTTTTCCTGATTTGTTTCCATAGTTCGTTTTTTTTTTGATGATTTTTGAAATGTTTATAAAAAGGTCTACACAGTCATTTTTTTCGGATCTCGCTCGGATCTGGTTCTAATCTCGTTCTAATATGGCTCTAATATGGTTCTAATATGGTTCTAATAGATTCGAACGAGATTAGAGTGATATACGACCAAATTAAAATGAAAAACCATCCCATATGAAGCCTTTTATAGGGATTAAAATTAAAAACTGATACCTCTCAGCCATCAATCAGTCACTTCTCCCTTGCATAGGGCCAGGCGGCGATACCACCCTCGAGCACCTTCACGTTGGTGTACCCATTGGCCTGCAGGATAAGTGCTGCTTCATAACCGCGAAGCGAGATCTTGCACCAGGTGATAATCTCAGTATCCTTCTGCTCAGGGAGCTCACCCAGGCGGTTACGCAGCTGTCCCAGCGGGATAAGCCGCTCACCGATACCAAGACGCATAACCTCGAATTCATTGGGGTTCCGCACATCGATCAGCAGCAAGTTCTCTTTGGTCTTCAACCGCTCTTTCAGCTTGTCGGCAGTTATTCCGTGGAGGTAGCCGTCGAGCTTGTTCTGCATGATGTGGGCGGTGGCGATGCCGTGGTCGATGGCCAGTGAGAAAGGGGGCGCATAGGGAAGATCAGCGTTCGCCATCTCATCGACAGTCAGCCCTCCCTTGATGGCCATTGCCCAGATAGCCACCTGTTTGCTCACATCGCCCGGGCCGATCACCTGGGCACCCAATATGCGGCGGCTCTCCTTGTCGGCAACCAGCTTCGTGATCAGCAGGTTGCCGTTCATGAATCCGGGTTTATCCAGGCTGGCATTGACAACTGTTTCGATACCGGTAACCCCTACCTTGAGGGCGTGTTGCTCGGAGAGGCCCGTTGAGCCAACACCGTAGTCGAACACCTTGCAGATACCGGTTTGGATGGTACCGGGAAATTGCACCCTGTTCCCCTTGATGATATTTTCACCAATCGCCCTACCCTGCAGGTTTGCCAGGTCGCCGAACGGAGCATGTACCGGCTTCCCGGTGATTAGGTGGGGAATCTCAACACAGTCTCCGGCGGCGTAGATATCGGGATCGGAGGTCTGCATGTAGCCGTTAACTTTGATGCCTCCGGTTTCTCCGATTTCCAGTCCCGCTTCCCGCGCCAGCATGGTATTAGGGGTGACGCCGATTGCTACCACTGCAAGGTCGCACGGTATCTCTGTTCCATCCTGCAGCTTCACCGCAGTCAGCTTGCCGTTCTCACCCAGGAACGAGGCCACACCATTGCGCAGGATCACATTGACCTTGGTCTGGACATAGGCTTCCACGAGACGGGCCATCTGCTTGTCGAGAAAAGTGAGCAGTTGTGGCAGCAACTCCACCAGTGTGATCTCGATACCTGCCAGGTGAAGAGCTTCCACCGTTTCAATGCCGATCAGACCGCCACCGATCACAACTGCTCTTTTGATCACACCCTCATCCCTGATCTTGCGTAGGTAGTCGGCATCGGCTATTGACTGGAGAGTGGTGATACCTTCCAGTTCCACACCCGGCACGGGAGGCTTGCGGGCAGTTGCACCGGTGGCAATGACAAGCTTATCGTAAGGTGCCATAGCTGTTTCACCGGTAGTGAGATCGGTATAGGTGATCTGTTTCTTCTCCCGGTCAATGCTGTTGACCTCTGTCAGCACCTTCGTGGTGATTTTCTTGGCATTCCAGAAGAAGCGGGAGTCGCGTACCACGCCTGCAGGAGAGCAGAGCAGCTGGCTTCGATCGTCAAAGAAGCCACCCACGTAATAGGGATACCCGCAGGAGGCCATTGAGAGGTCGGAGCCTTTCTGGTAGACGGTGATTTCTGCATTCTCGTCCATGCGACGCGCTTTTGAGGCGGTCTTGGGGCCGGCAGCGGAGCCCCCGATGACAATGATTCGTTTCTTTTCCATCACTATGTCAAAGTTGTTAGAAGGTGATTGTGAATCAGGTTATTTGTGATCCGTTTGAATGGGAATCAATTCATCGCTGTCCGGGAAATCACAGTCGTTGCAATGATGGTGATTTTCGAGTCCACCAACCAGCTTAAAACAGCGCCGGCAGCGGTACCACTCTTTATCGAACTGTACATTCCCCCCTTCAATGTTAATCATCTTACCCTCCACCATCGCCTTGGCAATGGTCTGTCGTGCCTTCTCATAGATGCGCGTGAGGGTGGGTCTGGAGACATTCATTACCACGGCAGCCTGCTCCTGGGTCATGCCTTTGTAGTCAAGCAGCCTGATGGCTTCATACTCTTCAAAAAGCAGGTTAACCGATCGGAGCATCTTCCGGGGAATGCCGAAGGGTTTAAAACCTTGCATCAACGGAGGATGTTCCATTTTCCTATTGTGTTTGGGACGGGGCATAAGCAGCAAATAAGTGGATGATCAGAATATAATTTATTTTCAAAGATAATAAAATTATGAACGTATGATCAATTAGCCATGTAATTTATCTACAAATAATTTCATGCATCTTGTATTTACCTGGTGTATGGGGGGTGGTGAAGAGCTTCATTGAAACAGCCGATGAGGATCTCACCGGCTGATGTCTGCTTGAAGTAGCACGGCAGGGAATCGAACCCTGATCTAAAGTTTAGGAAACTTCTATTCTATCCATTGAACTACCGCGCCATACGGAACTGCAAAAATAGCTCTTTTTTGATTCCTGACAAAAGAATTGCCATACTCCCTCTCACTTTCAACAAACAATTTCGCGAAAGAGCTGTTTAACATCTGTAAGAATCACAACAAAATATCGCAACAGAATGAATAAAATAGCCATACTTTACGGCAGCTCGGGTGGCAACGCTGAATCGGTTGCCAGGCAGGTACAGGATCTCTTTGAAGGAGAGGCCGACCTCTACAACGTACGTGAGGTGACCCTGGATGAGATCAGGGATTATCCCTACTATATCATCGGGACCTCTACTACCGGCATCGGTGACCTGCAGGATGACTGGGAAGGTTTTCTTCCTTCGTTTATAAGGCTGGATCTCTCCGGCAAGAAGGTCGCCATCTTCGCACTGGGCGACAGTGCCTCCTACTCCTCCAGTTTCGCCGAATCGATGAAGGTAGTTTACGATGAGATCGCCGATAGAACCACTATCGTGGGGCAGATGCCTGATGAAGGCTACACCTACGATGACTCGATGGCGGTAATCGACGGGATGTTCGTGGGGTTGCCCATTGACGAGGATAACGAGTATGACATGACCGAAGAGCGGTTGACTGCCTGGGTGGAAAAATTGAAAGCCGAGTTTGTATAGCTCTTGCTCCTCATTCAGATCGAAATGAAAAAAAGCATACTCTCTTTACCGAGAGTATGCTTTTTTTATATGATTCATATAGATGGAGTCTCCTTAAAGCTCCTTGATCTTGATGTTCTGAAACCAGACCTCATCGCCATGGTCTTGTAACAGGAGCAATCCCTCTTCCGCATTTCCGAAGTTGGGCCAATCCTTGTACTTGCTTGTCTGTACCAGCTGGTTCCACTCCTCATTGTTGCGTTCATACTCCACGATCTTCACCCCATTGAGCCAGTGCTCCACATGGTTTCCCTCTACCACCACCATGGCAGTGTTGAAGAAACCGTTGCGGAAGGGCTTGTCAGCGGGAGCAGGAATCAGGTCGTAGAGTGATCCCAGTGTCCGGTTTCCATCCTTACCCATTTTTGCATCGGGGTGACGCCTGTCATCCAGTATCTGGAACTCACACCCGATGGCCGATCCCTCACCCTTGTTCAGGTTGGTATCCACAAAATATTTAATGCCGCTGTTGGCTCCCTCGGTGATTCGAAAATCGACCTTCAGCATAAAATTCTTGTAGGGCTGTGTGGTCACGATATCACCACCGTTGGTGGATTCCCCCCCGTCACTCCTGTGTACTTTGAGGATACCCTCTTCCATGGACCATCCCTTTTCAGGGAAGCCATCCAGTTTGGCACCCCGCCAGCCTTCGCTGCTGCTGCCATCCCAGAGGAGTTTCCACCCTTCGGCAGCCTCTTTTTCAGAGATGGTGTTGGCAATCTGGTTGATCTGTTTCACTTCGCTGTTTTCCGGCATTTTGTATTGCTCCAGCTCATCGGTAAGGATACGGATGTTGCGCCATGCCACCGTTTTCCCCTCCTGTTCGGCACTCCCTATGGAATGTACCTGCAATGCGATAAAGCCTGAAGCGGTGGTGTTGTCGAGCAGGTCGGTGCAAGGAACGTCGTTTACCCAGGTACGAATGCTGTTACCAATAGCCTCGACACGCGCCTTGTTCCACTCACCGTTTTTGAATGCTTTTTGCCCTTTGGGGTTGTAATTCAACGGGTAGAGCCATCCGCGGCGCGCTTCGTCGTAAACACCACCGGTCCAGGCTCGTTCTGAGGGATCGATCTCGAACTGATAACCGTGTACCCTTCCCTCGTGAAATTCCGGCAGACTGTTGCTGCGAAACTGCACACCTGAGTTGAGGCCATCGTCCACTTTGAATTCAAATTCGAGGATAAAATCGTCATACACTTCATTGGTTGCAAGGAAGGTATTGGGGGTGTTCAGTTGGGAAATGCCCACGATGGCACCATCCTCCACCTTGTATTCGGCGGTACCGTTTAACTTTTCCCATCCTTCCAGGTTCTCTCCGTTAAACAGATCCTGCCATTGCGGCCCCTGAGCACAGGAGGTGAGCAATGCGACAATTGTGATCAGCTGTAAACTTCTCTTTTTCATTGTTCCTTATCTTTAAGTTTAAAAAAACTCTGTTTCAATTTTTCAAGATTCAACGTCCCAGATCTTAGATCCGGTAGAAATCTTCCCATCCTTTCCTGGGAGGTTCACCCGTCAGGAAGGCATCGGCAAAGGCATCGTTGGTCACCCGCTTGGTTTCCCTGTCGAACACTATCTTTCGGTTGAGACGCTGTGCGGCAACCCCCATACTGAATACCTGGCTAAGCGGAGCCGCGATTTCAAACGGTGAACGGGTCTTCTCTTTGCCCTGGCAGGCCAGCAGGAAGTTGGCAAAGTGGTTTGAGGGGCTTTGCGGCACCTCCGGCAGATGTTTCTCCATCTCTTTTGCCTTCTCATCGGGGATGATGCTGAGGGTGCTGCCATGTGAGCCACCCTTGAAGGTCAGTTCCTTGCTATAGATCTCCTTGCCCGGGTTCAGCTTGGCAGGTTGTATCTTCCCTCCTGCAACGGAAGGAATGTTGGGATCAATCTCCGACACACCATACCCATCAGGTACAGCGGGGATGTTGTCCAGTCCGTCGTACCAGGTAATCACCAGCGGCGGCATATTGCCGCGGGCGGGGAACTTGAACTCGATGGTGCTCGACATCGGGAAGAAGAAGTCGTTGTGACCGCTCAGTCGCACGGGGTTGACCTCTTCAGGCAATCCCAGGTCGAGGAACTCATGGGCGGTGTCGATGATATGTGCTCCCCAGTCGCCCAGGGCACCCATCCCAAAGTCGTACCAGCAGCGCCACTGACCGTAGTGAAAATCCTTGTTGTAGGAGTGGTGATCACGAGACATCAGCCAGAGATCCCAATCCAATGTTTCGGGTACTGCTTCGGCAGGAGGAAACTGTTTGATGTTGGGATCCCAACCGTGCCAGCGACGCGGGTTGTTCATATGGGCGGTGATGGCGGTCACATCCTTGATGATGCCTGCCTCTTTCCACGCCTTGAACTGGAAGTAGTTGGCCTCGGAGTGTCCCTGGTTACCCATCTGGGTTACCACGTTGGGATACTTCCTTGCCGCCTTGAGCAACAGCTCCGACTCATGAAAGGTGCGTGCCAGGGGCTTCTCCACATAGACATGCTTCCCTTCTGCCATCGACATCATCACGGCGGGAAAGTGGGCGAAGTCGGGAGTGGCGATGGCCACCGCCTCAATCTCGTTGCCCATCTTGTCGAACATTTCCCGGAAGTCCTTGAATCGTTTCGCATTGGGGAATTTGGCAAGGGCCTTTTGTGTATGTTCAGCCCCCAAATCCACATCACAGAGAGCCACCACGTTTGCCAGACCGGTCCTGTCGAAATCGTTGATGATCTCCCATCCCCGGTTGCCGATGCCGATTTGTGCCAGGTTCACTTTCTTGTTGGCACCATGCACCCTGTTAAAACTGGCGGCACTGGTATGCGTGTGGACTCCACCCAATGCAAGTCCTGCTGAGGCCAATGCAGCCTTTCTGAGAAAACCTCTTCTTGTTGTCATGTAAATATGATTTGTTGTTACACAATGACATTTTACTCAAAACGATCTTTGTATGCCCATAAACCCAGGGCCGGGCTGGAGATATAATAGATCTCCTCTCCGTCGGGAAGGATATTGAACCCTTCGTTGAGCCGGGCAGGATTGTAGCGTTGCATCATGTGATCGATGTCATCCCATTGAAAACCTACACTTTCGATCTCCTCGCGGGTAAGGTTTTCAACTCCTTTCCCGGGACAGTAAGTGACCGAAAAGCGCCCCTCAGAGGAGCCGTGAATCAAGTGGGCAGCTGCTCCCAGGTTATCCCGCAGCTCGCCGTTCTCCTCCACCGCCTTCAGGGTGTGGGGGGTACCGAAATAGCCATATTTGCGAATGAGCCGGTCGATGGTCTTATCCTCACCGAATTCCTTCAATGCAGGAGCCATTACGATCAGTTCGCCCCCGTCGGCAATGGCCATACGGGTGCGGTAAACCGACTTGTTTCCCAGCCAGGTGCTCTTGAACTCAGTGGGATCGAGCCAGACCACCACTTTATGAAGCGGTTTCTCAACCATTACGAAGTTCACCTCCAAAGAGAGCCTGGCAGCCCGGTCGAACACCTCGAAGTCGTCACCCACAAAGAGTCCGTAGGTCTGCTGCTCACCATTCCCATTCACTCCCACCACCGTCAACACGTAGATGATGGGCAGATGGTTGGCAAAGTGGTCGGTGGCGTAATTAAAGACACGGCGTACCGGCGTATCTGCACGCCCCATCATCCGCTCCATCCCGTAGACAGCACCGATGTAATGGCTTTTGTTGATTCCTTCACTACCACCGGTACCTACGAAGATGTTCTTGTTGTAATTGGCCATCCCCACCACTTCGTGGGGCACCACCTGTCCAATGGAAAGAATCAGGTCAAACTCACCTTCCACCAGCAATCGGTTTACCTGGGCCGGCCATGAGAAATTGACCTTCCCCTCCGAAACCTCATGAATATAGCTCTCAGGTACCACGCCCAGGGTTACCACATCGTTGCGCCAGTCATGCTCCTGAAAGAGTGTTTTAGGTGTCCGCCCGAACATATGGCTGATCTGCGGTTCTGTCATGGGGGTATGGGTACCCAGTGCCGGTAGGATATCGGTAAGCTTCTCCCCGTAATACTCCCAGGTCATCTCTGTTAGCTCGCCTGCCCTGCTGGGCAGACGGGTGTAATCGGGCGGAACGGCCAGTACTTTCTGCCGTTCGCCCAATTTATCCAATGCTTCATTGAGACCTTTCTTCAGATCATCGCGCGACAGCGCAGTGTCAGAAGAACCTTTCTCGTAATAAATCATCCTATTTTTGATTTAAGATATAAGATGTTGGATTTCACTAACAATCAACGAATTCTCCAATCCGCAAATCAGCAAATCACCACATCATCACTACACATCATAGGTGGTGGAGGCAGTGTCACCTCCGTGTCCTGTCCAGTTGGTATGGAAGAACTCACCTCTGTTTCTGTCCACCCGCTCATACTGGTGGGCGCCGAAATAGTCACGTTGTGCCTGTAGCAGGTTTGCCGGAAGGCGTTCGCTACGGAAACCATCGAAGTAACTGAGTGCCGAGGTGAGTGCCGGAACCGGTATGCCGTTCATCAGGGCGGTTGCACAAACCCTGCGCCAGCTATCCTGAGCATCTTCCACCGCCTCTTTAAAGAAGGGATCGAGCAACAGGTTCTCCAACGATGGGTTCTTGTCGAAAGCCTTCTTGATATCGCCCAGGAAGCGGGAACGGATGATGCATCCACCACGCCACATCAGGGCAATACCACCATAATTGAGGTTCCAGCCATGCTCCCTGGCCGCTTCCATCATCAGGTCATACCCCTGGGCGTAGGAGATGATTTTGGCTCCGTAGATTGCTTTTTCCAGGTCGTTGACAAACTGCTTCTTATCTCCCTCGAACGAGGCTTTTTTGCCGTTGAGCACTTTCGATGCCTTTACGCGCAAATCTTTTTGTGCAGAGAGACAGCGCGAGAAGACAGACTCACCGATAAGCGTGAGGGGTATGCCCAGATCGAGTGCCGAGACAGCGGTCCACTTGCCGGTACCCTTTTGTCCCGCGGTATCGAGAATTTTTTCCACCAAAGGAGATCCATCTTCGTCACGATAGGCCATGATATCGGTGGTGATTTCAATCAGATAGGAATCGAGGACGCCCTGGTTCCACTTCTTGAACACCTCGTGCTGCTCGAAAGCATCCATGCCCAATAAATCTTTCATCAAATGATACGCTTCGTTGATGATCTGCATGTCACCATACTCAATGCCATTGTGTACCATCTTCACGAAGTGGCCGGCACCGTTTTCACCCACCCAGTCGCAACAGGGCACACCACCGTCGACCTTGGCCGAGACTGCCTGGAAGATCTCCTTCACATGGGGCCATGCATCGGGGGAACCGCCCGGCATCATGGAGGGCCCTTTCAGGGCTCCCTCTTCACCGCCCGACACTCCGGTGCCCACATAGAGCAAGCCTTTGCTTTCCACATATTTCGTGCGACGGATGGTGTCGGGGAAGTGGCTATTGCCACCATCGATGATGATGTCTCCCGGCTCCAGCAGAGGGAGCAACAACTCGATGAAATCATCCACCGGCTTACCGGCTTTCACCAGCATCATCACCTTGCGAGGACGTTCAATGGATGCCACAAACTCTTCCAATGAGCGGGCACCGATGAAATTCTTCCCCTTCCCTCTACCGTCCAGGAATTGATCCACCTTTGCGACCGTTCTGTTGTAGACGGCTACGGTGTATCCTTTACTCTCCATGTTCAGGACCAGATTCTCTCCCATGACGGCGAGACCGATCAACCCAATATCTGCTTTTTCTTTCATTATTATCAGTTGTTTATTTGAAACTTATCTCTTCACACGGGCATTACCCTTCCAGATGCTCCAGATCACCTCCTCATCGGCCGGTTGTGCATAATCGGTAAGGAAGGTTGTGGCCAGCGCACCGCTGGCCCAGGCAAACTGGATCCACCTGGCAGGTTCCATCTGCCGGAGGATGCTGTAAAGCAAGCCTCCCACAAAACCATCACCGCCACCGATACGGTCCATGACGTTGATCTTACGCAGGGGTGCTTCATGCCAGTTCCCGTTCTCATAAACAATGGCGCCCCAGAGATGTTCGTTGGCACTGATCACCTCCCGCAAAGTGTTGGCAAAGACAGAGACATTCGGGAAAGACTTCCCGGCGTTAAGGATCATCCCCTTGAATGCATCAAAGGTGTCACCGATATTTTCACCACCCGCTTTGGGACCTTCAATTCCGAGACAGAGCTGGAAATCCTCCTCGTTGCCGATCAGAATATCAGAGAGCGAGGCTATCTCAGAGAAAGCTACTCTTAACTCTTTTTCTCTTCCTTTCCAGAATGTTGCCCGATAGTTGAGATCGAATGAGATGAGAGTGCCATGCTTCTTGGCAAAACGGGCAATTTCCAGGCAGAAATGACTTGTATCAGGCGACAGGGCTGCGATCAGACCTGAGAGATGCACGATCTGCACGCCCTCTTTCCCGAAGATGCGTTCCAGATCGAAGTCTTTCACGTTGAGTGTCCTGCCCACCTCTCCGGCACGGTCGTTCTGTACGCGGGGACCGCGCAATCCGAAGCCGCTGTCGGCAATATTAAACTGGTGGCGGTAGCCCCAGGGATCCCCCTGCGGCACCTCGGGACCCTCATATTCCATGTGCCGTGCCCGCAGATCAGATTTGATGAAAGCAGCTATGGGACTGTCTTTCACAAAGGTGGTGAGCACTTTCACCGGCAGACCGAGGTAGGAAGAGATGCTTGCCACGTTGGTTTCAGCACTGGTAGCCTGCATCTGAAACATATTCGAACTTTGTACCGGTTGTGCGTTCACCGGAGTGATGCGTACTCCCATGCTGGTAGGCACCAGCAATGCATATTTGCAATTTTGTTTTAATTTGAGCGACATGTTTGATTGATTTGTTGGTTCGATAATTTGTTGATTCAATGTTTAGCTGACTGCTGATAACTGATAGCTAAATCAAATACTAAATGAATCGAAACCACCATCGACGATTGCAACCGTACCGGTGACAAACCGGGATGCATCGCTGACCAGGTAATGGAGCGTTCCGAGCAAATCCTCCGGATCACCGAAGCGGCGGAAAGGTGTGTGGGCAATGATTGTGTTGCCTCTGTCGGAGTATGAACCGTCGGGGTTGGTAAGCAGTGCCCTGTTCTGTTCAGTGATGAAGAATCCCGGACAGAGTGCATTGACGCGAAAACTCTCACCGAACTTGGTAGCGAGCTCGCCGGCAAGGTACTTGGTGAAGTTGGTCACGGCTGCCTTGGCGGCTCCATAACCGGCCACGCGAGTCAAGGGTCGCAGAGCAGAAGCCGAGGAGACATTGATGATGTTACCCTTTTTCTGCTCAACCATATACTCAGCAAATACCACGGAAGGGATCACGGTTCCCATCAGGTTCAGATCGACCACCTTGCGGAAGTCATCCATCTTCAGGTCGAAGATGTTGTTGTTGGGTCCGATGGTGGCTCCGGGCATGTTGCCCCCGGCACCGTTGATCAGCACATCGATCTTTCCGTATGCAGCCACGATATCACGTGCGTTCTGCTTCAAAACGGCCTCGTCAGAGACATCTGTCTGCAGGAACATCGCCTCACCACCGGCAGCTTTCACTTTTGCTGTCAGTTGATCACCTTTCTCCTTTTTTCTGGCCAGTACAGCCACCTTGGCACCATGTGCCGCCAGGTACTCCACCATGGAAGTACCGAGCACGCCGGTACCTCCGGTGATGACGATCACCTTATCCTTTATGTTAAATAATTCGTACATTTTTACATCAGTTTAGTTTGGTCAAATTTACAACAGCAATTCACCGCAAGAAAGGGATTTTACGTAAATCTCACTTCAAATAACGCTAAATTGAATTACGCTGTATATTAAATGGTGAACAATCTTCTCAGGTGGCGCTCGTAGATGTTCTCTTCCACGCAGGAACCGACCACATCGGCATATTTCTCCAACATGGAGGTGTAGGTAGTCCCCATCTCAGCAGCCACCTTGTAAGCCACGTGGATCAACTGCCGGAAGTTTGCATTGTAGTCGGGGTGTCCCGGGATATGACGCAATGTGTTGGCGTATTTCTCACTGCTCCAGCCGTTCACCTCTTCTACCGAGGGCAGCTTTGAGCCATCGATGTCAATCACATCGGCATAGGGACCACAAAGTTCTTCCTGACGGTTGTATGAGCTCTCGTAAATCTTCTTAGCCAGTTCAAGACCTTCACCTCCGGCGACAGCCAGTCCGATTACCTCTTCAAGCCAGGTGGTACCTGCTGTTTTCAGGTGCAATCCCTTGTCGTAGCGCAGAATGATATCAGCCATGATGGGGTAGATGGAGAACTTGTCGCTGCCCGAGTGGACACTGAGCTTCAGTTCCTGTGGCAATCCAAATTCGCGAACGGCATAGTCGATCACCAGCACATCTTCTTCGAACTCTTTCTCAAACTGTTCCAGGTCACCCACATAGTCGACACCCTTGTTGAAGCGGCCGGTGAATTTGGGAGCGATTGTCTGTGCAGGAACGCCCTTGTCGGCCAGCATCTTCAGGATAAAGAGCAATTCAACAGGTGTTTGAGGCGATTCGACTTCATCCATGGAGACCTCCGTGATGAAGTTACCTTCTCCCTTCTCTTTTTTCAAAAATGCGTAAATTTCCGAAGCATGTTGTGTAGCTGCCAAAAACTTGGAGGCGATTGACTCAAGCAGTTCTTTGGTTACCTGTAAAGGAGCTTCCATACCGGGGATATTCAATTCTCCCATGTACGCGGCACAAGACTCAACAAATGCATCCACATCTTCTTTGCTGCTTTCCTTACCAATGAAGGAGGCCACGTCGAGGGTGAAGAAATCTGAAACCTCCACATATTTGGCAACTGTTGTGAGGTTGATATGATCGGCGTCCACGAAGTAAAGCCCCTTGAATCCGAGTGCCTTTACTGCCTCATCGGCCTCCTTGCGGGTGTCGGCCGGAGCTGTACCTACGTAGATATGCTCACGGTTTGATTTATTCCAAACAGGGCTAATATCCAGTCCCTTTTCATTCGCTTTCATGATGGCTTTCAACTGTGCCTTGCCCTGGTAGGTGAAACGGTCACCCACACCGATACTGTATTTACCTAATTTCATCTTATCTAAATATTAAAAGTTAAAAAAATTGTTTGCGTTGTGGTAGGAGATGTTTTCTACCATCTCACCGAGAAAGGCCATTTCAGAGGCAGGGAGCAATCCTTTTTCCAAGTCATCACCAATCAGGTTGCAGAGAATCCTGCGGAAATACTCGTGTCGCGGATAGGAGAGGAAGCTGCGCGAGTCGGTAAGCATCCCCACAAAACGACTCAACAGCCCCAGGTTGGAGAGTGAGTTCATCTGAGCTTCCATGCCTGTCTTTTGATCAAGGAACCACCAACCCGATCCAAACTGTATCTTTCCGGCAACGGAGCCATCCTGGAAATTACCGATCATGGTCGCGATCATATCATTGTCACGCGGGTTGAGATTGTAAATAATGGTCTTTGCCAGTTTGTTGTCAGTGTCGAGCTTGTCGAAGAAGCGGCTCATGGCCTTGGCTACGGTGAAGTCACCTATTGAGTCAAAGCCTGTATCGGGGCCCAGCTTGTTAAAGAGGCGTGTGTTGTTGTTACGGATAGCACCGTAGTGGAACTGTTGGGTCCATCCTTTCTCCCAGTCCATAAGGGCACCTTCATGCAACATGGCCGATTTAAATTTTCTGATCTCCTCTCCTGTCAGCTCGTTTCCGCCATATACCTTGTCAAAGATCGTTTCGATCTCTTTTTCTGTATATTCTTCGGCATAAAACTCTTCAATCCCGTGATCGGAAAGCTTGCAACCCACCGAAGCAAAGAAGTCGTGCCGGTTACGCAGTGCTTCAATCAGATCGCCGAATTTGCTGATGGTGACACCGGATACTTCTGATAATTTCTCAAGATAGGCACGGTAATCCTTGACGTTCTCCACCGCCATTGCCTTGTCGGGACGCCAGGTGGGCAATACCTTGATGGCAAACCCCTCCTCTTTTAGGGAGCGGTGATGCTCCAGCGAGTCTACAGGATCATCGGTTGTGCACACCACCTTCACGTTGAACATCTTCATCAGACCCCTGGCAGAGTATTCAGGAGTTCTCAGCTGTTCCGTACAACGATCATAGATCTCCCTGGCAGTAGTGGGGTTCAATAGCTTCTCCACGCCAAATGCGGACTTCAACTCGAGGTGTGTCCAGTGATACAATGGGTTTCGCATGGTGTAAGGCACCGTTTCCGCCCACTTCTCAAATTTCTCCCAGTCGCTGGTATTCTTTCCGGTACAGTATTTTTCATCCACACCGTTGGTGCGCATGGCACGCCACTTGTAATGATCGCCTTCGAGCCAGATCTGACCAAGGTTGTCGAACCGGTGATCTTCTGCGATATAGGCAGGGTTCAAATGACAATGGTAGTCAATGATGGGCTGTTTTGCCGCGTGCTCATGATAGAGCTGACGTGCAGCATCACTTTGCAATAAAAAATCTTCGTGAATAAATGGTTTCATATCGTCTGCTTTTTGTGAATTTAATTTCCGTATCAGAAACAGGGAGTATTTGGTCAAATCTCTTTGCGATTGGAAGGAATCTCCGAATCTCAAAGATAACAATTTCTAATTTAACTTTTTCACCCCAATTCATTTTCTTGAGTTGCCGATACCGGAATAACGTTCATCTTCCTGTATTCTGTTGGCGTCATCCGGTATTTATTCTTGAAACATCTGGAAAAGTACTTGGCATCGTTCATACCCACCATGTAAGAGATCTCCTTGATGGTTAAATCTTCCTGTATCAGCAACACGGCAGCATGTTGCATCAACACATCCCGCACATACTCCACCGGTGCCAGACCGGTGAGCCCTTTCACCTTCTTGAAAAAAACGGAGCGGCTCATACCCATCTCCATTGCCAGGTCTTCAATCACATAATCATTATTACCCAGGCGCTCTTCAATGAACCTGTTGATTGATTGAATAAACGTCAGATCCTTGTCGTTGACAGCTGTTTCGTTTTTGCTGATCTCTTCCGATATCGTTCCGGGTGAGCGGTAGACCCTGTTGCGGTAAAAATTCTGCAATTCATTTCTCCTTTGCAACAGACTTTTCACTCTCGCCTTGAAGAATGTAACGCTGAAGGGTTTGGAAATGTACTCATCAGCCCCCTGCTCAAATCCCTCCAGCTTACTCTCTAATGTTGTTTTGGCCGTGAGTAGCAAAAAAAGAATGTGACTGGTCTGGACGTTCTTACGAATATTCTCCAACAATTGCATGCCATCTGCTTCAGGCATCATGATATCACTGACAATGAAATCGGGCATCAGCTCCTGTGCTTTCTCAAATCCCTCCAAGCCATTCGATGCTTCATGCACTTCGTAATCCTCTTCCAGGATGGAACGAATAAACTGACGCAGATCCTCATCATCCTCCACTACCAACACCAGGGGATGTTCATTCATACGGGTGTACTCCTCACAGGGAGCCGTTGTACTATTATGTGCCTCCTCAAGTTCTGTCACTCTCCCACTAAACGTAGTTTCATCGATGGTAACCTCAGGCCCGAAATGTGCAATCCCCTTTTTGAAGAAGAGGGTAAAGCAGCTGCCCTGGTTCACTTCGCTCTCCACTACGATGCGTGCCATATGTTTGTTGGCCAGCTCCTTCACGATGGAGAGGCCTATGCCGGTACTGGGTTTGCTCTTGTCTTCGTTGAACGACTCAAAACGCCTGAACAACCGTGCCTGCTTCTCCTTTGAGATGCCTGACCCGGTATCCCTGATCTCAACAGCCAACTCGTTGTCTTGGTTGTAGAGGGTGAGGGTGATTGAACGGCCCGCCGGGGTATACTTGAACGCATTTGAAAGTAGGTTCAGGATGATTTTCTCCAATGCTTCACCATCGGCCCAGATAATTGCATCGCCGGCACGGTTCACGAACCGGTAGTCAATCTTTCTGATCTCCGCATTTTTGACATACCCCTCGAAAAGATTCTCAATAAACGGGGCAATCTCAATCCTGTGCACGGTAAGTGGCAACTGTGACATCTTCTGGAAATCGAGGATCTGGTTGACCATGTTCAGCAACCGGTTGGTGTTCTTGGAGACCAACTTGAGCTGATTCTTCACAAGCGAAGGAGTACTGCTGCTGGAGAGGAGATTCTCTATTGGCGAAACAATCATGGTGAGCGGAGTCCGGATCTCGTGAGAGATATTGGTGAAGAATCGTGTCTTGATCTCTGATTCCCGTTTCTCCAGGATGATCTTGTTGCGCATCCTGTAAAAGGTATAGAGTATCTTAAAGGTAATATACAGTATCAACAACAGCAATAACACGTAGATTAAATAAGCCCATCCGGTTGCCCAGAAAGGAGGCATCACTTCGATGGCCAGGAGTCGCTCATTCTCTGCCCACACACCGTCGCTGTTAGTCGACTTAACACGGAACAGATACTTTCCAGGGGAGAGATTGGTATAGTTGGCTATTCTCTGATTGCCGGAAAAGTTCCACTCCTTGTCAAACCCATCCAACTTATAGGCGTAAAAGATATTCTCAGGATCGATGTAATCGAGTGCTGCAAACTCAATGCTGAAAAAATTCTGGTTGTGTTTCAACTGCAACCTGTCGGTCAGATGAATATCACGTTTCAGCAGTCCATCAGGTGTGATGGGTACCGAACGATTGAATAGCCTGAACTGAACCAATGCCAGGTAGGGATTAAAAGTGTTGTTTCTCACCTGATCGGGATCAAAAAGGATCATTCCGTGTGAGTACCCGAATAACATTCTCCCGTCACGCAGCCGGCACCTGGAGTCTTCGGAGAAATTGTTTCGTTTCAACAGCCGTTTCATCTCGCTGTAGTTCTCAAATGTCTCATCGCTACGGTTGAATTTGGTCAGCCCTCCTTCGCTGCCAACCCAGATATTACTGAGCCGGTCCTCCTGTAAAGAAAGGATGATGTTGGAGGGGAGCCCATGGTTGCTATCGTATGTCTCGAAGAGAATCGGGAATCCCATACTATCGGTTTCCGACACCCGGCTAATCCCCCCCCCGAAGCTACCGATGAAAGTCTCTCCATCCTCGGTGGTGCAAATGTCGATGATGTCATTGGCACCCACAGTGCCGGGATCATCGCTGTTGTGTACGTAGGTCTTGTAAGTGATCGCATCGGCGCTTCTGAAATCGGGGTCAAACATAATCAAGCCTAAAGTTGTTCCCACACAAATATTCCCGTAGCGGTCCCCGTTGATGATTCGCACCTGATCACCCAGGCTGAAGGGATAGCCAGTTAGCCCGTTTCCATGGTGTAGCACCCTCTCACCGCCGGTACCGTGGAGTATCAGGTTGATTCCACCTCCAAATGTCCCAACCCAGATATTCCCATTCTTGTCTTCATAGATGGAGTAAACGTGGTTGTCACTCAGCGAGTGGATATCTCCCGGGGTATGTTGTATCCGGTGGATCGCATAAGTCTCACCACCCTCATCCGGTGTCAGCCGGTAAATACCTTCTCCCTTGGTGCCGATCCATATGTTTTGTTGGGAATCTTCTGTGATGCAATAGGCGATGCCTCTCAGCGGATTGCCCTTACCGATAGTACCCTTCTCGGTGAGAATACCCTTTTCCTTTAGTGAAGCATCGTAGAGATGGATCATCCCATCTTTGGTGGCAGCCCATATGGTGCCTTGTGAATCCTCGAAGATGGGACGAACATCATTGCTGATGGTAGAATGGATATTGTCGTTCAGTAATATAGACCGAAACTGACTGTCATCAAAGAAGATCACCTTTTCCAGTCCGTGTGACCGGGTACACATCCAGAGGTTTCCTTGCCTGTCGGAGTAGGCTGAGTGCATCATGTTGGAAAACAACCAGGAAGGAGAGAACGGTTCGTTGTAGAAGGGGATCAGATGGTCAGTCTCCGGGTCATAAAGTGAGAATCCCCCCCCCCGGGGATGAATCCAAAGACGATCCTCAATGTCTTCAAAGATAAAAAAGTTGGGGGGAAATACACTCGTTTCAGTACTCTCAATAAATGGCTTGTAATGAAGATATTGACGAGAATAAGGATTGAACCTTGCGACCCCGAGGTGATCTGTTTCGAACCACAGATTCCTGTTCTTGTCCAGGTAATAGGAAAAGATCTGAGCAGAAGTCATTTCAGGGATTGTCTGTCGGTTATAAATCTCTACACTGCTATCGTGAGTGTTGTAAATGACGAAACCGCTTAGAGATGAGATCACTGCAATCTTATCTGTTGAGATTTCATCGATGGCAATCACATCGGTGGTCAAACCGGTATGCAATGGATGAAAACTCCCTTTCTTCTTGTCGTAACGCCAGATGACACCTTTATCAGCACCAAACCAAATCTCCTCGTTGAGTTCTTTGACGCAGAAAAAGGGAAACTCATCTGAAAAAGATGTATTGGTCTCCGGATGGAAATAATAAATGGGCACACTGCCTCCGGCCTGAAGGAAAGTAAGACCTCTGCCGGTAAGGATCCAGCAATTCCCTTCCCTGTCTTCATGCACCCCGTTCACCCGATTGTCGGTAAGATTCTGTTTGCGCGTGTGATATAGATCAGCATGAAACAGTGAGTCTGTGACAACGATGCATCCATCCTCTTCCGACAGAAGCCAGACGTTCCCATTTGATGAAGAAATGATATCGGATGCAGCAAAGGGATGACCCTCGAGATCCAAAATAGCTCCTGTACCGGTAAAGGTCTCCGTGCGGACATCAAAACGATAAGCATGGTTGTCGTATGTCAGGGTCCAGATGTTACGGTAACGATCCTCAAAGAGGTGATCAATCCTACTGCTCTGTGATGCAATATCAGTGCTACCGGGCAGGTGGTAGGTTTTGAAGGTATAACCATCGAACCTGCTCAGGCCATCCCAGGTGCTGAACCACATGAATCCGCTCCGATCTTGCAGGATATCGGTGATGGTATGTTGCGGGAGTCCATCCTCTGGACCGTAATGAACAAAGTAAGCCTCCGGTTGTGCCTTGAGGGGAACAACAACCACGAGAATAAAAAACAGCAGAATTTTTATGTTCATTACACTTATATTTTGCTCCCTACAAATATACATTTATTTGCTCTTTCCCTTCTGTATTTTCGATCTTATAACAATATGTCACCCCTTAAAAACCAATTTATCACCTCCAGTTCCATTCTAATACATTATCATTGTAAATAGAAAATGCCAAAACACTGAATAAGAACTATTATGTCAGGGATAAAAGCAAAAACAAATGAATGTTAACGATTTAATCAGTAAGCAACACTTAAATTGAAACTCGATACGCATGAAAAAAAATGTACCTTAAAAAAGAGAGAGATGGATGAGCCTCCATCTTATATGATGAACAGTTATTTACTCACTTATTTTTAATAAACATGACAAATATGAATGAAACAGGAATGAAAAGAAAAGTAACCATCGGTTTACTACTCCTACTTCTCTTTTCAATGGGTATTTCAGCCCAGGAGAGAACGATTCGTGGGGTTGTGAAAGACTCCAACGGTGAACCAATTATTGGAGCCAATGTGATGGTGAAAGGTACGAGCATCGGTGCTGCCACCGATCTGGAGGGAAATTACACGCTCTCCGTTCCCACATCAGCAACCACACTGCATGTATCCTATATCGGCATGAGAGAAACTGAAGTACCTATCACTGGTAACGTTATCAATATCACACTCGAGGAAGATGTTTCCAGCCTCGACGAAGTCGTGGTAATCGGTTATGGAACGATGCGAAAACGAGACCTTACCGGATCTGTGTCGTCAGTGAATGCCGAGACACTGGCCGCAGTACCGGTAGCCTCCGCCGTGGAGGCTATAACCGGTAAGATGGCCGGGGTGCAGGTACTCACAACAGAGGGTTCACCCGATGCCGAGATGCGCATTCGTGTTCGTGGTGGAGGCTCGATCACGCAAAGTAACGATCCTCTCTTCATTGTGGATGGTTTCCCCGTAAGTACCATCTCAGACATCCCGCCTACCGACATCGAGTCGATTGATGTACTGAAAGATGCTTCCTCAACCGCCATTTACGGATCACGCGGCGCCAACGGGGTTGTGATCGTAACAACTAAGTCGGGACAAGCTGGCAAGCTTCGGCTAAGCTACAATGCATACTTCGGTGTGAAGCAGATCGCGAAAACAATGGAAGTGCTCTCACCCTATGATTATGCATCTTGGCAATATGAACTGGCAGCCCTCAAGGGTAACGATGCCATCGAGAACTACAACACCTTCTTTGGCAACTACCAGGACATCGATCTCTACCGCAATGTACCTCACAACGATTGGCAGGATCTCACTTTCGGACGTCCCGGCAGCTCCATGAACCACAGCCTGAGCCTCAACGGCGGAAGTGACAAGATGACCTACGCCTTCAATTTCTCACATCTCTCCGACAAGGCTATCATGGAAGATTCCGACTACCGTCGCAACAGCATGAGCCTGAAGCTAAACAACAAGGCTACAGACCGTATCGCACTCGATTTCTCGGTACGCTACACCGACACCAAAATCAACGGGGGCGGTGCCAATGATGCCAACAGTACGCTCGACACCGACAAGCGGTTAAAATACTCAGTGATCTACACCCCCATACCGCTGAAGAACCTCGATGCTTCTGCCGGTAGTGCCGACGACGACCTGGGGAATCTGTACAACCCACTGGTATCCATCAGCGACAACGCTCGTGAGAAGACTCAGAAACGTCTCAACATGGCAGGAAGTGCCACCTGGGAGATGGTAGACAACCTGAAGCTTCGCTCGGAGGTGGGAATGGACCACCAGGACGACGGAGACCAACGCTACTGGGGTCTCACTACATATTACATCAAGAACTACCCCTCGGTCGACAACCAGGGTAAGCCCTCCATCCGTCTGGTTAACCGGGAACGGCAGGCATTGCGAAACACCAACACCATCAATTACGATTTCAAGAATCATCTTGGAGAGGACCACAGCCTGAACATGATGGCGGGTCACGAGTACATCATACGCAAAGGAATCACGCTTACCGACGAGGTTCACGGCTTCCCCGCAACCTTTACTGCCAAGGATGCCTGGCGTCTCTCCTCGCAGGGGGTACCCTACACCATCGACAACTACTACAACGAGGATGACAAGCTACTTTCCTATTTCGGTCGTATAAATTACGATTACATGAGCAAGTACCTGGTGAGCGCCACCTTCCGTGCCGATGCCTCCTCCAAGTTCAGCAAAGAAAACAGATGGGGTTATTTCCCTTCAGCTGCCGCTGCCTGGCGCATCTCCTCCGAACCCTTCATGGAGAGAACAAAGGGATGGCTTGAGGACCTGAAGCTTAGAGCCAGCTTCGGTACCGCCGGTAACAACAACATCCCTTCCGGACAGCTGGTTCAGATGTTTGAATCGAAAGCCACCTCTTGGATCAACGGCTTCTCAAGTTATTGGGCACCTTCAAAGGTGATGGCCAACCCAGACCTGAAATGGGAGACCACCATCACACGTAACTTAGGACTCGATTTCACTCTGTTGGGAGGACGTTTAAGTGGTACGGTAGAAGCTTATCGCAACACCACCAGCGACCTGCTGATCGAGTTCCCCGTTGCGGGTACCGGTTACGACACACAGTACCGCAACATGGGTGAGAACCAAAACCAAGGGATTGAAGCAACACTCAACTGGTACGCTGTCAACAGGAAGAACTTCACACTCAGCTTCAGTGGCAACATTGGCTTCAACAAAACTGAGATCCAGAGCCTGGGTATCATGAACGACTTTGGATATGAGACCTATTGGGCCTCCTCCGAGATTGGATATGATTACTGGATTGCCAAGGGAGGTGCCGTTGGCCAGATGTTCGGATATCATTCCGACGGTCGATATGAGGTGGATGACTTCATCGATTATAACGAAACAACAAACCGTTGGAACCTCAAGGAAGGGGTTGCAGATGCCTCCGGCGTGGTGGGTACCATACGACCGGGATCAATGAAACTGAAAGACCTCGACGGTGACGACATCATCAGCGTAGATGACCGTGAGATCATCGGCGACGCAAACCCAGTACACACCGGCGGATTCACTCTCAACTCCACTTTTTACGGCTTTGACCTCGCTGCTGCCTTTAACTGGAGCTACGGCAATGACATCTACAATGCCAACAAGATTGAGTTCTCCCACACCGGGAAGTACCAGTACCGAAACATGATCACCACCATGGAGCCGGGCAAGCGTTGGACCAACCTGCGCGAAGATGGCACCATCAGCAATGATCCCGCAGAACTGGCGGCCATGAATGTCAACACCACGATGTGGTCGCCCTACACCTCTCGTATGATCTTCAGCGACTGGGCGGTTGAAGACGGCAGTTTCCTCCGTCTCAATACCCTCACACTGGGTTATACCCTCCCGAAACACCTGTTAGCCAAGGCGAAGATCGAGAACCTTCGATTCTACGTGACCGGCTACAACGTGGCACTCTGGACCAACTACAGTGGTTATGACCCCGAAGTATCCACAATCAGAAGGACCAACCTCTCACCGGGTGTCGACTACTCAGCATATCCGAGAAGCCGTCAACTTGTTTTTGGTGTGAACCTTAATTTTTAACCCTCAAAGATTAACTGTATGAAAAAATATATCAATATCTGTCTGATTCTTCTGACATTTGGACTTTTCTTCAGCTCCTGCGACCTGGATGCACCATCCCAGTCGGCAGCCGAAGGATCGGTCGTCCTCTCCATTGAGGCACTGGCCGAGGGTGCGGTGATGGGCATCCACCAGTCGTTCGGGGAGACCAACTCTTACCGCGGACGTTTTCTCCCCTACTACGGCATCAACAGCGATGTGGAGTGGATCAACAATCTCAACCCCACTCAGTTAAACGATGCCGGTAAGTATGAGCTCTCTACCTACGCCGCCACTCCCGGAAACACGCAGATGAACACCGACAACAATGCCTGGGCCAAGTTCTATGAAGGAATTGAACGAGCCAACAAGGCTATCGAAGGGCTGCGCGACTTCGGAAACGTGGAGGAAAACCCCCGTATGGCACAACTGCTTGGTGAAGCACTCACATTACGGGCAGTGATTTATCTCGACCTGGTGAAAGCATGGGGTGATGTACCGGCACGCTTTGAGCCGATCACCACTGAGACACTCTACCTCCCGCGAAGTGACCGCGATGTCATTTACAAACAGTTGTTGGCCGACCTGGATGAGGCTGAAGAACTAGTGGCATGGCCGAACGAAACCAACATCACTGCCAGTACTGAGCGAGTCAACAAGGCGTTCGTAAAGGGACTGATGGCGCGCGTCGCCCTCTATGCCAGTGGCTACTCACAGCGATCCGATGGTGTGCGCCGCAGCACCGATCCCGAGCTGAGTGTCGATAAGATGTATGCTCTCGCAAAAGAAAAAACCATCGAGGTGATTCAACAGGGGTCCAACACGCTGGGATCCTTCGAGCAGAACTTCCGTCTGCTCTGCCAGGATGATGTGACCGCCGGTAAGGAGTCACTCTGGGAAATTCCCTTCTCCGCAGGCCGCGGACGAGTGCTCTTCACCCTGGGTGTGCAACACAGGGCTGTTGATCAGTATACCGCTCAAAACAGGGGCGGCACCAACGGTCCCCTACCTTACCTTTTCTACGACTACGACGTAGAGGACTTGCGGCGTGACGTTACCTGCGTACCCTACGAGTGGTCTAATTCAAATCCGAGTCACCAGCAGCTCAGGAGCATCGACAACTGGTGCTTCGGCAAACTGCGCTATGAATGGATGAATCGCAGAGTAACCTCCACCAACGACGACGGCATTAACTGGCAATACATGCGCCTGGCTGATGTCTACCTGATGGCAGCCGAAGCGATTAATGAGCTGGAAGGTCCCGCTGCAGCAGCACCCTACCTGAAGCCAATCCTCGACAGAGCACTGCCGGCAGAGAAGGTGACCGCCTACATGTCGCAGGCTACCGCCAGCAAGGATGCCTTCTTCAACGCGATCGTTGACCAACGCGCCCTGGAATTTGCAGGCGAAAGTCTCCGCAAGGCAGACCTGATTCGCTGGAACATGCTCAAAACAAAGCTTGATGAGGCCAAGATGAAGATGACACAGCTCATCAACCGAGAAGGGCCCTACGCTGATCTACCCGAGAAGCTCTATTTCAAGACTGCAGACGACAATGAGACTCTGATCATCTACGGACTGAACCACGGAGACAGCGATGAAATCGGTGCCAGCCTCGGTTACGAGGGCAGCACCACCTGGTTCGACACTGACGATCTAACACCAGAGCTGATCAATGCGCTCTACCAGAACGATCCTGATCAGAACCAATTCTGGCCCATCTGGCAGACATTCATCGACAGTAGTAACGGACAATTAACGAACTAATCATTATGGAAAGAAAACAGAAATACAGTATCGCACTACTCGCCTTCCTGGCAGCAGCGTTGTTCAATTTCAGCTGTACCGATGACAGAGCTGAGGAGCTTTCATCGATCGATTACGAGAGACTCTTCTCTCCCATCAAGATTGAAGCGTTCGTGATCAACCGCACCGACGCACGGCTGAGCTGGACACTCAACTCGAATGTAGAGTCTTACTCGCTGGAAGTTTTTGCCGACGACAGCCTCACTTTTGCCGGCACACCGGTGAGGACCTACAACGATGTGACTGGTGATCAGCTCCCCTATTACATTCGCGAACTCGACGGCGAGACGCAGTACTCGGTGCGGATCAAATCAGTGGCTGCCGGCAAGACTGAATCTAAATGGAGTGGCGTGTCTTTCAAGACCGGTACGGAGAATATCTTCCTTCCTTTCCAGGATGGTGATGTGAAAGCTACTTCGGCAACCCTTCGCTGGACACCGGGCAAAACGCTCACCACAATCATGCTCGAGCCGGGAGGCATCCAGCATACGGTGACTGCCGGTGAGATTGCTGCCGGCATCGCTACCATCGAAGGCTTAACAGCTGAGACAACCTACACGGCGACCCTGAAGAACGGGGCAAAAACAAGGGGTATCGTAGAGTTCATGACACTGGTGGATATCGGCAATGCTATTGCCGTTTATCCGGAAGACGACCTCCTGGCCCTGCTGGCCGCCGCCAACGACGGCGATGCATTCGCCCTCTTTCCCGGCAGCTACGGCGCAGGTGACATGTTTGTGGTGAACAAAACCATTGAGATCAAGGGTGTCTATCCTTACGACAAGCCAGTACTGAACGGCTACATCTCATTGGAAGATGGAGCAGGCCTGCTGCTCAAAGATGTGACACTCGACGGTGGTGCATCACAGGGACAAAGCATTGTCTTCAACACCGGTGAAGTTACCTACAACGCCCTTACCGTGGAAGGATGCGAGATCAGGAACTTTGTGAAAGGGGTTTATTACCTGAACGTTGCATCCCTGGTGGAATCAATCACCTATCACAACAACCTCATTTATAACATTGTCTGTGACGGAGGCGACTTTATGGATTCCCGTAAGGGTGCATTCAACAGCCTGACCTTGACCAACAACACCATTTACAACAGTGCAACGGGACGTGATCTGATTCGCTATGACGATGCTTCAGGCAGCTTCCCGGGAATGACTTCTACCATCCTGGTGGATCACAACACCTTGCATGGTGTCTGCAACAGTTCATCCAAGCGGTTGTTCTACGTACGATTCAAGGAGAATAAGATTACCTTCACCAACAACATTGTGGCAGAAACAGCTGCCATCTTCACCAACCAGAACAACACCGATCCTTCTCCCACCTTCGGCGGAAACAACTTCTTCAATGCCCCGAACCTCTTCTCGGCATCAGGAAGCTCATCGAAATTTTATGATGACTCTGCCGACAGCGAAGATCCGGGCTTTGTAAATGCGGCCAACGGAGACTTCACCGTCACCAATGAATTGCTGAAAGCGAAAGGGACCGGTGACCCCCGCTGGATAAACTAACCCAAGACCCTATACCAGTTTACGTGACTCTTTTTTAAAGAGTTACGCAAACTGGTATTGTGACTAAAACTGTAACAACTGAAAGAATGAAGAATTATTTTTCGATTCTCCTGCTGATTTCCCTTCTGATTTCCTGCAAGGAAAATGCTCCGGACAATCGTACCTACCCTTATGCTCATCTCTATGATGGGCTCCCTTTCGAAATGCCACAGGTCGAAATCCCAACCTTTCCCGAAAACCATGTCAGTGTGGCCGACCATGGTGGCAAACCTGACGGCATCACCCTCAACACCAAAGCCTTTGAAGATGCCATGCAGGCACTCTCAGAGAAAGGAGGTGGTACACTGACCGTACCGAAAGGGGTCTGGTTCACCGGGCCTATCGTCTTCCGCTCGAACATCAACATGCATCTTGAAAAAGGAGCACTGATTCTTTTCTCCCCCGACAAGGATCTATACCCGCTGGTGGAGACCGTCTTCGAAGGTCTCGACACCCGCCGCTGCCAATCGCCCATCTCAGGACGTAACCTTGAAAACATCGCCATCACAGGTGAAGGATCCATCAACGGTTCGGGTGAGGCATGGCGACCCCTAAAAAGAGAGAAGGTGACTGAGAGCCACTGGAAAAAGGTGGTTCAATCTGGTGGTGTGGTGCAGAACGACAATTACTGGTTTCCTTCAACCGCCTCGTTAAAAGGCCATGAGATGAGCGACATGAACGTACCGCGACAAGATCTCACAGAGGAGCAATGGCAGGAGATCAAGGATTTCCTGCGCCCCGTGATGATTAGCTTAATGGAGTGTAAGAACGTATACTTGCAGGGGGTACTGTTTGAAAACTCGCCGGCTTGGAACATCCACCCGCTGATGTGCGAGAATGTGATCGTGGATGGCATCCTGGTGCGCAATCCCAGCTACTCACAGAATGGCGATGGTATCGACCTGGAGTCATGTGTCAATTCTCTAATCGTAAACTCGGTGTTTGATGTGGGCGATGACGCCATCTGCATCAAGTCGGGAAAGGATGAGGACGGAAGGCGGCGCGGGCGCCCCACCGAAAACCTGATTGTGGACAACTGCAAGGTATTCAACGGTCACGGCGGCTTCATCGTGGGCAGTGAAATGTCAGGAGGTGTACGCAATATTTCAGTAAGCAACTGTCAGTTCCTGGGTACCGACGTAGGACTGCGCTTCAAGAGCAACCGTGGCCGTGGAGGCGTGGTGGAGAACATTTACATCTCCGACATCTACATGTTCGACATTGCGACCGACTCGTTTCTTTTCGATCTCTACTACGGTGGCAAGTCGGCATCTGAATCTCTTGCAGACGGGGATACCATGCCGACCGATCAACCTGCTTTCCCCGTTACCGAGGAGACTCCTGTATTCCGAAACATCTTCGTGAAGAACCTGGTATCACGCAATGCCCGCAGGGCAATGTTCTTCAACGGTCTGCCAGAGATGAACATCGAAAACATAAACCTGGAGAATGCCTTTGTAACAGCTCGTTACGGCGCTGAATTCTCAGAGTCGAAAGATATAACCTTTAAAAATGTGACCGTGATCCCGGAAGAAGGCCCGGCCTACATGTTCCACAACGTAAAAAACTTCAAAACGGAAAATCTATCATACGAAATCGGTGAAAGACAAAAGGCAGCAGTGATCACCGGACGTGAGACATCAGGACTTCAACTCTCCGGTCTGCAGGAAGAGCTTGCTGAGATCGCACCGGAAGTGGAGAGCGACAAGGTTGTCTTCAAATAAATAGAAGAGGTAGTGATGAAAATAATAATGAAACCTGTAATACTCTTCTTATTGCTGTCTTTAACTTTGTTGATGGGGTGCACAGGACCCAAGCCGGCAAAGATACTGATGGCAGGCGACTCTACCATGGCAGACAAGCCGCTATCCAAACAGCTAGTGGATAGCCTGACCGGGGAGTCGACAGAAGAGCCGTTTCTGGAAAGAGGCTGGGGACAATTGTTGCCTGAGATGATTTCCAATATGGGGAGAGTCCTCAATTTTGCCCGCAATGGCCGCAGCACACGCACCTTCGTGGAAGAGGGACTCTGGGGTGAATTGTACGATCAGATTGCACCTGGCGATGTGGTCATCATCCAGTTCGGTCATAATGATGGGGTAATCACCAAAAGAAGTTACACCAACCCGGCTCAGTTCAGGCTGAACTTTGTGGCTTTCGTCAACGAAGTGAATGCCAGGGGAGCCTACCCGATCCTATGCACCCCCGTCGCACGTCGCAAGTTCGATGAAAAGGGAGTACTACAACCCACTCATGGGGTGTATCCCGATATCATTCGCTCAGTGGCCACTCAGGAGAAAGTGCCCCTCATCGACATGGAAGTACTCACCTCAAAATGGTTACAAGATGCCGGCATGGAGGGATCAAAACAGTTTTTCCACAAGTTCCCTCCCGGTGTCAGCAAGCTCTATCCTGAGGGACTGGACGACAATACCCACTTCAACGAGCAGGGAGCCAGGGAGGTATCCCGTATGTTTGTCGACGCGGTCAAAAAACAGAATGTTGAACCACTGACTCATTTACTCAAATAAGAAATCCCGATGAAAAAATTATTCACATTCCTTTTCCCATTCATCTCTTTGTTGTTTAGCTGCACGGGAGAGAAAGAGGTAACATCTGAACATTACTTCCAGAGGATGGCCGACTCTGAGATGCAACGCTATCCCGAGAGCTGGATGGTAGACTTCTCGGAGAAAATAAAATGGAACTACACCCATGGTCTGGAAATGCAGGCATTCATTCAGGTATCTGAGAAAAGTGGCGATGAAAAATATTTCCGTTATGCCGAAGCATATGCCGATACCATGGTCAATGAAGATGGGACCATCAAGACTTATGTACTTGAAAAATACAACATCGACCACTTTAACCCCGGTAAGATGCTCTTTCCAATCTATGAGAAGACGCAAAACCCCAAGTACCTGAAAGCCCTTCAGCTACTCAGAAGCCAGATGGAAACCCACCCGCGCATCTCTAATGGAGGCTTCTGGCACAAGCAGATCTACCCCCACCAGGTGTGGCTCGACGGTCTTTACATGGCAGGTCCCTTTCTGGCGGAATATGGCAAACGTTTCGACGAGCCGGCACTGTTCGATGAGGTGACACTTCAACTCACCACCGCCTGGGACGACCTGATTGACGAGGAGAGCGGTCTGCTCTACCACGGTTGGGATGAGAGCCGTGAACAGCGGTGGGCCGACCCGGTCACAGGACGTTCACCCCACTTCTGGTCACGAAGTATCGGTTGGTACATGATGGCAATGGTCGATGTATTGGACTTCCTGCCGGAAGACCATCACCAGAGGGCTGAAATCATCGAACAACTGAACCATATTGCTACTGCCATAGAAAAATATCGTGACCCTGTAACGGGGATGTGGTATCAGGTTACCAACCTGGGAGAGAGAGAAGGCAACTACCTGGAATCGTCCGGCTCCATCATGTTTATCTACAGCTGGGTGAAAGGCGCACAAAAAGGCTACCTTCCTGATGCTTTCCTGCAAAAGGGTACAGAGGCATATGATCAATTCCTGAAACAGTTCATCCGTGAAAATGAAGACGGCACCATTTCGGTCACCGACGTCTGCTCCGTAGCCGGCCTGGGGGGTGAGAAGCGGTACCGTGATGGCAGTTTCGAATATTACATCTCGGAACCGATACGGGATGACGATCCCAAAGCCATAGGTCCTTTCATCATGGCAAGCATATTGTTGGAGCGATAATAAAAAAAATATAACTTTGACACATGACGCACAAACCAACCATCCTACTGATAATCTCAGTATTGATATCTACTGCCAACTGGGTGGCGGCACAGACACCAGCCTTTCCCGGCGCCGGGGGTGCCGGCATGTTCACAACCGGTGGGCGTGGAGGAGAAGTGCTCTATGTCACCTCCCTCGATGACTCCGAAGAGCCTGGCACACTACGTTGGGCCATACGTAAGAAAGGTCCCCGTATCATCTTATTCAAGGTGTCCGGGGAGATACGTCTTAATAGCCCGCTGAAGATCAACAACGGCGACTTGACCATCGCCGGCCAATCGGCTCCTGGTGATGGCATCTGCATCAGCAACCACGAGACGGTGATCAGTGCCGACAACGTAGTCATCCGCTTCATCCGCTTCCGGCTGGGAGACAGGGCTCAGAAGGCGGTTGATGCGTTATCAGGGTTCAGGAACGAGAACATCATCATCGACCACTGTAGCATGAGCTGGGGAGTAGATGAACTCTCCTCTTTTTACGACAACCGTAACTTCACCATGCAATGGTGCTTCATCACCGAAAGTCTCAGAAACTCGGTACATACCAAGGGAAGACATGGCTACGGCGGCATATGGGGCGGCCAGAACGCATCGTTCCACCACAATCTGCTTGCTCACAACGACAGCCGCAATCCGCGCTTCTGTGGCAGCCGTTACTCCAACCAACCCGATCTGGAGAAGGTGGATTTCCGCAATAACTTGATTTACAATTGGGGAGCTAACAACATCTACGCCGGTGAAGGTGGCGAATACAACCTGGTAGGGAATTATTTCAAGCCGGGGCCTGCCACCGGGAACAGTGCCTCTAAACGAATCCTGAACCCCGATGCGGACAACGGCAAAAACAACCAGCCGTCAGGCATCCATGGTCGATTCTATCTCGAGGGTAATATCCTGGAGGGTAATGAGTCGGTCAGCAGCGACAACACGCTTGGAGTGGAAATGGGAAGTACTTTTGCTCAATTTGCCCCACAGGTAAAGCGAGAGAATATCTTTGCTACGGAGCCCTTTCCAATGGTCCCGGTCACTACCGATGAGGCAACACAATCCTACGAAAAGGTGTTGCGCTTCGGTGGCTGCTCACTGGTCAGAGATATTCATGACGAACGGTATGTGGAAGATGTGAAAGCTGGTTCCTACACCTTTGAGGGCTCTGGCGGTAGCACCGGGGGACTGATCGACAGTCAGGAGGATGTGGGAGGATGGCCTGAGTACCGTACCTACAATTCCTATTTGGACGGAGATGAGGATGGTATTCCCGACGGATGGCTGGAGCAGCACTTTCCCGGTAAAAAGGCGGATGAATTGAATGAGGAGGGATACACCTACCTGGAGCTCTATCTCCACAGCCTGGTAGCCCATCTGATGGGTGAGGATACGGATGAGTCAACAGACAACCAACAGCACCCCCCCACAGCCATCAAAAAAATCGTCGTCGACCAACAAGGCGAAGGCGATTTCCTTTCGTTACAGGAGGCAATCGATGCGGTAAGGGCATTCGATCCCGATTACAGCACTGTGATCTACCTGAAAGAGGGAATCTACTATGAAAAGGTGGTGATTCCAGAATATCTGCGTAACCTGAAGATTGTAGGTGAAAACAGGGATAAGACCATCATCTCCTACAATGACCATGCCCGGTTGAACAATATGGGTACTTTTCGAACCTACACCCTGATGATCAGGGGGAGCAATATCATCCTGGAAAATCTGACAATCGAGAACAACGCCCCCATGGTAGCGCAGGCGGTGGCCCTCCATACCGAAGGAGACCGCATCATACTGAAGAACTGCCGGCTACTGGGCAACCAGGACACCCTCTATACAGGTAGGGAGAAGGGGAGGCTCTTCTTCCATAACTGCTACATTGAAGGAACCACCGATTTTATTTTCGGTCCCTCTACGGCATGGTTTGAAGCATGCACCCTTCACGGGAAAAAGAACTCCTACATTACCGCGGCCAGTACCCCTCAGGATGCCGCATTTGGATACATCTTCAACCGGTGTCACATCACCGCTGCCGAGAATGTAACCTCCCTCTACCTGGGCCGTCCCTGGCGCCCCTACGCAATGACGCTCTTCATGCACTGCACACTTCCGGCGGCTATCAACCCTTCCGGGTGGGACAACTGGCGCAACCCGGACAACGAACAAACGGCACGTTATGCAGAGTTTAATAACAGTGGAAAAGGAAGCAGACCGGCAGAGAGAGTAGCATGGAGTAAAATCCTTACCCAGGGTGAGGGCGCGTCCATCACCCTTGAAAAGGTGATGGGTGATTTTTATCCTGCAATCATTGCTGAAACAAATCATCTCGAACCATAAACAATCAAGATGAGAAAGACAGAGTACATCCTCATTCCAGCGCTGCTGCTGACAATGCTATTCCTCAGCTGTAAACAAGCTCGACATACAGAGGTGACCTTTAAGGAAGATCCCGAACGGACGAAAATAGACGTCTTTATAGGCGAACACTACTTCACCTCACTGATCTATACCGACAGCCTGGAAAAGCCATTCCTCTTTCCCATCCTTACCGCCTCCGGTAAAAAAGTTACCAGGGGCTATCCCATCGATCCCCGTCCACATGAACGAATCGATCATCCCCATCAGATGGGTCTGTGGCTCAACTTCGGAGATGTGAACGGACTCGACTTCTGGAACAACTCTTCAGCCATCTCACCGGAAAGAAAAAGCCACTACGGTCATATTCAACTCGATTCCATCATTGATCTTGATCCTGATGCTGGAGAACTGATAACCCTCTCTACCTGGAAAGACTACCAGAAAAACAGGCTTCTGGAAGAAAGAACAACCTATCGTTTCAGCGGTGATACGGAACAAAACCGCTTTATTGAAAGAACCTCTCATTTAACCGCCCTTCAACAGGTTACACTGAGAAGTAACAAGGAAGGCCTCTTCGCCATAAGAGTCGACAGGGCTTTCGAGGAGCCTGACGAGAAACCGGTCAAACGGCTCGATGCCGGAGCACTACCGGCCGATGTTCCTTATGCACACAACGAGGGAGTGAATGGCCAATACCGCAATCAGCAAGGTTATAAAACTGAATCTGAGGTATGGGGTATAAAGACTCCCTGGGTAGCCCTTCGTGCAGAAAAAGAGGGGGAGGTAATTACCTTGGTGATCCTCGATCATCCGCAGAATCCCGGTTACCCCGGCTGGCCACATGCCCGTGGATATGGGCTCTTTTCGATGAACAACCTGGCGGGTAATACCATGAATCCTGCTGACCCACCCATCGAAATTGTGCTGAATCCGGGAGAGGAGATCTCCTTCCGTCACTTGCTGATCATCGGTGGAGAGATAACTGATGAGATGATCAACGGGATTATGAAACAATTCCATAATCAGTAATAACACGAATATTCACCCTTAAACGACAATAAAATGAAAAAAGAAGCAAATCCAATCTCCAGGAGAAAGTTCCTGGCAGTCTCCGGAGCCATCGCCGGAACTACCATCGTGAACCCGGCTTCAAACATCCTTGCTACCAACATGGGCAGCAACAGTATGAACAACAAGAAAACAAGGCTGGCTATTGTCGGCCTCGGCATCAGGGGTACCAGCATGTGGGGCAGCAGTCTCACGAAGGATTATGCTGACAATGTGGAATTTGTGGGTCTCTGTGACCATAACCCCGGTAGGCTGGCGCTGGGAAAGCAGCTGATCGGTACCGACTGCCCCACCTTCGACGACTTCGAACAGATGATGCGCGAGACCAAACCCGATCAGCTGATTGTCACCACCGATGATGACACGCACGACTACTTCATCGTAAAAGGGATGGAGATGGGTGCCGACATCATCTGCGAGAAGCCGATGGCCATCGACGAGCAGAAGATACAACGCATCATTGACGCCGAGAAGAGAACAGGCAAGCAGTGCAGGGTTACCTTCAACTACCGCTACTCACCCCACCGCGCCAAGATGTGGGAGATTCTCCAGTCAGGTGAGATCGGTGAGCTCACCTCGGTCGACTTCCACTGGTATCTCGACACCTCGCACGGTGCCGATTACTTCCGCCGATGGCACCGACTGGTGGAAAAGGGGGGATCGCTCTGGGTGCACAAGGCCAGCCACCACTTCGATCTGCTCAACTGGTGGATCGGTAGCGACCCGGAGAGCGTCTATGCCTTGGGAGACCTGGAGTTCTACGGCAAGAATGGACCTTTCCGTGCCGACAACTGCCGCAGCTGCCCCCACACCAAGGAGTGTAACTTCTACTTCGACATCATGCGCAGTGAACATCTCAAAAGGCTCTATGTGGAGAACGAAAAATATGACGGCTACCACCGCGATGGATGCGTCTTCCGCAACGATGTCAACATCTACGACAAGATGGCCGCCACCATAAAGTACATGAACGGCGTGCAGGTGGCCTACTCGCTCACCACCTACTCCCCCTACGAGGGCTACCGCATTGCCTTCAACGGCACAAAGGGACGTATGGATGCCTGGATACAGGAGTCCAACCCCACCACCGATGCCAACTACGACGAGATCGTGGTCTCAAAGAACTTCGGGAAGAGAGAGTATCACCACATCCCGCAAGGCAGTGGACACGGCGGAGGCGACAAGCTGCTCAAGGACCATATCTTTATCCCCTGGATACCCGACCCGCTGCGGCAAGCCGCAGGCGTACGTGACGGTTCACTGGCCTGCCTGGTTGGCATCGCTGCCAGGAAGAGCATCGCCTCGGGCGAAACGGTGATGATCAAAGACCTCACCTCCATTCAGCCCATGGTGAAGAAAGCCTGACAAACGAAACGATTGAGACAATGAGACGGCTCACTTTCTTCCTGCTGACTGTCATAATGCTTTTACTCACGGTGACATTAAGTTGCGAGAAGAGTATCCCGGTAATTGAACATCCTGAGAAGGAAAAGCCGGAGACAGAAAAGCCGGATGAGACAAGCAACCACACTTACCCCACACCGGTTACCGAGGCGGCCCAGGCCTTCCCCGGTGCCCGGGGTGGTGGGATGTACACCAGCGGCGGCCGGGGGGGGAAGGTGATCCGGGTAACCACTCTCGAGGATAACGGACTGCCGGGTTCACTCCGCCATGCCGTGAATCACTCGGGAGCACGTATCATCCTCTTCGATGTGAGCGGTACCATCAGGCTGAAGAGCAAGCTGGAGATCACACAAGGGAACCTCACCCTCGCCGGCCAATCAGCTCCCGGCGGCGGCATCACCCTGGCCGACTACCCGGTGGAGATCAAGGCGGACAATGTGATCGTGCGCTACCTCCGCTTTCGCATGGGAGACCTGAAGGTGACCAATGATCAGGATGCATTTGGTGCACGTAACCGTAAGAACCTGATCATTGATCATTGCTCCATAAGCTGGTCTACCGATGAGTGCGCTTCCTTCTACGACAACGAGAACTTCACCCTCCAGTGGAGCATTCTCTCCGAGAGCCTCCGCCTCTCGGTGCACGAGAAAGGATCACACGGCTACGGCGGCATCTGGGGTGGAGTGAACGCTTCCTTCCTCTGCAACCTCCTGATACACCACGACAGCCGCACACCCCGCTTCTGTGGCAGCCGCTACAGCAACAAACCCGACAGGGAGAGCGTTGATTTCCGCAACAACCTGCTCTACAACTGGGGGGCCAACAATGCTTACGGCGCTGAAGGGGGAAGCTATAACATCGTGAACAACTACTACAAGCCAGGCCCCGCCTCCTCCAACCGCGGCAGGCTGCTGCAACCTTATGCCGACGATGGAAAGAATGCCCAACCAAAAGGAACCCATGGTCGCTTCTACCTCAGCGGCAATTATGTGAGCGGCAACAACAGCGTCACCGCGAACAATAGCCTGGGGGTACATCTGCACAGCACATTTGCAACGCACGCACCCTGTGTGACGCTCGACGACATCCTTGCCGAAAGCGAGTTTGTGATGGCGGAGACAAGCACCGTCAGCGCCGCGGAAGCCTATGAACAGGTGCTGCAAAAGGCCGGGAGCAGCAGAAGCCGCGATGCGATCGACAGCAGACTGGTGGAGGAGACCCGTACCGGCACGACGACCTTCAAGGGACTTAACCCGCAGAACAGCGATCCCTACCCCAAGCCGGGCATCATCGACAGCCAGGAGGATCTCAAGCCGCCCGATGTAGGTGCCGACTGGACCGCCTGGCCCGCCCTGGCAGAGGGAGTACTTCCTGCCGACAGTGATGGTGACGGCATGCCCGACACCTGGGAAATTGCAAAGGGATTGGATCCGCAAACAGCCGATGCAAGCGGTCGCCACCTCAGCACCGCATACGATAACATTGAGGTCTACCTTAACGAGCTGACCGCAATAGCACCATAATGAATTAATTCGATGAAACATACGAAACTCCACATCGCTCTTTTTCTGTTTATCTCTACAACCTTCCCCCTCTTCCCGCAGGTGAACATATCCCGTGCCTGGGTAGCCGACCGGGGTGATGGCACCTATCGCAACCCCATCCTCTATGCCGACTACTCCGATCCGGATGTCTGCCGTGCGGGTGAAGATTATTGGATGACCGCCTCCAGCTTTAACTGCATACCGGGACTGCCCATCCTACACTCCAAAGACATGGTGAACTGGAAGCTTGTCAACCATGCCATTGACCGGCTGCCACCCGACGTGCATTTCTCCTCCCCGCAACATGGCAACGGCGTGTGGGCACCCTCCATCCGCTACCACGACAACATGTTCTACATCTATTACGGCGATCCCGACTTCGGCATCTTCATGGTGAAGAGCGATGACCCGGCAGGAGAATGGAGCGAGCCCCAACTGGTGAAGGCCGGTAAAGGGCTGATCGACCCCTGTCCCCTCTGGGATGAAGATGGAAAGGTCTACCTGGTCTATGCCTATGCCGGCAGTCGCGCCGGCATCAAGAGCGTGCTGAACATTGCGGAGATGAACGCTGAAGGAACCAACACCATCACTCCCGGCCGGATCATCTACGACGGACATGCGCTCGATCCCACCATTGAGGGGCCCAAGTTCTACAAACGGAACGACTGGTATTATATCTTTGCACCGGCCGGCGGGGTAGCCACAGGCTGGCAGACAATCCTCCGCTCGCGCAACATTTATGGTCCATATGAAAGACATGTTTCGCTGGCGCAGGGCAGTAGCGATGTAAACGGTCCCCATCAGGGGGCATGGGTCTCCACACCCGCCGGAGAGGATTGGTTCTACCACTTCCAGGATGTCGGAGCCCTCGGCCGCATTGTCCATCTGCAACCGATGAAATGGATGAACGACTGGCCGGTGATGGGGATTGATGCGGATGGTGATGGTTGCGGTGAACCGGTACCCTACTGGAAGAAACCGGCAATCGCCGGCAATCACCCTGTCGTCACACCGCAGGAGAGCGATCACTTCGACGGTGCCACCCTGGGACTGCAGTGGCAGTGGCACGCCAACCCGGGTGAGTGGTGGTCCTACAGCGACAGCGCCACCGGTACTCTCAGCCTCTATTCAGTGCCACTACCGGCCGATTATCAAAACCTGTGGGATCTTCCCAACCTGTTGTTGCAAAAGTTTCCGGCAAACCGATTCACAGCCACCGCAAAGCTAACCTTCCTGCCCTCCGATGCCATCATCGGCGAACGCACGGGACTGGTGGTGATGGGGATGGACTATGCCATGCTCTCGCTGGAGAAAACGGCTGAAGGGTTCTCCCTCTCGCAGATCAGCTGCAAGGATGCCGACAAGGAAGGTGAAGAGGTGATCCATGCCACAGTGCCCTTGTCTACAGGCGCACTCTATCTACGCGTGGAAGTTGAGCCTGACGCCGGTTGCCGTTTCAGCTACAGCCTCGACGGACGGAAATTCACCTCCCTGGGAGCGTCGTTCACCGCACGAGAAGGGAAATGGATCGGCGCCAAGATGGGGTTCTTCTGTTCACGCCCGGTCAGCAACAACGACGGGGGACGTGTGGTGCTGGACAGCTTCATTGTGGAATAAACAACGCACAACATGAAAACGATGGGAATGATAAGCTTGCTGCTCCTGCTGGGCTGCCTCTACTGGCAAGTTGCCGCACAAACCGTGATGATTGAAGGTGTGCCGCGTGACACCAGCTACACTGTACATAGTTCCTATATCAAGGAGGTGAAACGGTTCCCCTTTATCCGGGTCGCATCGGCAGAGATCCCTGCGGGTATCAAAGCGATAGAATCCATTCCCTACAAGTCGATCGGCAACCGGGAACTGACACTCTCGGTCTACCGCCCCGACAACGAAGCCATCCTGCCGGCAGTGATGATGATCCATGGAGGTGGCTGGAACTCTGGATCACCCGACATGCAGAAGGCACTCGCCCTACAGCTGGCCCGCAACGGTTATGTCACCTTCACAGTGGAATACCGTCTCTCACCCGAGGCACTCTTTCCCGCGGGGATGGAGGATCTGGAAGAGGCGGCAGCCTGGTTTATTGATCATGCAGCCAAATTTGGTGCTAATCCCGCCTCAATAGCTGTCTCGGGATGCTCGGCAGGCGGGCAGCTGGCGGCACTGATCGGTACCAGGAACCGGGAAGGCCGCTTTCGTGCGGTGATCAACATCGACGGCATCTCCACCTTCGTCAGCCCTGAGACAGTCGATCGGGCTGAGAAAGCCCGCCTGTCGGGTGAGAAGACTCCTGTCGATGCTCTCTGGCTGGGCGGCAGCTACAGCCAGAATCCGAAGCACTGGGAAGAAGCCTCTGCACTCTACCAGTTACACGAGGGCAGCGCACCGGTATGCTTCATCAACAGCTCCATCCCCCGCTTCCACCACGGACGCGACGAACATATCCGACTGCTCGACAGCCTGGGGATCTACAACGAAGTGCACACCTTCGACGAGACCCCCCACACCTTCTGGCATTTCCACCCATGGCATCTCACCACCGTCCGGCTGATGTCTGCCTTCCTGGAAAAGATCTTCCAACCGGCAGAACCGATCGACAGAAGGGGTTTTGACTGGGTGGTGGCACAGGATGGCACGGGCGACTTCACCACGGTGCAGGCAGCCATCGACGCGGTGCCCGATTTCCGGAAGCAGCCCACCCGTATCCTGATTCGCAACGGTCTCTACCGTGAGAGGCTGATCATCCCGGAGACGAAACATGACCTGACGCTGGTGGGGGAAGACAAACAGCGCACCATCCTCACCTGGAACAACTTCGCTTCTAAGCTCAGTCCGCTGGGCGATGCCATCGGCACCTCCGGCTCCGCTTCATGCTACATCTCTCCCGATCTCTTCACCGCCGAGAACATCACCTTCGCAAACGATGCCGGTCCGGTGGGGCAAGCGGTGGCGGTGATCGTGCGGAGCGACCGGGCACGTTTCATCAACTGCCGTTTCCTCGGTTTCCAGGATACACTTTACACCCATAAGGCGGGCAGCAGGCAATACTACCAAAACTGTTCCATCGAGGGCACGGTCGATTTCATCTTCGGCTCCTCCACCGCCTGGTTCGAGGAGTGTGACATTTACTGCAAGGGGAACGGATACATCACGGCAGCCTCCACCCCGCAGGAGCAACCTTTCGGTTATATCTTCAACCGCTGCCATATATCTGGCGACACGCCCTCATCCTTCTACCTGGGCCGTCCCTGGCGACCCCATGCACGGGTGCTCTTCATGGAGTGCGATCTGGGAGATGTGATCCGCCCCGAAGGGTGGAACAACTGGGGCAACCCCTCCAACGAAAGCACCGCCTTTTACGGTGAGTTCAACAACCGGGGTGTAGGCGCCGACACCACACAGCGTGTAGGGTGGTCGCATCAACTCACCAGAGATGACGCCGCAATCGTCACAAAAGAAGGGGTGCTGGGGAGTGATTTTTTTGGTGATTTTTGATCTCGACAGCCACAAAACCAATCAAGTATTTAGACTATCTTCTTACCTGATCAGACACACTTTTTGGAACAATATTCCAAAACAAGAGAGTGTGTAAACAGGGTTCAAGGAGCCTCTAGCCTTATTGCACCCTTATTGCACCCTTATATCCACTCCAATAATTATCGGAGTGGATATGAAGATACAATAAGCTCAGAATATAGGAATAGCTTCCCAAAATAGGCAAAAAACCTGCCAATCTGAGAATGACAGGTATGTTACATACAAGGCAGGCCCTGTCAGGCGATTCAACCGATATGTCAATCGCCTGACAGGAACTATCTTCTGCCTCGGTTATCTATTGTGAAATGGTAAGTGAAACAGTTTGCAGATCTTTCTCCCGCGAGCTGCCGCCGACCAGCAGCTCATACTTGCCGGGTGTAACAGCCACCGACTGGATAGACTCGTTCCACCACTCCAGCTCCTGTTCACCCAGGGTAAAGGCAACCTCTGCCGTCCCGCCGGCCGGGATCATCACCCTCTTGAATGAGCGCAGTGTTTTCGACGGTCCACCGGCATCCCCCACCTTTCGCAGGTAGAGTTGCAACACCTCTTCACCGTCGCGACTGCCGCTGTTGGTCACCGGCACCGTCAGCTTCAGCGTTTCTCCGGCAGTGATCTCGGTTTTGCTGAGCTGCGGCGAACCATGGCGGAAGGTGGTATAGCTCAATCCGTAGCCAAAGGGGAAGAGCGGCTCCTGATCCATGAAGCGGTAGGTGCGTCCCTTCATGCTGTAATCCTCAAAGTCGGGCAACTGCGACAGGCCGCTGTAGAATGTGACCGGCAAACGCCCCGCTGGGTTGTAGTCGCCGAAGAGCACCTCCGCCACGGCAGTGCCACCCTCCTGCCCCGGATACCATGCCTGCAGGATCGCCTCGCACATTCCGGTCTCCGGCACCAACGCGACGGGTGAGCCGGAACAGTTGACCAGCACGATTTTCTTCCCCGCGCGGTGCAGGGCTGAAATCAGTTCACGCTGTACCGCAGGGAGCTCAATGTCGGTGCGGTCACCACGTCGGAACCCCGGCAGGTCGACAGCCATCTCTTCGCCCTCGAGCAGGGGAGAGATGCCACCGGCGAAGATTACCAGGTCGGCATCCTTCACCCGCTCCACCGAACGCCTGATATCCAGTTCATCCTTGAATCCGAGGTCGAAGTGAAGCTGTGCCTCATTTTTAAGTGGCTCGTAGGTGATCTCCAGCTCATAAGCTTTGCCGGCCTCTACCCTCATGGTATGCGACACCTTGCGGGTGCCATGGCGGTTGGTGAAAGAGGCAACCTCTTCTCCGGCTACCATCAACTCTACGATGCCGGAACAATTGAAGTCGAAAACAACATCACCCGACTCTTCCGGGGTAAGGATGCTCCGGTAAGATGCAGAGAAGTCGATGAGGTTCACCCCGGGAGCAAAAACGGTGGCACCCATGGCTGAGAAACGAAAGGGGGTAGCCACCTGTGCGCTGGTTACAGGATCTCCCTCCCGTGAGCTGTTGTTCCAGTAGCTTGCAGAGAAGCCGGCACCCTGCGGTGACTGACACCGGTTAAAGATGCTCCTGATCACGGTTCGTTCCACCCAGGAGCATCCCTGCTCGTAGATGAGCCGGTCGTCGGGACCCAGTGCTGCCTGCAACCCCTGCAGGATGGTCACCGTGCGACGTGGCGTACCATTGTAATTGCCCCACTGCATCACCGAGTCGTTGGCATTGGGTCCCATCACCGCGATGGTGAGTCCCCCTCTCTTCAGGGGCAACATTTCATTGTTGTTTTGCAGCAGTGTCATCGACCTGCGGGCCATGTCGAGGGCCAGCGAGTCATGTTTTTGCGAGGCTACCACCGAGAGGGGGATCTTCGTCCAGGAGACCTTGTCCGCATCATCCATCTCTCCAAGTGCAAAACGGGAACGAAGCAGTCGCTTCAGGGAGATATCAAGCTCCTCTTCACTGATGAGTCCCTGCTGCACACTCTCCATCAACGCCTCGTAACTGGTGCCGCAGTCCAGGTCGGTACCGCTGCGCACGGCCGCTGCCGAAGCTTCCGCAGCATTGGCATGGGTCTGATGACCATCCTCCCTGTAGAAATCGGCGATGGCGCCACAGTCGGCCACTACCACCCCTTCGTATCCCCACTCACCGCGCAGGATCTCCATCAACAGCCGGTTGCTGCCGCAACAAGGTTCTCCCTCGAAGCGGTTGTAGGCACACATCACCTGCTGCACATTCCCCTCGGTCACCAGTGCCTTGAATGCCGGCAGGTAGGTTTCATAGAGATCGCGCGAATCAATCTGCTCCGCGTTGAACGAATGGCGGTTCCATTCCGGACCGGAGTGTACGGCAAAGTGCTTGGCACAGGCATGCAACTTGTCATACTGCTGGTCGGCAGGCCCCTGCAATCCTTTCACCACGGCCACCCCCATACGGCCAGCCAGATAGGGATCCTCACCGTAGGTCTCAATCCCACGGCCCCAGCGGGGGTCACGCAACAGGTTCACGGTGGGGGTCCACATGGTGAGTCCCTGGTAACGTTCGTAGCTTCCCTCAGAAGCATAGAAGGCATTCTTGGCACGCGCCTCGTCGGAGACCGCTTCAAAAGCGTTGAACAGCGCATGTTCGTCGAACGAGGCAGCCATGCCGATGGGTTGCGGGAAAACGGTGGCCAGGCCTGAGCGACCCACCCCGTGCAACGCTTCATTCCACCAGTTGTATTCCTTGATGCCAAGTCGTTCAACCGGTGCGGAGACATCCATCATCAACAGTACTTTCTCTTCGAGTGTCAACCGTTTGACAAGATCATCAGCTCTCTCCTCCGGAGAAAGCGAACTGTTGGTGTAGGAATGGTTGCATCCGGTCATCAGCAGCAATGAGAACAGACCGTAGAGAAATAGGGATCTTTTAGAAATCATGGTCACAAATATTATTCAGTGTTTCAAATCAGCATGGGTGCGAACAACATCAGCCCTTCAAAGATAATCATAATCTTATAAATTGTGAAAATTTGCGTCACACGAAAAAAAATATATCTTTGTCGGCATAAGATGACCAAAGAATGAAAAACGTGCGAATCCTTTTATTTACATTTCTGACAGGAATAACATCTCTCACGATGAGTTGCAACAACACTGTAAAACAGAACGAACAGAGCGAAATCCCGGATGAAGCCCTTAAAGGCAAGAAAGTGCTTTATGTCTATGGCGGATGGGAAGGACACGAACCGGAACAATGCCGCGATCTTTTTGTGCCCTGGCTTGAGTCGGAAGGGGCAGAGGTCTTTGTGTACGACAACCTCGATTGCTACAACGACAGCGCGTTGATGGAACGTGTGGAGCTGATCATTCAGCACTTCACCCAGGGTGAGATCACCCCGCAACAGGAAAAAGCACTGCTCAATGCAGTACACAACGGCACCGGCCTGGCCGGATGGCATGGCGGCACCGGAGACTCGTTCCGCACCAACGTGGCCTTTCAATACATGGTGGGGGGGCAGTGGGTGGCACACCCGGGTAATGTGATCGACTATGAGGTGAGCATCACCGATAGGGAGGATCCTGTGACAATGGGATTGAACAATTTCGGCATGCATTCTGAGCAGTATTACATGCATGTGGATCCCAACGTGAAGGTGCTGGCCACCACCACCTTCAGTGCGGAGCACGACGACTGGATAGCGGGTGCCGTGATGCCGGTGGTATGGAAGAAATCATTTGGCAAGGGAAGGGTCTTCTACTCCTCGCTTGGCCATGTGGCAAGTGACTTTGAGGTGCCTGAAGTACTGGAGATCATGCAGCGGGGAATGCGCTGGGCAGCCCAAAGCAAAGCGGAGGGACCCGAACAATGGCTCTCTCCGCTCTATCCTTCCAACTAGCAGTTGCCACTAACGGACGTTCTTGACCAAACAGCCGTTTACCCTCACATTCTCGAGGTCGTTGTCGTGCATGGTCACGTTGCGGAGCAGGAAAGCGGGATGCCGGGGTTTTCCACACCGTTACCATCCCATCCGGCACATATCAATGCCACGATGGTCATCTGGTAATCCCATCCCCATGTTTTACCCCAGTTCCAGTTCCCAGATCCAATTCTTTTATACGTAAAAACAGGGATGTTTTTGATCAGCAAGACCAGGCTCCACATCGATGATACTGGTGGTGTTAAAGTGAAGAATCTCAACCTAGTTCTCCTTCAAAGCATAAAACATCCGTTCAATCCACTGCATACATCTTATAAAGAACGACTTTTCATCGAGAAAATTCATACGGTAATGGATGCTTCCGTATTATTTGCCTCAAAACCCGGATGAGCATTTCATTGACATCGCAAACTCTCTTCAAAACAGCTGTTTTGTTTTGAAATGGCAGAAAAAAATTGTAAATTTGTCCATCTACATTTTTTGGAAATCAATTACATAACAAACATATGAAAATATGAAAACAAATTATGAATTGCGTTACGCTGCCCATCCGGAGGATGCGAAATCCTACGACACACAGCGGCTGCGCCGGGATTTCCTGATCGGGAAGCTCTTTGCTGCCGATGAGGTGAACATGGTATACTCCATGTACGACCGCATGATCGTGGGTGGTGCCATGCCTGTCAGTGAAGCACTGCACCTGGAGGCAATCGACCCGCTCAAACAACCCAGTTTCCTCTGCCGTCGCGAGCTGGGAATCTTCAACGTAGGTGGAAAAGGAAAGGTAAAGGTGGGAGATACCGTTTTCTCTCTCGACTACAAAGAGGCACTCTACCTCGGTTCCGGTGAAAGGGAGGTTTATTTCGAAAGCGACGACGCTTCAACACCGGCCAAGTTCTACTTCAACTCCACCAATGCACATAAAAACTATCCCGACAAGAAAATAACCAAAGCAGATGCCGTAGTAGCGGAGATGGGCTCACTGGAGGGATCCAACCACCGCAACATCAACAAGATGATTGTCAACCAGGTACTCCCCACCTGCCAGCTGCAAATGGGGATGACCGAACTTGCTACCGGAAGTGTCTGGAACACGATGCCGGCACATGTTCACTCCCGCAGGATGGAGGCTTACTTCTACTTTGAGGTGCCTGACGATCAGGCTGTCTGCCACTTTATGGGTGAAGCCGAGGAGACCCGTCACATATGGATGAAGGGCGATCAGGCCGTGCTCTCCCCTGAGTGGTCGATTCACGCCGGTGCCGCCACCTGCAACTACACCTTCATTTGGGGTATGGGTGGTGAGAATCTGGACTATGGAGATCAGGATTTTTACAAGATTACAGACTTAAAATAACAACGAACAATGGTCAATTTTTCATTGGAAGGTAAGGTTGCTCTGGTCACCGGAGCCTCTTACGGAATAGGGTTTGCAATGGCCACTGCCCTGGCCGAAGCTGGAGCCACCATCGTCTTCAACGACATCAAACAGGAACTGGTAGACAAGGGTATTGCCAACTATCTGGAAAAAGGTATCAAGGCACACGGTTACGTATGTGACGTGACCAACGAAGATCAGGTAAACGAGTTCGTGGCACGCGTTACCAATGAGGTAGGGGTGATTGACATCCTGGTGAACAACGCCGGCATCATCAAACGAATTCCTATGCATGAGATGAGCGCAGCCGAGTTCCGCCAAGTGATCGACATCGACCTGAATGGTCCTTTCATCGTTTCCAAGGCTGTAATCCCCCATATGATCAAGAAAGGTCACGGGAAGATCATCAACATATGCTCCATGATGAGTGAACTGGGTCGCGAGACCGTATCGGCCTATGCCGCAGCCAAGGGTGGCCTGAAGATGCTCACCAAGAACATCTGCTCCGAATATGGGGAACACAACATCCAATGTAATGGTATCGGACCCGGATACATCGCCACCCCGCAGACTGCTCCCCTTCGGGAGAAACAGGCCGACGGCACACCCCATCCGTTCGACTCCTTCATCATTGCCAAAACTCCGGCTGCACGATGGGGGACACCGGAAGACTTGATGGGACCGGCTGTTTTCCTTGCATCCGACGCATCGAACTTTGTGAATGGTCATATACTATACGTGGATGGAGGCATCCTGGCCTACATCGGAAAGCAACCCTAACCAAACAAATTCCAACCTCAACCTCCACACGAAGAGGTTAAGTTAACTTCAACCAGTTGCAATGAAAAAAAGATTTCTTGGATTGTTGATGCTCTCCATCCTCATCGGAGGCTGCACCACACAGAAAAGTGAAGTGACGCTGAGAGTGCAAAACAGCGGGACCAGTGACAGAGAGAATCAGATGGTGGAAATAGCATGGGACGACCTTAAGCAAAAGTTTGGCACTGTATCGGATACAAGCCTTATCCTGGTGGATGGTGAGGGGAAACAAGTCACATGGCAGATCGTAACCAACGGTACAGACAGCAAGTCGATCATCTTTCCAGTGACACTCGAAGCGGACGAAACAGAAACATTCCGTATCACCGAGGGTGAGCCTGATTCTTTCGAGCCTCTTGTTTACGGACGACTGGTGACGGAACGGAAGGATGACTTCACCTGGGAGAACAACCGCACCGCCTTCCGGGTCTACGGCCCCGCACTGAAGGCCACGGGAGAGATCAGCAACGGGATGGACTTCTGGGCGAAGCGTACTGAATCACTGATCATTGACAAATGGTATCGCGACGACCTGGCAGGTGTAGCCTCCTATCATGAAGACCACGGTGAAGGACTCGATTTTTACAAGGTGGGGAGGACGCTAGGCTTGGGAATGACAGCCCCAATCCACAACGACACCCTCTGCCTGGGCGACAACTTCGTCACCGCCGAGATCATCGACAACGGACCGCTGCGACTCACCTTTCGCCTGACTTATGAACCTTATGCCGTTGGTGAAAAAATGGTAACGGAAACACGTATCATTTCGCTCGATGCCTTTAGCCTCTTTAATAAGGTGACCCACATCTTTGAAACTGATCTGGAGAGCTTGAACGTGGCTACCGGCATCGTGACCGATGAGAGCTTGGAGCCTGTCACATTCGGTGACTCCAGTGGCATCATTGCCTACGAAACACCCGGGAACGAAGCAAACGGCACAATCTACACCGCAGTCATCCAACCGGCTGGTTATGAATCTGTTCAACTGTTCGACGGTCACTATGCCGGACTGAACGGCATCACACCAGGTTCATCCTACACCTCCTACGTGGGTGGCGGATGGAGCAAGGCTGGCTTCGACAGCTTCGAAGAGTGGGTGTCATTCCTGAAAGCAGAGAAAGAGAAATTCGATCAACCCCTAACAATTGACATTCAATAAGATGCAAAAAGTAGTTACTTTTGGCGAGATTATGTTGCGTCTTGCCACTCCGGGATACCAGCGTTTCATCCAATCGAACAGCCTGGGAGCCACCTTTGGCGGCGGTGAGGCTAATGTGGCCGTTTCACTGGCCAACTACGGCATTCCGGTGGAGTTCGTAACCCGACTTCCACAAAACGATATCGCTGACTGGTGTATCTCCGACCTGCGAAAGTACAATGTCGGCACCAATGGAATCCTGCGCGGTGGCGAACGGGTAGGGATCTACTTCCTCGAAACCGGTGCCGTGGCACGCCCTTCCAAGGTAGTCTATGACAGGGCTCATTCCTCCATCGCTTCGGTGGAAAAAGGGATGTTCAACTGGCGGGAGATCCTGAAAGATGCCACCTGGTTCCACTGGACAGGTATTACTCCTGCGCTGTCTCAAGGTGCGGCCGATGCCTGCCTCGAAGCGATTCAGACCGCCAATGAGATGGGTGTGTCCGTATCGTGCGACCTCAACTACCGGAAGAACCTCTGGAAGTACGGCAAGAAGGCATCTGAGATCATGCCGGCCCTGGTAGAGGGATGCGATGTAATCCTTGGTAACGAGGAGGATGCAGAGAAGGTTTTTGGTATTAAACCGGAAGGATTTCAGGTAGAACATACCGGTGGAGAGGTAGATACAGCTGAGTTTGAATCGGTATGCAAACAGCTCATGCAACGGTTCCCCCGTGCAAAGAAAGTAATCATCACCCTGCGTGGCTCCATCAACGCCAACCACAACACCTGGGGCGGCTGCCTTTACTCTGACAGGCTCTACCAGTCGCGCCGCTACGACATCACACACATCGTGGACCGCGTAGGTGGGGGCGACTCCTTTATGGGAGGTCTGATCTACGGCTTGCTCACCTACAAGAATGACGATCAACAGGCGCTCGATTTCGCAGTGGCTGCCTCCTGCCTCAAACACACCGTTTACGGCGACTTCAACCTGGTCACCGCTCCCGAGGTAGAGACCCTGATGAAGGGCGACGGATCCGGCCGGGTAGTCAGATGATTTGTGTGAAGTTTATGGTGCATCCTTTACAGTTCGGGGATTATGGTTTTAAAAATAGACCTGATACCTGAGAACCAAATAATAAACACAAAAAGTTGATTGGTTATAAACCAAAAGCTGAAGGCTGAACGCCAACCGCTAAATGCAAAAAAATATGTCCAGATTTTCAAGACTCAAAGTATATCAGACAATCGAGGAGACTGGTATCGTCCCCGTCTTCTACCATCCCGACACAGAGGTTGCCAAGAAAGTGGTGAAAGCTTGCTACGAAGGGGGTATCCGCGCCTTCGAGTTCACTAACCGAGGCGACTTCGCCCATGAGGTGTTCACCGAACTGGTAAAGTGGGCCGAAAAGGAATGTCCCGAGATGATTCTCGGCATCGGCTCTATCGTTGATGCCCCTACCGCTGCTCTCTACATCCAGCTGGGTGCCAATTTTGTGGTGGGGCCGCTGCTCAACCCCGATATCTTCAAGGTGTGCAACCGCAGGCAGATCGCCTACTCGCCCGGTTGTGCCACCACCAGTGAGATAGGCCTGGCACAGGAGCTGGGAGCCGAGATCGTGAAAGTGTTCCCCGGCGGAAACGTGGGGGGCCCCTCCTTCGTGAAGAACATAAAGGGACCGATGCCCTGGACCAAGATCATGGTCACCGGAGGTGTAGAACCCACCAGGGATAACCTCTCTGCCTGGTTTAAGGCGGGCGTCACTGCCGTGGGAATGGGCTCCAACCTCTTCCCTAAAGAGGTCATCAAAGCAGGCGAATGGGAAAGAATATCAGAGCTATGCCGTGAGGGGCTGGCCATTATCCGGAACAACAGATAATCATTCATTCATTTAATATCAGAAAACAATCATGAGTAATCTACAAACAGGAAAGATGACCAATCATCGCTGGACCATCGTGGTGATGCTTTTTATGGCCACCACAGTAAACTACCTCGACCGGCAGGTACTTTCACTGACATGGGCCGACTTTATTGCACCGGAATTCCACTGGACCAATAGTGACTATGGAACCATCACCGGGCTTTTCTCCATTTTTTATGCCGTATCGATGCTCTTCGCCGGCAAATTCATCGACTGGCTGGATACCAAAAAAGGGTTCCTCTGGGCAATCGGTGTCTGGTCGTTCGGTGCAATCATGCACGCCTTCTGCGGTCTTTTAACCGCCGGAATCACTGCCGGAGAGTGGACCATGAGCTTCCATGGTGCACGTGAGGCAATCTCAACAGTGGGCGATGTATCGCTGGTGGTATCCGTGAGTGTCACCCTCTTCGTGTTTGCACGGCTGGTGCTGGCCCTCGGTGAGGCTGGAAACTTCCCCGCCGCCATCAAAGCTACTGCCGAATACTTCCCAAAGAAAGACAGGGCCTATGCCACCAGTATCTTCAACTCAGGAGCACAAATCGGTGCCCTGCTGGCACCCCTCACCATCCCCTTCATCGCCAAGGCGTGGGGCTGGGAGATGGCTTTTATCGTAATCGGTGCCCTTGGCTTCATCTGGATGGGCTTCTGGATATTTGTTTATCACAAACCGGAACAAAGCAAGAAGGTGAACGCCCTCGAGTTGGAATACATCAACCAGGATGATGCCACTGACGCTTTAGAGGGAAGGGTGAAAGCCGATGGCAATGCCGGCAAGAAGGTATCCTTCAAACAAGCATTCAAATATAAACAGACCTGGTCGTTCGCGGTGGGCAAGTTTCTCACCGACGGTGTGTGGTGGTTCCTCCTCTTTTGGATACCGGCATACCTCAGCTCAGTCTACGGACTTGACTCCACAGAAAGTGCCCCTCATGTCTTCGTGGTCTATGCCATCTCCATGATCTCGGTGTTCGCTGCCGGCTACTTCCCAGCCTACTACATGGAAAAGAAAAAGTTAGACCCCTATCAGGGACGTATGCGGGCGATGTTGCTCTTCGCCTTCTTCCCCCTACTCATCCTCTTTGCCCAACCATTGGGAGGTGTCTCGGTATGGCTTCCGGTGATCATCATCGGTATTGCTGCTGCAGCTCACCAATCCTGGTCGGCCAACATCTTTACCACCGTGAGTGATATGTTCCCGAAACATGCCGTGGGCACCATCACCGGTATCGGCGGCATGGCCGGCGGGGTGGGATCCTTCTTCATCAATAAGAGCTCCGGTGTGCTTTTCGACCATGCAGCCAACACCAACATGAAATTCATGGGTTATGAAGGGATTGAATCAGGCTACTTTATCATCTTCATCTTTTGTGCCATCGCCTATCTGCTTGGATGGAGCATCATGAAGTCACTCGTGCCGAAGTACCAACTGATCACAGATATGTAATCCAATCACATTGTGCCGCCACCTCCGAGTGGTGGGTGATAAAGAGAGCTGAGCGTCCATTCAGCTCTCTTTTCAGTTTTTGCAGGAACTGTTTCTCGGTATCCGGATCGAGGGCGGAGGTGGAACATTGCATAACCATGAATTACAATCCTCTTATCTCCGACAAGATCAAAGCCCTTTGGTACATCCACACTTTATCAGTTGCCCGTTTGTTTCAATGCATTGAATACCGGTTGTGGCTTTTCACAAGCTCAGGGTTGTTGCATCTAAAGCAACAGAACAACTGCAAAAAAAAGATAAATACATTCATGATGGTGCGATGGATTTATTTTCGATGAAAATGCTATATTTGTCAATATGGATAAATAAATTCTTAATTCGTAAACATTTAGTTGGGAAAGACTGCGAAAAATCCTATTTTTACAACTTTATAACAAAAGACCGGCTATGGGCTATTTTGTTTTCACCGTGTTTCCCCTGTTTGTGGTGTTCTTCTGGCTGACCCTATTTCTGCTTGATGACACCCGTGAACGGGCAAAGCGTTTTATGACGGTGTTTCTCGCGGTTGCAATGGTGAACTATGCAGCCCACTGGTTTTATTTTAACCACAATTATGGTGTTTACAAAATCCTGGACAGCGTCTGGGTCTTCACCTCCCTCTCGGTATACCCCCTCTACTACTATTATCTGCGTCTGCTCACCACCGACACCCATGTAAACAAGCGTTTGGGTTGGATTCTCATGCCTGCACTGCTGCTCTCCCTCTTTTCGGCTATTCTCTACCTTGTGATGACTCCAGAAGAGAGTGACCTCTTCGTGCAGGAGGTTCTTTATCACAACCGAGACACACAAAGCAGTTATTCGTTGCCGATAAGGCTCCAGATTCTGCGCATCCACATCTTCCAGTACCTTTTTGTCGTGCAGGTGGTGGTAGTCGTTGTGAAAGGAATCCGGATGATTAACCGATTCAATGAAAAAGTACGCACCTACTACTCCAATGTGCATCACAAGGAGTTGAGGAACCTGCGCCTGTTGTTGCTGTTCCTGGTGGTAACCTCAGCCATATCGGTTGTTTCTAACCTGATCGGGAAGGATTTCTTCACTGATTTTCCCTACCTGCTTGCCATCCCCTCCATTGCCCATTCACTTGCACTTTTCGGTATCAGCTATGCGGGGTATCATCAGCCCTTCACCATCCGTGATCTCACCTATGAATTAAATTCCGGTAGTGAGAGAGAAGAAATTGAGGAGCTAAATGAACAGAACGATCTTAATGGCAGGGAATATGACCAACTCTTTGAAAAGATGGAGCAGATGATGCAGGAGGATATGCTCTACCTGAACCCGGAGCTGCGGTTGAACGAACTGGCCAGCCTGCTGGGAACCAACAGGACCTATGTCTCACGACTGATTCACAACCGACGAAACCTCAACTTCTGCGATTATGTGAATGACTACCGGATTCATCACGCAAAAAAGTTACTCACGGAATCTACCGATGAACCGATGCCTATTGATGAGGTGGCATTGCAATCGGGGTTCTCCGGCATCAGCACTTTCTACCGTGTTTTCACCGGCAAAATGGGAATCACCCCATCCCGCTATAGGAAGCAGAATGGGAGATGAATTCTACTCAAACAGGTTTTACTGAGTTACTGCATCCTCAGGGATATAGACAGCTTCACGGATGGAGTTACGCGCCAGTTTCCCCCAAGGCTTGAGCAGCTCGTCGGTCCAATTGCCCTCCGCTTCGGCGCGGGGCAGCAGCATGGAGCAGGTCTCATTCTTGTCGGAGACCGACCAGGCTACCCAGCTGATCCTGCGGCTCTCCATCCACTCCACCCAGGTCTTCCACTCCTCCGAGCCGAGGCGTCCGTCGCCGTTGGCTTCAGAGCCGCCACATTCCGACACAAAGATGGGTATCCCCGCTGCGATGGCTTCATCGGTGCGGTCGCGCAGCCAAGCCTCGTGGGTGGCTGCATAGAAGTGCATGGTGTACATGATATTGGTTACACCCTGAATGGGATCTTCCGCCACCAGGTGGAGGTCCTGGTCCCAGTGAGGGCTGCCCACCAGGATGATGTTGTCCGGGTCGATGGCACGGATCACATCGATCACCTCTTCTGAGTAGGCTTTCACCTCTTCCCATTCAAAATAGTCGGGTTCGTTCCATATCTCGTAGATGACATTGGGATACTCCCCATATTTGGTGGCCATCTCGGTAAAGAACAGCTTTGCCTCGTCAAGGTATTTGTTGTGGGCATGAAAGTCGATGATCACGTAGATGCCATTGTCGATGGCAGCCTCAATCACTGGCGTGATACACTGCAGGGCAAACTCAGGGTTCTCACGATAATTGTCCTCTATCTCCAACCCCATGGCGGCACGCACCACCGTGCACTTCCAATCCTCTTTAAGCCACTTCACCGCCCCCTCGTTGTAGAAGCGCGGCCAGAGATTGTGCCATCCCAGACTGGCACCCCTCAGTACCAGCGGCTCTCCCTGCTCGTTGCTGAGCTGTGTGCCAATCACCTGCAGCTGGCCATTCTGTGCCACGACAGTACTGTCTGCCGCCGTTAAATTGTTTGTTTTTTGCCCGTTGCCACAGGAGATTAGTGACAACAAGAACAACAGCATTGTGAATATCAAAATGTTTCTCTTCATATCTCTTTATTTTTAATCATTAATCCTATTTGATCCTTTCGATCAGCTCCAGGCACATCCGCCCATTGTGATAGGGGCACTTCCAGAAGCCCGCCTTGTCATTCACCAAGTCTTTATCCCCCTCCGGCGAAACAGACCAGTACCACTCACCCTGCTCCCTGTCAATCAGCTGTTGCTTGATAAATAGCCAGTTGTTGCGTGTTTTGTTGAGCCACGCCTCATCTCCCGACAGCTGCCAGGCGTTGAAGAAACCGACCACCGCCTCTGCCTGTGGCCACCAATCGCACCGTTCGTCACGATGTCCGCTAGCCCAATCCCTTTCATTGATCAGCGCACCTTTTTCGTTCAGTCCCTCTGCGGCAGCTTCTGCTATCCGCAACGTGACTGGCTTCAACTTTCGGAGCATCGCCTCCTCGCCCAGCACCTGTGCTGCTTCCTGCAGCAGCCAGGAGGCTTCGATGTCGTGCCCATAGGAGTGGAGGGTCGATTTGCAATTCCAATCCTCGTCGAAGAAGAGATTGAGATGAAAATGCTCCGGGTCGATGATTTTCTCCAGAAAGATCTCAATCAGGTTTTTCAGCCGATGTGCCAGCTTCTCATCCTTCCAGACACGGTAGAGGTTGGTGTAGGCTTCCAGAACGTGGAGGTGGGTGTTCATCGTCTTCTTCTCATTGGCATCCTTCTCACTCAAACGCAGGTCCTCCAGCAGTACCCAGTCACGGCTGTAGGCCTCAAGGTAACCGTTCTTCACATTATCGAAGCTATGCTGCTCCATGAGGTGGAACAGTTCTATCGCCTTCTCAAGAGCTTCTACGTCACCACTTGCCCGGAAATATTCCGTAAGCGCGTAGATAAAGAATGCCTGGCTATAGATCTGCTTCTTATCATCGGCTGGGGTTCCGTCGGCATGCAGCTTCCAGTAGGTGCCGCCATTCTGTTCATCAAAAAAGTGTGAAAAGACATACTCCTTTGCCCACTGTGCTTCAGCGAGGTACTCCTCAGAATGCAACCGCAATGCCGCTGAAGAGAAGGTCCATAGGATGCGGGCATGGAGGATCCCACCCTTCGGTTCATCGGGTACCAAACAGTTCTCACCGGTCATCCGGCCATGGTAACCACCACGCTCGTTATCCCTCATCCGGTTCATCCAGAAGGGGAGGATGTTGGCGGTCAGCTCATCGACTATCTCATTTTTCAAATTTATCACATCCATCATCACTCTTTTTGTTAGAGAATCACTTCCACCTCACATTCGCTGCCTACAGGTTGGAGTGGAACCAGATTTCCTTTTACCGGCTTGCCGTTCAGGGTGATGGCTCTCACCCCTTTCATCCGTTTCTCAGGATTCTTCACGGTAATACAATAGGTGGTACCGCGATACCTGCGTGTCACATGATACTGTTCCCATTCCGGAGGAATGCAGGGATCGATGATCAGACCGTCGTAGGCAGTACGTATCCCAAGGATATACTGAGAGATGGTGTAAAAGTTCCAGGCAGCAGTACCGGTGAGCCAGGAGTTCTTGGCTTCTCCCGGCTTGAAGGCATCCTTGCCTGCAATCATCTGGGCATAGACGTAGGGCTCCACCTTGTGCAGGTCGCTGATTGCCTCGCTGTAAGAGGGACAGATCTTACGAAAGTATTCCCATGCACGGTTTCCCCTTCCCAAAACCGTTTCACCAATGATGATCCAGGGGTTGTTGTGGCAGAAGATGCCGGCGTTCTCCTTATAGCCCGGAGGATAGCTTGATATCTCGCCGTATTCGATGTAATACTTCGTGTAAGGAGGATTGTTGAGCACGATGCCATGCTCACAATCGAGCCGTTCTTTCACAGCGTTGAGCGCCTTCACTGTCATCCCCTCCTCCAGGCCAATGCCGGCCATTGAGCACCAGCCGTTGGACTCGATAAAGATCTGCCCTTCGATATTTTCCTTCGACCCAATCTTGTATCCATTATAGTCGTAGGCACGCAGAAACCACTCCCCATCCCAGCCATGCTGCTTCACGGCCTCCACCATGCGATCCACATGGGTGCGTGCCCTGGCAGCTTCCTCATCCTTGCCTAGCCTGGTGCATAGTTCCGCATAATCACGTCCGCAGACAACGAAGAGGCCGGCGATCATCAGGCTTTCTGCCTTCGAACCCTCGCTCCTGTTCTCGGTTGTCTGAAAGCTTTCGTTGGGGTCGTGGGAGAAGCAGTTGAGGTTGAGGCAGTCGTTCCAGTCCGCACGCCCGATCAGAGGTAGACCGTGGGGTCCCAGGTTATTGATCACATGATCGAATGAAACAGTCAGATGGTTGAAGAGCGGTACCTCGGAGCCCTCCTCGTTGTCGTACGGCACCGCCGTATCCAGTATTCCGAAGTCACCCGTCTCCTTGATATAAGCAGTGGTGCCCAGAATAAGCCAGAGAGGGTCATCGTTGAAGCCGCCTCCAATCTCGTTGTTTCCTTTTTTGGTGAGGGGTTGATATTGATGGTAACAGGAGCCATTGGGGAATTGCGTGGAGGCGATGTCAATGATCCGCTCGCGGGCTCGCTCGGGAATCTGATGTACGAAGCCGAGCAGGTCCTGGTTGGAGTCACGAAAACCCATCCCGCGCCCGATGCCACTCTCGAAGTAGGATGCCGAACGGGAGAAGCAGAAGGTGATCATGCACTGGTACTGGTTCCAGATGTTCACCATCCGGTCCAGCTTCTCCTCCCCTGTCTTCACCCGGAAGTTACCCAACAGTTGATCCCAGTAGATACGTAATGCGGCAAAAGCGCTGTCCACCTTCTCCACGCTGTCGAAACGGGCGATCATCTCCTTCGCTTTGCGCTTGTTGAGAGCACCCCCGTTCTCCCATTTCTCCTGCGGATCGTTCTCCGCGTAACCGAGCAGGAAGATAAGTTCTCTGCTTTCTCCCGGCTGTAGCTCCACTTCCAAATAGTGCGAAGCAATGGGCGACCAGCCATGCGCCACGCTATTGCGAGGCTTTCCTTCCATCACCACTTGTGGTTCATCAAAACCGTTGTAAAGGCCGAAGAACGATTCACGATCGCTGTCAAAACCATCAATGGGTTGGTTAACCGAGTAGAAGGCGTAGTGGTTGCGGCGTTCCCGGTATTCCGTCTTGTGGTAGATCACCGACCCTTCCACCTCCACCTCGCCGGTGGAGAAGTTACGCTGGAAATTCTCCATGTCGGTAGCGGCATTCCATAGCGCCCACTCCAGAAAGGAAAAGATTTGCAATCTCTTCACTCCGCTCCCCTGGTTGGTCAGCGTCAGCTTATGTACCTCTCCGTGGGTCTGCAGGGCGACAAAAAAGAGCAACTCCGCCTTCACACCGTTGTACACACCCGTGAGGGTGGTGTATCCCATTCCGTGACGGCACTCGTAGCTCTCCAACTCTGTTTTGCAGGGTTTCCAACCGGGGTTCCATACCGTTTCCCCATCCCGGATATAGAAGTAACGGCCACCGCTGTCCGTCGGCACATTGTTGTAGCGGTAGCGGGTGAGGCGGCGGAACTTCGCATCCTTATAGAAGGCATACCCGCCTGCCGTGTTGGAGATCAGACCAAAGAAATCCTCGTTACCCAGGTAGTTAATCCAGGGCCAGGGGGTGCGGGGATTGGTGATCACATACTCACGGCGTTCATCGTCGAAGAAACCATATTGCATGATTCGATTCGTTTGTCGTTGTGATGAAAAAATTAATCCAGTTTTGCTGCTGCTCTTTTCTCTTCCAGCAGCTCGTAGTTCTCCTTCACCTTCTTGTCGGAGAGCGGGTAGAAGTACATCCCGATGAATGCCAACAGACAGCAGACAGCCGGCAACAGCGAGATCATAAACCGTTCACCCCATATTGTTTCTGCACTCTGCTGCAACGCGTCGGGCACATACTTGAAGTAAGCCAGCATCCAGCCGCTCAGGGCGGCACCGATGGCCCATCCCAGCTTCTGAGACATGGATGAGGAGGAGAAGATGAGGCCACTGGCGCGGCGACCAGTAGTCAGTTCCTGATGGTCCACAATATCAGAAAACATTGACCAGAGCAGGGGCAATACATAACCGGCGAAAATCGAGATGGTGAACTGCAGGATCAGGATCCAGGTGATGTTGTTGGGGATATAAAAGAAAGCGGTACTCAGGATCCCCGCCATCAGGATGGCAATCATATAGGTTCTCCGCTTCCCAAAACGTGCGGAAAGGGAGGGAGCCAGCATCACCCCCAGCAGGTTGGCCGCCTGGCCCACAAGGAAATAGATGGTGGTCATATCCCAACCGGTGCCCGCCATACGGTAGCCGGCCTGCACATAGTCGCGGAAGTAGTAAATTGCCACACTGTCGCGGATGGCATTGAAGAGCAGTGCCGCCAGTCCCGTGGCGACCAGGATCCACCATGGTGCATTGTTGAACAGGTTCTTCAAGTCCTGCTTCACCGAGGCGTTTTCCTCACTTTCTATCTGCACCACCCGCTCTTTGGTCCAGGAGAAACAGAGCAGGAAGAGCACCACGCAGATTACACCGATGGCGCCAACCCCCATCACCCACCCCACCGGATTGGTGCTGACCGATGTCTCTGCCACGGCTGTTGTCACTGCTGCGACATCACCGCCGAAGTTTTTCGCGAAGAAGTCGATCAGCGGCTGCAGTAGCATGAAGGTGACGAAGCTGCCAATAAAGGCAAACGCCATGCGGTAGGAGGAGAGTGTGTTCCGATCGCGCGGGTCGGATGAGATGACTGCCAACAGGGAGGCGTAGGGTACATTGACCAACGTATAGACAAGCATCATCAGAGAGTAGGTGAGATAGGCGTAAACCAGCTTACCGGTCTGTCCGAAGTCAGGCACATAGAAGGTGATGACACCCATCACCGCAAAGGGAAAAGCGAACCAGATAAGGTAGGGACGATATTTCCCCCAGCGTGTTTTGGTACGGTCGCTCATGATGCCTACCAGTAGGTCGGTGAGTGAATCCCAGAGCCGGGCTACCAGGAACATGGTGCCGGCAGCGGCGGCTGTGATGCCGAACACGTCGGTATAGAAAAAGAGGGAGTACATCCCGAAGATCTTCCAGAACATGGAAGAGGCAGCATCGCCTAAGCCGTAGCCAATTTTTTCCTTTAAGGTGATCATGTTGTCTGTTTTTCATTTTACGGGTGAAGCAGCACCCGCAGTTAATCTAACTTTTTGAGGATTTCCAGGTTTCGCTCAATCTGCTTTGTGAGTGCCCTGACCGACGCACCCGAGGTGAGTCCGTCTGCAGGAGTGTGGAGGCAGTAATCCACCAACCGTTCCACGGTGGTGGTGGCCACATGCATCCTCGTGTCAGAGGAGGCGTAATAGATGTAAAGGAAGCCGTCCTCATCGGCGATCCAGCCGTTGCTGAAGAGCACGTTGGAGACATCCCCCACCCGCTCCTCACCCTCGGGTGCCATAAAGTAACCACCCGGGGAGGCAATCAGCTTCGAGGGGTCATCGAGGGAAGTCATATACAAATATAACACATATCTCAGACCTGCGGCACATCCTCTCACACCGTGTGCCAGGTGAAGCCACCCCTGTGGTGTTTTGATGGGTGCCGGCCCTTCGCCGTTCTTCACCTCCTTGATAGTGTGATAATAGCGGCGGTCGATGATTTTCTCCTCCGTCACTACGGCGTGTGTCATATGGTCGATGAGAGCCCAGCCGATGCCCTGGCCGTTGCCGGCATCGATGAAACTGTCCTGGGGACGGGTGTAGAGGGCATACCTGCCATCCACGAACTCGGGATGAAGCACCACGTTACGCTGCTGGCTGGGGGAGACCAGGTCGGGCAGGCGCTCCCAGGTGACCAGATCCTTCGTGCGTACGATACCGGCTGCTGCCTTCGCCCGTGAGAGGTCACCCGCGGGGGCTGTCTCATCGTAACGCTCAACGCAGAAGATACCATAGATCCATCCATCCTCATGGGCGGTGAGTCGCATGTCATACATGTTGGTAGCGGGATCATCCGTCTCGGGTATCTCTACCGGGTAATCCCAAAAGCGGAAGTTGTCGATACCGTTGGGACTCTCCGCGATACCAAAAAAAGACTTCCGGTCGGCACCCTCCACGCGCACCATCAGCAGGTAGCGGTCGTTCCATTTGATAGCACCTGCGTTCATGGCTGCGTTCATGCCAATGCGCTCCATCAGTAGGGGATTTGTCACCTCGTCTAGGTCGTACCGCCAGTACAAGGGGGTATGGTCGGCAGTGAGTACAGGATAGCGATAGCGTCGGTACCAGCCGGGGCCTCCTTCAAGTGGTACATTCGTACGGGTGAGGAGAGATTCATGAGCCTTCATCATCTCTCTGATCTGTTGCTTATATAACTTCATTGTTGTTGCTCTTTTGTTGTTATTGATAGAGGTTGAGAATATCTTTGCTGAAAAGGGTTTTAGGATGTTCATAGAAGGTGACGAAATCGTCAGCCGAAAGCTGTCCCGGGTAGGGGGCATAGTAGTGGTCGGGCCGCTCGCGGGCGTTGCGCCACACCAAGACGTAGCTCACCGGGTAGCGCTCCAGCACCGGGAAGAGCACTGTCGTCCACCAGTCGACAATCGGTATCGCCTCCAGCCCTGTCTCCGTAAGTGCAATCGGTTTGTCCCGTTTCTTACCCTCCTCCGTCAGAAAGGAGAGGATGGTATTGAGCGAGGATTGATAGGCTTCAATCCCCTCTTCGTTGTCGCGGTGGTAGCCATCCAGTCCAAGGAGGTCCACAAGATCATCACCTGGATAACGCTCCATATAGATCTCACCAGGACCCTGGAGGTCGGGTGAGTAGGCATAGAGCAGGTTGTCCACACCCGCACCGTCGAAGTGGCTGCGGGTCATCTCCCAGAGGGCGGTATATTCCTCCACGCTGCAGAGATCCTTGCCCCACCAGAACCAGCTACCTGTATGCTCATGCCAGGGACGGAAGAGCACCGGTACCTTTGTACCTTCCTCGGTGATGAGTGAGTTGAAGAAGGCGGCAGCCCTGTCGAGCCAGTCGATGAAGAGATCATGCTTCTCCCCTCCCGGCAGGATGGCAGCCACCACGTCGTCACGGCTCACATCCCAGGAGTGGCCACCGGTGAGCGGGTTGTCGGCATGCCAACTGACGGTGATCATTCCACCCCGCTTGTAGTGCCGGATCATCTCTTCCCGAATGATGGCAAAAGCGACATTGTCGATGTTCTTTTCGCTGTCGAGTTCAATCTTCCCGATGTCGAAGCCCATCACTGCAGGATAATCGCCCGTAACGCTTTGTACGTCTGAACGGCCACTGTCGCCCTCCCAGGTAACACCGTAGAGCGGATCATCCTGATGCCCGAACATGAATCCTTTTACCGGAGTCGCTTTAAGGTTGTGCAACAGTTTCTCCGTCTCCGTCGTTCTTTGCGGGCGATTGATCTCCTCATCCTTGTCCGATGATTTTCTCTCTGCACAGGATATGCAGGTGAAAAGAAGGATTGACAGCAACAAACAGGTGAAAATTGTTCTATTATGCATATGTATCTTTATTTTAGGTCAGGTAACTCATCGCGTGTAAGCACATAGGGTTGCGCCAGTGCATCCTCCCACCAGACGATGGGGGCATGTTGATGTGATTTCTCTTGAAATGCTTCACTGCCGGGATCGAGGGTGCGGTCATAATCGTACCAGGGCATAAACCAGAGCCATTTTGCACCTGCATTCCATTGTGCCGAAATGGTTGTCACGTTGCCACACTCGCTGAGGGCGACCGGTTTGCCTGGATAACGGTTCAGCAGTGTAGTGAATTGGCTCTTGATCGTCGAGGCAGCTTGTTCATTATAAATATCTCTTCCCACCATATCCACATAGTCATCACCGGGATACCAGTCGGGATCGGTCACCTGCGAGGTCCATACCCAGAGTAGATTGTCAAGTCCGTGGTGACGTGTCATCCGGTCGAACATCAGTCGCCAGAGCTTCTTATAGGGCTCTGCACCACCGGCACCCCACCAAAACCAGGCTTCGCCTCCCGGGTAGGCACCGATGTTACCGGCTGCCTCGTGCAAAGGTCGCCACAACACAGGAATATTCTTCATCTTCAGCAGCTTCAGGTAACCGGAAAGCTTGTCGATATCAGCGATCATCCGTTTGTATTCTTCTGAAGCGGGGTCATCAATCTTCTTCACATCGAAACGAGTTTCATCCGGTTCACTGCCCCAATAGAAGGAATACTTGCCCTCCTCACCGCTGTTAGCCGGCACGTTCCAGTGCCAGGAAGCCGCCACCACACCTCCGCTGTTCCACCACTCCTCCACCACGGAAGTCTTGCCGTAATCGATCCAGTTGGCTGGAGATGATTGCAAATGGACATAGTCGAAGCAATTGATTGCCGGCCACTTGCCGGTGTGATGTTGTACCCACTCCGCCTCGTTGGTGTTCCACGCCACGTTGGCCATGATACCCGAGAGGGTTGTCTTCCCCTCTTGTTGTTTCATGTACTGAAGCAGTCTCTCCGCCTCTGGCGAAAGACCCTCGCGCGGTGGTGCCGGCGAGCGGGTCTTGAAGGTGATCCTGATCTCAGACGGGTTGGAAAGGCCTGTGGGACCTTTCACCGTCTGGGCAGGTACCAACAGCGTGTAATCGGTGCCAGGCAGCAGCGGCGGCACCGTCATCTTCAGTTCTCCCTCCTGCCCTCGCCAGTGGTTGGTAACCTTCTGTCCGTTAAGGGTGATCAACGATGACGAAGCAAGGGTCACGTTCATGTTGAAGCGAAGTGTGATCTCTGTGATCCCTTCCGCCACATCTGTCTCTCCGTTGGTAGGATCACTGGATACCAACTGTGGCGGCTCACCAACGGGCGGCTCATACACGCCTGACGAGCAGGAGATTACCATCAGCAGGTTGATCAACAAAAGGCATACAGCACTCCCTAAAATGATTTTCCGAATCATTTTTTCAATCTTTTTGCGCCTGTTTTGCAACCGGCATGGTAAATTCTAAGATTATGTCTGAACCGGCTACAATATTTAGCCGGTCCAAACATAATCTATAGAATGCTTTATTACTCTATGGTTACTTTGGTAAATATCAGGTCGGAACCCTGGATTATGATGCCTGCGTCAGGATAGTCACTATCTGCCTCACCCTTATTGGCTTCGATCTGATCCAGGATCGCCCTCGTAAGTATCACCTCAAAAACACGACTGGCGAATTCCCAACCATACACATCGGTAGGAACCAGCGTGTTGCTGCCAATCTCATCAAACACCAATCCACTCCATGAGCCGTCGTTTATTTGTGCCTGAGCCCAAACCTGGTCAATCTGGTCGAAGTAGAAACGCATTTTTGCACCCGCTTTCACACTACTAAAGACAGATGCCGGGATCGCAACACGTCCCCCCTCACTCCAGGTAATTGTTACAGGACCGCTCCAGACGGTAGCTTCGAATGATTGTTTGTAAACAGCAACTATATTGTTGATCACAACACCCTGTCCGTGGAAAATCACGCTTTGTCCCCAGTCAGTGAGTGTTTGTAACATTACCAACTCCTCATCGGTAAGTTCAAATTCAACAACATTGCTATTCGGGTCAAAGATGTATGTATCTTGCCCTTCATTGTTGTAGCGCTGAAGAATCTGTTCCCAATGACCGTTATAGAATTTGATCTGAGGATCTCCTTCTCCTGTGACAGCATAAGTAATCTTAAGGGTCACTGTTCCATTGGTGAAATCGACAAATGCATCCGGAGCAATCGTATATGTACTCCAATCAAGGTTAAGAGGACCATGATAAACTATGTTTTCTATCTGCCCCATAGGCATCACATTGATGGTATAGTCAATTGTGCCATTGGAAGAGACAAGGGTCAATTTTGTATCATTTGCAGCTGTTTGGGGAATCGTTATGTACATCAAATTTCCAGCAACAATAAACTTCACCTCCGAATCGTTCACCTTTACGGCGGTCAATTTATCCAAATTTGTTACTTCAATACCAAACAATTCGCCAGCTTTAATTTCCTCCTCTTCACCCGGCAATACGGGGATGAAAGCAAATTGTGGAGCTTCAACGGTCAGTGCTGGAAACATAACACTCTCGCCATTGGCCATGAAGAGTGTCAGTTCGCCAGTCTCTGCTTTCATCGTCGGCATGGCAACCGTCAGGCTGGTGGGTGAGCTGCTGCTCACCTCCACCTCGGCACCACCGGTGAACTGTACCCTGGATACCAGATCGAGATCCTCACCGGTGATCACCACATTGTCACCCAATGGCACCGTGCTGTTCTCGTAGGCGGTGAAGGTAGGCTTAAGTGTTTCAATGGCTACTTCTACGGAGACACCGCTGCCGGTGTTGAGCAACAGGTTGCCACTGGTAGCAGCGTCGGGCATGGTGACGGTCACTTCAGTCGCTGTCTTACTTTCCGGCTCAACGGCTTCCGCCACACCGGGGAAGGTGAGCGAGGTTACCAGCTCCATGTTCAGTCCTTCGAGGGTGATCAGGTCACCTGCACGCAATCCGGTGGCAGGAGTGGCCACCACGTTGGCCGGCAGTGCCAGTCCGATGTTGGCAATGGCCACCTCAACGCCCGAAGCGGGCACTGCGATTACCACACCGTCAGTCATATTGGCGGGTAGAGTGAAACGTATTGCTTCGCCCCCTTCTGTTTCAATCACTTCAAACGGAACCTCATCGCCGTTTGGCATGAGCAGAGAGACCACCAGGTCAAAGTCTTCTCCGGGAATTTCAATCACCTCTCCCGGCTTCTTACCGGTCAGGTCGGCAGGTGCCGCCACCGAGGGAAGCACCACCTCCACATCACTCTCTGAGTAAACCTCAATGGGTATCTCCTCACCATTGGAGATGATGATCTTGCCGCTCTGTGCCTCTGCGGGCACTGTCACTTGCAACTTCTTGCGTGTCTGTCCCGGGAGGAAGGCACCGGCCTCCACTGCCACGTTGTCGACGAAGATCACCCGTTTAATCAGGTTGAGGTAATCACCTTCAATGGTGAGTGTCTCACCCGGTTTCACTTTCAGCGGTGATACCTTGCTGATGGAGATCGGTTCAGAATAGGTGATCGGGGTGAGTGTTTTTATTTCACCCATCGTCGTAACCAGCGTTACAATACCCACGCCGGCATCCTGCGGGATCACCACCTTGATTTCCCGTTCGTTCACGGTGATGATGTCGGTCACCTGCACGGTGCCACCGGTCACTCCCGGGAAGATCACCGCGGTGACCTCTCCCAGGTTTTGGCCGATAAAACGGAGTTCACCACCGCGTAGCGCGGGCGAGGGTCCGAACGATTGCAGCAGGGGATCGTTGTTCACCTCCTCTTTTTCGCACGATGGCATCAGCAGGAGGCTGCTCAGCAACAGCATGAGGAGTGCCATGCCGGACCATCTGTTTTTTCTGGTAAGTATATTTTTCATAATCTATGGTTTTTATTCGTTCGGAACAACTCTGATATTGTCGATGCAGATGTATGGGGTACAATCGGTACCGGTGATACCGCCATGGTAGACGAAGAAGGTCAGACCTCCGTAATTACCCTTGGGAGCCATTTCCAGCGAACCTCCGGCGTGATCATACTTGAATTCGGTGAGGGGCACCGAAACGGTCTCCCAGCCGTCGGTCACGTAGCTGCCGCTGCTCTCCCAGGGTCTCCAGAGACCACGCGGTGTGGTGCCGTCGGCAATGTAACCGTTGGTATCCCTGGTTGACCAGGGGGTAAAGATCATCTGCAGTGCCAGTGAGGACCAGGGCTGCGTTACGTTCACCTCGAACTTGAGGGTGGAGTTTGCAGGGTCGGAGGTAAAGAGATCACCTTCGGGACGTCCATTGGCCGACCCCCAGAGGTTGAAGGAAAAGTCATCCTCAGCCCAGTCGACGGTCGGATCACCAACGAGTGAACCGGTGAAGTAGACATAGTTGCCGCTGATCCCTTCCGGATCGCTGTTCTTAATCTTGCCGGCCCGCCATCCGCCGTCGGCGTTGAGGTTGTCCCAGTCTAGGATCATGCCGCGGTCGTCACGGAACTGGAACTTCGAGCGTGCAGTACCGTAGATCGATTTCACATTGAGATATCCCTTCTGTGCTCCCTCGGGTATGCGGAAGGTCACCTTGGTCTTCTCGATGCTGATGATCTCCGTGACAGGAATGTTGCCTGCCATGGTAATGGTGAGCGGTACATTGGGATCGTCGATGAAGTAATCACCATAGAGGATGGCCACGTGTCCGTCGTGAGCATACTCATTCGAGATGCGCGACACCACCGGACCGGGCACCTGTACACCAAAATCGTAGGTGATGGTGTCGTTCCCTTTTGTAATCATATAAATCTTGTCGGTGACCACACCGGGGATCTCTTTTGGAATGGTTACAAAGAGGTTGTTATCGGTGATGAAGCTGGAGTTAAGGATCGCTTTCTTGTCGTTAAACCACATCTCGCGGATGCTGGTCAGGTTCTTCCCCACCAACACGATGCTGTTGTCCATGAAGGCTTTCACCAGCAGTGAATCGGCCGACTCCGGATTGGGTATGCGTACGTAATAGACCTCAGGGATGCCCTCGGTGAGCTCGAACTTGTCAGGGTTGTCGTCGCACGACTGTACACCGAAGGTGAAGAGAGCGGTCAACAGCAGAAGCAGCGACCATCTCATTTTATCTGTATGTATCTTTTTCATATCAATGTATCTCCTCTTGTTTAATATTGAATGGTCGACAGGTCAAACTCTACCGGATCCAACAGCAGGTTGGGATTCATGGTCAGGTCGGTATCCGGGAAGGGCAGCTGAAAATGAGCGTCGGTCACGTTAGGCGCCGTTGCTCCTGTATCATAGTAGGTATTTTCCGGGTCAAGCACCCCAGTGGTGTAGTATTGTCCCAGTCCGATGTACTGGTTCCTGCGCTGTGCTTTGATCTCAGCGATGGCCTTGGCCGGCTCGTAATAGTGCCAGCGTACGTAGTCGTACCAACGGTCACCCTCGCAGGCCAGCTCCAGACGTCGTTCCTTCCAGATATCCTGCCAGGTGATGGAGGTTTTGGCTTCGTAGCCCTGCACCGAGCGTCCCCGTACATCGTTGAACGCCTTGAGTGCCTTTGCATCGGAGGTGGAAGCGCTGTTGCCCAGTACTGCTTCAGCATAGATCAGGTAGACATCGGAAAGACGCAGAAGGTGGGTGCTGAGGCTGGTTGCCATGCGTGCCATCGCGTGTCCGATACCGATTTGATGGTCGTTGTCGTTGCCGACGATGTGCTTCACCTCGTTGGCACCCACGGGGCTCTGGTACTCCATGCTTTCCACTGCAAACTCGGTGTAGTCCAAACCACCCTTGTCCACCCAGAAGTAGTCGTACTTGTCACCATACATCATCATGGTGGCCTTGCGGCGGGCATCCACGTTGTTGCGGGTGAGGCTCAGGGCGTTCTCGCCGAAAGCATCCTGCAGGTCGACCGAAGGACCTCTGTAGCCGCCCCAGGTGGCACCATACTCATCGATACCCTGGATACCGAGGTCCGACTGGAGGGTGTTCTGTGAGGTCCACTGGTTGGAAACCACCCAGTGCCACGCCAGGAGGCTCTCCTCGCTGTAGTTGTTCTTCAGGCGGAAGACATCGGAGTATACCGGCAACAGGTTGCGTCCACTCTCGTCGATCACCTTACCTGCATAGAGAGCCGCCTTGTCCAGGTCATCCTGGTTGCGGCTGCCGCTCATACCGTAGCCCGCCTTTGTGAGATAGACCTTCGACAGCAGTCCGTAGGCAGTGTAAAGGTCGATGCGCCCCGGATCATTGCTTTCCGGCAGCCACTCGATCGCCTTCTCCAGCGTCATGATGATGTAGTCGTACACGTTGGGAATGGTGGCCTTGAATATCTGATTGTAGTCGCCGGCAGAGATCATGGCCGAGTTGTTGTGGATGATGGGTACCGCGCCGAAGGTGCGTACCAGATAGAAGTAGGTCATCGCCTTCCACACCAACGCTTCACCCTTGACGGTATTCTTGGCATATTCGCTTACATCGGGACCGGCTTTCATGTCGATGTTCTCGATGATGCCATTGCAATAAGCGTTCACCGACCAGAGGGAGGCCGACATGTTGGTCAGGTCCTCATCTGTGGAATTGATGGTGAAGGTGAGGTAGGGTGATGATCCCCAGTAGTAGTTGCCAGAGAGCACTTCACCCACCTTGAAGAAACCTCTCTGGAAGTCGTACCAGGGAGAGTTGTAGACCGGGTTGACTGCCTGGAAGCACTGTTCGTCAGTTTGGTAAAAACTGTCTACCGTGTAGTTGTCCTCCGTGGGCCGGTTGAGGAAATCCTCGCAGCCGGAGAGCAGGAGCAGCATGACGCTGACAATTACGGTTTTTGTGATGATACTATATTTGTTCATATCCTGTACTTATTGAAGGTGATTAAAACGAAAGACTTACACCGAAAGAGTAAACCTGCGGGGAGGGATAGCGTCCGTTGTCGAGTCCGAAGACATTCTGACTGGCGGTGCTGGCACCGATTTCGGGATCGTATCCGGAATAGTTGGTGAAAGTTGCGAGGTTCTGGATGTTCGCATATACCCTGATGTTCTCAAGCATCCATTGGCGGGCCACATTGGCGGGCAGTGTATATCCCAGCGTGATGTTGCGTATGCGCAAATAGGATCCATCCTCAATGTAACGGTCGCTGATGCGGTCATTGTCGTTCGGGTCGTTGGCAATCGCCCTCGGGATGCGAGTGTCGGGATTGGTCACCCGCAAGTTCGTGATGTCGTCGGTCCATTCGTAGATGGTATTACCGTTCACTGTGGCGGGGTAACTCTTGTTGGGATCGATCGGTTCCAGGTTGGCACGTTCGGTGATCATTTTCAACTGGTTGTCCCATGCACTCTTCATGTTGGAGAGGTTGATGGCGGTGTAGTTGAGCACCTTGTTGCCATAGGAGCCGTTGAAGAATACCGAAAGGTCGAAATTCTTGTAGCTGAAGCTGTTGGTCATACCGAAGGTGAACTTGGGCAGTGGGGAACCGATGTTTGTACGGTCGTAGGTGTCAATCACGCCATCGGGCACTCCTTCCGGACCGCTGAGGTCCTCATACTTGAGGTCACCCACCCAGGTGGTGTTGTAACGGTTGAAAACACCGTCGGTGGGATATTTCTCCGGTCTGGGAGAGTTTTGCAGGTCTTCCAGGTCCTTATAGACACCGGCCACCTTGTATCCGTAGAAGTTGTAGAGCGGTTCTCCCACGTTGCTGATGGAAACGACGTCGCTCCACTGTCCATACCCCTCAATGTGCACGGCGTCGGTGCCGTCGAGTGCCACCAGCTTGTTCTTATTAAACGAGATCTGGAATTCGGTGTTCCAGCTGAAGGCACCTTTGAGGTTTTGCGTGCTGAGGGTGAATTCAACACCTTTGTTGTTGATAGTTCCGTAGTTGCCGTAGGGAGCTGCCAGTGCCGAGGATTGATTGCCACGTGTACCCATGTAGGAGGGCAGCTGCAGCGGCATCAGCATATCCTTCGATGTCTTGTCGTATGCATCAACCACCAGGCCGATGCGGTTGTTAAAGAAGTTGAGGTCGAGACCGAGGTTCCACTGTTCCTGTGTCTCCCACTTGATGTAGGGGTTGGCGATGTTCGACTGGCGGTAACCGAGGCCGAGGCTGGAGGGCATGCGCACGATGGCAGCACCCCAGCGGTAACCGCCGATATTGGCGTTACCGGTCTGTCCCCATCCGAGACGCAGCTTACCGTTGTTCAGCACCTCTGTTAGCGGTTCAAAGAAAGCTTCATTGGTAAAGCGCCAGGAGGCGGCGAAGGCATGGAATCCAGCCCAGCGGTTCTTCGGTCCGAAGTTGGAAGAACCGTCGCGCCGGTAGGTATAGGTACCCATGTAACGGTCGTCGTAGTTATAGGTTCCACGACCGAAGAAGGAGGCCATGGCACTGCTTCCAAAGCCGGAGGTGATTAGCGGATCGGTGCCCAGGCTGGGGTTCTTGATGTCGTTGGAAGGAAGTGCAGAGGCGGTCACGCTCTGATATTCATAAGTAGATTCCCACATCTCCTGACCCAACATCACCGTGTAATCATGCTTATCCACGTTGCCGGAGTAAGTGAGGTAGTTCTTCAGCTGCCAGAAGCGGTTGTCGTTCTTCTGGATAGAGCTCATGTTTTTCTCTCTGCTCCATTTGCCATATTGTACGGCAGGTTCGAAGCGTTCACCGCGTGAGCTGCCGATGTCGAAACCCAGTTCGCTGTGCAAGGTAAGGCTTTCAATCGGGGTGATATCGGCGAAGATGCTTCCGTTCAGCTTGTTTCTTCCCAGCAGGATGTCTTCGTCGAGCACCATGGCGATGGGGTTGATACGGGTGTATCCTTCACGGATCACCGATGCGTAGTTGCCGTCAAGATCGTAGATTGGTATATCGGGAGGTGTCAACAGCGAGTAGTTGATCACGCCCTCCTGGCTGTCAGCCAGTCCGAGGCGCTCATCTGTCTGAGAGTACATGGCGTTCAGTCCCAGTTTCAACCACTTCTTGAGTTGTGCATCGAGGTTGGAACGGAAAGAGTAGCGGTTGAACTCGGTACCGATGATGGTACCATCCTGTCCCATGAACGATCCGGAAACAAAGTAACGCACTGCATCGGTACCTCCCTGTGCGGAGAGCTGGTGCTGGTGCATCGGTGCCTGGCGGAACACCGCATCCTGCCAGTTGGTGCCGGCACCCAGCAGGGAGGGATCGGCAAACTCGGGACGATTTTCGGAGAGGGATACCTGGTTGCTGTACTCGGCGAACTCCCGCAGGTTCATCATCTCCAGGCGGGCAGCCTGGCGCTGCACACCATACATTCCTTCATAGGTGAACTTGGCTTCTCCCGCTTTCCCTCGCTTGGTGGTGATGAGCACCACCCCGTTGGCACCCTGTGCACCGTAGATGGCGGTGGCGGAGGCATCCTTCAGGATTTCCATCGAGAGGATGTCGGAGGGATTGATGGTAGAGAGGGGGGAGATGGTGGATACGGGGCTGTTGCCCAGCGCATCACCCAGACCGAAGGAGGAACCACTGCTGCCACCACCCTGCACGATCACGCCATCAATCACGTATAGCGGTTCGGCATTGGCATTGATGGTAGATTGTCCACGCACGCGAATAGAAACCGAGGAACCGGGAGCACCGGAAGTCATCACGGATGTCACACCCGCTGCCCGTCCCTGAAGTGCCTGGTCGAGGTTGGTGATCACCGATCCCTTGATGGCATCCTCACCCACGGTGACGGAGGCACCGGAGATGTCACTCTTCCGCATGGTACCGTAGCCCACCACCACCACCTCGTCGAGCAGTTCGGTATCTTCGTTCATCTCGAGGTTGAGGGTGTTGCGGTTTCCCACCACCACCTCCAGTGTCTGATATCCGATGCTGGAGATCACCAGTACCGGGCTGGAGGTGTTCAGATCAAGTGAAAACCTGCCATCAATATCAGTAACGGTACCGTTGGTGGTTCCTTTTTCCATGATATTGGCACCAATCATGGCAGACTGGTCTCTGCTGTCAACGATGGTACCGGAGACCCTTCGTTGTTGTGCCATCAGCTGAAAGCTCATGATCAGAGCCATGCATAACACAAAGATGTTTTTCATATACATAAATTATCATTAATAAAAATTAGATTCCACGGTACAAATGTAGGTGCAACTGTGAAAAGGTTCAAATATTATCTTATCTTATTTTAATACTATTTTTACCTTAACAACCATTCTTACCCATCAACAGGATATCCCTTCACCATTGCTTTTATATTCTACATTAATGATATGAGAGATTTCCAGGAAGATTTGTCATGTGGACAGCACCGCCCATAAGATGGTATTATTTTAACCAATTCCAAGAAAAAGAAAAAATCAGATAATCAGTTTCGTTTTGCGGTAGTTCTCACGGAACTCTTTCGGGGAGCACCCTTTCCTCTTCTTGAAGATGCGGTTGAAGTTGGAGAGATTGTTGAAGCCACAGTCGTAGCAGATCTCGCCGATGGAGTTGGTGGTGTCAACCAGCAGACGGGTGGCATTCCCCAGGCGGATGTCGATGATGTGGTCGGAGACGGTCTTACCGGTACGTAGTTTGAAAAAGCGGCTCAGTGCTGCCGGTGTCATGCCTACAATTTCTGAAAGTTCTTCCAGCCTGATCTCCTCGCGGAAATGGTTGTTGATGTATTCATAAATCTTGCGCACGCGGCGGCTGTCAGTATTGTCCTCGATATGGGCGAACGAAGAGCTGGCAAGGGTGCGGTAGTTGTCGCAGAGTGAGAGTTCGTAAAGGATGGTGAGCAGTCGTATCACCGCATGAAAGCCTGATTTCTCTCCTGAAAGGCTGTCGAGCAGAGGGTAGACCCTCATGATTGTCTCCATGGGGAAGCTGATTCCTTTCTGCGCATTGCTGAGCATCTCACGGATGCTGCTGAACTGGTTCTTGTGAATGAAGTTGCCAAAAAAGAGATCTTTCGAAAACTGGATGGTGATCTCACGGATATTTTTAGAGGTGCAATTGTGTTGTTCCCATACATGCTCCAGCTCCTCACCGGCGATCAGGGTCAGGTCATACTTACCGATCTCCTCCACCGAGTCGCCCACGATGCGGCGCACTCCTTCGGCGTTCTCAATGTAGTTGATCTCAAATTCGCTGTGGGCATGGAGGGGGTAGGTGAACTCCGATTTGATGCGGTCGGCAATGTAAAAACAGTCCTTGTCCGACAAAGGAGTAAGCTCATGCAGGATATGACTGTTGCTATCGCTCATGTAGTTATGGTATCATCTCCGTTAAAAACCTTTTTGGGAAAAGGTGGTGGTCCCACTTGGGCTTGAACCAAGGACTCCCTGATTATGAGTCAGGTGCTCTAACCAACTGAGCTATGGGACCTTTGTTTTTGGTCGGTTGCGACCAAAAGCGGGTGCAATATTACAGTTTTTTGGGGAAAAATCCAAACGATTTATCTTTTAATCACCGACGGATAGATTTAAAAATTGCACCGGTCTATATTGAAGGTGTGAAAACGGTCCACATGAATCATCGTTACACAGGTATTGGGATGCTCTTCGGGTCGTTTCAGATCTGGTGATGCATAATGGTCTGTGAAAAATACCACATTTGTGTTATTTCCGCATCAAAACAGGATCTATACCTTTGTAAAAAAATAATCAGGCATGTTTCGCAAGAAATTTGAATGAGAAGATAACTCAAATTAATTTAACAGAATATTTATGGCAGACATTAGTTTTAGCGTGAAAGCGCACAGGGAGAATCCAACAAAGACGGTGGTGAAAGCCCGCTCGTTTCAAATGATCATAGATGAACCGGCCGATCTGGGTGGTACCAACGACGGAGCCAATCCGGTGGAATACTTGCTGGCAGCTCTCTCCGGATGCCTCAACGTGATGTGTCACGTGGTGGCACGTGAGTTGAACATCAACCTGCGGGGATTAGAGATAGAATTGGCGGGCAGGTTGAACCCGGACAAGCTGTTTGGAAAGGAGACCAGCGACAGGGCAGGCTATAAGGAGATCGACGTGGTAATCAACCCCGATACGGATGCCGACCGCGCAACGCTCGAGAAGTGGCTTGAGGTGGTTGAGTCACGCTGCCCCGTGAGCGACAATCTGAACAACCCCACACCGGTGCATATCAAGTTGAAATAAAATCCACCAGTTATATTGAAAGAGGGCTGCCATTGGGCAGCCCTCTACTTTTTTTGGTTATTCTTCCGGATCGGTCCAGTCGCCATGATCCTTGATCAGCTGGATCAGGTGTTCCACCGCCTCCGCCTGTGGAATATTCTTCTCCACCAGCTCCTTGCGCCGGTAGAGTGATATTTTGCCGTGCTCGGCCCCCACGTAACCGTAGTCAGCGTCGGCCATCTCTCCGGGACCGTTGACGATGCAGCCCATCACCCCGATCTTGAGGTGCCTGAGGTGGGAGAAGTGCTTCTTCACCAATGCCACGGTGGTCTGCAGGTCGAAGAGTGTCCGTCCGCAACTTGGGCAGGAGATGAACTCGGTCTTGCTGGTACGAACGCGGGCCGCCTGCAACAGGCCAAAGGCATAGTTATCCAGATCGGTGATGGCGATGCTCCCCTCGTTGCTGAGCATGATGCCGTTGCCGAAACCATCAAGCAATACCGTACCGAAATCGACACCCCCCTTGATCATGATATCTTCGGGATCATTCTCGCGATAGCCACGTTGCAGGACCACCGGCACGTGACAGCCCGCGTTGAGCAGCGCGTGGAAGAATGCCCTCTGCTCCCCCACACCGTTCTGATGATCGGTGGTCAGGATCAACACTACCTTCTTGTCGGCTTTGATCTGTGCCAGCACCACTTCATTCAGCTCGGGATATGAGATTCGCAGGAACCTCACCGGTGCGTTGCAACCTTCCATCCCTGCCATATTGTTCACCGTGAAGAGCGGGAAATTGTCGATCCGCTCTTCCCAGGCGGGAAAATCGACAATCGACTTCATCCCCTTTGGGAAATTTTCCGGAACGCTGCTTCCCACATAGATATAGTCGGGTATAAAATGGGGATTGATGGTCATATCGGCTATGCGGCTCCTGTCGGAGATCACCACCGGCAGATGCTCCCCGCCGATGTTCCAGACCGCGTCGGTCTCACGCCGGTCGGTGGAGAAAGGAGAGAAACCGGGATAGAGAGTGCCCTCAATGGCACTGTGTCCCTGGCGCTGCATCACATAGTTCACCAGCTTGCGCGCCACCGGCACCTCCGCCTCGGGATCTTCGCTCAGTGACACCCGGATGGTATCTCCCAATCCGTCGCTCAGCAGGGCACCGATGCCCACGGCCGACTTCATCCGGCCATCCTCCCCATCGCCCGCCTCGGTCACCCCGAGGTGCAGGGGGAAGTGAATATCTTCCTGGTCCATACGCTCCACCAGCAGCCGTACCGCCTTGGTCATCAGCAGCGTGTTGGAAGCCTTCATAGAGATCACGATGTCGTTGAATCCCTCCTCCACGGCGATACGCAGGTACTCCATGCAGGACTCCACCATCCCCTCGGGGGTATCGCCATAGCGGCTCATAATCCTGTCGGAGAGGGAGCCGTGGTTCACACCGATGCGTACGGCGGTACCATGCTCCTTGCATACATTCAGGAAGGGTATCACCTGGGCGCGGATCTTATCCATCTCCCGTGCATACTCCTCCTCGGTGTACTCCAGCTCGGCAAAGGTCTTCTGCTTGTCGACGAAGTTACCCGGGTTGATGCGTACCTTCTCGGCCACCGTGGCCGCCACGAGGGCCGCACGGGGATTGAAGTGGATATCGGCCGAGAGAGGGGTATCATACCCCTTCTCACGCAGCTCCCGGTGAATGTTGCGCAGGTTATCCGCTTCACGAACTCCCTGCGTGGTGAGCCTTATCAGGTCGGCACCGGCGGCTATGATCCGCTCGCACTGGGCTACGCTGCCCTCGGTATCGCGTGTATCGGTATTGGTCATCGTCTGCACCACCACCGGGTAGTTGCCTCCCATGGTGATGCCACCCACTGGCACATCAACCGTGGGACGACGTTTGTAATTGAAAAAATCCATTCGTTTTCCTTTATTTCTTCAAAGGTAATACTTCTATCCAATATCCGTCAGGATCGATGATGAAATATAACCCCATCTCCTGGTTCTCGTAGCAGACGGCTCCCATCTCCTTGTGGTAGGCGCGCATTTGATCGTAATCACCCTCCACCCGCACGCAGAGATGCTGTTCGTTGTCACCCATGTTGTAGGGCCTCTCCCAGTCGCGCAGCCAGGTGAGCTCCAGGGTGAAACCGGTGACGCCGTCGCCGAGGTAAACAAGGATAAAAGAACCGTCAGAAGCCTCTTTCCTCCTCACCTCTTTCAGGCCCAGCGCCTTGTTGTAGAATGCCATGCTCTTTTCGAGATCGAATACGTTGATGTTGTAGTGGTCAAATCTTGCTTTTACTTCCATATTGCATGTGATAAATTGATTGAATCAGATTGAGTGTGATTGAACCTGATCGAGGTCAATCCAGGTCGAACGATTGGCCCGGGTGGCTCAGCGGCAGATAGACGGCACCGTTTCGTTCAGCCTCAGTCGTAAACCGGTTCGCCTTCTCATACTGCTCCCCGAAGTGCATCGGCAGGAAATAACGGACGTTGATCCTGGAGATAAACTGCGTTGCCCCTTTCATGTAGTCGCTCCCCAAACGGGGGTCTACCGGGAACATCGCCAGGTAGAGCCGGTCGCTCTCTTCCGCCAGAAGTTCCAGCTCACAGAGAAAGTTGTTTTCGTAACTGAGGGACTCCTCCTTGCCTACCTCCTCGTTCCAGTGCCAGTTGTTGAGATCGCCGGCATGAAAGATCCGCAGGTTGTTCCATTCCAACAGGAATGAGCCCCCCTCATCGGTGGAACCGAATGCTTTCAGCCTGATATGCTGATCTCTGTACCGCTCTTCTTTCATGAGGTAAACTACATCGACACCAGAACTCTTGCCTGAGTTGAGCAGCTCGTGTGAGAATATGTAGGTGATGTTCTTTTTCCGCTCTTTCCAGGTGAGTATCTCCGGATTGAAATGATCCGAATGGGAATGGGTGCACAACACGTAGAGATCCTCCTCTTTGCTGAGGAGGTAATCGTTTACCCAAGTGGTGCCATCTTCACGGAATGCATCTTTGTAGTAGTCAAAGATCACCGAAAAGGAACCGAACTCTATCAGATAACAGCTATGATATATATATGTGACTCTCATATTGAAAAACCTATCCTTAATAACAAACGGGACCCGAAATGTTCAAAAGGTTTCCTATAAAAATTGATAAAAGAGTGTTGATAAATTGCATGATCAAGGGCTCATAGATCGTTTTCCGTTATCACACGCTATCACTCTGTCGGTTTTATGTAGAGTAAAACCACATACTCCCGGAATTGCTGGTTGGAACTGCAAATTTCTTACTACTTTGTACTCAAATGTTTTACTTTAATAAACAGACAATCATGAAAAAGTATGTTGCAGAAATGATCGGTACCATGGTACTGGTATTGATGGGCTGTGGAGCAGCCGTATTCGCGGGGGCCGGTCAGCCCTTCGACTCAGTGGGCACCCTGGGGGTAGCCTTCGCCTTCGGCCTCTCGGTGGTCGCCATGGCCTACGCCATCGGCAGCATTTCCGGGTGCCATATCAATCCGGCAATCACGCTTGGATTGTTCCTCACCGGCCGGATGAATGGCAAAGATACCGTGATGTACATGATATTCCAGGTCATAGGCGCCATCATCGGCTCCGCCATCCTCTGGTTCCTGGCCAAAGATTCCGGCTCCACCACCACCCTGACAGGTGCCAACGGCTTTGCCGAGGGAGCGATGACCACAGCGTTTGTGGCCGAGACGGTCTTCACCTTCATCTTCGTACTAGTGGTACTGGGTGTAACAGCAAAGAATGGCCTGAACCAGTTCGCCGGACTGGCCATCGGACTGGCACTCGTGTTGGTGCACATTGTCTGTATCCCCATCACCGGCACATCGGTGAACCCGGCTCGCAGCATCGGACCGGCACTCTTTGAAGGAGGAGCCGCCCTGTCGCAACTCTGGCTCTTCATCGTGGCTCCATTGCTGGGTGCTGCCATTGCCGCCATCGTATGGCGCAATATCACAGTGGAACCAAGGGCTGCTAACGCATAAATCCCTAACGCAACAATCGAACAAGAGGCCGTCTCATCACATCAGATGAGATGGCTTTTTTTGGAAGAAACAAGCTATTTACTTCGCTACTGGTTCTAATCTCGTTCTAATATGGTTCTAATATGGTTCTAATATGGTTCTAATATATTCGAACCAGATTAGAGTCAGTTACGACTGAATTAATACGCAGTAAAAAGCGAACTAAGGCGATTGTTAGTGGATGGGATGAAAAAAAGCCATCTCATTTGCATATTGAAACAGCCATTTTTGGTCTCTCTCCTGCATTTTCTGTAAAATTACAGCCTCGTGAGAACATATTTCCTTCCAATCTGTTTAATAATTGCACATTTTTTGTACATTTGCGCAGTTTTTATTAAAAAGGAGCCTGATTGTGCCATTCATTGGCAACAAACGGGCAATCAAAAATGGATTCAATTATGACTCACAATTTATTAAAAGGCAAAAGAGGGATCATCTTCGGTGCGCTGAATGAGATGTCCATCGCATGGAAGGTGGCTGAAAGAGCCGTGGAAGAGGGTGCCATCATCACCCTGTCGAACACGCCGGTTGCAGTGCGAATGGGTGACACCAACAAACTGGGCGAAAAACTAAATGCGGAGATTCTACCGGCAGACGCCACCAACGTGGAGGACCTGGAGATGGTCTTCACCAAATCGATGGAGATCCTGGGCGGTAAGATCGACTTTGTGCTGCACTCCATCGGCATGTCACCCAACGTTCGGAAGAAGAGAACCTACGACGACCTCGACTACGATATGCTGGCCAAGACACTCGACATTTCGGCCATCTCTTTCCACAAGATGCTGCAGGTTGCCCGCAAGCTGGATGCTGTGGAGAAGGGTGGCTCCATGCTGGCACTGACCTACGTGGCTGCACAGCGTGTTTTCTACGGATACAACGACATGGCCGACGCCAAGGCACTGTTGGAGTCTATCACCCGCAGCTTCGGCTACATCTATGGCCGCGACAAGGGGGTACGTGTGAACACCATCTCCCAATCGCCCACCATGACCACCGCAGGTAGCGGCGTGAAGGGGATGACCGACCTGATGGACTTCTCGGAAAGGATGGCGCCCATCGGCAATGCTGATGCGGATGATGCTGCCGACTACTGCATCGTGATGTTCTCAGACCTCACCCGCAAGGTGACCATGCAGAACCTCTACAACGATGGCGGCTTCTCCAGCATGGGCATGAGTCTTCGCGCCATGAAGCAGTACAGCAACGGCCTGGATGAGAACCGCGACGAGAACGGCAACGTGATTTACGGTTAATAGCAGTTCTGTCAGACAAATAATTTAGCTTCCGTCGGCCGACGGAAGCTTTTTTTTGCTACATTTGCAGGCTTATGATGATCAGGATTTACAATGAGAACCCCAATCCGAGGGAAATTGAGAAGGTGGTAACGGTACTCCGCGAGGGTGGCATCGTGGTCTACCCCACCGACACGCTCTATGGCATCGGTTGCGACGCTCTCAATGTGCGGGCGGTGGAGAAGATCTGCGAAATGAAAGGGATCAACCCTCAGAAAAGCAACCTCTCAATCATCTGCAACGACCTGAGCATCATCAGTGAATATGCCAAGGTGAGCACCCCGGTCTTCAAGCTGATGAAGCGTAACCTGCCGGGCCCCTTCACCTTCATCCTGCCCACCACCTCCTCACTGCCAAAGATTTACAAGAAGAAAAAGACGGTGGGGATCCGCGTACCGGACAACAACATCATCCGCGAGATCGTGGCCCAGCTGGGCAACCCCGTGCTGAGCACCTCGGTGATAGACGAGTCGGAAGAACCGGAATACAGCACCAACCCGGAGCTGATCCACGAGAAGTGGGAAAGCTTCGCCGACCTGGTGATCGATGGCGGCACCGGCGGCATTGAACCATCCACCGTGGTCGATTGTTCTGACAATGAGCCGGAGATCATCCGGCAGGGCAAGGGAGTGTTAAATCTCTGAAATATTTGCTTTTTGGATTAAATTCTTATTTATATTTACAGTCATAACCACAGATACATTCATCAATTCAACCCTATGAAACATCTATTTTATTCCCTGTTCGCGGTGATGATGCTGCTCACGTTGGTCCCCTCCTGCAAGGAGAGCGACCCGGTAGTGGATCAGGAAGAGAAGGGGACGCTCATCTCAGCAACATACAGTGCATATTCCTCCACCTTCATCCTCACCTACAGCAGCGGACAGACCGAAACGGTGAAGGCCACCCTCAACCGCAACACCACCCCCCCCTCTGCCTCGGCAGAGCTGGAGGATGGTACATACCTTTATAAAGCTGATGCCGGCACCTCCGGCAAGGCAACTATCAGCGATGAACCACCGGTGGTGACCACCAACGAACACCAGTATGTCAATGACTGGATCTACGAGGAGATGTCGGTATACTATCTCTGGAACACCAAGATACCCTCCAGTCCCGATCTCACCCAATTTCCGGCAGATTTCTTCGACTCGATCCTGAACAAGTACAACGCCACCTCGAACCCTGACGGCGACCGCTTCTCATGGATACAGGAAAACTACACAGACCTGCTGAAAAGTCTCACCGGTGTGAGCTCCGATGAGATCGGATTCGAATACATCTTTGTAAGAGTGACCGACACCCAATATTATGCATTGGTGCTCTACCCCCGTAAGAACACTGATGCCGAGGCAAAGGGAATCAGCAGGGGTCGCTTTGTGACGAAGATCAACGGGCAGAACATCACTTCATCGAACTACCAGGAACTGTTTGGTGGTACCGGCAGCAAGACATTGAGCATGGCTGACTGGACGCTGGACAGCAGCGTAGGTCCTGATGATGAGGATTATCCAAGTTACAAGCTGACCGGCTCAGGTGATGTGACCATCCAGATGCACAGCAATTATGCCGAGAACCCCATCTATATGGACAGTGTCTATACCGTGGGCAGCCAGAAGGTCGGCTACCTGGTTTATAACTTCTTCGCTCGGGACAACGGTGATGACAGCAACAGCTACGACAAGCAGCTGATGGATCGGCTCAGTAGCATACAGTCGCAGGGAATCACCGATATGGTGCTCGATCTGCGCTACAACGGCGGCGGAGCGGTCTCCTCGGCGATTGCGCTCTCCAGCGCACTGGTGAAGGATCGCTCAACCGACAACATCCTGGTTACCTCAGAGTACAACAGCATCGTACACAACTCACTGAGAAATCAGTATGGTGCCGACTACAACAAAGAGTACTTCATCGACAAGATTGAGGGGACCAGCTATCCAATCCCGGCAATGAACCTGCCGCGCCTCTACGTGCTGGTGAAAGAGTGGACTGCTTCTGCGAGCGAGTTCGTAATCAACGGACTGAGCCCCTATATGGAGGTGACCCTGATCGGGGAAACCACCTACGGCAAGAACGTAGGTTCCATCAGCATCTACGAGGAGAACGATCCGCAAAACAAGTGGGGAATGCAACCAATCATCGTGCGCTATGCCAACAGCCTCGGCTTCTCCGATTTCACCGCCGGTTTCACCCCCGATTACGAGGTGGATGAGTTTGCAGATCTCTACCTCTACCCCTTCGGCGACAGCAATGATCCGATGCTGGGCAAGGCGCTCTCACTGATCACCGGCACCACACGCAGCGCCAGTGCCAAAGCGGTGCATACACCTTTCCGTTCCTCTCAGGTGGAACGTCTGGCAACCGAACGGATGCTGAAACCATATCGCTTCGACATGCAGGATGATATCCGGGGAGAGGAGATCAAAAGAGTGATCAAAAAATAGACATTACAACCACCGAAATGAAAAGAGGGTAAACTTGACTGGTTTACCCTCTTTTCATTGTTTTATTATCACAATTTTCCTATTCCACCTCATATTTCTCCTGTATCCCATCCATGATGCCAAAAAGTTCTTCCAGCGTGTTGGCCCGCAGCATCGCGATGCGGGTTGCCTTGAAGTCAGGGATCCCCTTGAAGATGGGGCTGGCAGCCAGGTGACGCCGGTTGTGCAGGATGCCCCTTATTTCATCGGTGCGCTCCACGCTCTGTTGAATCTGCTCCTTCAGGATATCGAGATACCACTGGAATGATTTTTTAGGCAGGTGCTCACCTGTATTGAGGTAATGCTTCACCTCCTCGAAGAACCAAGGCTGGCCGATGCTGCCGCGGCCAATCATCACCGCATCAACCCCCGTCTCATCGAACCGTTGGCGGCACCCCTCCACGGTGGTCACATCGCCATTGCCGATGATGGGTATGCGCATGCGGGGGTTGTTCTTCACCGCGGCAATCAGGCTCCAGTCGGCCTCCCCCTTGTACATCTGTGCACGGGTGCGCCCATGCAGGGTTAGGGCCGCGATGCCGCAATCCTGTAGCTGCTCGGCCAGCTCCACAATGATCTTCGAATTGTCGTCCCAACCCAGGCGGGTCTTGACCGTCACCGGCTTCTTCACGGCTTTCACCACCTTCTCAGTGATCTCAAGCATGATATCGGGTGTACGCATCATCCCTGAGCCGGCACCGCGCCCGGCAATCTTCTTCACCGGGCAGCCGAAATTGATGTCGATCAGGTCAGGGTCCGCCTCCTCGCAGATCTTCGCCGCCTCCACCATCGCGTCGGGGTCGCTGCCGTAGATCTGGATGCCAATGGGTCGCTCCTCTTCACTGAAGAGGGTCTTTGCCTTTGTCTTCTTCACATCGCGGATCAGCGCATCACTCGAGATGAACTCAGTATAGACCATGTCAACACCGAACCGCTTGCAGAGGAGGCGGAAGCCGATATCGGTCACATCTTCCATCGGGGCCAGGAATACCGGCCGGTCAGGGAACTCCAAATGGGCAATCTTCATTCGCTTTTCTTTTTTACCAATATCTTCTTAACCCAGCTTCTCTTTCCACTCCTTCTCGTTGAACCCCACCAGCACAAAATCTTCACCCACCAGCAGGGGACGCTTGACCACCATGCCATTGGATGCGAGGATATCAAGCAGCTCGTCAGGAGTGGCAGTTTTCACCTTCTCCTTCAGGTTCTCCGATTTGTAGACCTGCCCAGAGGTGTTGAAGAACTTGCTGATGGACAGTCCGCTGCGTCCAACCCACGTAGAGAGTTCCTCTTTTGTGGGACGTTCCTCCACGATGTGGCGGGAGATGACCTCAACCTGGTTTGCTTCAAGCCATTTGGCTGCCTTGCGACAGGTGCCGCACGATGGATATTGAATAAAGAGTGGTTTCATATTTTCGTGTGATTTCAATTCGTCTTCGTTTAGAGTTTGATCTCAATGTTGTTCATTCTCAGGGGAGATACCTTCGACAGAGGGTTTTTATCGCTCAGCCTGAGCCTGTGCAGCTCCTGGCGGGAAAGCTGCATTGTCGGCAGCTTCTGTGCGTAGCGACGCCACTCCCACAGCGGGGTGATGCTGTAGCACAACTCCTTCTCAAAGCCATTGTAATATTTTACAACCAGCTGGTTCATCCCCTTTTGCAATGGAATTAACACCGTTTCACGCTGATGGTTCACCCGCTCGGGTGAAAAGTGGGCGGTGAGGTAACGACCGTTCAGCAGGATATAGACCGCGTTGCCGCTGCCAATCTCCACCGCTGCCAACTGATCACGCGTGGAGTGAATCTCTTGCAGGAAAAGGATGCTCTCCCGCTCCCCCAAGGGATGGGTAAGCTTTTCACCGTACCGGAAACCGGTAACCTGCTCCCAGTTCTCTTCCAGCTCGCGTGCGCTCACGGGTGTTGCCCGCTCCTCTTCAAGGAAGCCGAATACCCCACGTCCCGGCTTTCGGTAAATGGGGCCCCATTGCACATCCTTTGCCGATGTCCTGATGGTCTGATAGCGGGAAGAGCGTAGTGTCACCTCCTGTCTCGTGCCGTCCGCCTGCAAAAGCAAGCTTCTCCCTGTTTCATCCTCCGTGAAATAAATTTCAGGGGTGATTTCCTTTTTCTTCGATGCAAACAACCAGTTATATGCGAGCAGGCTCTTGTAGCCGGCGTAATAGTTGAGGCTGGAGTGACCGAATTCACACTCCGCATTGCTCGGCATAAGTATACCGTTGTTCATCACATTTTCCGAGATGATACTGAAGCCGTCGCGGAAAGCCACCTTCACCACCTCATAGGAGGAGGTAAACTGTTGCGGCAACACAATATGGGTTGTGGTCTCTTTACCGCCCCGGGATCTGAAGCGTAAAGACTCTCCGGTGGAGAGCAACCGAACCGAACCAATCTTCGCATCCAGATGATCCAGCGCAATCTCTTTGCCGGCATACTCCCGCTTCACGAAGAGATAGAGTGCATCCTCTGCGGCAGTCACCTCTCCCCAGGGGAAGGAACGGTGAAAAGGAGTAGCCTGCCTGCCGTAAATCGCCTCGCCATTGGCTTGAAGCCATCGTCCCATCGCCTGTAGCAACTTCTGCTCAAAAGGCACCAGGCTGCCATCGCCGCGGGGACCGATGTTGAGCAGGTAGTTGCCGCCGCGGCTCACCACCTTGATCAGACTTTCGATCTTCTCCTCCACCTTCGGCTGCAAGGCACCCCGCTCCTGCCAGGAGCGGTATCCCCATGTCTCGTCATACACCGAGGCAGCTGTCTGCCAGGGTACCGAGAGACTGTAGTCAGGGTACTCGTTGTCGGCCATCACACTGAAATCCACAAAATCATTGCCCAGCCTGCCGCTGATCATGCAACCCGGCTGCAAACGGTTCACCAGCTCATAGAGCCCCCTGCTCTGCCCTGGTGTGAGCGATCCCATGTCGAACCATATCTCGGAGAGATCACCGTAACGGGTCATGATCTCCTCCACCTGCTTCAGGTTGTAGGCGTAATGCTCCGGTGTAAGCGGGTCGGCGTTGTGGCTGGAGATAGGATATGCCTGCGGATAGTGCCAGTCGATCAGCGAGTAATAGACACCGAACCCGATACCACCCCTTGCGCAGGCATCGGCCAGTTCCTTCATCAGATCCCGCCCGTAGGGGGTTGCATCCACGATATTGAAGTCGGTATGTTCCGAGTGGTACATGCAGAAGCCGTCATGATGCTTCGAAGTGAATACAATCGAACGCATCCCCGCCTCTTTGGCCAATGCCACCACTGCATCGGGATCCCATTCTGAAGGGTTGAAATCACTTGCAGTGCCAGCGTACCAGTCGCTAAAAATGCCCGCAAACGATTGGATCTGTTCACTGTAGCCTCTTCTCACCGGCTGCCCCTCATAGACACCTCCATAGACCGAATAGAGTCCAAAGTGGATGAACATCGAGAACTTCCGGTCGAGCCACTCCTGCGACGGCTTTTGTTGTGCCGGCAGCAATAGGGTGGAGCAAACCAGTAAAAGAAGGATTGCTTTGTACTTCATAGCGTGGGGTTTGAGGGGACAAAAATAGCGAATAAAACGAGAACTGGCAAACCGGCCCGACCGGGAGAGTATCCCTATATCCCCTACAATAGCCACAAAAAACTACAAATAGGTTCCATTTTACCCATAAATAGCGATTGCAGGCATGTTGCTACAAGTATAATTTTGCAGGGTAGATTAGGAATCTTCCCAAAATGAAAATCAGTGTGAAGCCATTATATACTTTATTGCTCTTTGTTCTATATTCCTTTTCCGTAGTCACCTTTGCGCAGACAGGCACAATCAGGGGAACTGTGCAGTTTGAAAATGGGACCCCTCTGGTGGCGGCGGTAGTCTATATTCAGGCACTGGAACAGCATAGCGTGACCGACCTGAACGGCCAGTACGAACTGAAGGGAATCCCCTATGGCACCTATCAGGTAGAGGTTCGCTCCATTGAAGCCGAGAATAGCGTAACACAAATCACGGTGGACAGGCCGCTGGTCACCTTCTCCCCGCTACTCAGAGAGAGCAGCTACCAATTAGGTGAGGTGATCGTGAAAGGAGCCACCGAGAAGCGAATCATTGAGACCAAAGGATTTGCGGTGAATGTGATCGAGACAGAGCAGCAGGGGCTGAAAAACATTCAAACCAACGACCTCCTCAACAGGAGCGTGGGGGTAACCGTGCGCCAGGATGGAGGATTGGGCTCAGCCGTCAACTACAACCTGAATGGCATGTCGGGCAACTCGGTACGCATCTTCGTGGATGACATCCCCATCTCAGCCTATGGATCCTCATTTAGTCTCAATAGCATTCCCCCATCGCTGATCGAACGGATCGAGGTCTACAAGGGGGTGATCCCATCCCACTTGACCGATGATGCACTGGGCGGGGCCATCAACGTAGTGCTGAAGAAGAACATGCGCAACAGTCTCTCTGCATCGCTCTCCTACGGTTCCTTCAACACCTATCAGGCAAACCTCAACGGTCGTTACCGTGACGAAAGAACAGGCTTCACCCTTAACCTCTCCGGGTTCCACAACTACTCCGACAACGACTATGAGGTGTGGGGGAAGTTCGTGCGCAACATCCTTCCCAACGGACGCTATGAGTATGTGCGTGCCAAGCGGTTCAACGATGCCTATCGTTCGGTGGGGAGCCGCTTAGAGATGGGGTTCACCGATGTGGCCTGGGCCGATCAGTTCTTCATGGGATACAACGGCTCGGACGACTACAACGAGATACAGCATGGCACCTACATGTCAATCCCCTACATGGGACGCTTCTCCGAGTCGCGATCACATGCCTTCAACCTGCTCTACCGCAAGCAGGATCTCATCGTAGAGGGACTCGACCTGCAACTCAGCGCGGTCTACAGCAACCGCAGCCAGGTGGTGAACGACACGGTGAGATGGAACTACAACTGGTATGGCGAGAAGAGCCTGGGTCTTTACGGCGATCCCATCCTGCGGCCGAACGGTGCGCAGCAGGGTGCCCCCACCATCAGCCATACCGACCGGGATGTCTTCACGCTTCGATCGGGACTTGCTTACACGATTGTGCCACGCCACAGGGTGCTGATCAACCATTCCTATTACACCATCGACCGGCGGGAGTTTGATGAGATGCGTTCAGCGGCAGAACAAGCCTTTGTGGGCAGTCGTGACCTGCAGAAGCATATTGCCACCCTCTCTTATGAGATGACCACCTTCGGTGATCGCCTGCGCAGCAACCTCTTTACAAAATTCTACCGGCAGATGATCGACCGGATGGACCCGGTATTGACCATTGACAATGGCGAGCAGGTCCGCACGGAAGAACGGGTGAACAGCACCAGGAAAGCTACCGGCTATGGTCTTGCACTCTCTTATGCCCTGCTGCCGGAGCTGTTACTGCTCAGCTCTGCAGAGAAGGCTGTCAGAATGCCCTCAGAGAATGAGGTGTTTGGCAGTATCGGTGAGAATATTGTCGAAAACCCACATATCAACCCTGAGGTGAGCAACAACCTCAACATCGGCTTCAAAGCCGGTGATTACTACATGGGAGCACAACGTTTCTCCTTCTCTGCCACCGGTTTCTTAAGGGATACCCGCGACAAGATCGTGCGACAGATCAATCCACGCTTGAACGATGCCATCCAGACCAGCCCCTTTGAGAACCTGGGCAAAACACAATCGCTGGGCATTGAGGCTGAAGCGAACTATGCCTATGGCGACAGACTGAGCCTGTTGTTCAATCTCTCCCGTTTCAACACCCTCTTCAACATGAAAGAGGATGCCGGCGGCAACCGGCTCGATTACTACCGGAAACAGATGCCCAACGAACCCTGGTTCACCTTCAACAGTACGGCGCAATACACCCTCTTCAACCTCCTGCAAAAACAATCGCAACTTCACATTCATTACAGCTTCCGTTTCGTTGAGAGCTTCCAGACCACCTGGCTCGATATTGAGGATTTCAGGGTGCCCCGCCAGTTCATCCAGGATGCCGGATTCAGCTATCTCTTCCCGGGAAAAAAAATTGTGGTAAGCTTCGATGTCAGGAACCTCTTCGACCGCCAGGTGTACGACAATTTTGCCGTACAGAAACCGGGTAGGGCGTTTTACCTGAAGCTGAACTACACCATCAATCACATCAACATATAAAACCAAGCATTATGAACACAAAACAAATCAGAACAACACTGTTCACCGCCATAGCAGCTTTCCTCTTCACCGGCTGTGAGAATGATACGCTCACAGACAACCTGGAAACACCTCCCGATACCGAACGATGGATTACTGTGGCCGGTGCCCTGATGGGTGAAAACGCCGGTGATGGCAACGGGGGTACCATGGTCTATGCGGTCAGTTACGAGGATGCCCGTGACCCGAACATCTCCATCAACGTATTCGAGGAGGGATTCGGAGTGAAATCCAACCGTACCGCGCGCCTGCAATCGTCAGAAGATGGCAACACCCTCTTCAACATCGCCTACACAGGTGAAAACGGGGGTGAGTTCTCCCGATACATTGTGAACGGTGGCAAGAACTTCATCCAGGAAGATGTGTCGGTGAGCATCGCGCAGTATGCCGGCAGCTCTCCCCGTTGGGCCAAGTTGTTCGATGGCGACCAGACGGGCATCGCAGTCAACGTGACCAACATCACCGCCAACAATGCAACATCAGGCTCCGGCGAACCCTTCCGATACTATCGGGGCAGTGCCACCGTGCTGTCACTCGACTTGCAAAAAGTGGAGATCACAGGCTATAAGCAGTACCAGATACCCCTCTCCGAAGAAGAGGAGCTGCAGGGTCACACCCTTTTCCGTCTCGATGCACCGGTGCTGAACAAGGCGGGCAACAAGGTGATTATCGGTACCTGGATGCAGAAAAGAAACCCGCTGACGGGCGAGACAGAAAGCAATTTTGAACGGCTCGGCACCAAATCGGTGGTGGTCGATTACCCTTCACTCGAAAACCCGCAGGTGATCACCTCCACGGTAGCCGACGGCGACTGCAGCGGTTACCGCAGTTTCAACAGCTTCCTCGGCGACGATGGTAACATCTACCAGGCAACACAGCGGGGTAGCAATGGCTCCTGGATCCTGCGGATCAACAGCAACAACCAATATGACAACACATACCGTTTCAGCCTTGACGAGGCTCTTGGCATCACCAACTCATACATCGAGAGCTGGCGCTATGTCGGCAACGGTATTGCCTACGTGATGTACAGCCACGACGGCTCCGCCGTCTCCACCTTCAATACCGAAGAACGTCAGAGCTTCCTGGCACGGATCGATCTGACTGCCAGAACAGCCCGTCAGGTGGAGCTGCCCTATGAACCGGATCTCTACTTCTTCCAGTACCAGGGCTTCCTGGTGAATGGCGATGAGGTCTACGTAGCCGTCACCCCGGTGGGCAAGGATGGTCACATCTACATCCTCAACAGCCGTTCGGGCGCTGTGACAAAGGGGGCCCGACTCATCAACAAAGCGGGTAACCATTACATCGGAATCTATTGAATCACCCGGTTGATCCCTCCCGTGGAAAAGCTCCCGGGAGGGACACAACCCATAAACATCATCCCAATCATATGAAGAATTTACAACTTACCATTATCACTCTTTTCACACTGCTCCTTATCACCTCCTGCCAAGGCAACGGAAAACAATCAGAAAAGAGTATCGCAGTTACAAAGAGTAGCGACAGCGTGAGCACGAACCAATCGAACCGCCGCCGGGGCCCCGACTACCAGGCACTCAAGCAGGAGCTGCAACTGACAGCCGAGCAGGAAAAGCAGTATGACGCGCTGCTGGAGAAATACCGCGGGATCCAGGAGGCCGGTCGCACTGCCTGGACAAGTGCCGACGGCAAGGTAGACAGGATGACGATGTTCGAAAAGATGGATGAGCTGCGCAAACAGCAATCGGCCGAAATGGCAACCATCCTGAACGAAGCACAAATGAAGCAGTATGAAACCTTCACGGAACAGAACAGCCGTCGCCGGCCGGGTTATTCAGAAGAACTGATCAACCGAATCAAAAGCGAGCTCCAGCTTGATGCATCGCAAACTCAGATGCTGGAGGCGGTGAACAAGGCATTTGAGAAGTCCTATCACGATGCACACGATTTCTACCATGGCAACGGGGAACTGGCCAGGGAGTACTGGAATCAATATGATGCGGAGCGAAAAAAAGCATTGAAACAGGTTTTCAACGAAACACAATACGAACAGTACCTGGAAATCGTCAAAGATGTTACGCCTCAGGGCGGTCATTGATATGCGATTGCTTAAATCCCTGTTCCGGAAAAAGGGACGAAGTGAGTCCCTTTTCCGTTATCTGATATCGCTCTCCCACCTCTGGCTGGGGCTGCTATCATCCGTCGTGCTCTTCATCGTTTGCCTGGCGGGCAGCCTCTATGCCTTCCGCACCCCCTACCAGCAGTTCCAGAACCGCGAACTGCTCAATGCGGCAGTGCCGAAAGGAGAAAGTTTTTTGCAGGCTGATGAGATAGAGTCATTGTTTCACGACAGGGGAATGGTGATTGAGTCAATCGTACTCCCTTCAAGCAAAAAGAAAAACCTGATTGTCTCCTACCGCGAAAGTGAAAGCAACCTGAGCAGCACCGGTTACTTCAACCCCTACACAGGTGAAGAGGTGGAGGGCCATTACAACCGGAGCTCTGAGCCCTTCTTTCAGATACTGCTCGGCCTGCACAAAAATCTTCTGCTGGGAACAACGGGAAAACAGGTAGTAGGAATATCGGTGATCATCTTTGTGATCCTGCTCCTGTCGGGAATGATTCTCTGGTGGCCCAAATCCCGGAGGTGGCGCACCATCAAGGCTTCACTCCAGGTACGCTGGAGAGCAAACAGCTTCCAGCTGAACTACAGCCTGCACCGTGTACTGGGCGTCTACGCGTTTCTTCCGCTGCTCTTCATTTCCCTCACAGGATTGTATATCGCCTATCCCTGGATGAAGAACGCGGTGATCATCACCCTGGGGGGTGAACCAATCCTGCAGCAACAAGCTCACGCAGACAATCAGGTATCGGATGCGTTCGCGGCACTGATGGAAGAGATGATGGAAAAAGAGGCGGAGAAGAGAGAAGGTCCTCAGAGGACTCGTTTTTCGATCTCAGAGATAAAGGCGATGGCTGACAGCTACCTCGATTACCCAGCAACAACCACCATCGTGATGGCTGACGCAGAGAACCCACGCTACCGGGTGAGCAAGATCAATACCCACAATATCCTCGGCGCCAAGGTGACCGATGCAGTCACCTTCGATCAGAAAGGTGAGATGCGCAGCCTTGAACGGTTCAGTGACCTGCCATTACACCGCCAGTTCATCGAGATCTCACTGCCGCTGCATACCGGTGAGATCATCGGCCTGCCCGGCATCCTTCTCTATGCACTTACGTCGCTGATTGGATGCTCCCTACCGGTCACCGGTTTCCTCATCTGGTGGAAGAACGCCGGGCGATCCGGCCGATAGCCTCAGCGGTACGCTCTGCACTGTTGAAAGCGGTGAGGCGGAAATAGCCTTCACCGGCTTCGCCGAAACCGCTGCCGGGTGTCCCAACGATATGGCACTCTTCCAGCAGCCGGTCAAAGAACCGCCAGGAATCGAGTCCGTCAGGGCACTTCAGCCAGATGTATGGTGAGTGCTCTCCCCCGAAAACGGTATATCCATTTGCCATCAAGCCCTTTCTAATCACCATTGCATTCTGCATGTAGCTGTCGATCATCTCCTGCATCTCTTGCTGCCCTTGAGGGGTGTAAACCGCTTCGGCAGCGCGCTGGATGATGTAAGGAGTGCCATTGAACTTGGTAGACTGTCTCCGGTTCCAGAGATGGTGGAGAGAGACCTCACCACCACCGGCGGTAATCGCTTTGAGCTCCCGGGGCACTACTGTGTAGCTGCAGCGCAGCCCTGTGAAGCCGGCGCTTTTGGAGAAGGAGCGGAACTCAATGGCACACCTTCTCGCACCCTCAATCTCAAAAATGCTGCGGGGGATAGCCTCATCGCGGATAAACGCCTCATAGGCGGCATCAAACAGAATCAGGCTTTCGTTTTCCAGTGCCCAGTCGACCCACTTCGTGAGTTCCTCCCGTGTCATCACAGTGCCGGTAGGGTTGTTGGGATAGCAGAGATAGACCATATCCACCCTCTCTTCCGGCAGTTCCGGCAGAAAGCCGTTCTCCTCACTGCAGCGCAACAGTCTTATCCTGTCGCTCTTGCCGATGCGCATCAGGGTGGTATCGAGGTAAACCGGGTAGACAGGGTCGGTGATTGCCACCAGATTCCCCTCTCCCAGAATATCACCGATATTGCCGGTGTCGCTCTTGGAGCCGTCACTCACGAAGATCTCACCGGGAGAGATGCCAATACCCCGCTTTTGGAAGTCAGTCTCGGCAATCGCCTCCCGCAGGAAAGCATACCCCTGTTCGGGGCCGTAGCCGCGGAAGCTCTCCTTTACCCCCATTTCATCTACTGCCCCATGAAGGGCACTGATCACAGCCGGGGTGAGGGGCATCGTAACGTCACCGATGCCAAGCCGTATGATGTCAGCATCGGGATGTGCAGCACGGAAATGCTCCACTTTCCCGGCAATGGTACTAAACAGATAGCTCTCACCGAGCTGAAGATAGTGTTGGTTTATTTGAAACATATGATGTTGATTTGTTGATGTGAAGATGTGAGGATGTGAGGATCTGCTAATCCTCTCATCAATTGACCTCTCCTTTGAAAACAAAGTGGGCGTCACCTGTAAGAAAAACCCTGTTCTGCTCCCTATCCCACTCCACCCGGAGGTCACCGCCACGAAGGTGTACCAGTGCTGCAGGATCGGCACGCCCGGTCAGCACGGCAGCTGCCAGTACGGCGCAAGCGCCGCTGCCACAAGCGAGTGTCTCGCCGCTACCACGTTCCCAGACACGCATCCGAAGCTCACTGCGGCTGATGACCTCTACGAACTCTACGTTGGTACGTTGCGGGAAGAGCGGATGATGCTCAATCCCGGGGCCGATAAGGGGAAGATCAAGTTTGTCAATCTCCTCAGTGAATATCACCACGTGGGGATTGCCCATAGAGATGAAGGTGACAGGATAGCGCGCTCCCGCTGCTTCCAGGAGATGCTCAACAATCTCCGACAACAGAGCCTGAGGTGGTTGCATCAGGCTCCCGTCGGTCATCGCGGGACCCATATCCACCCGCACCTGTATGACCTGTTTGCCCGTGTCAGCAACCGTCAGCTGCAGTTGCTTGATACCCGACAGCGTCTGCAACGCAATCTCACGCTTATTGGTGAGTCCCCGCTCGTAAAGGTATTTCCCCACACAGCGGGCGGCATTGCCGCACATCAGTCCCTCGCTGCCGTCGGCATTGAACATCCGCATGGAGAAGTCGCCCACATCAGAGGGACCTATTAACACCACTCCATCGCCCCCCACCCCGAAATGGCGGTCGCTCACTTTCCGTGAGAGGGCAGCAGGATCATCAACCCGTTCCTCAAAGAGGTTGATATAGATATAATCGTTGCCGGCGGCATGCATCTTTTCGAATTTCATTGTTGTCGTTGTTTATGCCCTTTCTCCAAATGAAAAAAAGCTGTCTGATTTCCATGGGAACCAAACAGCTTGATAAAAGGTTTACACCCGAAGCAGGGGGTTGTTTGTATACATTTGCTACTTTTCCGACAAAATTACAACATTTTGTCGGATTTTAAGCCATAAAACAGCATTTATTTATACCGCACCCATTTGAACATCTCCTTGAGCGATGGCTTCTTCCCATACATCAGGATCCCCACGCGGTAGATCTTGGCTGCAACCACAGAGATCAGGATAAAGGTGCCGTAGAGCAGCAGGATGGAGAGGAGCTTCTCCCAGAGGGGAATGCCAAAGGGAATACGCACCATCATCACGATGGGGGAACTGAAGGGGATCAGTGATGCCCAGAAGGCAAGTGGCCCGTCGGGGTTGTTCACGCTGTAGAAGCCGGCGAAGAAGGCGAACATGATCAGCAGGGTGACCGGTGTGAGGAACTGACTGGTATCCTCCTCACTGTCGACCGCCGAGGCGAACATGGCAAAGATGGAGGCGTAAAGCACGTAACCGCCGATGAAGAAGAGCAGGAAGAAGAGAATCACCTCCAGCCAGTTGATGCTGAGGATGGCACTCATGATGCCCTGCATCTCCACTCCTGCCACATTGCCCATGCCACTCATACCGGACATGCCGCCCATGCCCTCACTCATCGAAGCAACCTGCTCGGGTGAGGCGATGAAGAGCGACAGCAGGCTGAAAAGCCCCCCGGCGAGGATGCCCCAGATAGCAAGCTGGGTGATACCCACCAGACCGATACCCACTATCTTACCGATGAGCAAGTTAACCGGTTTCACCGAGGAGACCATCACCTCCACGATGCGTGTCTTCTTCTCCTCCAGCACGGCCTGCATCACCATGTTGCCGTACATCAGGATGAACATGTAGATCAGGATGGTGAAGACCATGCCGATGATGGTAGCCACTTCGGTGGAGGACTCGGTGACGCTTCCGTCATCCCCCATCCGCAGGGTCTGCAGCGAGATGGAAGGTCTCTCCTCAAGGATCTCGCGCACCTGCGTGATGGCTTTGCTATCCACCTCCCCGCTGCCGGAGAGCTGATCGAGTCGTTGCTGCGTCACTTTCTCCCGCAATGTCTGACGGATGAGTGACTGCAGCTCCTGTGGCGACTGTTTCTCGGAGGTGAGCGATACAGATCCCTGATTGTTGCTCAGGTCGCCGGTGATCTGGAGAATGGCAAACAGCTCTCCCCCTACCTTCGTCTGGGCGTCTGCCTGAGCTTCTTCGCCAATAACCTCGAAATGAAATGTTTCGGTCGATTGCAGCAGGGGGGCATAGATGCCGCTCCGGTCGATCACGGCAATCCGTTTCACCTCCCCGTCGTTGAGGGTGGAGAGCCAGAGCGGCAGAAAGGTAAGCCCTACCATCAACAGCGGCATCAACAACGTGAGGATGATAAATGACTTTTTACGAACCCGGGTGATGTATTCCCGTTGGATGACTAAACTAAGTGTGTTCATATGTTTGTGCGATTGATTCGGATGAAATGATAATGAGGTTCTCAAGCAGTAAAAAGGATTACTGGGTGACGGTCTGAATAAATACATCATTCATGGTGGGCAGCTCTTCGTCGTAGCTCACAACCTCGTAACGGTCGAAGATTAGTTTCGCCAGCTCATTGCTGCTGATGTTCTCTGTCTTGCGAATGCGCAGGTCGATGAACTCGTGGTAGGGTTCTTTCGAGAGCAGGGTAAAAGAGGGGTGCTCCAGATCAAACCCGTTGCCGTAGAGCCGGAAGCGGAAGATGCCGGGACGATGCTCATTGCGAATGTCGTAGACGCGTCCCTGCAGCACCACCTCCGACTTGTGAATCAGGGCGATGTTGTCGCAAAGCGCCTCCACCGACTCCATGTTGTGGGTGGAGAGAATGATGGTCTTCCCCTCCTCCTTGAGGCGGAGCATCTCATTCTTCACGATATCGGCATTCACAGGGTCGAAGCCGCTAAAAGGCTCGTCGAAGATGAGCAGGTCGGGGTTGTGGATCACGGTTGAGATGAACTGCACCTTCTGCTGCATCCCCTTGGAGAGCTCCTCCACTTTGCGGTTGTACCAGCTCGTGATGTCGAACCGCTTGAACCAGATCATCAGCTCCCGATGGGCATCTTGTTTCGACATACCGCGCAGCTGTGCCAGGTACATCGCCTGCTCACCCACCTTCATCTTCTTGTAAAGTCCCCGCTCTTCGGGCAGGTAACCGATGCGGTAGACATCCTCCGCCCGTGAGGGGCGCCCTTCGAGGAGTACCTCCCCGCTGTCGGGTGCCGTGATGCGGGTGATGATACGGATGAGGGTGGTCTTACCGGCACCGTTCGGTCCCAGCAATCCGAAAACGGTGCCTTGCGGCACCGATATGCTCACCTTGTTGAGTGCCAGATGATGGGCATACTGCTTTACAACGTCTTTAGTTTCCAGATACATATTGACTCTTCTATTTATTGTTTTTTCTTTAATATTTCAGAATGATCCGTTCGCCAAGCTCCTTGGCCAGCAGCTTCTTGATCTGCTGCAGCTGCTGCAGCTGAACAATCAGTTCACTCTCATCATCCGAAGAAGCATTTTTCAGCGCCTTCTTCACCTCTTCTATACGCTGCAACACATAGGCATTCTTCAACTCAGTGGTGGCACGCGGGACATAGCTATGGAGGAGGTTCTGTTCCAGCAGACGGGAGCTTTGGTCTCCCAGCTCCTCTCCCAGGATCCGGGAATGAATCTTGCTGAGCTGATAGCGATCGCTCATCAGCTCAGAGGCAAGGTGGCTGATCTCCGGATCAGCGTGTGAGATGAAGTGACGGCCGGAGTTAAATGCTGCATCCTCGATGTGTTCAGATGCCTCCTCAAAGATGCGAAGGTAAAGCTCATTGGTGAAAACAATGTTGTCTCGTTCCAGGTCGAACAGCACAAATTCAGTTACACCGGGACCCTCCTCTACCAGGACATCCTCCTCTACCACTGACCTCCCCTCCTTCCGCTTTTGCTTCTCATACTTGCGATATATGGGGGTGTTGCCGTAGCGGATCACGTAGCGGATCACCTCTCGCTCGTAACGCTCATAAGGACCAACCTTGACTGTTTTACTCGATTTCCGGCTGCCAGAGGACACAGAGCCCTGTTCAACCTCTGCTCTTGATGCCGCTACCGTCTCCTCCCGCTCCTGCTGCTCCTTCTTACGGTCGTAGTTACGACGCCTTATCCTGTTGGTCTCGGCTATCAGTACCCGTTCCTGCATCTGAAGCATCTGTGCAGACTCCTGTATGTAAACCGAGCGGGTGATGGAATTGGGTATCAGGGCGATGCTCTCTACTACGTTGGAGATAAGACCGGCTCTTTTTACCGGGTCATCACCCGTCTCCTCCAACAGCAGCTGCGTCTTGAAACGAATGAAGTCGACCTCGTGTTCAGTGATGAAACGATTGAACTGCTCCGCATTCTGTCTGCGGGCAAACGAGTCGGGATCCTCCCCCTCGGGCAGTAGCACCACCTTGACGTTCATGCCGTCCTCCAACAACAGGTCGATGCCCCGCAGGGCCGCCTTGATGCCGGCGGCATCGCCATCGTAGAGTACGGTAATGTTCTCCGAGAAACGGTGAATCATGCGTATCTGACCGTGGGTGAGTGCGGTTCCCGAGGAAGCCACTACGTTCTCGATCCCTGCCTGGTGCATAGAGATCACATCGGTATAACCCTCCACCAGGAAGCACTTGTCCTGCTTCACGATGGCATTCTTAGCGAAATAGATGCCGTACAGTTCTCTGCTCTTGGAGTAGATTTCGCTCTCGGGAGAGTTGACATACTTGCCCACGTTCTCCACCTTCTTGAGTATGCGACCACCAAAAGCAACCACCTTTCCCGAGAGGGTGTGCACCGGGAAGAGCACTCTTCCCCGGAAGCGATCTACCAGCGGCCTGTTGTCATCTCCTCCGGTTGAAAGACCTGTTTTCAACAAGTAGTCGCGCCGATAACCAGCCTTCTGCGCTTCAGAAGAGAAGGCATCGCGCTGTTCCAGGCTGTAACCCAGCTGAAACTTCCTCACGATGTCATCCCTGAAACCCCTCTCCCGAAAATAGCTCAACCCCACAGCCTTACCCTCAGGATGGGTATGGAGAATCTTCACGAAATAGTCTCGGGCATACTCGTTGAGGATGAACATACTCTCACGGTCGCTCTGGGCCTGCTTCTCCTCATCGGTGTACTCCTTCTCCACCACCTCGATTCCATATTTGCGGGCAATGTATTTGAGTGCCTCATAGTAGGAGAGTTGCTCATGCTTCATCACGAAATGGATGGGTGAGCCGCCCTCACCACAGGCAAAGCACTTGCAAATATTCTTGGAGGGAGAGACATAGAAGGAAGGGGTGCGGTCGTCGTGAAAAGGACACAATCCCACGTAGTTGACACCCCTGCGTCGGAGTGTGACAAAGTCGGAGACTACATCCACGATCTGCGCGGCATCCTGAATACGTGCTATGGTGAGATGATCGATCATTGAGGATACGAAATTAATGATTTAGTTGGTGAAATCGGCAAATTTCAAAAATTATCTCTACATTTGTGAGAGACAAATCTGATACTTATAGTTATACAGCTAAATAATTCAAGATGGAGAAGATTGACTGGTCGAACATCTCGTTCGGTTATATGAAGACAGACTACAACGTACGCAGTTACTATCGCGACGGTAAATGGAGCGCCCCACAACTGGAGACATCCGAAGAGCTAAGCCTCCATATAGCGGCCACATGCCTGCATTATGGACAGGAAGCATTCGAAGGGTTGAAGGCATTCCGTGGAAAAGACGGAAAGATTCGCATATTCCGCATGCGCGACAATGCCGAGCGCCTGCAATCATCCTGCCAGGGCATCATGATGGCGGAACTGCCGGTAGAGATGTTTGAAGAGATGGTACTGCTGGCAGTGAAGAAAAATGAGCGGTTCGTGCCTCCCTATGAGAGTGGTGCGTCGCTTTACATACGTCCCCTGCTGATCGGTACCAGTGCACAGGTGGGCGTGAAGCCATCTATGGAGTATACCTTCCTGATCTTTGTCACCCCGGTGGGTCCCTATTTCAAGGAGGGTTTCAAACCGACTCCCATGGTGATCATGCGCGAATACGACCGGGCGGCACCCCTCGGCACCGGCACCTTCAAGGTGGGAGGTAACTATGCCGCGAGCCTGCGCTCAGGCGAGAAGGCACATGCGATGGGATACTCCGCCGTGCTTTACCTCGATGCCAAAGAAAAGAAATACATCGATGAGTGTGGCCCTGCCAACTTCTTCGGGATTAAAGATAACAGCTACATCACCCCCAAGTCGGAATCCATTCTCCCCTCCATCACCAACAAGAGTCTGATGCAGCTGGCAGAAGAGATGGGAATGCGGGTGGAGCGTCGCCCCATAGCGGAGGAGGAGCTCGCCACCTTCGAGGAAGCAGGTGCCTGCGGCACAGCTGCGGTAATCAGCCCCATCCTGCGCATCGACGACATCAGCGAGAACCGGACCTATCACTTTTCAAAAAATGGGGAGCCCGGCCCCGTGAGCGAGAAGCTATATCACAAGTTGCGTGCAATCCAGTACGGCGATGAGCCGGACAAGTATGGATGGGTGACCATCGTGGAATAATAAAAAAAGCGGCATGTGCCGCTTTTTTTTATTTTTATTTGTCTCCCCACTCCCTGTAGGGATGGATGGCCAGATAGGAGTTATAATAACGTACGTTACCTGTCACTTCGGCTCCGAGCCAGTCAGGTTTCTCAAAATATTCCGCTTCATTTTCAAGTTCCACTTCAGCGATCAACAACCCCTCATTCACACCTGCGAACTCATCCACCTCAAAAGTATGCTTCCCCACTCTGACAAGGTAACGGGTCTTCACAATCACCGCATCCTCACAGAGAAGCAACATCTCTTCCGCATCTTGCAAAGGGACCTCATACTCCCACTCACGGCGGGTGATACCCCCCTCTCCCACAGCTCCTTTCACAGTGATATAACCTTTTTCACCCTTGACACGCACCCGCACCACACTGATGCCAGAAAGCGAGAGATAGCCCTGCTTCATCAGGTAATGGTGATAAGCATGCGGTTTGTATGCTCCATTGACCAGAAATTTGCGTTCAATCTCGTAACCCATAGCAATTGTTTTATGGATATAACAAATGAAATCAATAAGTGTTGGGGTTTAAAAAAAAGAATAAAAAAAATAACTATGTTTTTAAGCTTGCGTAATCACTACGAAAAAATAAAAACATAGTTAAGATTTTGGTTGGATTAAATAAAAATCAATGCGCGTAATTCTATTCTTTATTCAATGAATCTGTAACAAAAATAATATCTTTAACCGAGTTAATAAAATTATTCAACTTTCCAAACCATATATTGAGGAATTATTCCACACTATTGTGGAAATAAATTTACCTGTTATTCCATGTCTTTGCCTTAGTCAAACCTAAAACATCATTTCAAGTGAAAAAACAGCTCTTTTTCCTCTTTTCATGTGAATCTTTCTGATCATTACACCAAATTTATCTTATCAATAGCACCATCTTTGACATCACATCCTTGAAAAAATTGCTTTGGAGAGCTTCGCGAACAATGAGGAAAGTTATATCTTCCCCATGTTCGATAGTTGATATAAAGGAAGGTCCATGGTAAGACATTCGCTTGTGCAACTCCCAAATTTTCGGGAGTGGATTGGGAGTGGCATGGGAGTGGCACTAGTCCAGTCCTTGTCCGGCACCTGCCATCTTCTTTTTCAGCAATAATGATTAAAGGAGCTTTTCTACACAAAACACTCACCGGAAATACCGATAAGTGCTTTGTTTTTTCAGCTCCTTCCGGTAGAAGTCATAACATTTCCGGGGGGATCACACCCTGTTTTCAGTGATTCCGGGGGGATGAAAGTTGTTGTCCTCTTAACATTGAAGCAAGGACTATCAATGATATATGTGAAAAAAAAAATCTATTTCCAATCGTATTCATCATCAGTAACGGGACCAGACCATACAGCCCCGCCCAAATCGGTATTCAGGCTCACGGCAATGTGAGAGAACTCACTATCAGAAGTGGCACCATGCCAATGTACAATATCCGAAGGTATTTCGACATAATCTCCTTTCTGCAAGAATCGGGCTGGTTGACCCTTGGCTTTATAAACACCTTTTCCTTCTGTGACGAAAAGGAGCTGGCCACCCGGGTGTGAATGCCAGTGTGTTCTTGCTCCCGGAGCGAAGGTGACATTGCCTACGCTGGCATGCAGTCCACTTTCCGTAGTTCCAAGCATGTTGAGCCATACCGTCCCTGTAAAGTTGGGACTGTTTGTCAAGCTTCCTTTTGACGACCATGATTCATTGCGATGATTATCTTCATCTCTGTTTTTTTTCATGCGATCGCTCACCAAATCATTTAAAACAGATTGAGACTCCCGTGCTTCTTTTTTACCCACTTTTTCTTTTAGGATTTCTATGAATTCATTTAACTGGCCGGGGGTGAATCCAAGATGCAGACATATATTCAAATGTGAACGCAACATAGGTTCAGCCCTGCCGATGCTACTGAGTACGGAAATGGTTACCAATTCACGCTCAGCAAATGTCAGTACATTGCGTTCGAAAAGATCGGCGAACAAATGTTCTTTCAGGAATATCTCAATTACCGGCGCAAAAGCAGCATAACCACTTTGTGTATCAGGTTGCGGAACTCCGGTCAAGGCTTCCAGTATTTCCTTACCACGCTCGTACTTGCTCCTCTCGTCAATGATGCTTGAAGCATCTTTACCCACTTCATCTGTTATTCCCTTTGATTCGCGCTCTTTGATTACCTCCATGAGTGTTTGTAAACCCCTGATGCTGCGGGGAAATCCACTGTATGCATAGAGATGAACCATTGCTTCTTTCACCTCATTCACCGTTAATCCGGCATCCAGCCCTTCGTACAGTGCTGTTTTTAGCTGATGCAAATCTCCGATTGCAGTGTAAGCTGCAATCGGAATCAGGCTTTTTTGTTTCAGGCTCAACACATCCTTTTCGCCTGCCGTATCTTGGGCATTCAAATTACCAAACACACAAAAAACAATCATCAAAACGGTGAATGTAGGAATCTTCTTCTCTCTCATTTTCTTGCTATTTATGCTAATTATCATGAAATTATTGAACATAATTTTTACTTATCAGGGCATGTTCAGATACCTCCTCTCGACTGAATACGAGTCCTGCATTCGGTTGCTTTTTCAATCACATCCAGCCTTTGTTTTCGGGTATCACTTTTGCCAACAATTTGACCATCCGGTTGGATATCCAGGATTTCTTCCTTTTCGGTATCATATCCGGGCCAAAGAGGCAAACCTTCACCATTTGGGTTACCCGTCTTGGCAAAATTAGCCCAGTATGTGTTCAGAATATGGGCCACCTCTTCATCTGTTGTTGTGGTTTCAGCAACACCCCGGCGAGCGTTGATATTGTGAAAGACGTAGGCGATCTCAGCCTCGTGTCCGGCACCAAATGGCATCCATTCCCGGCTGTTGGCGGGAACATAACCATAATGGAAGATATAAGCCGGTGCATCGTTGGCGGCAAAGATCCTTGCTGCAAAGCGGGCCGGTTCGGCCCATACCCAGTCGGTATTAAACAGGGTGACAATCTCGGCAAGCTCTTTGTTTCCCTCCGGGTCATACGCTGCTTTTGCATCCTCCTCCAGTTTACCGAAAACAGAAAACAGTTCTTCCTTTGTAGTGACTGAATGAACAAAGTTCCCACCGATTTCGGCACTGCAGCTCCCGATGATGAGTGGAACGTTTAGATGCCTACCGGCTTTATAGGCACTCTCAGCCGTTTCCACAACAAGTTTGCCATCGAGAATGGGGCCGGAATAAATTCGGGGACCTCCCTCTCCATCATTTTCCTGACCGCCGTCCACGATCTCCGCAACACTCAGGGCACGTAATTTTTCCAGTGCAGCTTTATCCGTACCCTCAATGCCCTGTTTACGGGCGAAATTTACACCGATTGTTTCTGCAGAAACAGGATACAAGGGATCAGCGTCTTCCCTGTTAATCGGTCTGCCGGTGAGCACTCCATCCCTGCTGCCTCCGGAATGACTGATAGCCTTGTGGAAAAGTCCCTTTGCCAGTGGGATCGTAAGCAGTTAGTGTACCGCAACCCCTCCGGCTGATTGACCAAAAATGGTAACATTGTTCGGGTCACCACCAAAAGCAGTGATATTTTCCTGTACCCACTCAAGAGCAGCAATCATGTCCATAAAAGCGTAGCTTCCTTTTGGCTCATCGGGATGCTCCCTGGATAAAGCAGGAAAGGCAAAGTGTCCGAGACGACCGAGCCTGTAGTTGAAGGTCATCAAGATGACACCCTGTTTTGCAAACGCGTCACCAGCCGTGACAGCTCCTGCACCACTTCCGCCCACAAAAGCGCCACCATGGATCCAGACCATCACCGGATATTTGCTTTGGGGTTTGGCTCCACTCGGAACCCATAGATTCAGGTAGAGACAATCTTCTGATGTTCCTTCCCTAATGGTTCCTGGAGCAGTACCCCATCCTCCCTGTGCGCAGTCAGGACCAAACGACAGGGCATCCCTAACTCCTTCCCAGGCGGTCACAGGTTGTGGCGGCCGCCAACGATATTCACCCATCGGTGGTGCGGCATAGGGTATGCCTTTAAAAACCGATACATCATCGACTGTTGCTCCCTGAATTTGTCCAGAAGATATTCGTATGATGGGACCACCAACTGCTGCAATATCATATGCTTGTTGCGCGTATAAAGATAAAGCGACTACCCATACAAAAAAAACTGCACCTATTTTCTTAATATCCATCACCTTATCTGTTAACCCAACTATCCAGCTGTTCCAGCGTCACATTGAAGAAGCGTTTGTCCTTGTTCAGCGAACGCATTGTAGTCATCTCTTCATCGCTTAGCGTAAAGTCGAAAATAGAGATGTTTTCCTTGATATGGACGGGATTGGTTGCCCCCGGAATGACGGAGAAACCCTCCTGTATATGCCATCGGAGTATAACCTGGGCAATACTTTTATCATGCGCATCGGCAATTTTTTTGATTACCGGGTCGGACAACAGACCCTCATCACCGTGTCCCAAAGGATACCAACACTCAATGATGATGTCATAAGGTTTTACCCATTCACGTATGTCGTTTCGCTGCGCATAGGGATGACATTCGATCTGCAACGCCACAGGTTTTATCTTCATGTGATCTACAATGGCATGGAAGCGTTCTTTGCTGGCGTCAAAATTACTGATTCCCAACGCACGCACCTTCCCTGATGCTACAGCTTTTTCCATCTCCTTCCAGGCTTCGATGTAATCGCCAATAGGCTGATGGATGTAAAGCAGGTCGATGTAATCGGTCTGAAAGCGTTCCAGAATTTTGTCAATCGATTCCAATGTTTTGCCATCTGCATAGTCGGACACCCATAACTTGCTGGCAATGAAAAATTCCTCACGCGGAATACCGCTTTCCTTCATTGCTTCGCCCACAGCACCCTCTACACGATAGGCGGTGGCGCAGTCCACATGTCGAAAGCCATTTCTGAATGCCTCCAGACAAGCCTCCTTGGCCGCTTCGTATGAGATGGCAAAAGTGCCTAAACCCAGCCGTGGCATCTCCATTCCGTTGTTCAGTTTCAGGGTTGGCACAGCTGCTTTTGGCGCTCCCGGGGTCATCAATCTTGTAAACGATAGCGAACCTAACTTCCAGACATTGTCTTCTTTAATATATACTTCGGTTACTTCAAAGGGATTGGTCACTTCATTCCCTCCAACCACGGCAAGGAGGGTAATCCTGTTCAAAAGAATCGCCGTATTGTCAATGATATTGACGGATACCTCGTGGATATCGGCATTCTTGTACCAGATTCCACCACTTTGAATGATGTTAAGTTCCTGTTCGGTTCCCCATGAACCTCCCATGTGGACAAAAACGGCTTTTTCATGGAAGAATTTAGACAATTCATCCACATTTTTGCCGGCCATCCATTCCCATTTCGCTTTTGAAAGGTTGATAATCTCCTGCTCTGCTTCACCGTTTTGGGCAACGGCAAAATGTACACTGACAACAGTTAATAAAAGTCCGATTAATGTTGATTTCATAGTGTGTGATTGAATTAATTTATCCTGTTTACAAGTATCTATCAAAGAATTCTCCGAGCTTACTGGCCGCCTTATCCACATACTCAGGAACATAATAGGTCTGTATATGGGTCGCACCTTCAATCAGGAACAGTTCTTTATTGTCTGTTCCTGTAGCCAGTTTGAATGCACTTTCGGTCATGTAATAGGTGTCGGCCTTGCTGCCTGCCATCATCAACAGGGGCTGATTGATCAGCGCCATGCGGTCGTTTGCATCGAAAGCCATCAGGTCGATCAGGCTAGCGGTGGTATACCGGAAGGTAGAATTGGGGTGTGCATGGGTGCGGTGGTAATAATAATGACCTTCGCGATAGAGGTCAAAAGGCATTTGATCAGCCATCTCATCGGTTGTTTCGGAATCAGCCATGTAGCGCACTTCTCCACCGGCAGCTTCGAGGGCACGGGCATCAGAAGCCTGTTTCAACCGTTCCTGAACCGTCTCCAGTTGTGAATCCCTGAATCCGTTTCGTCTGACCATTCCGGAGTTGAACATGCTCAGTGTTGCCACCGCCTTAAATCGCTTGTCGGTCTGCGCTGCCGCGAGTGAATAGCCTCCGCCGCCGCAAACGCCGAGCAATCCCAGTCGTTGGCCATCTGCACCGGCATATTCTGTGATATAATCGGCCATGCCCCGGATGTCTTCAATCCGAAAAGCGGGCTTGTCCGTATTGCGGGGTTCTCCTCCACTGGCACCCTGATACGAAGCGTCGGCCGCAATGGTGATGTAACCCGATTCCGCCAGTCGCTGTGCATATAAACCGGCTACCTGTTCCTTGACACCCCCGTTCGGGTGAGCCACCACGATCACCGGATATTTTTTCGCCGGGTTGTAATTGGCAGGGGTGTATATATTGGCTGAAATCTTGTTGCCATGCAACAGATAGTTAACCGGATGAATATTTACTTTCCCCGGCACGTTTTCTGTAATTGCACCTTGATATACCAAACCAAAAGGATTGTCTATTTTTTGCTGGGCTGCGGCAATCATACTGATTGTCCCAAAAAGGGCTGTTAATAAATGAAATCTACCATTTTTTTTCATATTCGTCACTTTTTTATTAGAACAGAAATCTACAAATCAACTTTATTTAAACTGAGAAGTTTTACCATTTTCGGATCACGATGATCGAAGAAACTGGTTGTTTTCAAATCAAGAGAGGCTATGGTTTGCATATCTTCTGTTGTAAGTTCAAAATCAAAACAATTAAAGTTCTCCTGTATTCTATCTTTATGAACCGATTTTGGAATAACAACCACCTCTCTATGGGTCAACCAGCGAAGAACTACCTGGGCAATCGATTTATTGTATTTCCGACCTATGGATGCTAAAGCTTCATTTTTAAAAAGATTGTTCCTCCCTTCGGCAAAGGGACCCCACGATTCGATCTGTACCCCATTCTCTGATAGAAATTTTTGTGCTTCAACTTGTTGGTGAAAAGGGTGTGTCTCAATTTGGTTAACCGCCGGTAAAATTTCATGATGAACGATTAGATCCATCATTCTGTCGGGATAAAAATTACTTACACCGATAGCTCTTATTTTATCTTCTTTATATAATTCTTCCATTGCCCGCCACGAACCGTGCACATCACCGTAAGGTTGGTGTATCAGGTATAAATCAAGATAATCAAGACCCAATTTATTTAAGGATCTATCAAAAGCCTTTTTTGTATTTTCATAACCGGCATCCTGTATCCATACTTTAGTGGTAATAAATAAATCCTCCCGGGCGATACCGCTTTGTTTAATAGCATTCCCCACAGCGGTCTCGTTCAGATAGACAGCCGCTGTGTCTATCGATCGGTAACCGGTTTCTATTGCTGTAAGCACACTCTTTTCACACTCATCTAAATCTGTCATTTGAAATACTCCGAACCCAAGGATTGGCATTTCAACACCATTGTTAAGTTGTATTGTCTGCATACTTCTTTTTTATCGGTCTAATTCTTTGCTTTTTAACCACTCCGACATCAGGTCGGCAACTTCCACATTGTTCAAGTCTGAAAACGGGAAATGGGTATTGCCTTTAATGCCTATTTCCGGAAGGTGTACCACCGTTACATCTCCACCATATTTATTGACCGTATCCCGCCACAGGCGAGCCATCTCAAGGCGCACCCTCCATCCGTCCTGTCCCGGGTTGGGGTTAGGCTCTTCGGGAATATTGTCACCGTAATAAATCACTATGGGGATTTTGGTCAATTGCTTGAAATCCTCCATAGGTATGCCAAATGCTTCGAGCAACCCGCCCGAACTGGGTAAAGATTCTGGCACTTCACCTTCGGGAAACAGAAATCCGGAACCTGGTTCATAACAAACGATACCTTTCACGTTTCGATTCTTTACTGTGGTGAGCCAACCCATCCCTCCCGAATGAGAATGGGTGACAAGGACAGCTTCGCCAATTTTGTCAAGAAGTGCGGAAACCGCATCCACATTGACGTTGATATCAATTGTCCCGATATTTGGGGTCATGCTTCGGAAATATTGTTCCAATGTGGCTGAATCACGGGCAAACTGCACCCCTTCAAAATAATCGGGCCAGATGCCAATACGAAAAGTGCCAAACCAGCCCTGTTCATCGGGGACGGGATCAATTGTCGCCGGTACCATACTGCGGCCGGCATCTCCCCTTCGAGGTTGATCGATGACATACACGGGAAAGCGCCTTCGCAAAAAGATATTCTGATACCCTTCCCTCCCGTCGGGTGTTGTCTCCCAGGTTTTTGAGAACTGACCCAACCCGTGCCACATCACCAGCGGATATTCACGTGCATCTGCCGGGACCTGGTAAAATACATACGCATGATCACCATGAAATGTCTGCCCCTCCGGAGTCTGGTTATATGGGTCAAAGGTGCCCTGATTCTCAATAACGGTTCCCCCGACTGTGAAGCTGCCCTGTTCCTCTATTTGAATCACTTCGCTGTTTTGTTTCTCATCTTTGTTGGCACAGGATGAACCCAAAAGCAGCAGGAATATGGCAGATACCATCAGGGTTGTTTTAGGGTGATTTTCTATTGTACGGTACGTCTTCATAAATCGATATCTATATGGTTGAATAATATACTCTCTCAAGCGGTTAGCGGTCGATCATTTTTGCTGAACCTGCTGAATACCTGTCGCCTTGCGGTATTATTTTTGCAGCTTCGGCATCAATTTCCTCCAGCTCTTCCATGGTGAACGCCACGGTGGTTGACGCAATGTTTTCTTCTAAGCGGTGAATTTTTGTTGTTCCCGGAATGGGAACAATCCAGGGCTTTTGCGCACTTAACCAGGCAAGGGCTATCTGCGTCGGTGTCGCATTTTTACGTTCTGCTACTCGCTTCAGAAAATCGACAAAAATCAGATTAGACCCTATGTTTTCCTGCGATAACCGTGGTACCGTACTTCTGAAATCACCCGGTTCGAACCTGGTGTTCTCATCCATTTTCCCTGTCAGAAAGCCTTTACCCAACGGGCTGAAAGGCACGAAACCGATCCCCAGATCCTCGAGGGTGGGGATGATTGCTTCTTCCGGTTCGCGCCACCAGAGGGAATATTCACTTTGCAAAGCTGAAAGAGGTTGTACCGCGTGTGCCCTGCGAATGTTCTGTATGCCGGCTTCCGACAACCCAAAATATTTTACTTTCCCTTCCTGAATTAATTCTTTGACCGTTCCGGCCACCTCTTCAATGGGCACATCGGGATCCACCCGATGCTGATACAACAAGTCTATGGTCTCCACCCTTAGCCGTTTTAAAGAACCTTCCACCGCTTCACGGATATGTGTTGGCCGACTGTTCAATCCAACTGATTTGCCATGCTGTATGTCAAATCCAAATTTGGTTGCAATCACCACTTCATCACGGAAGGGAGTTAAAGCTTCGCCCACAACCTCTTCATTTGTAAAGGGTCCATACACTTCTGCGGTATCAAAAAAAGTGACACCCAGTTCAACCGCTTTCCTGATCAATCTGATGGCCTCATTTTTGTCGGTAACGGTTCCGTAACCGAAGTTTAGCCCCATACAGCCTAATCCGAGGGCTGACACCTCTAATCCTTGGGTACCTAATTTTCTTGTTTTCATTTTGTATAAAGAATTTTCCATAGAGCAATCGGAGAAATTTGATTTTACAAAGATCTGACATCCTGACGAACAAATTTGTATACAGATTACGGTTTAACCTACCATTTTTACTGATTAATCCTGTAAGATAGCAATTTAATTGAAGTTATCACTTTTTTTGTAGGCATTATATATAGAAAGTATGGAAGGAATTTACAGATTTGACACAGTTAATGCATACAACCAATTGAATAATCATGAAACACTGCATCCATTGGTGAGTGTGATTGATTTTTCAAAAGCCAAACCAAGAACTTGGGGGAAAGATAAGAAAGTGCGGATCAATTATGGTCTGTATTGTATATTCCTGAAAGATGTAAATTGTGGTGACATCAAATATGGACGTAACTATTACGACTACCAGGAAGGTACACTTGTTTTCGTTTCACCGGGACAAGTGATGGAGCTGGATAATGATGGTTTGGTCTATCAACCCAAAGGGCATGCGCTGGTATTTCATCCGGATCTGCTTCAGGGTACTCAATTGGCAAAAATTATCAGCGACTATAATTTCTTCAGTTACAAATCAAATGAAGCATTGCACCTGTCAGAACGTGAAAGAAACATAGTGCTGGATTGTTTCGCAAAAATAGAATATGAGTTGCAACAGAGTGTGGATAAGCACAGTAAGAAACTCATCGCTTCCAATATAGAACTATTTCTGAATTACTGCAACCGTTTTTACGACAGGCAATTTATCACCAGAGAAAATGTCAATCAGGGAATAATAGAGAAATTTGAAGAGAAGTTGAACGACTATTTCTCATCAGACAAGCCTCAAAGATTCGGATTACCCTCCGTGGCCTACTTTGCAGATGTACTCCACTTGTCGGCAAATTACTTTGGAGATCTGATTAAAAAGGAGACAGGTAAATCTGCTAAAGAGTATATTCAAATCGAAATCATCAACCTGGCAAAGAACCTTATATTCAACAAGGAGATAACGATCAGCGAGATTGCCCATTCGTTGGGGTTCAAATACCCCCAGCATTTTACACGAATGTTCAAGAATGAAACAGGATTGACACCGAATGATTTCAGGAATCAGAACTGATATATCACTTCCAACATGCTATCTCGCAATTAAATATAAACATTGATTCATCCTACAGAGAGTCCCATTGAACACCTTGCCACGTGTAAAAAATCCAGTTTCAACAGGGTAATTATTTATATGGCGTTATCAGGGATGCGCGAAATTGAAAGCTCTTATTATCAAATCAATAGGGAAAACAGGAAGAACAATGGAGCAAATTGGTTGATTTGTTTTTGATTGTTACAAACTGTTACAACACCTTTGTTAAACTAAGGTTAGACTAAATATCAAAACACTCACCGGAAATCCCGATAAGTGCTTGATATTCTGGTGATCCGGTTGGGATTCGAACCCAAGACCCACAGCTTAGAAGGCTGTTGCTCTATCCAGCTGAGCTACCGGACCATCCTTGTGCAAATTTAGGTTGCAAAAGTACGGCAATTCTCAGAATAAAAAAAATATCTGAAAACTATTTAATACAATTTGTCAATGAGTGGTTTGAGAAGAAACACCCCGAAATCGGTTATCCGCTTCCGGGGTGCAGTAATTTTACACTATTTTCTCAAAACAGAAGTAACATCAGAGCACTCCCTGCCCCATCATCGCTCTGGCCACCTTCATGAAGCCGGCGATGTTGGCGCCTTTCACGTAGTTGATGTAGCCGTCGCTCTCGGTACCATACTTCACACAGCTCTCGTGGATATTGGCCATGATCCACTTCAACTTCTCGTCCACCTGCTCGGCGGGCCAGCTGTAACGTTCCGAGTTCTGCGTCATCTCCAGTCCCGAGACTGATACCCCACCTGCATTGGCTGCCTTACCCGGGGCGTAGAGGATCTTGTTCTTGAGAAAGATCTCCACCGCTTCAGGGGTGCTGGGCATGTTGGCTCCTTCAGATACGGCAAACACACCATTCTTCACCAGCTCCGCAGCTTCCGATCCATCTATCTCGTTCTGGGTGGCCGAAGGAAGAGCGATATCACCCTTCTCCCCCCAGGGACGGGCACCCGGCACATACTTGCAGCCGTACTCTTCAGCGTATTCGCGGATACGACCACGATAAAGGTTCTTCAGTTCCATCACGAACTTCAGCTTTTCTTCGGTAATGCCATCGGGATCGTAGATGTATCCGTCGGAATCGGAGAGGCTCACCGGGATGGCACCCAGCTCAAGCAGCTTCTCACAGGTATATTGTGCCACGTTACCGGAACCGGATACCAGGCACTTCTTGCCCCTGATGTCGATGTTCTTCGTCTTCAGCATCTCCAGCAGGAAGTAAACATTGCCGTAACCGGTGGCCTCGGGGCGGATCAGTGATCCGCCGAACTCGCGACCCTTGCCGGTAAAGGTGCCGGTAAATTCTCCCGCCAGCTTCTTGTACTTGCCGAACATGTATCCTACCTCACGTCCGCCCACGCCGATATCACCTGCCGGTACATCGGTGTCAGGGCCAATCACCCGCCACAAGCCTTCCACGAAGGCCTGGCAGAAACGCATGATCTCACCGTCGGACTTGCCACGCGGGGAAAAATCAGATCCTCCCTTGGCACCCCCCATCGGCAGAGTGGTGAGGGCATTCTTGAAGGTCTGTTCAAAGGCGAGAAACTTCAGGATGGAGGGTGATACCGAAGCATGGAAACGAATGCCCCCCTTGTAGGGACCAATGGCATTGTTGTGCTGCACGCGATAGCCCATGTTGGTCTGCACCCTGCCCTGGTCGTCCACCCAGGTCACACGGAAAGAGTGAATCTTGTCAGGAATGGACAGCCGCTCAATCAGATTTGCCTTTTCAAACTCAGGATGCTCGTTGTAGACATCCTCAATCGACTCAATCACCTCTTCAACAGCCTGATGATACTCCGGCTCGTTGGGGAAACGCCGCTTTAAAAGATCGATAACCTCTGTAGCTCTCATGAAAATTTGGTTTAAATCAGATAACTCTTTAATAAATCAGTTTGAAGCGCAAAAATAGATAAAAATCCCCAACTGGAAAATTATTCAGATGTTTTTCTTATTTTTGTCACAAAAAAAGCTATTTTTTTAGATTTTTGTAAATCGGAATAAACACGATTGCACCTGACATCAGGATAGAGAGAACAGTCATGCCGTTGATTTCTGCATAGAGCAGGATGTAGACCACCAGGACGATCCAAAGAATGATGATGAATGCAATCTGTATCTGGGAGAGTTTTCTTCTTGCCATAGTGTTCGGGTTAGATGATGCAAAGATAGCAAAATGAGAGAAAGCGTTTGGTTGGAGACCGCATGAATTGTTACGTTTTTGTTACATTTTGGTTACCAGCCTCTTTACACTCATTATTTTTTGATTTTTCTCTTTCATATTTCGGAAAGAAAATGCAAATTTGCACATTCTTTCATCGCAACTAAGAGAGATCGTATGCATTCAAGGTCCCATTTTCTATTGACGGTACCAACACCAACCCGCCTCTATCCGGCATTTGACGGAGAACAACCCATTGTATAAATAAACAATTAAAAACAACAACAGATGTGTGGAATTGTAGGTTACATTGGTAATAGAGAGGCTTATCCGATCCTCATCAAAGGGCTTCATCGACTGGAGTACCGCGGATATGACAGTGCCGGGATTGCACTGATTCACGAAGGCAACCTGAAAGTTTACAAAGCAAAGGGGAAGGTGTCGGAATTGGAGCAGTATGCAGAGCAGAAAGATGTGAGCGGCAACATCGGCATCGCCCACACCCGCTGGGCTACCCATGGTGAACCCACGCAGCACAACGCCCATCCCCACTATTCACAATCGGAGGAACTGGCCATCATCCACAACGGCATCATCGAGAACTACTCGTTATTGAAAGAGGGATTGATCAGTGAAGGATATACGTTCCAGAGTGAAACCGACACCGAAGTGTTGGTACAGCTGATCGAATTCATGAAAAAGAGTAATGGCTCGGATCTCTCCACTGCGGTGCAGCTGGCCCTCAACCAGGTGGTGGGTGCCTATGCCATCGCAGTGCTGGACCGTCATAATCCTGATCTGATCGTGGCCGCCAGAAAGGGAAGTCCGTTGGTAATCGGCATCGGCGAGGATGAGTACTTCATTGGGTCGGATGCCACTCCCATTGTTGAATATACCAACCGTGTCACCTACATCGGTGATGAGGAGATCGTCACCATTGAAAGGGGAGCGCCACTAAAGATACGCACCATTGGCAACATTGAGAAGACACCCCGTTTTCAGAAGCTGGAGATGACGCTCAGCCAGCTTGAAAAAGGTGGATATCCCCACTTCATGCTCAAGGAGATCTTCGAACAACCCCACACCCTGAGCGACTGCATGCGGGGGAGGGTGAACGTGGAAGCAGACAACATCACCCTGGCTGGATTCATCGACAACCGGGATAAGTTTCTCAACGCCCGTCGCATCATCATCACTGCCTGTGGCACCTCCTGGCATGCCGCCCAGATAGGGATGTATGCCATCGAGGAGTTCGCCCGCATACCTGTGGAGGTGGAGTACTCGTCTGAGTTCCGCTACCGCAAGCCGGTGATTCACAAGGATGACATCGTCATCGCCATCTCCCAATCGGGCGAAACCGCCGACACGCTGGCCGCCGTAGAGCTGGCCAGGAAAGAGGGAGCCTTTATCTTCGGCATCTGTAATGTGGTGGGGTCATCCATCCCCCGAAACACCCACTCGGGTTGTTACACCCATGTGGGTCCTGAGATCGGCGTGGCTTCAACCAAAGCATTCACCGCACAGGTGACCGTGCTGACGATGTTGGCAATCCTGATCGGCAAGGAGAAGGGAACCATCAGCCGCGATGAATACCTCACCCTGATCCGTGAGCTGGGTCTGATACCGGATAAAGTGGGTGAGATCCTGAAAAAGAATGAACTGATTGCACAATATGCCAAAACCTTTACCTATGCCGGCAACTGCATTTACCTGGGCAGAGGCTACAACTTCCCTGTAGCGCTTGAGGGAGCACTCAAACTGAAAGAGATCTCCTACATCCACGCGGAGGGTTACCCCGCGGCTGAGATGAAGCATGGTCCCATCGCACTGATCAGTCACGAGATGCCGGTCATAGTCATCGCTACGCAATCCGACACCTACGAGAAGGTGACCAGCAACATACAGGAGATCAAAGCCCGCAAGGGAAGGATCATCTCAGTGGTGACCAAAGGTGACCGGGTGGTGAGCGAACTCTCCGACTTCTCGGTAGAGGTGCCGGAGACACTCCCCTGCCTCACCCCATTGCTGTCGGTGATCCCTTTGCAGCTGCTTGCATATCATATTGCGGTGGTAAAGGGATGTGATGTGGATCAACCGCGTAACCTCGCCAAATCGGTGACGGTGGAATAAAACAGCAAATCATCTGTTTATGGATTCAATTTACCTGATTATTATCATCGTATTGTTGGGGCTGGCTACGCTCGACCTGATTGTGGGTGTCTCGAACGATGCGGTCAACTTCCTCAACTCCAGCATCGGGTCGAAAGTAGCCCCGCTCTGGGTGATTCTCACCGTCGCCTCCATTGGGGTGCTCTTTGGAGCAATGTTCTCCAGTGGGATGATGGAGGTGGCCCGCAGCGGCGTCTTCTACCCCGAAAAGTTCACATTCCCGGCGGTAATGACGCTTTTCCTGGCGGTGATGATCACCGATGTAATCCTTCTGGACCTTTTCAACACCTTCGGGTTACCCACCTCCACCACCGTCTCACTGGTTTTTGAGCTATTGGGATCTGCCATTGCAGTAGCGCTCTTCACCCTATGGACCAGCGATAGCGGCGGACAGTTGGGCGATTACATCAACAGCGGCAAGGCACTGGCCATCATCTCAGGTATCTTTATCTCAATTGCCATCGCCTTCGTGGTGGGAAGCATCATCATGTACATCTCGCGACTGATCTTCTCCTTCAACTACGGTAAGCGATTCCGCTACCTGGGAGCCATCTGGGGAGGAATCGCGCTGACAGCCATCATCTATTTCGCCATTTTTAAAGGTTTGAAAGGCAGTGTACTGGTAACACCGGAGCTGCTTTACTATCTGGAAAACCATATGGGCACAGCTCTTCTTTACAGCTTCGCAGGATCGACATTGTTGATGGCACTTCTGCAGCATCTCTTCCGGGTCAACATCCTGAAAGTAATCGTATTGGCAGGCACCACGGCGTTGGCCATGGCCTTCGCCGGCAACGACCTGGTCAACTTCATCGGTGTCTTTATGGCCGGTTTTGACTCCTACAGAATTGCGGGTGAGGTGGCAGCCGGCGGTGGCGACATCCAAACCCTCTACATGGATAGGTTAAACGAGCCGGTTGCTGTCAACGTCGCCTGGTTGATCGGTGCCGGGGTGATCATGATTATGGCGCTCTGGTTCTCCAAGAAATCGCGCTCGGTGACCGAAACAGAGGTGAACCTCGCCCGCAAGGGGGAAGGTATTGAACGCTTCTCCTCCTCCCCCCTGTCGCGCTCCATGGTGCGGGGAAGCCTCACCGTCAGCAAGTCGCTCGACAAGATAATGCCCACAGCTGTGAAACGCTTTGTTAACCGGCAGTTTGAACCGGTAGAAACAGAAAACGGTGCCTCCTTCGACCTGATTCGTGCATCGGTAAACCTCACCATCGCTGCACTGCTGATCTCGCTGGGTACCTCCTTGAAACTCCCTCTATCAACCACGTTCGTCACCTTCATGGTGGCCATGGGTACCTCACTGGCCGACAGAGCCTGGGGACGTGACAGCGCCGTTTACCGCATCAACGGAGTGCTGACAGTTGTGGCCGGATGGCTGATGACCGCACTGGTGGCACTCACCGTCTCCATGCTGATTGGTCTTTTCCTGATGTGGGGCGGCAAGATTGCCATCGCGGTGATGATCCTGGTGGTAGGCTTTATGCTTTACAAGTCAGGCAGGATGCACACCAAGCGTAAGAGCCGCGAACAGCAGCATCAACAGGTGCTCTCGAGCGAGATTCAGTTGGTCACCTCCTGCAACGAGGAGGTACGAATGGTGCTGGGCAAGACCCTTTCCATATACGAAATGGTGCTTCACGGCTTAAGGGATGAAGATCGCAAAGGGGTGAAGAAAGCGATGGGTGAAGCCAACGAGCTTTATGAGAAATTCAGGGACAAACGTACCTACGAGGTGGTACCCACGCTGGAGAGCATGGAGATGAACGCACTCGACCTGGAGCAGGAGTATGTGCAGCTGGTAGATTACTCCTATGAAATCACCAAATCACTGAAAGCAGTATCGGAAGCTACCTTCAGTTACATTGACAACAACCATGCAGCCTTCTCGAAGGAGCAGATTGAAGACCTGGAGATGATTCACAAAATCCTCACCGAAGCGTTCAGCGGCTACAACGAAATGGACCAAAAGAACGATTACACGCAGTTCTCAATTGTTACCAACATGCGGGATGTAATCTTCGACCTATACAAGAAACTCAACAAGCGACAGATCAAACGGGTGAAAGCAGGCAGTTCCACCACCCGGAGCAGCATTCTCTTCCTCAACCTGGTGAACGAGTCTAAAATCATCACCCTGCAGTCGGGGAACCTGCTCAAGGCGCACCGTAACTTCAAGGAGAATTATGCCAAGGCGGGACCGGATGTGAATGCCAAGACGTTGATCCGCCAGGCAACGCTTAACCTATAATAATTATAGGGGGGGGTGAAGCGAAATCTTACCCCCCCTATTGTGTAATGTTAAAATGAAATTCGGTCAGATGTTGGCTTATCTCCTCTCAACGTGAGGGAAAGAATCGTGACAGAACCATCCCTGAAAGACTCAATTTCATTTTGATCCAGATAACTGGCTGGGATATGAATGGAAAGGACAACCGTTTTCTCATTTAGAAATCGCAGATCTGCTGAACAACAGAGTCAGACACGGTGAACTGAGACGATATCATAAACGATGAATAAAAGCACTTTTCACATCGCACTGATGGACTGCCCAAGTGAGGAGCAACTAATTCGGATGACTTTGCAGCCACTTGGAGAGGTACAAACGATGCTGTTCTACATCCCGGACAGAAAACTGGAGGTATTTCACGATGGCGAACCCGATATGGTGTTGGCAGCCCTTGAGTCACTCAAATTACAGACAAAATTAATATCTACGGAAATTACTCACGAACAGGAGGGGGAAAAAAGTGATTCGGGACAGCGCAAGATTCTTCTTGCTGTGCTGATCATCAATTTTGTTTTCTTTGGCCTGGAGATGTTGTTTGGCATACTCTCCAACTCAATGGGGCTGGTTGCCGACAGTCTCGATATGTTGGCTGACAGCCTTGTCTATGGACTTGCCCTCTTTGCAGTGGGGGGGAGTGCATTACGCAAAAAAAATATTGCCCGTACAGCCGGCTACCTCCAGCTGCTGCTGGCACTGACAGGAGTGGTGGAGGTGATCCGCCGATTTGTGGGAGTTACCGAACTGCCCGATTTCAGGACCATGATGGTGATCTCTTTTCTGGCATTGATTGCCAACGCAATCAGTCTATATATCCTACAAAAAGAGAAAAGTAGAGAATCACATATCCAGGCCAGCATGATTTTCACCTCCAACGATATCGTCATCAACATCGGGGTGATTGTAGCTGCCCTACTGGTCGACTTGCTCCAGTCGGCCTTCCCTGACCTGGTGATAGGAGCAATCGTATTTGCCATCGTAGTCAGAGGGGCATTCAGGATCCTCCGTTTAGCAATATAATCAGGCAGATGTGACCCTATAAAACAAAAGAGAGAGGAGTTAATTTATTTCTGCGTCAATCCGATTTTCATTTGCTGGCTGCCGGAGAGACTCACCTCCATGGTAGCCGGCTCATAGGAGATTAACTCTACCACAACTGAATATTTGCCTGGTTTCACGCCATTAATGGTAAAATTTCCATCCAGATCAGAATAATATTTTTTTCCATCAACCACGATGGCAGCACCTGCCAGCGCTTCATGATTCTTTTCGTCTACAACCGAACCGGTCAGTTGCAGCGACTGCACCATTTCAACCGGAGCAACCGGCTGCGATTCTTTTTCTTTCTTCACCTCATTCGACTCGGTGCCAGCTGTGACCGAAAGGGTTATCAGCAGAGAGGATGCAAGCAGCAACAGTGATTTCATACGATTCATTCTTTTAAAAGTTCATTAACTGAGACAAAAGTACATTGATGTCACCGATAAAGCGGTTACGAATCAATGAAGTTTTTGTTACATTTTTGATTCAACTCGATGCGGATCAATAACTTTTCTCATCCAGCAAAACACCCTTTTGGTCCCACATACGCCAGAGACCAGTTTTCTTGCCCTCCCGGTAGTTCATCTCGTAACGCAGGTTTCCCAACTCATCCCAGATTCGCCAGGTACCGTGTTTCAGCCCGTTCTTGTACTCCGCCTCAGAGAGTATTTGTCCGGAGAGGTCGTAGCTCCTCCACAATCCGTGCATCTTCCCATCTTTGTAGGAGCGCACCTCCTGTGGTTTGCGGTTTTCAAAGTAGACGATGTAGGGTCCTTCCGGCATGCCGTCGCGGATTTGCATCTCCAACTTCAACGTGCCATTTTCATAGTACTCCCGGTAGTCACCTGTATAGAACCTGTCCTGTGTCTTGTCGGCATAGTAATAGCCGTTGCTGTAGTAGACCACCGGGTCGGAATGCTTCTGATCCTGTGCTGTCAGAACAACAAAGAGAAAAAGCAGGATAAGGGTTGTTTTTGTTCTCATGTCTGTCTTGTTATGAATGAGGAATATCCCGCAGCAATATCAGCGCGGGATATTCTAAGAGAATGAATGAATGGAAAAGAAAACTCATTATTGAAACCATACCCAGGCTGAAATATCCAGCTTGCCCTTCTGGTAGGTCCCGGTGAGTGTGGCAGCTATTCCTTCGATGAGCACGTTGGTCAGTGGGCCATCGTTCGACATATCCACCTGCTTGCTGTATCCTTCCAGATAAACATTGGTCATGGTCGCGCCGGATTGTTTCTTGAACTGCAGGGCGGTCCCGGAAGGAGCCGAAGCATGGCTGTTAACGGCAGTGAGATTGACAATCTTCGGGTTGTTATTCATCCCGTCTGCCTCCACCACTGTGGAGAAGCCATCGATGGTGTGCTTCACGTAAGCGTTGGTCACCGTGCCGTTCCATCCTTCGGTCCAGTCGATCGCATCATCCTCGTTGTTCTCAAGGTAGAGGTTCTGGGCCGATACCGTGCCGCCGAAGAACTCCACACCGTCGTCCGCGCCGTTGATGATGGCGACGTTGCTGATCTGTGTAGCGCTACCCACGGCATAGAGGGTTAGTCCGTTGTATTCCGACTCGGTGTTGATCTTGGCCCCTGATCCCTTGATCACCAGGTAGCTGATGCTTCCCGAGTTGTCGTCATCCTTGGAGCCGCCATACTTGAAGTTGCCCACCTCGGCGGTGGCATTCGCACCGGCAGTGGTGGAGGCCTCTCCGCAGATGGTCAGCCCACCCCAGTCCTGCGGTTGGGCGTTGGGGGAAGTCATGATCACGGGATCATCGGATGTGCCCTGGATATCGATCTGGGCACCCATCATCACGGCGATGTAGGTCTCAGTCTCTTGTCCCTGCGAAGCAACTGCCAGGATACGAGTACCGGCGGGGATGGTCAGCTTGCCGTTTTCCACGATATAGGATCCGGTGAGGCGATAAGCCTTTGCGGGATCAAGTGTCACATTGCCGTTCTGTTTGCCGTTCAGCTCAACCACCTCAACGGCACTGGCCTCAGCCCAGCTCCAGGAAGATGGATTGACGGTGGGGTCAGCATCGTATGCCTTATCATGACTTGCAGTTTCTCCCTCTATGATCACGTTTGAGAGCGGTCCATCGTTGGCCATGTCGATGAGAATGTCATACCCCAGCAAAGATAAGCCGGTGATGGTTGCACCCGATTCTTTCTTAAACTGCAGTGCTTTTCCTCCGGTGGTGGAGACTGCAGTGAGATTGACGATCTTCGGGTTGTTGTTCACACCGTCTGCCTCTACCACTGTGGAGAAGCCATCGATGGTGTGCTTCACGTAAGCGTTGGTTACCGTGCCGTTCCACCCTTCGGTCCAGTCGATCGCATCATCCTCGTTGTTCTCCAGGTAGAGGTTCTGGGCCGATACCGTGCCGCCGAAGAACTCCACACCGTCGTCCGCGCCGTTGATGATGGCGACGTTGCTGATCTGTGTAGCGCTACCCACGGCATAGAGGGTTAGTCCGTTGTATTCCGACTCGGTGTTGATCTTGGCCCCTGATCCCTTGATCACCAGGTAGCTGATGCTTCCCGAGTTGTCGTCATCCTTGGAGCCGCCATACTTGAAGTTGCCCACCTCGGCGGTGGCATTCGCACCGGCAGTGGTGGAGGCCTCTCCGCAGATGGTCAGCCCACCCCAGTCCTGCGGTTGGGCGTTGGGGGAGGTCATCACCACCGGAGCGGCAGCAGTACCGTTCACATTGATCTTACTACCCATCATCACGGCAATGTAGGTCTCGGTAGCCTGCCCCTGAGATGCGTTGGCAATGATTTGGGTACCGGCCGGTATGGTGAGTGTGGCACCTCCGTCCACGATAAACTGGCCTGTGAGACGGTAGCTGGTGCCGACATCGAGGGTATAATCTTCTTTCAGCACACCCCTCATTTCGCCGCTCTCAAGCAGTTCTACTACCGGATCGGTTTCGGGCAATGTACCTTCACCTTCACAATTCACGAACAGGAACAGCGATGCGATGACCATCATCATCGAAATTCCCTTGAATAACACATTTTTTTTCATAATCCTGATATTTTACGATTGGTTCATATTCCTGTTTACTAAAATGTATAGTTGACAGACAGTTGCATACGCATTCCTTTCCGGTAGGACTCTACCAAATGGTTTTCAACCTCACGACTGTTCAGGTCGCGCAAGTTCTGCGTCATCTGCATCTCCGGGTTCAGCAGGTTGCGTGCCACCAGCTTCACCGTAAGATGATCGGTAAGTCCCTTGCTCACCACCGCATCGAGGGTGATCACCCCCTTCTCGATGATCTCATCGTTGTAGAGATAATCCCTGTTGTTTGCATCCTTGGGACTGCCCATGGCATAGATCCTGTCGGAAGAGTAGTTGCCCGAGAGAGAAGCCTGCCAGTTTCCCGGCAGATGAGAATAGCTTAGGGTGAGGTTGCTGATCACCTCTGAGGCACCCTGCAGTCCCGAGCTTGTTTTGTTGTTGTACTGATACGCTTCCAGCAGGTCCTGTGAGACCCACATACGAGTACCGTTCAGGATCATGCGTAGCGACTGAAAATCATTCTTGAAGAGGTTGAGCCTGGCTTCCGCTTCAAGGCCTATCACCCCTGCCTTTTTGCCAGTGTTCGCATAGACCAGATATCCCGCCCCGCCGGTGAGCGATGTGATGTTAATCGGGTCCTCAATCTTCTTGTAGAAGGCGCCCAGGGAGATCAACTCATCGGTCGATTTGAAATACTCCCACTTGAGATCGGCATTCCAGTTGCGAGAAGCCTTCAGCTCCGGGCTACCCTGTATCAGGGTACTGTTGGGTGAGGTGTAGGCAAAGGGCGCTATCTCCTTGAACTCCGGCAAGGTAAGGGTCCTGCTGCCGGAGAGGCGCAAGGCCTGTTGTTCCGTGATGTTGTAGCGAAGGTTGACGCCCGGGTAAAACTGCTTGTATTCTTTCCGGATACGCGGCTCCCGTAAGGGGTCATCGTTGTTGATGTCCCACTCTACATCCATCCGGTTGTACTCGTAACGCACGCCGGCATTTCCATCCAGTTTACCACGGCTGAATCCCAGCTCGACATAGCCTGCCAGTGCCTGTAACGTAGCGTTGTAGAGATCCGGCGGGATCGTTTTGATCTTTGAGGAGGCGAAACCGGGATCGTGGAAGAGCGAGGTGAGGTCATCCACATTGTCGTCACCCTTGCGCATGCCCATCATCTGCACCCCAACGAACTGGTTGCTGAAATCACGTTGCTTGTTGCGGTAGTTGATGCCATATTCCAGCTTCCAGGGTGAGTTCCCTATGGTCAGATCAATCTTGTTGCGAAGGTAACCGTTGAGCTCCCGGTCGTCAATCTCCTGGCTCGATTTCCGGTTCTCGAAATCGGCGATGCGATAGGAGAAATAGATGCTGCTCTGGTCAAAGCCGGTGTAGTTCCTGATCCTGTTGGGTTCATCGGCAGCGGTGAGATTGTAGCCGAGGCCCCACTTCAGGCGATTCTTGTCTGAAAATCGATGGTCTCCCAGCAGCTGGTTCACCAGCACCATCGTTGTGCGGCTGTTCATGTCACGGGTGAAAAAAGAGTTGGAAATCTCATCCATGTCGAACTTGAATCCGTTGCCGTTACGGCCCTGTTCATAGACCTGATCGGTGAGCTTATTGATGAAGAGAAGATTGTAGTTGATCTTGTGGTTATTGTTAAAACGATAAGCCAGGTTGAGCAACCCGGTGAGGTTGGCGCTGCTGCTCCAGGTCTCGGTATCGGAGAAGTCGGAGTAAACCGTGTTGGAATTGAACCGTCGGTAGACCCCGGTGGTGTGTGAGTGATCGCTCTTGTAGGAGAGTGTGTAGAAAAGAGTCAGATCTCTCTCCCGGAGAGTAAACTCTTTCCCGCCGGAAGTGGTGAACCCAAAATCGAGCGGTAGGCTTTTTCCACGGGGATCCCACGACTGTTTGGTGATGGCATCCACGAGGTTATACTCCCTTCTGTAAAAAGTGAACATGCTGTTCTGCAGGTTGGGGGTGACACGGAAATTGTTGAACTGATTGTTGCTCAACAGGCTGGAATTGACCCCTCCCTGCAACTCCAGGGTGAACTGGTCGACGAACTCTTTCGAGACAATATTGATGTTTCCACCGGTCTGATCGGCATAACTACCTGTGCTGTATGTCTTGGTAATCCCCACGTGCTGTATCACACCAGTGCTGAAAAGAGCGAGGTCGATGTTTTTCCGTTCCACATCGTCGGAGGGTATCGGCAGATCGTTCATGGTGGTGGAGACATAGCGATCGCCCAGTCCGCGCACATAGACCTCTCCCGACCCTTCGCTCTTCACCACGCCGGTGATCTTACTGGTGGCTGTGGCGATGTCTGAGACACCCTGCAGGGAAAGCTGCTGAGCTCCCACGCTCTCACGGATTACCGTGGCGTTCTGCTGATCTCTCATCAGGATACGTTCCGATTCCAGGCGGGGTGTTGCCACCACCACCACTTCGTCGAGGCTCACCTCATCGGTCTCCATTGCAATCTCTAACAGTGTCTCCTTTCCTCCTTCAACCTTCACCTCTGTGATTACAAGGGGGCGATAGGCGATGTAGGTGGCACGCAGCGAATAGCTTCCGGCAGCCAGGCCGTTGATCAGGAAATTACCATCCAGGTCGGCCGCAGCCCCCGAGGTGGTGCCTTCCACCAGTACCGAAGCACCGATCAGCGGCTCCCCGGTGGCGCCATCCACGATGATGCCTTTAATAGACCCTGTCTGGGCCAGAGTTACCAACAACGTTGTCACCAGGAAGAGGGTGACCATGGATAACCGTAACAATTTTTCTTTCATCCGATTCATATTTCGCTGCAAAGTTCCTTCATTATTGTTACAGAGCAGTTACAGTTCGGTGACGTTATTGTTAAGTTTTTTCAGGACACAAAAAAAGCGGGATGTTACTCCCGCTGAACTCGTATAACTCACTTATGATGCTACATAAGCCGTTACATACGATATTAATTTCCACTTAATTTTGTTCGTAACTGACTCTTTACTTGTTCGAATCTATTAGAACGAGATTAGAACCATATTAGAACCATATTAGAACCAGATTAGAACCAGATTAGAACCAGATCCGAATGAAATGGAAGTGATCTGTACTCTCCTCTCAATATTTCAGTTTCTTTTTCTTCCCCTTACCGCCGAAATCGTTTTCGTAGAATTTCTTCTTCCTCCCCTTTGAGGCCTGATCCTCCTCCTGTGCCAGGTGGACCTGCAACTTCCGTTCGTCGACATACATCCCCTTGAACGACTTGACCACCCTGGGGGCCAGCTCCTCGGGCACTTCAAAGAAGGAAAAGCTCTTCAGCAAGTCGATCCGACCGATGGGTACCTTTCCTTTCACGTGGTCGTTGATGAAGCCCATCAGCATGGCCGGGTTGATGCCATCCATCTTCCCCACGTTGATGAAGAGGCGGGCATATCCCTTCTCCGGCTGGCGGCTGCCACCCTCCCGATCGTTGCCCCGCTTGCCGTATTCACCTTTCTGCCCGCGGGAGGAGCCCTCCTTCGGTTCAAAAATTTCCTCTGCCTCCTGGTAGTATTCGATCAGTCGGTTGAATTCGAGGGAGACCATCCGCTTGATGATATCCTCTTTTTCCAGCCACTCCAGCTTGCGGAAGATGGAGGGAAGCAGTCGTTCAATCTCCGCCTCGTTCACCTTTACCTTCTCTATTTTATCGACGAAGTTGAAGAGCTGCTTCTCGCAGATCAGATCTCCCTTGGGGACTTCACGCTTCTCGAACGTCTTGTTGATCAGTTTTTCGATCTGCACTACCTTCCCCTTCTCCTTGGTGTGGATGATGGCGATCGAGGTGCCGGTCTTGCCGGCCCTGCCGGTGCGGCCGCTGCGATGGGTGTAGATCTCGTAGTCGTCGGGCAGCCCGAAGTTGATGATGTGGCTCACGTCATCCACGTCGAGGCCGCGTGCCGCCACGTCGGTGGCCACCAGCAGCTGCAGGTTGTGGTTGCGGTACTTGCTCATCACGTAGTCACGCTGCGCTTGCGACAGGTCGCCATGCAACGCATCGGCATCATAACCATCCTGCATCAGCTTGTCGGCGATCTCCTGTGTCTCCTTGCGGGTACGGCAGAAGATGATGCCGTAGATATTGGGATAGTAGTCAACGATTCGTTTCAGTGCCAGATATTTGTCTTTGGCGTGCACCATGAAGTAGAGATGCCGTACATTCTCGGCACCCTCATTCTTGCGACCAATGGTGATCTCCATCGGTTCTTTCATGTACTTGCGTGTGATCTTCTCGATCTCCTTCGGCATGGTGGCCGAGAAGAGAAGCATGCTGCGGCTGTCGGGCAGGTGCGAGAGGATCTCATCGATGTCTTCCGAGAAGCCCATGTTGAGCATCTCATCGGCCTCGTCGAGCACCATGGTGTGGACATCGCCAAGGGAAACGGTCTTCCGCTTAATCAAGTCGATTAACCGCCCGGGGGTGGCTACGATGATGTGTACCCCCCGTTTGAGGGTTCGTATCTGGCTATCAATGCTGGAGCCACCATAAACAGGCAGGATCTTGATGTCTTCCACGTAGGTGGAGAAGTCGGTCAGGTCGCCCGCTATCTGGAGACAGAGCTCACGGGTGGGACAGAGGATCAGTGTCTGCGGCGTGAGCTGCTTCACGTTGATTTTCTGGATCACCGGGATGCCGAAAGCGGCAGTTTTGCCGGTACCGGTTTGTGCCAGGGCGATGATGTCGCGGGTGTGTGCCAGCAGGCGGGGGATTACCTCACTCTGTACCGGCATGGGTTGTTCAAAGCCGAGCTCAGTAACGGCCCGCTGGATTTCGGGAATCACTCCCAACTCTTGAAATGTACTCATTGTAAAATGGTTTTAATGTGTGTGATTGTTGCTTTTTCCCCCTGCTCCACACATCCATTTACATAAGTTGGTCCAACGACCGTCACGGCACGCTGCAGGCAATGCTGCATGCTGAATGTGACACCCGGCGCAAATGCTGATAAAGTTGAGAGAAAATTCAATGACTATCTGTGATTTTTTGTGCTGATGAAGATAACCACTGTTCAGGAAACAGGATAAAAAATCACCTTTTTTTAAATCGGCTACAAAGGTATGAAAATAAATCGGATAAAGAACTATCAGAACTGATAAAGTAGGTATTTTCGCAGTAGGTTTCGTTTTCCGCTGGTCACCCTAAGCTCTTTCTCAAGGTAGTTATCCACCGATCCATATTTCAGTTTAATATGATCAATGGCGTAGTTGAGATAAGCCCTGTTGACGGACAGCATGGCTGTCACAGCCTCCTGTAGAGGTTCAGAGAGGTTGCGGGCATCGATCTCTACCATATCAGGGTCGATGAATTGGTTTGAAAGCATGTAGTCTTCTTCAAGTGAACTTTGTGGTACACCAATGGCATATAGAATCAGGTAGGCAGCCAGTCCCTCTCCATCCTTTCCAAGAGAACCACTCATAAGGATAGGATAGTTGCTGTCATTGGCAAGGATATCAAACAGCTCTCCAAATTGTGCCTTATGGTTCTCCAGGATGTTCACATACTCCTCTTGCACGTAACGAATCGCATCACTGCGGTCAAAATTTTCATCTTCAAGCTGCTCGTCAAGCTTCTGCGCATCCATCGGCATCAGTGGAAGAGCAATCTTACGGATGGAGGGATGCAGCAGAATGGGATATCTGCGGGCAGTGCGTTCGGAGCGGAAATCAATTACAGTGCGGATATTGAGTCGCCGAATCTTCTCCTGGTCGTAGAGCGTGGCATTGCTCAGGTTGCCTGACCGGTAGATCTCTCCCCATTTCATTTGACGGTTGTCAGTGGTAAAGTAACCTCCGATGTCACGGAAATTCTTAATCCGGTTCATATCAATGGCACGGTTGGCAACCACACCTGAATAGACACCACCTGTTCGCAGGATAAAATATTCCCGCAATCCGGAACCGGTAGGATTGAGCTTCATCACCTGATCGGTGATTTTCCGCGAAGTAACGGGAGAAAAACTGGTCAGTGAGCTGTCGGTGAGCGATGAGAGTATTTCTATGTTCCCCTCCTGGTCCGGGCTCACTTCCCATTTGAGCAGAAAATCACCTTCTGGGTCTTTTTCTACCACAGAGGTAATCTTGACTGTTGACATGCAGGAACTTACTGCCATCATCAGCAACAAGAAAAGATATGTATGAATCCAATCTTTCACCATAGGTACTTTGAACAAACAAATGTACAAAAAACTTTGTTCTTATAATCCTGCCGGTAAAGGCGATTAACAAACAATAATGAATTGATCCTCTTTTTAATGGTTTATGGGATAGATATTTAAGATGAAAGACGAGTCAGTACCCCTAATTGTTGATAACTTGTGCATAGGCTGTAAACAGAAAGATGAAAAGTAAAATTGAAAAAAACAGAACTATTCTTGTGTAAAAATTGATTCGAACTGACCAAACTTATTTCTCATTTTTTTACAGAATCTTTTGACTCTTTTTCAACAGCTGTTTCAGCCTATCAGAAAATTAATTATTAACTTTGCCACTTATCAACAATTGTGTATAACATCCTCAACTATTTAAATATCAAATAATAAATAAATATTCTTCCTGTTGATAAAAGTTGATAATGCCATTGTAATTGATCATAATCCATCGCAATGCAAATCACTAGAAAAATCATCAACAGTATCAACAGTCATTCATAATCATCATGATTCATTTTAAATTTAAAAAAATATATATAATAAATAGATGATGAAAGAAACTATCATAGATCAGATAAACTTGCTCAGGAAAGAGAAAAATGCGATCATTCTGGCACACTACTACCAGGAGGCAGAGATACAGGATGTGGCCGACTTTGTTGGCGACAGTCTGGCATTGGCTCAGTGGGCTGCAAAGACCACTGCTGATATCATCGTCCTCTGCGGCGTTCATTTTATGGGTGAAACGGCAAAGATATTGAGTCCGGATAAACGTGTTTTTATTCCTGATCTGAAAGCAGGATGTTCATTGGCTGACAGTTGTCCTGCGCCGGAATTTGAGAAATTCATCGCCAACCATCCGGGACATACCGTCATCTCCTACGTCAATACCACGGCAGCCGTAAAAGCGTTGACCGACATCGTGGTGACCTCTACCAATGCCCGTCAGATTGTAGAATCACTTCCGGAAGATGAGAAGATTATCTTTGGGCCGGACAAACATTTGGGTGATTACATCAATAAGATCACCGGCAGAAATATGTTGCTTTGGGACGGTGTTTGCCATGTGCATGCACAATTCTCACTTGAAAAGATATTAGATCTGAAAAGAGAACACCCTGATGCATTGATTCTCGCACATCCGGAGTGTCCCGGTTACCTGCTGGAGGTAGCCGATCATGTAGGTTCTACCTCTTCCATCCTGAAATATGCCACCCAGTCCCCTATAAAAAAGTTCATCGTGGCTACCGAAGCGGGTATCCTGCACCAGATGCAAAAAGATAATCTGGATAAGATTTTTATTCCTGCTCCTCCGGAGGATGCTACCTGTGCCTGCAACGAGTGTTTTTACATGAAGATGAATACACTTGAAAAATTGTATCTCTGTCTGAAAAATGAACAACCTGAAATATTTGTGGAGGAGGCAGTAAGGTTGAAATCGGTAAAATCGATTGAACGGATGTTGGAGATATCCGAGCGTTATGGTTTATAATCCTGTTTCAACCCAATAGCGTCCTGACGATTTTACAAGATGAGAAGGTTCATTTCTTTTTCGTACCTTTGCATCCCAAATAAAAAAACAGCAATCATCCGTTTCAGATCAACGGACCTAAATTAGTGATTAATGGCTCTACAATGTGGCATCGTGGGACTTCCCAACGTGGGAAAATCTACCCTCTTCAACTGTTTGTCGAATGCTAAGGCACAGGCAGCCAACTTTCCCTTTTGTACGATAGAACCGAACGTGGGGGTAATCACCGTACCCGATGAACGGTTGAACAAGCTGGCTGAACTGGTGCATCCCCAGAAAATTGTACCCACCACTGTAGAGATCGTGGACATTGCGGGACTGGTGAAAGGGGCCAGCAAGGGCGAAGGGCTTGGCAATAAGTTCCTGGCCAATATCCGGGAGACAGATGCGATCCTGCATGTGTTGCGTTGTTTCGACGATGAAAATGTGACGCATGTAGACGGCAATGTGGATCCCGTAAGGGATAAGGAGATCATTGACACCGAACTGCAGTTGAAAGACCTGGAGACCATTGAGGCACGCATCAACAAGGTGGAGAAACAAGCCAAGACAGGTGGTGACAAGGATGCCCGACTGGCATATGAGGTCTATGCTCGTATCCGTGAGGCACTGCTGAAGGGTGAATCGGCCCGGACTGTCACCTTCGACACCAAAGATGAAACAAAGGCCGCCAATGAGCTCTATCTGCTTACCGCCAAACCGGTGCTCTATGTCTGCAATGTGGATGAGGCAAGTGCTGTCAGTGGGAACAGCTACGTAGAGGCAGTACGTGAAGCAGTGAAGAACGAAAATGCAGGCATCCTGGTTGTCGCTGCAAAAATAGAATCTGAGATTGCCGAATTTGACACATACGAAGAGCGGCAGATGTTCCTCAATGAGATAGGACTCGAGGAATCGGGTGTGAGCAGACTGATCAAAGCTGCGTATACCCTGCTCAACCTTCAGACTTTTCTGACCGCCGGTCCGCAGGAGGTTCGGGCATGGACATTCCACAAGGGTTGGAAAGCCCCCCAATGTGCCGGTGTGATTCATACCGACTTTGAGAAGGGGTTTATCCGTGCCGAGGTCATCAAGTATGCTGATTACATTCATTACGGATCTGAGAGCGCCGTAAAAGAAGCGGGCAAAATGAGTGTGGAGGGGAAAGAATACCTGGTGCAGGATGGTGACATCATGCACTTTAGGTTCAATGTATGATAAATTTCAAAACATGATATTTTAACCAATCACTTATGGATACCACAGAACTTTTCGGCTACCTCGCCATGACTTTTCTTGTTGTCTCTTTTCTTCCCACACAGGTAAGAAAAGTGCGAATGATCAACCTGATTGCCTGTGCTTTGTTTATTGTATACGGGGTACTGCTGGGATTCAAATGGCCATTGATCATCTCAAATGCAGTTGTGTGCATCATTCAAATCTATCATCTCTTTTTTAGGAAACAGAAAAACTGAACTGTACGGTTCATCCTGCAACCATGGTAGGGATGCCCAGCTCCCCCACCCTGCGGGCAATTTCCTGCAATACCTCATTTGGCGCTTTTTCAAGCTCTCTGGCGGGCGTTTCCCTGTCGATGGTGTAGATCATCACCTCGCGCGGCCGAAGCTCTCTGACGAGCCCTAACCATGCTGAAACCTCTTCATCGGTCGTGTTGTCCACTACCCTCCCCTCAAAACGGCCACGCAGAAACATCGACTGCAGGATAAAATCACCCTTAAACAAACGATATCGCTCCACCTGCTGGCTCACACTGTAAGCTGCCGCGTTGGGACGGTCTATTTGTCGCGCTGTCTCATCGAAAGCAGAGTCGAGCTTCAAAATGGGGTTTTCTATCTTTCTCATGGCGTCGAAAACCTCTTTCTTGTTGAGGTGAAGACCGTTGGATAATACACTGATCTTTGCTTGCGGGAAATAGCGGTCACGAAGCAACAGTGTGTCATCGATGATTCCCTCAAACTCCGGATGCATGGTGGGCTCACCGTTGCCGGCGAAGGTGATCACATCGGGTGTCACACCCTCTTTTTGCAACTGTAGCAGTTTATCCTCCATGGCAGCACGCACGTTCTCCCTGTCAGGCAGTTTCGTTTTGGTGCGGAAGTCCCTGTTGAATCCACATTCACAGTAGATGCAGTCGAACGAGCAAAGCTTCCCGTCGTAGGGCAATAGATTCACACCCAGTGATTTGCCTAACCGGCGGCTTTGCACCGGTCCGTATACGATTTCATGAAAGAGTATGGTCATATTGAATAGATTATTGGAGTTGTCAGTTGTCAGTTGTCGCCGAAAATAAAGAACCAGGCAGCCACCACTAAAAGAGCGACAGCATCCCTTCTGTTCCGAAGGCTATGAGCAGGTAGCGGAGGAACTTTCCCAGCGTCATGGTGCTCATCACCAAGGGGACGTTGGCACGCATGAATCCCAGTGCAACAAGAATTGCATCTCCCACTGCCGGCAGGAATCCGAAGAACCCCATCACCCCACCCTTCCCATGGAGCCAGCGGATGATCTTGTCTATTTGTTCCGGTTTGATACGGAACCATTTTTGCAGCCATTCCGTCTTGCCAAGTCGTCCCAGGTAGTAACAGGTAGCACCCCCCAGAGCATTCCCCACGGTGGCGAAGAGAATGCACTGCCAGGTATCCAGGCCCGCTGCGATCAGTGCGGCGAAGACCACTTCTGAACTGAAGGGCAGCACCGTAGCAGCCAGGAAGGAAGCCAGCAACAGACCCCAGTAACCATATTCTACCAGACCGTCGAGCATGGCAATTAATGTGCTACAAGCCAGTTCTCTCCTACCCCAAGATCAGTAACCAATGGAACTTTGAGGATGTAGGCGTGCTCCATCTCCTGGGTTACGATCTGCCGCACCTTTTCCAGTTCATCGGGGAAGACGTTGAAGTTGAGTTCGTCATGCACCTGAAGGATCATCTTCGATTGGAGCCGTTCCTCTTCGAACTTTGCCAGGATGCTGATCATCGCCACCTTGATGATGTCAGCGGCACTTCCCTGGATGGGTGCGTTGATGGCGTTACGTTCGGCATAACCCCTTACAGTGGCGTTACGTGAGTTAATATCGGGCAGGAAACGCTTGCGGCCGAAAAGTGTCTCCACATATCCTTTTTCGCGTGCCTGGAGAATAGCGTTGTCCATGTATCTCTTTACCCCCGGAAAGGTTGCGAAGTACTCGTCGATCAACTCTTTGGCTTCCCCACGGGGGATGTTGAGTCGTTCCGACAATCCGAAGGGACTGATCCCGTAGATGATGCCGAAGTTGGCGGTTTTCGCTTTCCGTCGTTGGTCGCCGCTCACTTCTTCCAGTGGTATCTTAAAGATTTTTGCTGCGGTGGCGGCATGAATATCCTGTCCGTCGACAAATGCCTCCACCATGTTCTTGTCATCGCTCAGGTGGGCCATGATGCGCAGCTCAATCTGTGAGTAGTCAGAAGAGACGAAAAGACACCCCTCATCGGGGATGAACACCTTGCGCATCTCCCTACCCCGTTCATCGCGGATGGGGATGTTCTGCAGGTTGGGGTTGGTGCTGCTGAGCCGGCCGGTAGCCGCCACCGTCTGATTGAAAGAGGTGTGTACCTTCCCTGTTTTCTCGCTTACCAGCAGGGGAAATGCATCCACATAGGTGCTCAGCAATTTTTTAAGACCACGTTGTTCCAATATCTTTTCGATGACAGGATGCCGGTTGCGTAGTTTTTCAAGCTCTTCCTCGCTGGTCTTGTATTGTCCCGTCTTGGTTTTTTTGGGTTTATCTGCGATTTTAAGCCGGTCGAAAAGCACTTCCCCAATCTGCTTGGGTGAGTTGACATTGAAAGGGATGCCAGCCATCCCTACGATCTCCTCTTCAATTGCTTCCAGCTCCCTGCTGTACTGTTGCGAGAGTTCTTTCAGGGCTTCCAGGTCGAGACGTACCCCTGTCCACTCCATATCGGCCAATACATAGACCAAGGGAGCTTCCACATTGAAAAAGAGATGCTCCAGACCGTTCTGCCTGATCTCCTCTTGAAGGATATTCTTTAGTCTCAAAGTGATATCTGCATCTTCTGCGGCATAATCTTTCACCACCGATGGATCTACCTCCCGCATGCTCTTCTGATTCTTGCCGCGCGGACCGATCAACTCTTCGATATGGATGGTGCGATACTGCAGGTAGCTCTCCGCCATGTAGTCCATCCCGTGCCGCTGTTCGGGGTTCAGCAGATAGTGGGCGATCATGGTGTCGAACAGCTTGCCTTTCACATGTATGTCGTACTGTCGCAGCTGCAGGATATCATACTTGATGTTCTGACCAATTTTAACGATCTCCCTGTTTTCAAAAAAAGGCTTGAAGATCTCTATCTCTTTCTTAACCAGCTCTCGATCAGCGGATAAAGGTACATAGTACGCCTCACCTTCCCGGAAAGCAAACGAGAGACCCACCAACTCACTCAGGAGCGGATCCACACCTGTGGTCTCGCTGTCGAAACATACCTCTTTTTGAGCCGATAACAGCGCCGCCAACTCCTCTCGCTCCTGCTCTGTGGCTACCATCCGGTAGTCGTGAGGGGTGCTCCCGATATCGGTGAAACCTGTAGGCAAAGCAGCTGCATCTTTTGCATCCGCAGCATCAAACTGTGCAAAGAGGTCACCCTGAACCGGTTGCGCGGAGGGGGGTGGGGGGGTATCCTCCTTCAACACACGGCTCAGCAGGGTGCGGAATTCCAGCTCCTCGAAGATCTTTCTGATCGCCTCCTCGTTCTTTTCACCACGGATGAGCGACTCCTCCTCCACCTCGATGGGAACATCTGTTTTGATGGTGGCCAGCATGCGTGAGACCCTGATCTGCTCGCTGTTTTCTTCCACTTTTTTTCTCAGTGCACCTTTCAGCTGGTCGGTATGCTCCAGCAAGTTTTCAATGGACCCAAACTCCTGTAGAAGCTTTACGGCTGTCTTTTCACCTACCCCCGGGCAACCGGGTATATTGTCGGAAGCATCGCCCATCAGCCCCAGCAAATCGATCACCTGAGAGGGGTGGGAGAGACCATACTTTTCCGTCACTTTCCGTTCGTCCAGCAGGTCGAAATCATTGCTGCCATAGCGTGGCTTGTAGATGAAGATGTGCGGTTCTATCAGCTGCCCGTAATCCTTGTCGGGAGTCATCATGTAGACGTCGAAACGTTCTTTGTCAGCCCTTTTGGCCAAGGTGCCAATCACGTCATCCGCCTCGTAGCCCTCCACTTCCAACACCGGTATGTTGTAGGCACGGATGATCTCCTTGATCACAGGTACCGACCATTTGATGTCTTCCGGAGTGGCTTCGCGTTGTGCCTTGTAGGCCTCAAATTCAATGTGCCGGAAGGTGGGTCCCGGCGGATCGAATGCCACTGCGATGTGTGAGGGATCTTCCTTGCGCAGCACCTCCTCGAGGGTATTCACAAAACCGAAAACGGCAGAGGTGTTCTGACCTTTCGAGTTGATCCTGGGATTGCGGATAAAAGCGTAATAGGAACGATATATCAGTGCGTAGGCGTCGAGAAGGAAGAGTTTTTTCTTATTCATAGTCTCCTGTAATAACATTAAGGAAACGTAAAGTTACGAATATTTGTTGCGAAGCGGAGAAATATTTTTACTTTTGTAGCTGTAAATTCAGGTTTTGATGGACCAGGGTCAGCTTATAAAAAATTTTCTTCGGGATGAGATGCTTCTTTTTGAGGAGTATCTGCAGGCATCGGTGAAAAGCGATAATCCGCTGATCAATGAAATGGTCGGCTACCTCTTCAACACCTCGGGCAAGAGATTGAGACCCCTGTTGGTGCTGATGACGGCAAAAGCATGTGGCGGAATCATCCCGGAGACCTATCACGGTGCCGTAACGGTTGAGTTGCTGCACACCGCAACCCTTATCCACGACGATGTGATCGATAAGTCAGACACCCGTCGTGGCAAACGTTCTTTGCATGCGGTTTATGACAACACGCAGGCAGTGTTGCTGGGCGATTACCTGCTCTCCACAGCTTTGCTGGAGAGCGTCAAAACCAAAGACCTGAACATCATCCGGATCATATCGGAACTGGGGCAGAACCTCGCGGAGGGTGAGCTGAACCAATTCACCCTGGCAAACAAAATCATTGTGGATGAAGATGCCTATTTCGAGGTGATCGACAAGAAAACCGCCTCACTGATGCGGGCCAGCATCGCCATTGGTGCCATCACCGGTGGTGCCGACAGTGAGATGATCACGCGATTCACACAGTTGGGCAGCATCCTGGGCATCTGCTTTCAAATCAGGGATGACATTTTTGATTACTTCACGAAGGATGTGGGCAAGCCCACCGGCAATGATATCCGCGAAGGGAAAATCACGCTACCCCTCATCTATGCCTTGCAGCATGCCCCCGAAGCCATCTCGGCCGAGATGATGGATATAATCAAATCACGTGATTACAGTGATGACAACATCTCCCGCCTGCTCACTTTTTCAAAGGAACAGGGCGGCATCGATTACGCATACGGGAAGATGAATGCGCTGATTGAGAATGCTGAGGAGATGGTCTCAGGGTTCCGGTTGAACGAAGATATGGAGTCGTTGATGCGACTCTTTCTCACCTACCTGAAAGACCGCAGATACTAAAAAAATACCACCCCGGGGTGGGGTGGTACCTTCATCTCAAACCAGATCATCCTCAATCTTTACTGAATCTCAATGAGCCTGGAGTTGGGCGTTTTCTCTTCGTTTACGATCGGTATGTTCACCGACAAAACACCGTTTTCAACCCTGGCTGATATCTGATCTTTCTGCACGTTGTCAGGCAGGATCATGGTCCGCTGGAACTGGGTGTAAGTGAACTCACGACGCAGGTAGGTACCCTTTTTGTCGTTTTCTTCCGATTCATTTTTCTTCTCGAAAGAGATCACCAGGTTGTTCTCCTCATCGATTCTCACGTTGCAATCTTCCTTGGTCATGCCGGGAGCGGCAACCTCTACCAGAAAACCGTTTTCATTTTGCTGGATGTTGATGGCCGGTACCGATCGGCTGTTGCTTGGTGTCCATTCGTTGCCGAAAAAATCATTGAATACGCTCGGCAGCCAGTTGTTCGTACGTCTGATAATTGTCATAATTGTATCCTTTCTTTCTTTATTTGTTTTGTTTTACTTTCATTGTTTACACTCACACCAAAGAAATGGCAAATGATATGCCGCAGCAAAACATGGAGTGCAAAAGCATTAAAAGCGGACAATATGGCACATTATCCTGTTTGAAAGCTCCTGTGAAGCCAAATAATGCGACAAAAAGGCAGTTGCCTCCTCTCTGTAACGGCATGAAAAAAGCTGTAAGCCCGAAAGCAAACAGCCTTTTGATAGATTTTTTTTTGAAATTGTTACTCGAGTATCCGGTAACTCTTTTTTCCGTAGTGTTTTTTACCATATCGGTCGGTGGCACGTACTTCTATCTGGTGTTCACCGGGGGAGAGGTCTGTTTTGATGGCACCCTGCCAGAGATGGGTACTGTTCACCGCGTTTGAAGGTCTGCGTCCCGGCAGCAGTTTATCTGCGAAGTCCCATTCAATCAGCTTTACCGAGTAGGAGGGATCGGCTGCTTCCAGGTAGCGCATCTTTTGCCAGTCACCGTTTCCGATGCGATACTCAACCAGGTCTTTGGGGCTTCCCATAAAGAAGTTGACCATGATCCGGGAACTGTTCCTGCCATTGAATTGTACTACTTTTGGGGCATAGATGTGCATCTGATGGTCAGCATCTTTACCGGCAACCTTGTAATCCACGCTGTATTGGTTGTTTTGCACATGCAGGAACGCATATCCCTGTGGTGTGCCATCGCGCATGGTGGCATCGGGAAGTCCCTTTTCATCCTTCTTTCCTGAATACCAGTCGCCGGAGGTGGTTCCAACGTTGTACTCATGCAGAGGTTTCTTTCCCAGCCATCCTTCAGCAGAAGTGTATTCGATCTGGTCCTGCAGGTGGGTGTGGGCTGACATCACCAGTACATTCTCGTAATCCTTCAACAGATCGAAGAGTCGCTTTCTGTCTGCTTCCCGGTACCCTGCAAGTTCTTTCATCTGGATATGCTGTGAGAGGACAATCAGTTTCTCTTTCGGTACATGCTTCAGGTCGTTCTCAAGAAAGAGTAGCTGATCGAGTCTGTATCCGCCCCAGTAGCCATTGCCGTCGCGCGGATCAGGATAGAGGATGTTGTCCAGCACTATAAAATGGGCATTGCCATAGTTGAACGCATAGTTGGCACTGCCGAAATTCTTTTCGAAGGTCTCATCAGAAAGATCGTCAGATGGTGCATCGTAATTCATGTCATGGTTGCCCATCACGTTGTACCACGGGAGCTGCAGATGTCGCATGCGCTCTTTGTAAACAGGCTGTAGGTCGAGGTTGTCACCCACGATGTCACCCAGGCTGATACCGAAGAGGGTGTTGTGGCTCTTCTCCACATCCTCCACGATCTTACGGGTGAAATAGTCCAGGTCATCCATCGAGTAGGGCTGTGGGTCACCGAAGACGATGGCGGTGAAACTCTCCGGTTCATCGTAGGGGTGCAGTGCAAAATCGATAGATCGCGGAAGCTCACCTGTGGGCAAAACCCCTTTGTAGGTGTAGTTGTTCGGTGATCCCTCCGGCTTGTAATGATAATAGAATTGCGGGATAAAATCGTCGTTCAGGGCGGGTTTGTATCCTGCGGGTTTGATCACGAAGAGGGTGTTACCACTCTCCACCGGAATACGGTAGCTGCCGTCGTCACGGGTCAGCACCACATCGATTCCGTTGGAGACCGCTACATTGGCAATACCCGCTTCCCGGCGATCTTTGCGGCCGTTTCCGTTGGTGTCTTCAAAAACGAAGCCACCGGCCAGCTGCTGTGAGAAGAGTGGGAGGGAGGTGATAAAAAGAAGAATGAACAAAAGATTTTTTTTCATTGCTGCAACTATTTGTAATGTTGAACACATTGGTATGGCAAATATACCATTTTATTTGGAACCCATCGGTTACGAAAAGATTAAGTTTTCAGTTATAAATGGAGGCCGTCCCCCCCTCAGATGTACAGGTTTTTTGCCTGTTTTTGGAAGCTCATCCTATATTCTAAGTTAATTGCACCCTTATACCCACTCCCATAATTATTGAGGTGGTTATAAGGGTGCAATAAGGGTGCAATAAGGCTAGAGGCACCGAGAACCTTGTTTCGTACTTAAAAGGATTACGCTACAAATACGAAAAAAGCAAAAAAAGGCCGTCTCATGTGATATGATGAGACGGCCTCCTGAATAGATGATTAAACCTGTTTAGTAGGCGAGGAGGGCTTTCTCCCCTGTTTCCCTGATGTCATTGAGAGGGATCAGGGTGAAACCCCATTGGTACTCCCTGTTGGCGGGAAGGGTGTACTCCGGCAGGGGACGGGCACCCCAGCTGTTGTAACCCGCCACACCCTGTTGCTTCATATCGACGCACACCTCCACGTAATCACGCGGTGTGATGTCGTTGATGTGCGTCTGTCGGGGCTTTCTGTTGCGTGCCTCCGCGTCGTTGCGTCCTTCAATCTCCTCGCGGTTGAAGTTGTTCCACTGATAGGGACGGTGTGTTGCCTCTTCCGAATCAAAATCCTCTACGCTGTTGTGGAGAGCATTGAAGCCGATGGTGTTGTCTGCCAGCACCATCAAACCCTTTTTACCGTTGGAGAGAGCCACCCAGCGGGTATCGCTGCGATGACCGTTTTCCTGCGGTCGCACGTAAGGAAAGTAGAGATCACCGGCGTTGCTGCTGTAGAGACCCACTTTCGATCCGGAAGCCCTGTCAATGTAGTTCTCACCGGGTCCACGGCCGAACCAGGATACCTTCTCCATCGTTACCGGAAGTCGGAAACGCATGCCAATGCGCGGGACATTCAATGTGGAGGATGCCTTTCTGGCCGCTGACGCCTCGGGTGAGTAGGTCGCGGTAAGGGTTGCCTCCGAAGCGCTGATCGTTTCTTCCTTCATGTCGGTAGAATGAAAGGTGATGGCTGTATGTACGATTCCTTCCGGGTAGAGGCTGTATTTCACGTCGTAAAGGTTGCCGGCTGCGAGCAGGTAGGTTACCTTAAGGACCATCTTATTGCCCTCTTCGTAGGTTTTGGACTCAATGATCCTGAAATCCCGGCTAGATTCTTTCCAGACCTGTAGGCGGGCGGGAGCCCCATTGCCGTAGTCGTTGTCGTTGGGAGCTCTCCAGAAGTTTGGCTGCAGACCGAAACCATCATCGAAATAGTCGGTTCCGTTCACCTTGTAGGAGGTGACCATCCCCAATTCCTTGTCGAAGCGGAAGAGCAGTTTTTTTCTTTTTATTTCGATGATCTCACTTTTCTCACTCACCTTCCAGCCCGGGTTGACGATGCTGCTTGCATATTCCGCTTTCTCTGTTTCCAGGGGTAGCCTGAACTGCTCGAGGGCCACCTGGTAACCTGCCGGCAGCAACTCTGTTGCCTCCTTCCTTGTTACCTCAAAGTTGATGAAATATTCTCTTCCTGCTTTGGGTTTGATTCCCGCTATTGGAAGCTCCATCTCGACCGATTGCTGGGGTGCCAGGGTTACAGGCAGTTCACCGTTTATCAATGTATTGCCATTTTCGGTGATGTTGTACTGAAAGCGGAAAACGTCGCTGTTGGTAAAGTAATGGCGGTTGGTGATGCGGATCTTTCCCGTGGCGAGATCCACCGCCTCAAAAGCGAAGTTCTGGTGCACATACTTCACTTCAGCCATGGCAGGGTGGGGGGTACGATCCGGTCCTACCACGCCGTTGCAGAGGAAGTTGCCATCGCTGGGAGTGTCCACACCGTAATCTCCTCCATAGGTGTAGAAGAGGCGGCCCTGGTCATCATACGCTTCCATGGCCTGGTCTACCCAGTCCCATATATAACCTCCCTGGAGATTGGGGTATTTGTATATCGCCTCCCACTGGATGTCGAGGTTGCCGTTTGAGTTTCCCATGGCGTGCGAATACTCCGAGGGGACCACCGGACGGTCGCTGCCACTCCTGCCAATCTCTTCAAGCCATGCTGCGCTGGGATACTGGGGGACATACATGTCGGTATTGTGATCCCACAACGCGCGTTCGTAGTTGACCGGGCGCTCCATCAGCCCGCGGTCCTGGTCCTTCACGAACTTGTAGGTGTAGAAGAAGTTGATGCCGTTACCCGCTTCATTGCCGAGCGACCAGAAGGTGACAGAGGGGTGGTTCTTGTTCCGCTCGAACATGTTAACAGTCCTCTCCATGTGTGCCTCCTTCCACTCGGGATGCCTGGAAAGTGATCGCTCACCGTAGTACATGGCATGCGATTCAATGTTTGCCTCGTCATAGACATAGAGTCCATACTCGCTGCAGAGTTCGTAGAAACGGCGTGACTGTGGGTAGTGGGATAGGCGTACCGTGTTGATATTGTGCTGTTTCATCAGCTCAAAATCGCGGATCATCAGCTCCTCGGTCATGTAATGCCCGGTTTTCGGGTTTGTTTCATGGATGTTCACCCCTTTAAGTTTGATGGGTTGGCCGTTCACCAGCAGCAGGCGATCTGTCCGATCGCCACTGGTTACCTGCTTGATCTCAATGCGGCGAAAGCCGACAGGGTAGGGGACCACCTCTCCTGTTTCCTGCCCCTCACCGGTAACGGTGATCAGTAGCTTGTAGAGATTAGGGTGTTCGTCGCTCCAGGTGGCTACATCGGGTAGCTCAGCGGCGAAACGAACCGACTGCACCCCATTTGAGTGCACCGATAGTCTCTTGGATCCTGTGGCAACCCTGTTACCCATCTCGTTGAGCAGCTCATAGCTGACCTCAGCGGCCGATGCACCCCTGCCATAGTTGGCCACGGTGGTTTCCAGTTCAAAGATGCCATCACGGTAACTCTCATCGAGGGTCGATTTGACACGGAAGTCACGAAGTGAGGTGCGTGGTTGAGACCAGAGGAACACATCCCGTTCGATGCCACTAATGCGCCAGAAATCCTGCGCCTCGAGGTATGAGCCTGTGCTCCAACGGAATATTTTGATTGCCACGCTGTTTTTTCCCGGTTTCACGTAGGGTGTGATCCTGAACTCGGCGGTGGTCTTTGAGTCCTCACTGTAACCCACCTCCCGGCCATTGATGTAGAGGTAGACTCCCGACTTGGCACCATCGATGCTGAGGAATATCTCCCGTTGATCCCACTCCTGGGGGATGGTGATCTCACGGCGATAGACACCCACCGGGTTCTCTTCCGGCAGATAGGGTGGTTCCATCTTTGGGTAGCGGGTCACGGGATCCCGCTCCACGAACTCGTAGGGATGGTTCACGTAGATGGGGGTACCGAAGCCTTGCAGCTCCCAGTTACCGGGTACACGAATCTCTTTCCACTCATCGAGTGCCACGGCTGAATCGGTTACATTTACCGGCAGATCGCGATAGCTCTCTGCGAAGAAAAAGTTCCATGTGCCATTCAGGGAGAGGTAGTAGTTGCTCTCTTCAAATTTTTTCTGCAATGCTTCCTCTTTGCTGTCGAAGGTCATGAACTGTGTACGGGGATACTCCTTGTTCACCTGTACCACGTTTACATCCTGCCAGTAGGGGAGTGAGCGTCGCGGAGAGACATTCATATATTCCTGAGCCGATAACGGACAGATTAATAGAAAACTTGCGAGAAATATACAAAGATTAAAAAAACTGTTCATAACAAGATAATATTTTTTGTTGTTGGCTAGTTATAATTGTTTTTTCGGCGCGATCAAACGGTATTGATCCTTGCCAGCAATGCATCAGCCAAGCGACTGGCACCCACACGGAACAGTGTGTTGTTGCACCATTCTTCACCAAGAGTCTCTTTTACAATGGTATAATATGTGAGCGCATCGTCCGGAGTAGCCACTCCTCCGGAAACCTTTATCCCTATCTTGCGACCTGTTTTCTGATGGTAGTCACTGATGGCACGGCACATCACCCAGGCAGCCTCTGGTGTGGCGCCGGGATAACCCTTACCGGTAGAGGTCTTCAGAAAGTCAGCTCCGGAATAGAGCGAGAGAATCGATGCTTTGTAGATATTTGATGCCGTTTTCAATGCGCCGGTCTCGAGAATCACCTTCAAGGTTGCCTGCCGGCACGCCTCTTTGATCTCCGAAAGCTCTTCACACATCTCTTCATATTCCTCCCCAAGAAAGAGGCCGAGGTTGATCACCACGTCGATCTCATCTGCTCCGTCGGCCACAGCCAGTGCTGTTTCTGCCACTTTCACCTCCGTAAAGGTTTGTGACGATGGGAAACCGGCAGATACAGCGGCGATTTGCACGTCGGCCGTGAGCGCTTCCTTCACTGTGCGGGCAAAATTTGGATAGACGCAGATGGCCGCCACATTTGGGATATCGGGTCGGGTACCGTCGAAGCTGTTCACTTTCTCGGTAAACTGCCATACTCCCTCACGGGTGTCGGTGCTGTTCAGGGTGGTAAGATCGATGCAGCCATAGATGTTGCTGTAGACCTCTTTCGTTCTGTTCTGTTCACTCTTCTCAGCCAACAGTTTATTCACCTGTTCTGTCACCTGCTCATCGGTCAGCCTGAAAGGATAAGCTTCCAGGGTGGAATGATACTTCTCTTTTTCCATAAAGGATCAAAATTTATTGGTTTAGTTGAAATTATTCGTTCAGTTTCGGATTCTCCTTGTGACGGGTGGCATCCCTGCTGCTTTTTTTCGCAATGTTCCTTTTCAGCGCCTCTTCCATGTCAATGCCTGTCTGGTTGGCAAGACAAAGCAACACCCAGAGCACATCTGCCAGCTCATCCGCCAGTTCCGCCTTACGGTCGCTTTCCTTGAAAGACTGTTCACCGTAGGTTCTGGCGATGATACGTGCTACTTCCCCCACCTCCTCGGTGAGGATGGCCATGTTGGTCAGCTCACTGAAGTATCTTACACCATGGGTGCGTATCCACTCATCGATCAGTTGTTGTGCTTCCAGAAGTCTCATCTATTCCCGGTTTTTTGAATCGATCCAGATGGTGACCGGACCGTTGTTGTTTAACGCTACCTGCATATCGGCCCCAAACGCTCCTGTTTGAATCGTCCGGCCTGAATGTTGTTCCAGACTTTGACAGAATTTCTCATACAGGGGGATCGCTTTCTCCGGCTTTGCCGCACGTATGTAGGAGGGGCGGTTACCCTTCCTGGTGCTGGCATGAAGAGTGAACTGCGAAACCACTAACAGCTCTCCGGCAACATCAGAAACCGAGAGGTTCATCACTCCATTCAGATCGTCAAAAATTCTTAGCTGTACGATCTTCCTGCAAAGATACTCAATATCGTTGTCATCATCCTCCTCTTCAATCCCTACAAATAGCAGAAGACCGTTGTTGATGCTACTTTTTATTTCACCACCGATTGTAACGGCGGCACGTGATACGCGTTGAATCAATACCCTCATATCTCAGTTTTATTGTTACTGTCACCGATCCATTGGCGAATCAAAGCAGCCTTACTTGTTCCAATCAGTTCAGAGATCTCCTGGTCGGTTGCCTCCCTGATCCGTTTGATGCTTTTGAAATGGGTGAGCAGTTTTCTTTTTGTCTCTTTGCCGATCCCTTTCAGGCCATCGAGCTGTGAGCTGATCTGCGACTTGCTTCTCTTTTGCCGGTGGAAAGTGATGCCGAAACGGTGTGCCTCATCGCGCAACTGCTGAATCAATTTCAGGGTCTCTGAATTCTTGTCGATGTAGAGCGGAACGGAGTCACCCGGATAGTAAATCTCTTCGAGCCGCTTCGCGATGCCGATCACAGCGATTTGACCATAGAGGCCGATTTTCTGAAGCGATTCCACCGCAGCGTGAAGTTGGCCCTTACCGCCGTCAATCACAATGAGTTGGGGTAGGGGAGACCCTTCTTTAAGCATGCGAGCGTAGCGTCTTTCAACAATCTCCCGCATCGATCCGTAATCATCAGGTCCTATCACGCTTTTCACGTTAAAATGGCGGTACTCTTTTTTTGCCGGTTTAGCTTTTTTGAATACCACACAGGCTGCCACCGGATGTGTGCCCTGGATGTTGGAGTTGTCGAAACACTCGATGTGCCAGGGCACCTCTTTCAGACGGAGATCTTTCTGTACCCCCTTCAAGATGCGTGTTGCTCTTTGGTCGGGATTCAGCATCTCCGATTTTTTCAGCTTGTCCAGTTTGTACTGCTTCACATTTTTTTCCGACAACTGCAACAAGGTGCGTTTGTCCCCGCGCTGCGGAATGGTGAAATCTACCCCTGACAGTTTCAACTCCGGCAGGAAGGGGACAATGATCTCCTTCGAGTTGCTGCCGAAACGTTGTCTCATTTCAACGATGCCAAGGCCAAGCAACTCCTCCCGTGTCTCTTCCAGCTTCTTCCGGTATTCAAAGGTGTAAGCCTGGTTGATCGCCCCGTTTACCACATGGAGGTAGTTGATGTAGGCCGCCTGCTCATCCTCTTCCAGTGCAAAGACATCGAGATTGTATCCGAAGTTGCTGACAACTTGCGATTTCTCCCGGAAGTTCTGGATCAGCAACAACTTTTCTTTTAACTCCTGTGCCTCTTCAAAACGAAGCTCACCGGCCAGTTTCTGCATCTCTTCACGAATCTGTTTTTCGATGATCGAGATATTGCCCTTCAGGATCTCTGTGATTTCAGCAATGTTGCGGTTGTACTCCTCCAGCGACTGCAAACCTTCACATGGCCCTTTACACTTTTTGATGTGGTATTGCAGACAAACTTTGAATTTACCTGCTGCAATATTTTCAGGAGTCAGGTTAAGCCTGCAAGTACGTACCTTGTAGACATTGCGAAAGATATCCAGCAAGGTGTTTACCGATTGCACGGAAGTGTAGGGACCGAAGTAACGGGAGCCATCCTTCACGATGTTGCGGGTTTTGTAGACGCGCGGAAAAAACTCGTTCTTGACGACAATTGACGGGTAGCTCTTGTCATCTTTTAGCAGCACGTTGTAACGCGGGCGGAGCTGTTTGATCAGGTTGTTTTCCAGCAGGAAGGTATCTTCCTCCGTGTTTACGACGATGTATTTGATCTTGCGGATATTCCTTACAAGGATCCTCGTCTTGGGATGTTCATGCTGCTTGTTGAAGTAAGACGAAACCCTTTTTTTCAGATTCTTTGCCTTGCCCACATAGATCACGGTACCCTTTTCGTCGAGAAATTGGTAGCACCCCGGCTGTTGCGGGATCACTTTAAGGGTATCTTTAATCTCCTGGTTCATCTTTACGCGAATGTTGCTGTTTGGACAAAGGTACAAAAAAAGCCCATTTTTGTTCACCTACTAATCGGTACAACAAAAATGAGCCGTATTGAATCAGTTGGTCTCCTAAATAGAGAATTTCAGGATTGAGCTTACTTCCACATCGTCCGGGAAAAGTGATCGACCATCCAGATCCTCCAACTCGATCAGGAAGTTGATGTAGATATTCCGAACGCCAAGCTTTTTCACCAGATTGTAGGCTGCCACCATGGTGCCGCCTGTGGCCAGGAGATCGTCGTGGATCAACACCACATCATCCTTCGTGAGGGCATCCTCATGAATCTGTATGGTGTCTTCGCCATATTCCTTGCTGTAGGTCTCCTCGATGACCTTGTAGGGAAGTTTACCCGGCTTACGTATTGGCACAAAACCTGCATCCAGCTTGATGGCTACTGCCGGTCCCATGAAAAAGCCTCTCGATTCTATGCCAACCACCTTGGTGATTCCCTTGTCACGATAACTCTCATAGAGAATGTCAGAAAGTTCTTTCAGGTGCTCCGGCGACTGGAACAGGGTGGTGATGTCCTTGAACTGGATCCCGGGGATAGGGAAGTCAGGGATGTTCCTCACGGAAGCTGTTAGTTTTTCAATGCTCATTTTTATACAATTATTTGTTGTTTCTTCGGAAATGTTCCACGTGAAACATTTCGGTTTCTTATCTTCCAAGCAACACCAGCATGACCGATATGTCGTTGGGCGAAACACCGGGTATCCTGCTTGCCTGTGCGATGGTTTCAGGGTTGATGCGGGTCAGTTTTTGTCTTGCTTCGGTGGAAAGGGACTGAATCTCGTTGTAGTTGAATTTGTCCTTGATACGGATATCCTCAAGCCGTGTGATCTTGTCAGCCATCACCTGCTCGCGCTTGATGTATCCGCTGTACTTGATCCGGATGTCGGCCGACTCAATGATCTCCTCCTTCCGCTCCTGATTGCTTTCCAGCAGTTCACGCAGGGGGGTAACCTCACGTGCCATCACTTCCAGGTCGATGTGCGGTCGAACAAGCAGGTCGATCAGCTTCACTCCCTGTTTTAGGGGTGAGGTTCCGATGCTTTCCAGGAAGGGGTTGATTCTGTCTGCCTTGATGGAGAAATCGTTCACGAAACGAATGATCTCATTCACTTTTTCCACTTTGTTCGAGAGCAGATTCATGCGTCCGGCAGTCGCCAATCCCTGTTCATATCCCCTGCGGGTGAGCCGTTCGTCGGCATTGTCCTGCCGAAGCAATATGCGGTACTCGGCGCGTGAGGTAAACATCCTGTAGGGTTCATCCACCCCCTTTGTGATCAGGTCGTCGATCAATACACCAATGTAGGCTTCGTCTCTGTGCAATACAAACGGGCTCCCACCATGGCAATTGATATGGGCGTTGATGCCCGCCATGATCCCCTGACCTGCGGCCTCCTCATAGCCTGTCGTGCCATTGATTTGGCCGGCAAAAAAGAGGTTTTTTACAGCCTTTGTTTCGAGGGTGGGGTGGAGCTGCGTGGGGTCGAAAAAGTCATATTCGATGGCGTAACCAGGACGGAAGATATGTGCGTTCCGGAAAGCGGGAATGCTCTGCAGCGCCTTCAACTGGGTTTCCAGCGGCAGTGATGAGGAGAAACCGTTGAGATAGCATTCGTGGGTGGTTTCACCCTCCGGTTCGAGGAAGAGCTGGTGGCTTGTTTTCTCGGAAAAGGTGACAATTTTTGTCTCAATGCTGGGGCAGTAGCGGGGACCGATGCTCTGAATCTGTCCGTTGTAGAGCGGTGAGTCATTCAGTCCCTCCCGCAGTGCGGCATGCACCTCATCCGAGGTGTAGGCGATCCAGCAGCTCCGCTGTTTGAGGGTTCGCTGTACTTCCGGCAGATAGGAAAACTTGTGAAAATCGATGTCCCCTTTTTGTTCTTCCAGCAGTGAGTAGTCGATTGATCTGGCATCGATCCGCACCGGTGTGCCTGTCTTCATTCTGTCGGTGCGGAACCCCCGCTCCCGCAGTTGTTCTGTCATCCCGAATGAAGCCGGTTCGGCGATGCGACCACCGCCAATCTGTACCTTGCCGATATGGATCAATCCGTTCAGAAACGTACCGTTTGTAAGGATTACTGCCCCGGCGGTGAAGGTGACACCCATGCGGGTTTTCACACCTGTTACCCTGTCATTGTCGAAAATGAGCTCCGTGACGGTGTCCTGCCACATGAAGAGGTTGGGGGTGTTTTCGATGATGTTTCGCCAGGTTTCGATGTATTTCACCCGGTCACTCTGTACGCGGGGACTCCACATGGCGGGACCCTTGGAGCGGTTCAGCATCCTGAACTGAATGGCCGTGCGGTCGCTTACGATGCCCATCTGGCCCCCCAAAGCATCAATCTCGCGTACGATCTGGCCTTTGGCCACACCACCCACGGCAGGATTGCAACTCATTTGTGCAATCTTGTTCATGTCCATGGTGATGAGCAGTGTCTGGGAGCCCATGTTGGCTGCGGCCGTTGCTGCTTCGCAGCCGGCATGACCTGCTCCCACAACTATGATGTCGTAATTGAAATTCATTTTCTTTTAATCGAAGGTGCAAATTTACTAAAAAAGAAAACGTTGCCTGTTGCTTATACTGTTAATAACCGATAATATCCCATCAGCCACACTCACTTGAGGTTGAGCCGGAGGTATATGGGCAGGTGGTCGCTGTAACCACCCACATACTTACCGCTGTAGGTGCGGTTGGGCTTGGGGCGGTTGTTGCGACCGAAGTAGAGCAGCCAGGATGGATTGAAAAGGTCGGCATCCTCCGGTTTGCAGTCGATGGTTGTTGACAGGAGCAGGTTTCCTGAGACGATCACCTGGTCGAACATGTGCCATCCCTTGTGGTAGGTTGTCCCCAATCCTTTCTTGTATCTCGGGTAAAGCAGGTTGTACAGCCGTATGCTTTTTACATCCTCAAAACTTTTATGGGCACCCAGTACCTCGTCCACGCTGTTGTCATCCGGTGTGTCGTTGAAGTCTCCCATGATGATCACATTCGCTTCGGGTTCTTCCGCTGTCAATTTGTAGACAGCGTTCCTCAATTCACTGGCAGCAAAATAACGTCTCCTTTCAGAAAGTTTCCGTCCCTCGGCGCGTGAAGGAAAATGGATGGTGAAGAGATGCAGCACTTCCCCATTGGGGATTGTTCCTTTTACATAAAGGATATCCCGTGTACGGTCTTCAATACCCGGGAGACGAACCAGTACCGGGTGACTCTCCAGTACCCTGAATGTACCGGTGTTGTATATCATTGCCACATCAGAACCCCGTTCATCGGGACTGTCATAATGTACGAAGCTGTATCCCTTCAAGCCTCTCTGATTCATTTCCTGCAACATGCTCTCCATCACCGTTTTGTTTTCAATTTCAGCAAGAGAGATGATATCAGGGTAATCTGGATGAACGATCTTGGTGATTACATTTGTCAATTTTTCAACTTTATCCTGGTAACGATCATTGGTCCACTCACGAAATCCTTCCGGTGTGAATTCATCATCCATCGTATTGGGATCATCAACGGTGTCGTAAAAGTTCTCGGTGTTGTAGAACATCAGAGAGAAGGTTTTGGTCATATCTTTAGTGCTTTGTTTTACATATGTGAATTATCGGAAGGTCTTGAGTCGTTTTGTAAATTATTGGCTGTTAGAATTCAACAGAAATAGTGCTTTGTCTTCTGCCTCCCTCATCTCTTTCTGTTCCTTCCTGTTCTTGTCACGCAGGCCACAGAGGTGCAGCACACCATGGATGATCACCCGTCGCAGTTCTTCCTCAAAAGAAGTCTGATACTTTTGTGAATTGCTGCCTACCGTCTCAAGGCTGATGATGATATCCCCAGCGATGGTATTTTCTTCCGAATAGTCGAAAGTAATGATGTCGGTGAAATAATCATGCTGAAGATAGTGGCGGTTCATCTCCAGGATTTTCCGGTCGTCGCAAAAGAGGTAGGATAGTTCTCCAACCTTCTTGCCATAATTGGCGGCAATCGTTTTGATCCAGTTTGCCGTCTCACGTTTTTTGATTGCTCCCGGAAAGGGGAAGTTCTCTGATTGAAATCTGATGGCCATAATTATTAAGATGTATTAACTTTGAGAATCGCATATTTGCTAACCGAAAAAGAGGTAGGCCGTGAATATGGCAGCGATGACACCGGCCAGATCCGCCAAAAGCGCATAGGGAACGGTGTAGCGTGAATTTTTAATGTTCACGGCTCCATAGTAAACAGCAACGATGTAAAAGGTGGTGTCGGTAGCACCCTGCAAAACGGCTGAAAGACGTCCTGCAAATGAGTCGGCACCGAAGTTTTTCATCGTATCGATCATCATCCCCCTGGCGCCGCTACCGCTGAGCGGTTTCATCAGCGCTGTGGGCATGCCATCCACCCAGCGGGTGTCACTACCGGTCATCGCCACCAGGCTGCGCAAACCATCCATGAGGAAATCCATCGCACCCGAGGCCCGGAAGACACCGATGCCCACAAGGATGGCGATCAGGTAGGGGATGATGGTGACAGCGGTTTTGAAACCATCTTTAGCCCCATCGATAAAAGCCTCAAAGATGTTGATCTTTTTCCGCAGCGCCTTTAAGATGAAGAGGCAGATGATAGAAAAGAGAATGATGTTGGCTGCAAGACTGGAGACAATGTTGATCTGTTCCTGCGGCATGGTGCGGAATAGCAGCACGGTGGCTGCGATGATACCACACATGCCCAGCAGGAAGCCCATGATGGCACGCTGGAAGATGTTGATCCCCTGCCTCAGGCATACTGCAATCACTCCCGCGAGTGTGGCAGCGAAGGTGGCGATCATGATGGGGATGAATACATCGGCCGGGTTGGCAGCACCCAGCTGGGCGCGGTAAACCATCACTGTGACAGGTATCAGGGTGAGTCCGGAAGCATTCAGCACAAGGAACATGATCATCGGGTTAGAAGCCTGCTCTTTCTGTGGGTTGATCTCCTGCAACTGTTGCATCGCCTTCAGGCCGAAGGGGGTGGCTGCATTGTCGAGTCCCAGCATGTTGGCAGAGATGTTCATCAGCATCGATCCCGCGGCGGGGTGGTTTTTCGGAAGGTCGGGGAAGATACGAGAGAAGAGGGGCGCTACCGCGCGTGAGAAGAGCTCCACCATTCCGCCCCGCTCTCCGATCTTCATCACTCCCAACCAAAGCGAGAGCACTCCTGTCAGTCCGAGTGAGATCTCGAAACCGGTACGTGCGGTGTCGTAGGTGGAGTTCATGATGTCGGTGAAGACCTGCATGTCTCCAAAGAAGAGCAGCTTTACCAAAGCCACCACAAAGGCGATGAGGAAGAACGCGATCCAGATGTAGTTCAATACCATATTCAGCGGAAATCAAGGTTCAAAAAGAGTTGTAATTGACATTCAACATCCAAAGGTACAATTTCTACTATTTTATCAAGAAGGAAAATAAGATATTTTGTAACTTTACCAGGCTGAACAGAGAGCCTTCGATTAAATGCGCTGGAAGGATTTTCTATATTTTCAAAGAGGATCGAGGTTGGGCGTACTGCTTCTGTTGATCCTGATCGTGTTGACGCTGATCCTGCAGATATTACTCAGCAGCCGTCGTTCATCCCACTTCGTATTACAAGAGAACGATTCGCTCATTCAGGCATTTGAACAGTTTCGCCGCAGCGGGGAGGTTCATCAGGAGGAGGGGATGGATGCTCCTGTAGGAGAACCGGAAGGGTTGAAATCCATGTCGGGTGGTGATGAAAGAAAACCAGATGACGCTTCCGGGGGAGAGGGTAGAGATCGCAGCTTTCCTTCAAATCGCTTCGCGGTGAAGCTACAGCCGGGGGAGACCATCACACTGAATGAGGTGGATACAACGCGTTGGAAGATGATCCCGGGCATCGGTACCAGCTATGCGTCTCGCATCGTGAAGTATCGTGAGCTACTGGGAGGCTATGTGCGCAAGGATCAGCTGCTGGAGGTATATGGGTTAAACGAGGAATTATTTGCCCGCATATCGCCCTATATTACGCCGGACAGTGTATGGCGACCACTGCCGGTGAACCTTGCTGAGTTCAGAGAGTTGCTACGCCATCCCTATCTCAATTATGAGCAGGTGCAGGCCATCTTTAACCTCCGGCGAAAGAAAGGTAACATCCAATCGATTCGGGAACTGGCGATGCTGGATCAATTTACGCAGGAGGATATTAAACGTCTGGAGCCCTATCTGGAGTTTTAAACTCTGCAGAATGTACTTGTTACCAAATAGATGGCCAATAGAAGGTTCCTTTTATTGAGGCGCATTTTGATAGACGGTTTCCAATGTATAAGAAGTGTCGGTCGTAAAATAACCTCTTATCATGACCTCCACAATTTCTTTTCCATTGTTGACATAATTGCCCGTGGCATGATCGATCAGACCGGAACTTTCATGCCCCGTACCGGTGCTGCCGTTGTCCCAGTAAAAAGCAGCCATGCCATAGGTGCGGGCAGCCTTGCACAGATATTCAAGGTAATATTTCCGGAACGACTCGGAGCGACTGTTGCTACGGTGCACGCAGCCCATCTCTCCGATATAAACGGGAATACCCTTGTCGACATAGGTGGCTTTCAAATCAGCAAACACCTTCCTCATATGATCTTCGTCACCCCATTGCTCTTTCTTTCCGGTGGCACCGGTGTGTCCCCACTCACCAAACTTATCAGTCAGTGTGAATTCATGAGGGTCGTAGTAGTGTACCGATACCAGCAAGCGATCTGTTGCAGAATCCTCCGGCAGCTTCAGGTGTTTCATCGTCAACTTGGGATTGGTGATGTAACCGCTAATGCCAAGGTAACGGGAGGCATTGTTGCCACCGACAGCACGCACGGCATCCACAAACGTCTGTTGCCACTCATTGAGAATGGCATACTGCTTCCCGCCGTCACTGGTATTGTCACCGTAACCCCATTTTCCGTCATGAATCTCGTTCACACCTTCGAAGATCAGGAACTCCCCTTTCTCTTTAAAGCGCTCGGCTATCTGTGTCCACATGGCACTTAGTTGTGCCTTTATGGCCTCGTTGGCAGTGGCGTTTGAAGCTGCTTTCGTGATATCGAGCCAGTTTCCCGGTTCATCCTCATTTCGGTGACCATCATGGTGAATGTTGATGATGGCTTTCAATCCTGCATGCTCTGCATAACCCACAATCTCTGCCACACGTTCCAGCCATCCGGAGTCGATTGAATAATCAGGTGCCGCACCCACTTTGCCTAGCCAGGTGACGGGTATGCGTACCGATGTAAAACCAGCTTCCCTCACCTTGTGGAGCGTCTCTTGTGTGGCTTTACCGTTACCCCACAGTGTCTCGCCAGACACGTTGTTGGCATGTGCATCGAGCTGATTGCCCAGATTCCATCCCAGGCCCAGCTGCCGAGCCACTATTACTGCAGGCTGCGTCTCTTCTGCAGGGTCTCCGCTATTGTCTCCCTCCTCCTGGAGGATAATGATGGTCTCATGCTTGTCGCCGGCAGTAATGGTGATGTTTGCCATGCGCGAGTCACCTTTATTGGCCTCTGCCATGAACAAGAACGAAGTATGGTTCTCCTGCGGTGTGGATGATTTCAAAGACAACCACCCGGTGTCGGACAGTGCAGCGGCTGCCGGTCGCGAGCCCACACTGATGATCGTCTCACCACCGTTGGCAGGGAGGCTTTTGGATGATATGCTTTTTATGTCCAGGAAAGGATGTTCCTCCGGGGATTCATTCGAAGAGGAGCATGACAGGCTGACTAGCAACATTACAACCGTTGCCACTATTTGCAGCGAGGGAAATTGGATATTCTTCATGTTATAACGGGTTACAATTGATAGGATATGTTTTCAACCGCTGTCATTTCTCCAGTGCGGCTATGTTTTCTTTCAGTGAAGCGATCTTGCTTTCCGCATCCGCTTTCTTCTTTCGCTCGTTCTCTACGATTTCAGGTTTGGCGTTTTGTACGAACCGCTCGTTGCCCAGCTTTTTTGAAACCGACAGCAGGAAGCCTTCGGTGTATGCCAGTTCTGCTTTCAGCTTCCGGAGCTCCGCATCCAGGTCTATCTTGTCAGTCAGCGGCACCGAATATTCGGTGGTGCCCACCATGAATCCCGCGGCTCCGGTCACTTTTTCGGAGACGACCGTGAGTGAGGAGAGGTTGCACATCTTGGTGATCACACTGTTGTACCGGTCGTTGTGCCCTCCGATGACCTGTAACTCCAATGCGTCTTTGTTGGGAATATTCTTCTCCAAACGGATGGTGCGCACCCCTGCGATCAGCTGTTTCACCTGTTCAAACTGGTTCAGCAGTTCTGTGTCAGTTGCACCCTCTTTGGGCTGCTGAGCGGTCATGATGCTATCCCCTTCCGCTCTCTGTTGCAGTGCTTGCCACAGCTCTTCGGTGATGAAGGGCATAAAGGGATGCAGCAGGCGGAGCAGCGCATCGAAATAGTCAAGGGTTACCCGGTAGGTCTCGCTGTCGATAGGCTGCTGGTAGGCAGGCTTGATCATCTCCAGGTACCATGAGGAGAACTCATCCCAGAATAGCTTGTAGAGCAGCATCAGCGCTTCCGAGAGGCGGTACTTGGAGAATAGATCTTCCAGTTCAACGATGGTTTCCGTAAGCTTGCTACCAAACCAGTTGATGGCAATCCGTGCCGACTCCGGCTGGGGGATGGTGTCGTTGGTCTCCCATCCCTTGATCAGGCGGAAGGCGTTCCATATCTTGTTGTTGAAGTTACGTCCCTGTTCACAGAGGGTCTCATCGAACAGCAGGTCGTTGCCGGCGGCCGAGGAGAGCAGCATCCCCATACGGACACCATCGGCTCCGTAACGGTTCATCAGCTCGATGGGGTCGGGTGAGTTGCCCAGCTGCTTCGACATCTTGCGACCATGATTGTCGCGTACGATACCGGTGAAGTAGACATTCCGGAAGCAGGCATCCTGCCGGTACTCGTAGCCCGACATGATCATACGTGCCACCCAGAAGAAGATGATATCGGGTCCCGTTACCAGGTCGCTGGTGGGATAGTAGTACTGGATGTCGCTATTCTCCGGCTTCCTGATGCCGTCGAAGACGGAGATGGGCCAGAGCCAGGAGGAGAACCAGGTGTCGAGCACATCCTCATCCTGTTTCAGCTCATTGATGGTGAGCGGATAGTCAACAATCTTTTTTGCCTTCTCGAATGCCTCCTCGCGGGTCATCCCAACCACTACACCTCCCCGCGGGAGGAAGTAGGCCGGGATGCGGTGACCCCACCAGAGCTGTCGGCTGATGCACCAGTCCTTGATGTTTTCCATCCAGTGGCGGTAGGTGTTCTTGTATTTCTCCGGGAAGAAACGGATGGTATCCTGCTCTACCGCTTCGGCGGCCGGTTGTGCCAGCTCATCCATCTTCAGGAACCATTGCATCGAGAGCTTCGGTTCAATCGCTTCGTCGGTACGTTCCGAGAAGCCCACCTTGTTGGTGTAAGGCTCGGTCTTCTCTATCAGTCCGGCCGCTTCCAGGTCCTTCTCGATCTGTTTGCGAACCGCGAAACGTTCCTTCCCGGCATACATGGCACCATGCTCGTTGAGGGTGCCGTCGGGATTAAAGATGTCGATGGAGGGGAGGTTGTACTTCTCTCCCAGCATGTAGTCATTCACATCATGTGCCGGAGTCACCTTTAGGCAACCGGTACCGAACTCAATGTCTACATAGTCATCCTCGATCACCGGGATCACGCGGTTCACGAGCGGGACAATCACTCTCTTCCCCTTCAGGTGTGCGTTCTTTGGATCATTAGGGTTGATGCACATGGCGGTGTCGCCCATGATGGTCTCCGGGCGCGTAGTTGCCACCACTGCGTAGCCGCCGTCAGGATCCCCTTCGATCATATACCGCAGGTAATAGAGCTTGCCGTTCACCTCCTTGTGGATCACCTCTTCGTCGGAGAGAGCGGTGAGCGCCTTCGGGTCCCAGTTGACCATCCGCACACCGCGGTAGATCAATCCTTTCTCGTAGAGATCGCAGAAGACACGTAGTACGCTTTCCGAGCGGACTTCATCCATGGTGAAAGCGGTACGCTCCCAATCACAGGAGGCTCCCAGCTTCTTCAACTGCTCCAGGATGATTCCCCCATGCTCGTGGGTCCACTCCCAGGCATGATTGAGAAATGCATCTCGGGTGAGGTCGCTCTTTTTAATCCCCTGTGCTGCCAGGCGGTTCACCACCTTTGCCTCTGTGGCGATGGAAGCGTGGTCGGTGCCGGGCACCCAGCAGGCATTCTTCCCCTGCATGCGCGCACGGCGCACCAGCACATCCTGGATGGTGTTGTTGAGCATGTGCCCCATGTGCAGTACGCCGGTGACGTTGGGGGGCGGAATGACGATGGTGTAGGGTTCACGCTCATCGGGTTCGGAGTGGAACAGGTTGTGTTCCATCCAGTACTGGTACCACTTCTCTTCAACCTCTGCAGGGTTGTATTTGCTTGCAATCTCCATATTGTGATTCAATTCTTATTCTTAACGCAATTCAACGAGCGAAAAGACTATTTTCCCGAGTTGTCTCCTGAACGTTGTGTAAATGAAGTGCAAAAATACAAAAAATGCGCATCATTGCGCATTTTTATCAAAAGACAATGTTCCGTTGATTTACTCTTCATATAGCAGGTAGGGCTTCCGTTGGTGCTTGAACTGCTCCACATCACAGTACCACCTTTTACTGATCTGTTCAGCCGTTTTGCCTGCAATGATCTCCTGCCGGATATAATCTACCCCCACCAGTTTTTCAAAAAATGAGGTGAAGAACTTATTCCCAATGTTGAGGTTCCGGTAGGCGTCGATCAGATAAGAGAGATCGAACCCGGCGGTGATGATCTGTTCATCCGGCAGCTCACGCAAATCTACCCCATAGCACTTTTTGTTAAGTAACGGAGGTTTCCTGGCACCTGGCATACTGCGAGGTGTGAAGCTGAAGGCAGAACCCTTGTAATTGGGATGTCCGTACACCTCAAAAGGGTAGGGAGTACCCCTGCCCAAACTCATCACCGTTCCCTCAAAGAGGCAGGTGGAGGGGTAGAGATAGATGGCGTGGTTGTTGGGCAGGTTGGGTGAGGGTGCGATGGGAAGCACGTAGCGTGTCTGGTGTGTGTAGTTCTCACAGGGAATCACTGTCAGGTCGCAGACCCTCTTCTCTGGCAACCATCCTTCGCCGTTGATCATCAGCGCTAGCTCGCCCAGCGTCATGCCGTGCACCACCGGGATCGGGAGCCATCCCACACCCGACTTGTGCTTCATGTCTAGAATAGGACCATCCACATACATGCCGTTGGGATTGGGGCGGTCCAGCACGATCATCTTCTTTCCATGCTCTGCGCAGGCATCCATCAGGCGTGCCATACTGGCATAATAGGTATAAAAACGGAGCCCCACATCCTGGAGATCAAATACCAGGATGTCGAATGCTTTCATTTTCTCGGCGGAGGGCTTGCCGTTGCCACTTCCGTATAGCGACCAGATGGGGATGCCGGTTTTCTCATCTACCGAACTGGATACATGTTCACCTGCATCGGCGGTGCCACGGAACCCATGTTCAGGTGAGAATATACCCACCAGGTTGTGGTTATGACTCAATAGCAGGTCTACAAGGTGCTCATCGCCTGCCATGCCTGTCTGGTTGGTCATTACCGCCACCCTCTTTCCTTCCAGTAGCAGGAAATAACATGCTGTCAGTTCCGCACCTACCTTCACAACCTCCTGCGGTTGAACAGAAAGGGAAGTAACAAGAGCTGTTAAAAGAATGAAGAGTATTTTTCTTGTCATTCCTCGGTGATTGTTTTCGAATACTTACGCTGTTCGTGGAGCCGGTCGAACTCCTCCTCGAGTTGCTGCAGTGCCTTTTTGATCTCCGTCAGTCGTGCAACCGCCTCCACCCGCTTGGTCTCCTCATCCTTTTTGCTGCGGAGTGTTTGTCGTGCCCCCTCCAGTGTCATCCCTTTTTCTTTCACTAGATGGTACACAATCTCAACCTGCTGGATGTCCTCCTGTCTGTACTGACGAGTGCCTCCTGCCGTTTTTTTGGGATTGATGTTGTCGAACTCCTTCTCCCAGAATCGAAGTAGGGATACATTCACAGCGAAATGGTCTGCCACCTCCTGTATGGAGTAGTAGAGACGCTTCTCGCTGAACTGGATTGGTTTCTTTCGTTTGCCCATGGTCGTGGATGGTTACTTTTTGATGATATAGATGATTGAACTGCTCTGTTTCAGGTCAAACAAGGAGAGTAGATAGCCTGTCATGCCTACCAAAAAAGCCTTCGGAAATCGACTCCAGGGAGAAGAACCCTTGTAGGATTCACTTACAAGGCTGATATAAAAGGCATCGAGTGGCATGCGATAACGCTTCACCACCCTCATGCCGTGCTTCAGCATCAGTTGCTCCACCGTTTCGGATGTGAAATGCCAGAGATGGCGAGGCACATCATAGGCCGCCCACTGCTTACCATATACCTCTGCGTCATATGAGTGGTGGTTGGGCAGCGCAACTACCAGCGTACCTTCCTGAGCCAGTATACTACTGATTTTGGCAATACTTTCGTTCAGTTTCTCCAGGTGCTCCAGCACATGCCAGAGAGTGATCACCTCAAACGAATGTTCCGGTATAAAATGATCCAGATCTTCCAGCACATCGAGATTGAACAGGGAGTGAGCTTTTTCCCTTGCCATACTGCTTTTCTCGATCCCCGTTACCCTGAAACCAGCCGCTCTTGCCGTCTGCAGGAAGTGACCGGTACCACAACCGATATCCAGTAGTTCAGGCTCGATGTGATTGGTGAACCGTTTCACGAGCCGCACTTTCCGTCGTAGCATTATCCTGCGGAAAAGTTGATAAAGTTTGTTTGTGACTCCTTTGTCTGAGTCGGAGTGAGAGATATAGTTGGCTGTATCGTAATAATTCCCGATTCTCTCTTCAGGTGGAAAGTGATTGGTGAGACGAAATCCGCATTGCAGGCAGTCACTTATAGGAAACATCTCACTGCTGGAGAAATAATCCTCACAGTCAAACCGTTTCTCAATCTTATTGCTGCCGCAAATGGGACATTCAGAAATCACTACATTAGACATTGTTCTTGTGTTGGCAGTTATTTGGTGGATAAAATCAATTGTCTCCCATCCACCACAGTTGCAAATGTACGAAGAAATGTTCGTAAACAGGAAAGCTTTGAAAAGTGATCTCTTCATTTCTGTTCCGTAAAACACAAGAAAATAGTATCTTTGCACTTCTAAATTGAAATGAGCAACATCATCCAGATTTGCGGACTGCGTTGTATCGAGATCCACAAATCAACGATTAAATGAAAAATAGCAAACGAACAGAGAGATATGATCACGTCGAAAGAAATCCGCCAGTCGTTCAAAGATTTTTTCCAATCGAAGCAGCACCAGATTGTGCCATCGGCACCCATGGTCATCAAGGATGACCCCACCCTGATGTTCACCAATGCCGGTATGAACCAGTTCAAGGATATCATCCTGGGCAACGCCCCGGTGAAGTACCCACGGGTAGCCGACTCCCAGAAGTGCCTTCGTGTGAGTGGCAAACACAACGACCTGGAGGAGGTGGGTCACGACACCTACCACCACACCATGTTTGAGATGTTGGGTAACTGGTCCTTTGGCGACTATTTCAAGAAGGAGGCTATCAGCTGGGCCTGGGAGTACCTCACCGAGGTGCTGAAGCTTGACAAGGAGCGACTCTACGTGACCGTTTTCGAGGGTTCCAGCGAAGAGGGGTTGGAGCGAGACGACGAGGCTGCATCCTTCTGGGAGGCTTTTCTGCCGAAGGAACGTATCATCAACGGTAACAAGAAAGACAATTTCTGGGAGATGGGAGATACCGGCCCCTGTGGTCCATGCTCCGAGATCCATATCGATATCCGACCTGATAGTGAGCGTGAGAAGGTAAGCGGACTGGCGTTGGTGAACCAGAGTCATCCGCAGGTCATCGAGATATGGAACCTGGTATTCATGCAGTACAACCGCAAGGCGGACGGTACGCTGGAACCGCTGCCGGCAAAGGTGATCGACACTGGTATGGGTTTCGAACGACTCTGTATGGCCGTACAGGGAAAGCTCTCCAACTATGACACCGACCTGTTTCAGCCCATCATTCGCAGGATTGCGGAGATCACATCCCATCCCTATGGTGAGGAAGTCAGGAAGGATATCGCCATGCGGGTCATTGCCGACCATCTGCGTACCATTGCTTTCTCTGTCACCGATGGACAATTACCTTCCAACGCCCGTGCGGGCTACGTGATCCGTCGTATTCTTCGTCGCGCCGTACGCTACGGCTACACCTTCCTGGGGATGCATGAGTCGTTCATCTACCGTTTACTGCCCACCCTGATTGAGGTGATGGGCGAAGCCTACCCTGAGCTGCAAGCACAGCAAACGCTAATTGAAAAGGTGATCAAGGAGGAGGAGGAGTCATTCCTCCGAACCCTAGAGACCGGCATCAAGATGCTTGAGAAAAGCATCCCGGAGTCTAAAGGTGAGTACTTCAGTGGGGAGGTAGCTTTCCAGCTTTACGATACCTACGGTTTTCCTGTCGACCTGACAGAGCTGATTCTGCGGGAGCATGACATGCGAGTCGACCTGGCTGGATTTGACGCCGAGATGCAGAAGCAGAAACAGCGTGCGCGCAATGCTGCCGCAACGGAAACAGGCGACTGGACTAGACTGCATGAGGGTGATCCAACGTTTGTGGGATACGATGAAATTGAAAGCAGCACCCGCATTCTCCGATATCGAGTTGTTAAGCAGAAGAACAAACAGTATTATCAATTAGTCCTCTCCCGCTCACCCTTCTATGCCGAGATGGGTGGACAGGTGGGCGACAGCGGCCGCCTCACAGCTGCTGATGGCAGCGAATGGATCCCCATCTTAGACACCAAGCGGGAGAATAACCTGGCGGTGCACCTCACCGACAGGCTCCCCGCAAATCCGGATGCGGAGTTCATAGCCCGTATCGATGAGGAAAAACGTATTGCCACCGAGTGCAACCATACTGCCACCCACCTGATGCATGAGGCATTGCGTGAGGTCCTTGGCAACCATGTGGAGCAGAAAGGCTCTTATGTCTCGTCCGATTTGTTGCGGTTCGACTTCTCACACTTCCAGAAGATGACACCGGAGGAGATCCGTGCGGTGGAAAGAAAGGTGACCGCTGCCATCAGGGGTGACTATCCAATAGAGGAACATCGCAATGTACCCATTGAAGAGGCTAAAGCAGAGGGAGCGATGGCGCTCTTCGGAGAGAAGTATGGCGAGGTGGTTCGTACCGTTCGATTTGGCTCTTCCATTGAGTTATGCGGAGGGACACACATCTCCTCTACCGGCCGCATCGGGACCTTCCGCATCGTGAGCGAGAGTGCCATCGCTGCAGGTGTGAGGCGCATTGAAGCGGTTACCGCCAAAGGATGTGAGGAGTACCTCTATGCCAAGGAGGATGCGATCCTGGAGATCAAAAACATGCTCAACAACGTGCCTGATATTATGCAGGGGGTACAGCGCCTTATGTCGGAGAATGATGAGATGAAGAAGCAGGTGCAGGAGTTCTTGAAAGAGAAGAGCGAGCAACTGCGCCAACGAATCATAGAGAAGAGAGTAGAACTGAATGGGATCACCCTGTTCCGAGTGGAGTTGCCGGTAGGGATGCCCGACGTGGTGAAGGATATTGCTTTCCAGCTGAAAGCGCAGTTCCCCGAGAAAATGCTCTTCGTGGCCGGCGTTCAGTTGAACGGTAAACCATCACTGACGGTGATGTTGAGTGACGACCTGGTCGCGAAAGGGTTGCATGCCGGTAACATGGTGCGAGAGGCGGCGAAGCTGATCCAGGGTGGTGGTGGTGGACAACCCCATTTTGCCACTGCCGGCGGGAAGAACAGTGATGGTCTTCATGCCGCCGTGGATGCAATCGTACAAAAGGTGACGCGAAGCTAATTCGGCAATGGCACAGAGTTATTTCGATGTGACATAAAAAAGAGTTCATTCATATGTATCTGTTCAGAAACACTTTACTCTCCTTACTGCTTTTTCTATTCACCCTGCCACTGATGGCGCAGGAGCCGGCAGAGAGGGTCAATCCCTTTATCGGCACTACTAACTATGGCACCACGCATCCCGGCCCGGTACTGCCCCACGGTATGATGTCGGTGGCCCCCTTCAACGTGATGGGATCGAAAGAGAACCGTTTCGACAAGGACAAACAGTGGTGGTCCACCCCCTATTCGTACGACAACTGTTTCTTCACCGGATACTCACACGTCAACCTGAGCGGTGTGGGCTGCCCCGAGATGGGGTCCCTCCTGCTGATGCCTACGAGTGGTGAGTTGAATGTAGACTACACCCAATACGGGAGTGGCTACAGCGATGAGTACGCCTCGCCAGGTTATTACACCAACAGGCTTACGAAGTATGGCGTCAGGACTGAGGTGACGACCACTGAGCGCAGCAGCATCGCCCGCTTCACCTTTCCGGAAGGGGAGGGAAATATCCTGCTCAACCTGGGTGAGGGACTCACAAACGAGTCGGGGGCCTGGATGCGTCGGGTGAGTGATACCGAGGTGGAGGGGATGAAGTTACTGGGCACCTTCTGCTACAACCCACAGGCGGTCTTCCCAATCTACTTCGTGATGCGGGTGAACAAGGCACCACAACGTTTCGGCTACTGGAAACAGCAGCGTGAAATGGGAGTCGAGGCGCAGTGGGATTCTACCAGCGGCACACGAAAACTCTACACCCGCTACACTCGTGACATTGCCGGTGACGACATTGGTGCCTGGTTCAGCTACGAGTTGGAGGAGGGAGAGCAGGTGGAGGTGCAAATTGGTGTCTCCTTTGTAAGCACCGAGAATGCACGACTTAACC